>JBEKKR010000004.1:0-149319 GCA_050010635.1 Candidatus Limnocylindrales bacterium
CGAAAGCTCCGGGAGCTCTCGTTCCTGCACGAGTTCGCCAAGCTGCTGACCACCGCCCGCAACTGGGACGAGCTGATGCGGACCATCGTCGACCGCACCACCGACGCCCTGGACGTCGAGGTCTGCTCGGTCTACCTGATGGAGCGCGGCAGCGCCCAGCTGCGCCTGGCCGCCACGAACGGGCTGGACCGCGACCAGGTCGGCTCCGTGTTGATGGCCGTGGGCGAGGGCTTGACGGGCCGGGCCGCGCTGATCGGCCGCCCCGTCGCCTCGCCGGACGTTCGGGTGGACCCTCGCTTCAAATGGGTCCCCGGTTTCGACCAGTCGCAGTTCGTCTCGATGCTGTCGGTGCCGCTGCCGTGGAACGATTCGATCATCGGCGTCATCAACGTCCAGGCGATCGAGGCGCGCACCTTCTCTCCGGAGGAGGTCGAGTTCCTTGTCACGATCGGGGCGCTGCTCGGCGGCATCGTCGAGAAGGGCCGCCTGCAGGCCGAGGCCGAGGAGCAGCTTCAGACGCTGACCGCCCTGGACGGCGCCCGGGCCGAACTGCTGGCCGTCGTCACGCACGAGCTGCGCACGCCGCTGGCCGTAGTCCGAGCGTACGTGGACCTGCTCGGCGACGCCGCCGCGGACACGGTCGGCTCCCCCGCTCCCGAGGATGCGGCCGAGGCGGCGGCCGCAGGCCCCAACGCGCAGCTCGTCGAAGAGTGGCGCGCCCAGGCGATCGCGCAGGTGACCCGGCTGGATCGGCTGGTGGACTCGATCCTCGCCTCCGTCCGCGGCGAGGGGCTCGCGGCAGGCCTGGCTCGCGCTCCGTTCGACGTCGCGCGTGCCGTCAACGACACGATCGGCGAGATGGCGCCGCTGCTGCGCGGCCATCCGCTGCGCCGCACCGGCACCTGGGACGAGTTGTTGGGTGTGGGCGACGAGGGCCGCTTCCGCCAGGTCCTGGAGCATCTGCTCGAGAACGAAGTCAAATACTCGCCGGATGGCGGCGCGGTGAGCGTCGGGATGTGGCGGGCCGACGGCGAGATCCGGGTCTTCGTCACCGACGACGGCCCGGGCATCCCCGAGCCCGAGTGGGAGTCCGTCTTCGAGGCCTACGTCCGGACGGCCAACCGGCCTCGAGGCTCGGGCATCGGCCTGTATGCCGCCCGGCGCCTTATGCACGCGATGGGCGGACATGTCTGGTTGGAATCAAATGGGTACGGCGGCAGCAGATTCATGGTGGCCATCCCCGAGATGCGGCAGACTGACGCAACAAATGGTCCTGAGGCGGGCGTGATGTCCGAGGCGGGCCCGGAAGGGTAGTCGAGCGGAGGCTGAGGTGAAGGGTATGGGTCCCGGGGAGAGGAGCCTGCTCGTGCTCGTCGTGGACGACGAGCCGGCCATGGTCGGCGCCGTGTCGGCCCTGGTCGGGCGCGCCGGCCACCGCGTCGTAACCGCCTACGACGGCAACACCGCCCTGCGCCGCTTCAGCGAGGAGCGCCCGGACCTCGTCCTGCTGGACCTGGCCATGCCCGGCCTGGACGGCGTGGAAGTCTGCCGGGCCATCCGCCGCATGTCCCAGACGCCGATCATCGTCCTGACCGGCGAGTCCGATGAAAGAGCCAAGGTCGAGGCCCTGGACACGGGCGCGGACGACTACGTGGTCAAGCCCTTCGGCAAGCAGGAGCTTCTGGCGCGCATCCGCGCCGTCATGAGACGCCGCGGCAACGAAGCCGAACCCCACGGCGTCGGCGAGTTGCGCTGGGGTGAGATCGTGCTGGATCGGGGCCGCCACACAGCCGCGGTCTCCGGCCAGGAGATCATTCTGACCCGCACCGAGTACAGCCTCCTGGCGTCGCTGGTCGCCGCCGCCGGCCACGTCGTCTCGCATTCCACGCTCCTCGCGGCCGGCTGGCCGGGCGAGCCGAACCCCGACCCGCAGTGGCTCAAGCCCCACGTGGCCCGGTTGCGCTCAAAGCTGGAGGAAGCGGGCGCTCCCGTCCCGGCCTCCGTCCGCGGCGTCGGCTACCGCCTCGAGGACGCGGAGTAGGCCCAGCCGACAAACAACAACCCGCGCTACCTGCCGAAAGGTGCGCGGGTCGATGTCGGAAAGGGACTGGTTTGCGATCTACCGGGGATCCGGTCCGCTACCGACCGGTGAACCAGGAGATGACCGCGAGATCCTCGAGGTCGAGATCGTGTGCTACTCGGCCGCGGCGGCTCGAGACGGGGCGATGAACCAGGCCACGACCAGGATCGCGAAAACGAAGAAGGCGGCTGCGATCACTTCTTGGCTCCTTCGGCTGAACCAATGGGATTTGGATCCCGTTCACTGTCTGGAAGTCTATTTGGGGAATCGGCGCGAATCAGTAGCGCGCGGGTGGACGATCGGTAACGCCCAGGTGACGCCAGGGTTGCCGTTCGGTACGGGCGCCGGCCCGATCTGACCTGCGCGGCCGGGGCCTACGACTGCCAGGCGACCTCGCCGTGCTGGGAGGAGTCCAGGCCGGCCTCTTCTTCCGACTCCTCGACACGGAGCCCTACGAAGCGGTCCACGACCTTGAGGATCACGAAAGTAGCGATGCCGCTGTAGATCCAGACCGCGGCCACTGCCGCGAGCTGCTTGAGGACCTGGCTGCCGTTGCCCTCGATCAGCCCGGAGACGCCCCCGACTGCGGCTACCGCGAACACGCCGGTGAGGATCGCGCCGAGGGTTCCGCCGACGCCATGGACGGCCCACACATCCAGTGCATCGTCCACTTTGAGGTGCTCGCGCAGCAGGATCGCGCCGTAGCACGTGGCACCGGCCGCGAAGCCGATGATGATCGCCGCGCTCGCGTCCACGAAACCCGAAGCCGGCGTGATGGCTACGAGACCGGCCACGCCGCCGGCGACGGCGCCGACGACGCTCGGCGTGCCCTTGTGCAGCCAGCTGACCGTCACCCACGTCAGCGCTGCCATGCCCGCGGCGGTGTTCGTGACCACGAAGGCGTTCGCGGCCAGGCCGTTCGCGGCCAGGGCCGAGCCGCCGTTGAAGCCGAACCAGCCGAACCAAAGCAGCCCGGCTCCGATCACGGTGAGGCGGACGTCATGCGGCTCGAAACGATCGGACTCGCGACGGACCCGCGGACCGAGCACCAGGGCGGCGACGAGTGCCGCCACGCCAGAGCTGATGTGGACGACGGTGCCGCCGGCGAAGTCGATGGTGCCGAGCCCGCGCAGCCAGCCGCCCTCGCCCCAGACCCAGTGGGCGATCGGCGAGTAGACCAGCAACGTCCAGAGCAGCGTGAATAGGACGAAGGCCTTGAACCGCTTGCGTTCGGCGAAGGCCCCGGTGATCAGGGCCGGGGTGATGACCGCGAACATCATCTGGAAGGCCATGTAGGCCGTGCCCGGGATCGTCGGCGCGTACTGGGTCAGCGGCGCGACGCCGACGCCGCGCAGGCCGATGTAGTCGAGCCCGCCGATGAAGCCCCAACCGTTCACGTCCTTGCCGAACGCCAGGGTGAACCCGATGAGAACCCACGTGACGCTGACCAGGGCCAGGGTGAAGACGCTGTGCATGATCGTGCTCAGCACGTTCTTGCGGCGAACCAGGCCGCCGTAGAAGAGCGCCAGCCCCGGCGTCATGAGCATGACGAGGGCAGCCGAGGTCAGGACCCAGGCGGTGTCGCCCGAGTTGATTGCGCTTGACGCGCTAGGCACGAGTGAATCTCCTTCGCAATGTCGGTTTCTGCCCGCGAGCCGGTTCTTCTCGCGGCAAGGCCGCCCCGCTCGAACCCGAAGCGTAGGGATGCGTTTCGGCGGAATCAGTAACCGTCGGGTGTAGCCGGGGTCGCGGTCTGGTGGCGCGGCGGTTGCCGTTCAGGACGACGCGTCTGGCGCCGAAGGCGCCCCGACGGTTGACCGAACCGCTCCCGTGCCGGACTGTTCACGCCATGGAATCGAACGCGGTGATCCGCGCGGTCCGGGCCGGCGAGTGGCGCATGGTCCGGGACATCCGGCTGCGCTCACTCGAAGACTCGCCCGATGCGTTCGGCTCCGCCCTCACCGATGAGCGGTCGCTGCCGGATCGCGCCTGGATCGAGCGGACCGAGAGATACGCTCGGGGCGATGACAGCGCGGCCTTCATTGCCGAGACGCCCGCCGGATGGATCGGCTTCGTCATGGCTCGAATCGAAGCGGAAGACCGCACTCGCGCGGGCCTGTTCGGACTCTGGGTCGATCCGGCGGCGCGGGCGGCCGGGGCGGGGCTCGCCCTGACACAGGCCGTCATCGCCTGGGCACTGGAGCAAGGAGCGCGCACTCTTGCCCTGTCGGTGGTCGCGTCCAACTCGACGGCCATCAGGATCTACAGGCGGGCCGGGTTGGCCGAGACGGGCAACACGATGCCGATGCCGCGGAAACCGCAGCTCATGGAGATCCAGATGGAGAAGAACCTGATGTCGCCGGCCGCCGACGGAGGCGTCTAGCCGGCGGAGGCCTCCAGCGGCGTGATCCGGTGCGGCAGATCGAGGCAATCGACTCGGCAGCCGCGGGCGTCGTAGCCGGACATTCCCCAGAAGTGGCGCCACGCCGCGTCAGGGCCCAACAGGCCGCCATCGCGCAGCGATTCACGGGCCGTGAGGCGGCAGCCGCAGGCCGCGCACGTCAGCACGAACGACTCGTCGCGGCGCAGGGCGCGCGGTCCGGCCGACTCCCCCACCTGCTCGAACTCGTACGCATTCATGCCGAAAACACTACGCCGTGCCTGTGGCGCCGATCGTTGCGGTTCGGAAACACTTCGGGACGTTGCGGTTCCGGAGGCGGCCGCGAGCCTACACGCCCAGCCGAGCCTTTGCGGCGGCGAGGGCCGCGGCCACGCGGCGAGGGGCCGTGCCGCCGATGACATCGCAACCGGCCATCGCGCCCTCGAGACCGGCGGCCGTGCGCAGCTCCCCGGGGACGGCAGCATCGCCTACGAGCGCAATCGCGATCGAATCGTCGGAGGCGGAAAGCGCGGCACCGATCACGGCGTCATCCAGCGTGCCCAGCCCTACCCCACCCCGCTCCGCCTCGGCGACGAGTGCGGCCACGATGTGGTGAGCGGCTCGGAATGCCACTCCCCGCCGGACGAGGGCGTCCGCCACGGCCGTGGCCGTGGTGTATCCCTCGGCTGCCGCAGCGCGCATCCGGGCGCGGTCCACGGTGAGCGTCGCCACCATGCCGGACATGACGAGCAGCGACGCCTCCAGCGTGGCCGCGGCGTCGAACAGGGCCGGCTTGTCGTCCTGCATGTCCTTCTGGTAGGCGAGCGGCAAACCCTTGAGCAGCGTCAGCATGCCGGTGAGCGCGCCGATGACCCGGGCTGACTTCCCGCGCACCAGCTCGGCCGGATCGGGGTTCTTCTTGTTCGGCATCATCGAAGAGCCAGTCGAGAACGCATCCGCCGCGCGCACGAAGCCGAATCGCGGGTTCGACCACCACGTGATCTCCTCGGCCAGCCGCGATAGGTGGACCATGCACAGCGCGAACGCGGCCAGGGCCTCCACGACGAAGTCGCGGTCGCTGACGCCGTCGAGCGAGTTGGCGGTGACGCCGTCGAAACCGAGCTCCGCAGCCGTCGCTTCGCGGTCGAGCGGATAGCCCGCACCGGCGAGCGCTCCCGACCCGAGAGGGCTCACGTTAGCCCGCCTCCGGCAATCGGCCAGCCGGCCACGGTCGCGTTCGAGCATCTCGACGTATGCCAGCAGGTGATGGGCCAACAGCACCGGCTGGGCCGGCTGGATATGGGTCATGCCCGGGAGAATCGCCTCGCCCTCGCGTTCGGCCAGGCCCACCAGCGCGCGTTCCATCTCGACGATCGCCCCGTCCAGGCCGTCGATGGTCCGGCGTAGCCAGAGGCGCATGTCCGTTGCCACCTGGTCGTTGCGCGACCTGCCGGTGTGGAGCCGTCCCGCGACGGGGCCGATCCTCTCCCGCAGGGCCGCCTCCAGGTTCATGTGGATGTCCTCGAGCGCCGGATCCCAGGTCAGCGTTCCGGCCTCAACCTCCACCCGCATCCCTTCGAGCCCGCGTACCAGCGTCTCGACCTCGTCGGGGGCGAGCAGACCGGCCCGGCCGAGCCCATGGACGTGAGCTATCGAACCGGCGATGTCGTCGACCGCCAGAGCGTGGTCGAAGTCGATCGAGCGCGTGAATTCCGCCATCCGCTCGTCGGACGCGCCTTCGAATCGGCCGCCCCACATCCGCACGGGTTGTCCTCCATCCTCGTAGTTGGGCATGGTACCGGGCCGCCGGGCCCGGCGCGCAGCATTGCGAGGCCGGGCTCAGCCAACCAGGGGGATGGGAACGCCGATCGCGGGTTCGGAAATCTGACCCCGGTCCGTGGGAAGCGCCACAAACCCGATGCCCCCGCCGATCACAGCAATGATGGCCCCGACGCCGAAGACGCCCACCGGACCCACCGCGCCGTACAGGATCCCGCCGATGAAGTTGGCCAGAATGGCGGCGATTCCGAATGCGGCTGCCTGCATGAGCGTCTGCCCCGTGGACTGGAGCCGGGCCGGCAACATCGTCGCGACCGTCAGCACGTACGAGACGAAAACCCCGGAGAAGAAGATCCCGGACGCGAAGCGCGTGGCCAGGATCGGGCCAGCGTCCACCAGGACGATCCAGCTGAGCATGCATGCGGCAAAGCCCGCGGAGGAGGCCGCGAGCACCCACCGCGCCCCCAGTCGGGCAACCAGCAGACCGGCGATTACCAGGCCGGGGACTTCCGCGGCAGAGCCGATGCCGTTCACAAGGCCCACCTCGGTCGGCCCACCGCCCAGGTCGGAAATGCGGAGCGTGATGTACGTGCCGCTGGCCATGATTCCGAAGAAGACACACGTGACCGAGATGAGCACGGCCACGAGGCGCGGCTTCACCTTGAAGGCCTCGCCCACCGAGCCGAGCCGGCCGCGCTCCGGAACGGCCTGGACCTTGCCATCCCGCAAGGCCCGCGCCTGCCGGTAGCGCTCGCTGTCGCGGCCGTGAGGCACGCGCTGGGCGCTGATGAAGGTGGACGCCATCGCGGCCAGGTAGATGACGGGCGCCGCCAGGTATCCGACGGCGCCGTACACGAAGCCGCAGGCGATGGAGCTGCCGGCGGCCGCGATGCTGGTGAGCAGCCGCAAACGGGCGTATTCGCGCGATGGATCCTCGAGAACCGGCACGGCCATCGCATCGGTCAGGGCCATGGCCGGGCCGCCGCCCGCGCTCAGGACGATCTGGCACACGATGATGGCCCACACTGGGAAGGGCGCGCTCAGGCCCAGGGCGAAGATGGCGGCGGGGATGCAGGCCATTTGAAGCGTGCGGCGCGGACCGCTGACGATGTCGCCGACATGCCCCCATGCCGGCAGGGCCATCGTGTAGGCAAACGAGCCAAGGCTCGTCGCAACGCCGATCAGGGCCGGGTCGAAGCCCTTCGACTGCAACAGGACCGGCACGAATCCATACAACGAGCCGAAGGCGAACCCGTTGGACATGTACAAAGCTCGAAGCCAGCGCATCCCGAAATGGTACCCGCGGCAGCGCGCCGGCGGCGTCATTGGCCCTACGTAGGCGACGCCGGTATGAGCTGCGGCTGCGGCTATGCTTCGCCGATGGCGAACCCCTCCGAGGCCCGGCCGAACCCGGCCCTCGCTTCCGCTACGGCACCCAAAGCCCGCGTCGCCGCACTGCATTCGAGCCGTGCCGACTGGCTACTCTTCGCGATGCTCGGGGCCATCTGGGGCAGCAGCTTCCTGTTCATAAAGATCGGCCTCGAGTACATCGGTCCCTTCGAGCTGGTCAGCTTCCGTCTCCTGTTTGGAACGACCGCCCTGGCCGTGATCGTCCGCGTCGCGCGTGAACCTCTGCCTCGCGATCGGGCGACCATCGGCAAGCTCCTGTTTCTGGCGGTCTTCAATGTCGCCATCCCCTTCTCGCTCATCACCTGGGGCGAGCTGTCGATCCCATCCGGCACGGCCGCGATCGTCAACGCGACCGTCCCGCTCTTCACCGTATGCGTCGCCGCGTTGGCCATAGGCGAGGCGTTCGACGCCCCGAGGATCGCCGGGCTCGCGGCCGGCTTCGCCGGCGTCGTCATCGTCGTGAGCCGCAACGCCGGCAGCGGCAGCACCGCCGGCGAGCTGGCCGTGGCCGCGGCCGCCTGTTCGTACGCCGTCTCGAACGTCTTCGCCCGCCGCCACCTAGGGCACCTGCGGCCGATGATCATCGCCATCGGGCAGGTTGGACTGGCCCTGCCGATCGTGGCCGTGACCGCCCTGATCCTCGAGCATCCCTGGACGGTGCCACTCCGACCCGAGCCGATACTGGCCACGCTCTGGCTGGGGGCGCTGGGATCGGCCGTGGCCTATCTGATCTCGTTCCGGCTCCTCCAGCGATGGGATGCCACGCGCGCCTCCCTCGTCACGTACCTGCTCCCGATCGTGGGCGTCACGCTCGGCGCCGTCGTCCTGGGTGAGCAGGTCGACGCTCGCGTCGTCCTCGGCACGATCCTGATCGTCGGCGGAGTCGCGATGGTCAACTTGCGGGGGTTGCGGCGGCCGGGTCTGAGCGCGGCCGTGCCCGCCGAAGAGGCTTGAGCCGGGCGAGACCTTGCCTGCGCGGTCTCCTTGGCATACCGTGCACGCCAAGGAGGCTGACGTGGCGAAGGGACACCACAACCGTCATGGCGGCAAGGACGGCGCGAGCGCCGACGTCGCCGCCAAGGCCGGGTCCAAGAAAGCTGCGGAGAAGGCGCCCGCGACTCGGGCCGCGGCTGCTGCGGCTGCCAAGGGAGCGGCCGTAGCTGCCACTCCCCCGCCGCCGGCCCCGCCGGCTCCGCCCGTCACGCCGGCGACAGTCGCCCACGAGAACGCCTCTGCCCGCGCCGAAGCCGCCGCAGCCGTCCATCGGGAGAGGCGGGTCGTTCGCTCCGCGGCCGAGCGTCGCGAGGGCCACAAGATCGCCCACGCCGACGCGTTCGACCCGACCACCGGCGACCTCGTCCAGAAGCGCCGCGACAAGCTCGACACCAAGTTCTACGAGTCAGAGCTGGTTCGCCTCCAGGTCGAGCTGGTCAAGCTCCAGGAGTGGATCCGCGCCCAAGGGCTCAAGGTCGTCTGCCTCTTCGAGGGTCGCGACGCGGCCGGCAAGGGCGGCGTAATCAAGCGGATCACGGAAACGCTCAACCCGCGCATCGCCCGCATCTGCGCCCTCGGGATTCCGACCGAACGCGAGAAGACGCAGTGGTATTTCCAGCGCTATGTGGCCCAGCTCCCGGCAGCCGGCGAGTGGGTTCTCTTCGACCGCAGCTGGTACAACCGGGCCGGCGTGGAGCACGTCATGGGCTTCTGCACCGACGACGAATACCAGGACTTCCTGCGGACGGCACCCGAGTTCGAGCGGATGCTGATCCGCTCCGGGAACATCCTGATCAAGTACTGGTTCTCGGTCAGCGACGAGGAGCAGGAGAGACGCTTCCAGGATCGGATCAACCAGCCGACCAAGCGCTGGAAGATCTCGCCGATGGACGTGACCGCGCGCTCGAAATGGGTCGACTACTCGAAGGCGAAGGACGCCATGTTCGCCGCGACCGACACGGCCGACGCACCCTGGTGGGTGGTCGAGGCCGACGACAAGATGCGCGCTCGTCTCAACTGCATCAACCACCTGCTGGGCGTGATCCCGTACCAGGACACCACTCCAGCGCAGATCGTCCTGCCGCCCCGGCAGGTCGACAAGGGCTACGCCCGCCCCCCGATCACCAACCAGCACTTCGTCCCAGACAAGTATTGACGGCCCGCGGCCACGTGTCCGACCAGCTCTCGTTGAGTCTCACCGGCGACGTCGCCCGCCTGCCGCGATCGGTCCGGCCGATGCTGGCCAAACCGGCCGACGCCGCTTTCGACTCGGACGAGCACGTCTTCGAGCCGCGCTGGGGCGGGCGCCGGGTGCTCGCCTTCATCGAGCCCGACAGAGCGGGTCAGGCCGCTCGCCTGCGCCTGATCGACGAGGACGGCCGGGACCTGACTCCGTTCTTCCCCGAGCTGGCGACGCTGACCGGCCTAGTCGGCGATCTGCCGGCGATCCTCGACGGCGAGCTCGTGCTTCCTGACAGGTCGGGCAGGATGGATCGGGAGGCCTTCGCCGGGCGGATCGATCACGGCCGGACGGACGGCGTCGTCCCGGTCTACCTCGCCTTCGACCTGATATGGGCCAGCGGGCGCCCCATCATCGCCCAGCCTCTGCAGCGCCGCCGCGAGCGCCTGGCCCGGATCGTCCATTCGAGTGCCGAGCTGGTGGTCCTGCCCGGCGTCGTGCGAGACGGAATGGATCTCTACTCCGCCGTGGCCCAGCAGGGGCTGCGAGGAGTCATGGCGCGCCACCTTCGCAGCCCGTACCTGCCCGGCCGGCGCAGCGAGCTGTGGCGCTGGATCGCCTCGCAGCCGGGGGAGATGCCGCTCCACGCCCTCCCGGACCCGGTCGCCGAACCGACGGCACGGCCGATCCTGGCCCTGATCCAGCGCCTTCCGCTAGAAGACTGAGGGCACGCCGTAGTAGAAGCCGGCGGGACAGCCGGGAGAGCGCAGGCGCACTGGGCGAGCGAAGCTCGGTTGTGCGCCAAGCGACCCCGGTGCCCCGCCGGCTGATCCACTCTACGGCGTGGGTCTCAGCGCGAGACCCGGGCCGCCCGAAGGACCTGGGCCAGGCTGACTCGCTGGCCGTAGAGCAGGACGCCGGCGCTGTAGATCCGGGCCGCGACGAAGAGCGCGACGACGATGGCGGCCAACAGCAGCAGGACGGCCAGCCCGAACTCCCAGGGTTCGACGTGGCCGGCCGAGACCCGGGCAAGCATCAGGTAGGGACTGAAGAACGGCACGAACGAGGCCACCTTGACCCAGGTCTCGTCGATCGCCTGCAGCCCGAAGACCGACATGAAGTAGCCGAGCATGATCAGGACCATCAACGGCGACGTAGCGCTCTGGACGTCCTCCTGCCGGCTGACCAGGGAGCCCAGCGCGGCGTAGAGGAGCGAGTAGAGCGTGAAGCCGAGCACGAACAGGACCACGAAGGCGGCCAGGACGGCCGGGCTGAGCCCGCCGAACTGGGTGCCGGCGTCCGAGCCGAGGACGGCCTTGTGGATAGGGCCCTGGGCCACGAGCCCGACGATAACGGCCACGAGGATGAGCCCGTACTGGGTCATCCCAGCCCCTCCGTTCCCGAGCATCTTGCCGGTCAGCATCTGCAGGGGCGTCGTGGCGTTGAGCATCAGCTCCATGACCCGGCTGCCCTTTTCCTCGGCCACGCTCATGGCCACCCAGACGCCATACGTGACGATGGCCATGAAGATCAGGACGATGAGACCGGTCGACAGGAGGCCGGTTGAGATCTCGCTGCTCAGGTTGTTCGTCTGTTCGGAGGTCCCCGTGACCGACGCGACCGTCAGCGAGAAGGGCGCTCGAAGCGCGGCGGTAGAGGTCCCGGATCGACTGAGCCGATCTTCGATCTCGAGCGAGACGAGGGCGTTGGTGATCGTCTGGACCGGGCGTCCGTCACGCGGGCTGTCTGTTCGGAGCGTGAATCTGAGGTCGCTGGCGGCGTCGCGGTCGACGATCAGAAGGACGTCGTACTTCCCGCGCTCCAGGTCCGTCTGAGCCGCCGTGGCATCGCCGCCGGGGAGCCAGCTGATGGCAAAGTCCTTGTGGGCATTCGGATCGGTCGATTGGCCATTCAGCGTGGCGTCGAAGAGGGCGAGCGAGTCCGATGGCATGTCTGATGCCTGAACGACCACTGCGACCCGCGTCTCGCTCGTGCTCACCGAGATGTCGATCAGGACGGGTATCTGGGTCGCTGCAAAGGAGATGGCTGCCAGCAGAATCGTGCCGATGACGAAGCTGCGGCTGCGGCACCGGCTGCGGTATTCACGAACGGCCACGTACCAGGCATTCGGGAAGAGCGTCCGCCAGCCTTTCATGCGTGGGCCGCCTTCGGAGCGAGCGTCCGTTCGCTCATGTCGATCTGGCCGACACGCTCGATGAAGATCTGCTCGAGCGACGGATCGGCCATCTCGAAGTGGCGGATCTCGCAGCCCCGACTGAGCGCCGCCCGAAGCACCGAGCCGGGGTCGTGGCCGGGCGCGACCTCCGCCTCGACGTAGTCCTGGCCCCTTCGCGTTACGTGCACGCCGTCCAGCGTCCCCAGCCAGGCGATCTCGGGATCGCCCTGGACCGCGACTCGAACCATCTGGCGGCCGGTAGAGCGGCGCACGTCACGGACGGACCCGCCGACCACCACCCGCCCTCTATCGAGGATCGCGATCGACTCGCACAGCTCCTCGACCGTCTCCATCTGGTGGGTGGAGAAGACCAGCGTCTTGCCCCGGTCCTTCATCTCCTGGAAGGCCTCCTTGAGGAGGGCCGCATTCACCGGGTCCAGGCCGGTGAAGGGCTCGTCCATGAGCAGGACCAGCGGATCGTGCAGGATCGCCGCGATGAACTGGATCTTCTGCTGATTGCCCTTGGATAGCTGCTCGGCGCGGCGGTCGGCGTACTCGGGGATCCGGAAGCGCTCGAGCCATTCGCGGGTTTCCCGCTCGGCCGCCCTCGGCTTCACGCCGTGGAGCTTGGCGAAGAAGACCAGCTGCTCGAGGACGGTCATCTTGGCGTACAGCCCGCGCTCCTCGGGCAGATAGCCCCACGTCTCGCGCGGCAATTCGGTGTTGAGGGTTCCGTTCCAGGTGATCGTGCCCGAGTCCGGCCGGAGGATGTCCAGCACGATCCGCATGGCCGTCGTCTTGCCGGCGCCGTTGGCGCCCAGAAAGCCGAAGACTTCGCCCGGCTCGATCTGGAGCGATATGGCATCCAGGGCCTGGACGTCGCCGAAACGCTTGGACACGGAGTCGATCAGCAGCGACATGCAACCTCCTGGAGACTAGACCCGAGTTCGCGCGGAAGGGTTCGGGCGCGGGAGCGTCGATTCATTCGTCACAGCCGCCATCGATACCAAACGACGCCGCCGATGTAGGCGATGCCGATTGCACCAGCCACTATGGCGAACCCGGACCAATCGCGCCCGGTTGCCTCCGCCAGGACTAAGCCGCCGAGGGACACCATGGCCGCGACCAGGCCGGCCGTCGCGAGAGCATGGAGATTGATTGCCGCCCACCGCTCGTCGACGGGGCTGCCGGCCAGGACACCGGCCGTCTCACTCCGCGACTGGAGAAGGGCCAGGACCAGCGTGTAACCGCCGACGATGGCGACGTCGATCAAGGCTCGGCCCGGCGAGCCATTCGCGGCCAGGTCGGCCAGGCCGAGCACTCCTCCGACAGCCAGCCCGACCAGGACCAGCCACCACCCGCTGCCGAAGACGCCCTTGCTCGCCATTTCATCTCGCTCCCAGTTCGTGCCCGTCATCGCGAAAGACCTCTTCGATCGCCCGGCCGAAGTACCGCCCAATCGCCATCGCCAGCGGCAGCGACGGAAGGTATCTGCCGGTCTCTATGGCATTTATCGTCTGGCGTGAGACGCCCAGGTGCCTGGCCAGATCGCCCTGGCTCAGGGATCGATCCTCGCGCAGCTTCCGGACGTCGTTCTGCATGGCTGTAAAGTTAACTTGACAATCAGGACGTGTCAAGCTCCCTTTACAGGCGCGTGAACCAAGGCACCCGGCGATGCGCCCGGCGGATTGCCGGCGGCCGAATCAGGCGACCCAGGGGCGGTGGCGGATTGCCCGATACGCCTCCGCGACGAGCGCAGGCGCCAGGGCCACGATCGCCACCAACAGCCAGTCGAAGGCATCGAGCGCCGTGGCCTGGAAGGCGTCCTTGAGCGGTGGGACGAACGGGATCCCTGCCTGCACCACGATGCAGGCAATGCCGCCCAGGAGCAGCAGCGGATTGGGACGGCGGAGCACGACCGGGTAAGACAGGCTCCGGTTGGCGTTCGCGCGCACGACCTGTCCGACGACCAGCGCGCTGTAGGCCAGCCAGCGAGCGTGGGTGAAGTCCGGGCTGTGCTGCTCGATCAGGTAGAACGCGGCCAAGGCGCTGAATCCGCCGGCCAGGCAGATCCGGCTCAGGATCATCCAGTCGAGTAGAGGCCTCGTCCTCGGCCGGGGCGGGCGTTGCATGGACCCCGGCTCTTCCGCCTCACCCTCGAACGAGACGGCGGTGAGCATGTCGATGAAGACCTCGAGCCACAGGATCTGGATCGGCAGGAGCGGCTGGCCGAAGCCGGCGATGGTGGCGATCAGGATGAACCCGAGCATGGCCATGTGGGTCGAGACGAGGAAGACGAGGCCCTTCTGGACGTTGGCCACCAGGCGGCGGCCTTCGCGCAGGCCATACATCAGCGTCACGAAGGAGTCGTCGCCGAGGACGAGGTCCGAGGCTTCTCGGGCGACGGCCGTGCCGCTGCCCATCGCCACCGCTACGTCCGCGTGGTGGAGAGCCGGAGCGTCGTTCACGCCGTCGCCGGTCACGGCAACGGTCCGGTTCGAGCCGCGGGCCACGTCGACGATGCGGAGCTTCTGCTCAGGGATCGCCCGCGCCACGACGTGCAGGGTGGGCAGCTCCGCGGCCAGGCGGGCATCGTCCCAGGTAGCCAGCTCCGGGCCGGTGACGATCCGGGCATTCGGCAGCCCGGCGTCGGCGGCGATGGCCGCGGCCGTGGCCGGGTGGTCACCGGTCACCACCAGGGTGTGGATGCCGGCCGCTGCCGCCTGGGCCATCGCTTCGCGGATTCCGGGCCTGATTCGATCGGCGAACGCCAGAACCCCGAGCGGAAGCCAGCCCTCCCCATCGGAGCAGCGGGCCAGCAACAGGAGGCGTTCACCCGCCTCGGCCCCGGTCTCGATGAGGTCGCGCCAGTCCGCCCGCTCTTTCGCCGTGAGGCCGGAGCACATCTCAAGGACCGCTTCCGGCGCGCCCAGGGCCAGTTCCTCCTCCGCCACGTTACCGTCGAGGTCGCGCCTCCGGGCCCTCGTACGCGAGTAGGGGCGCTCGTCGCTGACCGGGTCGGCATCGATCAGATCGCCGGGGTCGAGATCGAGGACGACGGCTTGCTCCGACAGGAAGCCGAAGAGCGATCGGCTGAACGAGCCGGGCTTGCTGCCGGTGACGGCGCTCCACGCGTCCTCTTCGGCTCGCACGGCAAGAGCGGCCAGTTCGACGACCCTGGCACGATCCTCGATACCGCCCTCGGGCGTACGGATCGCGGTCAGGGCCAGCTTGTTCTCGGTCAGGGTGCCGGTCTTGTCGGTGACGATCAGATCGACCGAGCCGAGGGTCTCCTGGGCGGAGAGACGCCTCACCAGCACGTTCATCCGCAGCAGCCGGTATGCACCGAGGCCGAGCACGACGGCCACGAGCGCCGGCGGTTCTTCGGGGATCGCCGCGATCGCCGCCGAGACGCCCGCGAGCAGGTTCTTGCCGGCCTCCTGGCCCCGCAGGAAGCCCAGGCCCACGACGATCGCTATCAAGCCGATCGCAACGACGAGGAGGATGCGGACCAGCCGGTCCAGCTCCCGCTGCAACGGCGAGCGGCGCCGCTCGCGCCCGGCCAGGGCCTGCGAGATTCGCCCGAATTCCGTGCGCAGGCCCGTGGCGACCGCAACTCCCTCGCCCCGCCCGCCGACCACAGCCGTGCCGGCATAGGCGATGGAATGCCGGTCGGCAAGGGCGGTGCCCTCGGGGTCGGGTCCCACGGCCGCCGGCTCCGGCAGCGACTCCCCCGTCAGCACGCTTCGATCGAAGCTCAGGGCCTCGGCCCTGATGAGCCGGAGATCGGCCGGAACAACGTCGCCCGTCCGCAGGAGGACGAGGTCGCCGGGAACGAGCTCGCGCGTCGGCACGTCCAGGACGTCTCCGCCCCGCCGGACGCGCGCCATCGGGGCCGCCGCGTCGCGCAGCGCCTCCAGGGCCTTCTCGCCGCGGTACTCGGTCACGACGCCCGCCCCGACGATCGGCGCCAGGATAACGATCACCAGGAGACCGTCGCGCACCTCGCCCAAGGCAACGGCAAGACAACCGGCGATGAAGAGCAGGACGACGAAGGGTTCGCGTGCTCCGTCCCAGAGGAGGCCCCATATCGACGTCTTTCGGTCCGGCTCGAGCTCATTTGAGCCGAACAAAGCGAGCCGGGCGGCGGTCTCACCTGGTGTGAGGCCGACCGACCCGTTGGCACCGAGCCGCTCCAATACGGAGCCGGCCGCCATGTGCGCGGCAGCTTCGGGCAGATCGGCGATGGAATCGGAGAGAGACGCAGTGCCCTCTCGGGGAGCGGTCATCGAAAGCCACCCATTCGAGCCGGGTCCGCTGCTCGCAGGTCACTCTACGGACGTCCGCCCCGACGCCGATCTTAGAATGAGGCATGGCCACGAACCCCGCAAACCAGCCGACCGCGATCAACGCCGACAGAGATGCCGGCGTCGTCATCATCGATTGGGCCGACGGCCACCGCAGCGTCTTCGACACGCTCTCGCTGCGGCTGCTCTGTCCGTGCGCGTACTGCCAGGGCGAGGCCGGCCGGCCGGGCTGGCTCGACACGAACCCCACCCTGACCTCGGACCAGACGCAGCTCGTCGGCATGCGCCTGGTCGGCCAGTACGCCGTGGCGCCGACCTGGGCCGACGGCCACGACACGGGCTACTACACGTTCGAGGTGCTGCGTGCGAACTGCCCGTGCGATACGTGCTCGGCGGATCGACCGGCGTAGCCGGGCCCCAGCGCCACGGGTTCAATCTTCCGGACGAGGCCGCTTTGCTCACAACGACCGATCCGAACGGGAACAGGAGGGTCGACAATCCGACTTGAGCCTCGCGCTCGGCCGCCCGCGGCTGCATGACCGGCGCCGCGAACCAGCCATCGCCAACCAAACTCGGAGGATCCGCAATGATCATCGCCACCACTCCCTACCTGCCGGGCTATCGCGTGACCGAGGCCAAGGGCCAGGTATTCGGCCTCGTCGTCCGGAGCCGCGGTTTCGCCGGCAACTTCGCCGCCGGCCTGCGCTCTCTCGTGGGCGGCGAGATCCACGAGTACACCGAGCTGCTCGAGGACACCCGTCGCCAGGCGATCGACCGCATGGTCCAGAACGCGACGCTCATGGGCGCCAACGCGGTCCTCTCAATGCGCTTCGACTCATCCGAGATCGGCAACACGATGTCCGAGATCGTGGCCTACGGGACGGCCGTCGTGGTAGTGCCCGACGCGGCCGCCGGGCGCCCCGTCGGCGAGTAGAGGCGGGCAATCCGCTGCAGCTTCGCCGCCGGAGAGTAGGCCATGCCTGACGTCTACTCCTGGATCGCCGTGGCCGTCGCCATCCTGGCGTTCGTCCTCGGCATCCAGGTCTTTGGCGTGGTCGGCGGATTCGTCCTGATCGTGGCCGCCCTGTCCATCCTGACCGTCGCCGCCACCTTCGTAGGAGCTCGGGCGCGCCGCAGGCTCGCCCGGCGGGACCCGAGATTCCAGCGGACCGACGAGGCCTTCCACGATCCCAGCACCGGCCGCGTGACCAGGGTCCACGTCGACCCGGCTTCCGGCGAGCGTCGCTACTGGCGAGATCCCTGAGGACGATGCTGAACCCAACGATCCAAGTCCTGGCATTCGTCGTGGGCAGCCTGTCCTTTCTGGGCGGCCTCGCGGAGCTGAGCGTGTCCGGTGGCGACACCGGGTCCGGCGTCGTCGGAATCCTGTTCGGCACGGGGATCATGGTCGCGGCCGTCATCCAGAGGAATCGGTACCGCTCGGAGGCGGCGGAACGCGGCCACGACACGCCCGGCCCGGGCGGCGGCGAGAGCGGCTACCTGGAGCCACGCTTCCTGCCCACCACGGAGGTCTTCACGGACCCGACCAGCCGCCGGGTGATGCGCGTGTTTGTCGATCCGCGCTCCGGCGAGCGCCGCTATCGGGCCGAAAGCTAGCGTCCCGAGCCGCCGATCGACGCCCGAGACCGGACGACCCGGGCGGGCAATCGGCGCCCTCTGGTCCGCATCGCCCTGCGAGCCCGGAGACGCTCCTATTGCGTACTGGCGCCGACTGTCGAGAATAGGCCGATGCACTCGACGGCCGTCGAGGTGAAAGTGCAGAGGCGCAGGCAGAGAACGTGACCGCGATCATACGGAGAGCCGCTACAGGGCCTGCGCATGCCCGGGGCGAGCCCGGCTCCGTGTTCCCGTACATCAACCGCGAGCTCAGCTCCCTCGAATTCAACTACCGCGTTCTCTTCGAGGGTCGCGACGATCGGAACCCCCTGCTCGAACGCGTCAAGTTCCTGGCCATCTTCGCCAGCAACATGGACGAGTTCTTCCAGATCCGTGTCTCCGGCCTCATGGAGCAGGCCGAGGCACACGCAGTGGCGGCCCCAGGCGAGAAACCGGCGGCCGAGCAGCTGGCGGCCATCCGGCGCCGTTTCCGCGAGTTGCTGGACGAGCAATGCGAGGTCTTCGACCAGGTTTGCGCCGCACTCGGCAAGGCCGGCATCGACATCGTCGACTACGCCGACGTGCCCGATCACCACGAGGCGCTTCGGCAGCGCTTCATCGACGAGATCTACCCGGTCCTGACGCCGCTGGCCGTGGACCCCGGTCATCCCTTCCCGTACATCAGCACGCTGAGCCTCTCGCTGGCGATACGGATGGAGGATCCCGACGAGAAGGAAGAGCGGTTCGCTCGGGTCAAGGTGCCGGAGGTTCTGCCCCGCTTCCTCCAGATCGGGCCGAGCAAGTTCGTCCTCATCGAGCAGGTGATCGCCGCCAACCTGGACATGCTCTTCTCCGGCATGACCATCCTGGAGACTCATCTCTTCCGCGTCACTCGCGACGCCGACCTGGAGCTGCAGGAGGACGAGGCCGACGACCTCATGCTCGCCCTGGAGGCGGAGCTGCGGCGGCGCCGCTTCGGTGAGGCGGTCCGCCTCGAGGTCGCCAAGGCGATGCCGGCCCCGATGCGCCGGATCCTGGAGAAGGGCGTCGGCGTCGATCCGGCGGATTGCTACGAGATCCCGGGCATGCTCGACCACACCGGGCTGTGGCAGATCGCCGCGCTGGACCGGCCGGATCTCAAGCTGCCCGTGTACTCCCCCGTCGTGCCGCCTCGCCTTCTTCCGCCGGACGAGGACGAGCCGGCGGATGTCTTCGCGGCAATTCGAGCCGGCGATATCCTCGTCCACCACCCCTACGAGAGCTTCGCCGCGTCCACCCAGCGCTTCATCGCCCAGGCGGCCTCGGATCCCGAGGTGCTCTCGATCAAGATGACCTTGTACCGCACCAGCGGCGACTCGCCGATCGTGCGCGACCTGATCGCGGCCGCCGAGCGCGGCAAGCAGGTCGTCGTCCTGGTCGAGATCAAGGCCCGCTTCGACGAGGAGGCGAACATCGTCTGGGCCCGCAAGCTCGAGCAGGCCGGCGCCCACGTCGTCTACGGCCTGGTCGGGCTCAAGACCCACAGCAAGACATCGCTCGTCGTTCGCCGCGAGGGTACGAACCTGCGGCGCTACGTCCACATCGGGACCGGCAACTACAACTCCGGCACCGCCCGCCTCTACACGGACTTCGGCCTGCTGTCCAGCCGGCCGGAGCTGGGCGCGGACGTGAGCGACCTGTTCAACGTCCTGACCGGCCTCTCGCGCCAGCGCGACTTCCGCCGGCTGATCGTGGCCCCGATGAACCTGCGCAACTGGATCCTGGACATGATCCAGCGCGAGACGGACCACGCCCGGGCGGGGCGCTCGGCGCACATCATCCTGAAGCTGAACTCGCTGGTGGACCCGGCCTGTGTCGCCGCCCTCTACGCCGCGTGGCAGGCCGGCGTCCAGGTGGACCTCATCATTCGCGGCATCTGCTCGCTCTGGCCGGGCGTACCGGAGGTCAGCGAAGGCATCAGGGTCCGCTCGATAGTTGGCCAGTACCTCGAGCACTCGCGCGTCTTCTCGTTCTCCAACGGCGGGGAGACCGAGTTGTACATCGGGTCGGCGGACCTCATGGAACGGAACCTGGACCGGCGGGTCGAGGCGCTCGTGCCGATCGAGGATCCGGAGGCGCGCGCCCGGATCGAGGCCATCCTGGGAGTCATGCTCGCCGACGACCGCAGGTCGTGGCAGCTCGGAGCCGACGGAACTTACCGCCGGACCGAAGATATCCGCGGCGCGGCGGGTACTATCGACACGTTCGAGACGCTCATGGAGCAGGCCGTCCAGACGGCGGCCTCCGCGGTCGTCACCCCTCATCGACCGCACGCCGGCGTGGGCTCGCTGGACCCGAGGGCATAGCGCATCACCCAGGGGAGACCGATGGCCGCGGCCCGGAAGATAGAAGTCGAGATGAAGTACGAGGTGGCGGGGCCGGGCGGCGCCGACCGCTACCTCGTGGCGCCGGAGCTCGGCCCATTTTCCCCGGACGGCCTGGTCAGGTCCGTCAGAGTCGAGGATCGCTACGTCGATTCGGCCGACTGGGCGCTGGCTCGGGCCGGCTTCGCGACGCGGCTCCGCAAGACCTCGCGCGGGACGGAGATCGGCCTCAAGGCCCAGAACGCCTCGGGTGGCCGGCTGCAGCGTCGCGAGGAGATCGAGGGCCCGGCCGACGAGGAGCTGGTCCCCGCCGGATGGCCCGCCTCCCAGGCCCGCACCGTGATCCTGGAGCTCTGCGGCGACGAGCCGCTGGTGGAGCTGCTGACGGTCCGCCAGCTGCGGCGCGTCCGGCCGCTCCAGGCCGGGGCCACCCGCGCCGAGCTGAGCCTCGACGAAGTGGAGGTCTTCTCCGGCGGTCGCGTCCTCGATACATTCGAGGAGCTCGAGGTCGAGCTGAAACGCGGGGATGAGAAGCCGCTGGCCGCGCTGGTCGCGCTCTTCGACGCCGACCCGGGTCTGCGCCCCGTCTCGCGCTCCAAGCTGGACAGGGCTATCAAGTCGATCCGGGCGGCAATGCCGTCCATGCCGCCGGAGGTGCAGCACCGGTGGCTGGAGGCGCCGCCCGAGTTGCTCGGCGGCAAACCCGAACCGGATCGGCCGCGCCTCGAGGCGAACGGCACGGCGGTTGCGGTGGAGGTCGAACCGTCTGAGCCGCCGCCGACGCCGGAAGAGGCGCAGGCCGCGGCCGGCGGGGCGAAGAAGCTCGCGATCCGCGCCAAGACCGGACCGCGAACGATCGGCATCGTGGCTGAAGACAGCATGCCCGAGGCCGCCATCAAGGTCCTGCGCTTCCACTTCTCCAAGATGCAGCGCCGCGAGGCGGGAACACGCAACGGCGTAGACGTGGAAGAGCTCCACGACATGCGCGTCTCGACCCGGCGGATGCGAGCCGCCTGGCGGATCTTCGACGGCGCCTTCAAGGCCGGCAAGACGAAGAAGATCCGCCGTCATCTCGAGACGCTCGCCGACCGGCTCGGCGCGGTCCGGGACCTGGACGTCCTGATCGAAGGCCTCGAGGCCTATAGCGTTGGGCTGGACGAGGAGCAGCGCCCGGGCCTGGAGCCGCTCCTCTCGCTGTGGCGACGGCAGCGGGCGAATGCCCGCACGCAGCTGATCGCAGAGCTGGATTCGCCGGGCTACTCGAGCTTCATCCGGGAGATGGAGGAGTTCATGGAGGCCGGCGCCAACGAGGCGGCGGCGGTCGCCACGCCAACGGCTCCGCACCGCGTCCGCGATCGCGCCGCCTCCGAGATCTGGGCCACCTACGAGGCCGTTCGATCGTACGAGCTGGTCCTGCCGTGGGCCGACGTGGAGACGCTCCACGACCTCCGGATCTCGGCGAAGTGGCTCCGCTACGCCCTGGAGTTCTTCGGCGAGACGCTCGGCCCGGACGGGGTGCGGCTGCTCGCGCGCGTGGTGGCGCTTCAGGATCATCTGGGCCTGCTCCACGACGCGGACGTGGCCACTAAGCTCGCCCGAGACCTTCTCGTGGCCCGCTCCGGTGAGCTATCCAAGCCGGAGACCGAGGCGATCGGCGCCTACCTGCACTCTCGCGAGCGCGAGGTCGCCCGTCGCCGGCGCGCCCTGGGGCCGATCTGGCGAGCCGTCGACGGAGCGCCTTTCCGGCGCGCGCTGGGTCGCGCGACGGCAGCCCTGTAGATCCGCCTCTCCGCCACTCGCCCGATGCCGTTCCGCGTGAGATCATCGAACCATGAACTCGCGGGTTGAAACGCAGCTGTGTCTTCTGCGCCACGCCCACGCCGGCGATCCAATGAAGTGGCGCGGTCCGGACGAGATTCGGCCGTTGACCGAGAAGGGCCGCCAGCAGTCCGAGAGGCTCGGAGCCTTCCTGGCCGCGGCGGGATTCCGGCCCGATGCCATTCTCACGTCGCCCACGACGCGAGCCGCCGAGACCGCGCGTCTGGTTGCGGCCGCGCTCCATCTCGACGTCAGGGTGGTCGCCGAGCTCGGCGAGCCGCTCGATCTCGAGTCGCTAGACGCCCTCCTCCACTCGGCGGGGGACCCAAGCCGGCCCCTGCTGGTCGGGCACGACCCGGACTTCAGCATGCTGGCCGCGGAACTGGTCGGCATCGCCGAGCTGCCGATTCGGAAAGCCGCGCTTGTCCGCATCGACGCGATCCGACCGCTGGAGCCCGGCGGGGGCCTGCTCCGCTGGCTCCTGCCACCCGATCTGCTGGGCGCGGCGATGGGTTGACGGTCCAATCCGTGGCGATATGCTTCGTCCGCCACCTACGCGAGCGACGTCACTGAATGCGCGCCGCATAGAGACACGACCAGAGAAGGGTCCGATGATGGCCAAAGGGCGTTCGAAGGGCTCAGCCAGGGGCGAGTCCGATTCCAGGAAGTCATCCGGTGTCCGCAAGCAGATGCGCCGCCTGGAGCGACAGCTTACCGAGGCGGCCCGGCTGGAGCGCAAGCGCCTGCGCAAGCTCGAGCGGGCCCGCTACCGCCGCCAGCTGATCGAGGCGACCCTGGACGGGCTGCGAGAGGTGGCCCCGGCGAAGAAGGCCGCGCCCCAACCTGCCTCCGCCAATCCCGCGCCGGCGGCCAGGTCGGGGCGAGCTGCCAGACCGGCAACGACGAAGTCGCCGGCTGCCGCCAAATCCGCCGCGGGTGCGTCGTCCCCGGCGAAGCCACGGGCCGCGCGTCCAGCGGCGTCACGCCCGGCCACCGGCCGTGGCGCCGCTTCACCTCGCCGGACCGCGCCGAAACCTCCCCCGGACAAGCCGGCCGCTCCACCGTCCAAGTCGGAAAGCCGCTAGCCGGCCCCGAAACCGGTCAGGCGTCCCCGCCCGCTTCCGCCGCGCCGGAACCGGAACCCCCGGCAGCGGCCGCGCCACTTGCCGCCCCGCCGCCCTTCGCCGCGCCGTTCCCGGGGCCCTTTGCCTGCCGCCCGCTCCTTGGAGCGAGCGGCACCGTGAATACGAAGGTCGAGCCCGAGCCCTCGTGGGATTCGGCCCAGATTCGCCCACCGTGCGATTCCACGACGTGGCGCGAAATCGAGAGACCCAGGCCCGTGCCGCCTCGTCCCCTGGCCCGGGCCCGATCCACCTTGTAGAAACGTTCGAAGATGCGGGCAAGGTCGGCCCGCGGCACGCCTATGCCCGGGTCGCGGACCCAGACGCGGATCTGCTCCTCTTCCTCTCTCACACCCACCACGACCTCGCCGCCGTCCGGGCTGAACTTGACGGCGTTGTGGAGAAGATTGACCAGGACCTGGCCCAGGCGGTCCTCGTCGCCGCGGACCGGTGAGACGCGATCGGGAAGGTCGAGCTCGATCCGAAGGCCTTGACGCTCGGCGAAGAGACGAAGCCTTTCGGCCGTGGCGCGGGCGAGGCGCACCAGGTCCACGTCGTCGAGCAGCAGCTGCGCCGTCCCACTCTCGATCCGAGACAGGTCGAGCAGCTCGTTGACCATCTGAATGAGGTGGCCGGTCTCGACCTCGATCTTGGAGATCCGGTCCCGCAGGCGAGGCGAGGCCTTCTCGGCATCCCTGGCGGCCGTCTCGGCCAGCAGGCTGATCGTGGTCAGCGGTGTGCGCAGCTCGTGGGACAGGTTGTCGATGAACTCGGCCCGGATTCGCTGCAGCCGACGCAGCTCCGAGACGTCCTCGAGCACGAGCCAAACTCCCGAGACCGGCGAGCGACGGGCCCGAACGGTGACGGTGGCGCCGGATGCGGAGCGGACCGTGACCTCGCCGTTGGCGGAGCCAGACTCCATCGCGGTCCGGGCGATCCCCTCGATGCGGGTGTCGACGAAGGCCTCCAACGCCGAGCGCCCGACCATGGACCCCGGCCGCCTCTCCAGCATCACGTGGGCGGCGTCATTGGCGAACTCGACCGTGAGGTCGTCCCGGAGCCGTACCACGCCGGCCGTCAGGAGCTCGGTCAGGTAGCCGGTGTCGTGGCTCGTCTGCTCGGCATTCCAGCGAGCATCCTCCGCCTCCTCCAGCGCCATGCGAACGCGCCGCTCGACGTCGTCCGCACCGGTCGCGCCGGTCGTCTCCTCGAGGCGCTCGATCGCACGACCGCGGGAAAGGGCCAGGGCCAGGGCCCAACCGAACATAATGGCCAGCGCGACGATGAAGAGGATCTCGACGGTGTCCACGAATCGAGCATGGCACAGCCGGCCGAGTTCGGCTGAACAAATGGGTGCGGCTGGCGGTCGAGCGAGCCGACCGCTACCCTAAACGGTGCTCAATGCCAGACGCGTGGGTCGACGGCGCCGAGTGCGCAAGCCGGTCGTCAGATCGCTCGCGACGCCCTTCGGAGGTTGGTACAGGTGCCCTCGTTTCGACTGATCCCGCGCGAAGAGCGCTTCTTCGACCTCTTCGTCGAGGACGCCGCCAACGTCCTGGATGGCGCACGCCAGCTCGAGGCGATGCTCCGTTCATTCGACAACCCAGACAAGTCGGCCAAAAAGATCCGGGAAACCGAGCACAGAGGCGACGAGATCAGCCACGACATCGGCCGGCGGCTGGAGTCCACCTTCGTGACACCGTTCGACCGCGAGGAGATCCACGCCCTCATCAGCGGTCTGGACGACATCCTCGACATGATCGAGGAGGTTGCGGACACCTTCGTCCTGTATCGCATCGATGCCCCAACCAAGGCGTCGGTCAAGCAGGCGGCGCTGGTCGTCCAGGCTTGCGAAACGATCCACCAAGCCCTCAGCAACCTCCGCGGTTTCAAGGACATCGACCGCTTCATCACGGAAGTCCATCGGATCGAGAACGAGGGCGACCGAATCAGCCGCTCCGCGATCGCCGGCCTCTTCGACGACGGCACAAAGACCATCGACGTGCTCAAGTGGAAGGACGTCTACGCCCTGCTCGAAGACACGATCGACAAATGCGAGGATGTCGCAGATCTCATCGAGCGCATCGTCGTCATGCACGCGTAAGCGCTCTCTCCGGTGCTCGCGCCGTAGCTGCGGGCTGCGCGAACGTTAACAAGGCGCCAACAGACCGTTAAGCGCGCCCCCCGACCATCTCCTCGGAACTGGGAGCGGGTTGCTCAGCTAGCTGCCCAGCAAAGAGGAGAGATTACGTTGCTCAACGGAACACGACGCTTCGCCGCCCTCGCAATCGCGGCGGCCATGTTCGCTGCAGCATGCACGTCGGCCGGCACGACGCCGACTGCAGCCCCGGCCACGGTAGCACCGGCCAGCGCGGCACCGAGCGACACTCCGGCGCAGACAGCGGCCGGGGAGTCGTCCACGCCGGTCGCCTATACCTACCGCTGCACCAAAGCCGACGGCCAGCTGAACGGAGCAGGCTCGACCTTCATCTTCCCGCTGCTGTCGAAGATGGGCGCGGACTACAACACCAAGTGCGGCGTCAAGCTGAACTATCAGTCCATTGGGTCCGGCGGCGGCATCAAGGCGTGGTCCACCAACACGGTCGACTTCGGCGCCTCGGATGCATTCCTGGCCGACTCCGACGTCTCCGCCGCGGCCAAGAATGGTGAGCCGGTCGAGATCCCGGTCACCTTCGGCGCCGTGGTTGTGGCGTACAACCTCAAGGGCCTCAGCGCCCCGCTGAAGATGACCCCGGACATCATCGCCGGCATCTTCGACGGCAAGATCACCTCCTGGAATGACCCGGCGATTGCCGCAGTCAACCCTGGAGTGAGCCTGCCCGGCACTGACGTCAGCGTCGTCCACCGCTCGGACGGCTCCGGCACGACAAGCATCTTCACTACCTACCTGACCAAGGCCAGCCCGGACTGGGTGACGGTGGTGGGTAAGGGCGACGCGACCAAGTCGGCCGGCAAGACGGTGGACTGGCCGACCGGCCTCGGGGCCAGCGGCAACGAGGGCGTCACGCAGGGCATCAACCAGACCGAAGGCGGAGTGGGCTACATCGAGCTCGCCTACGCGCTGCAGAACCACATCCCGTTCGCGGACGTGAAGAACAAGAGCGGCAACTTCGTCACGCCTTCGCTGCAGTCCCTGACTGCGGCGGCTGATCTGCCCTCATATCCGGCGGACCTTCGCTTCAACCTCGCCAACACCGATGCGGCCCAGGGCTACCCGATCTCGGGCACCACCTGGGTCATCGTCTACAAGGATCTGTCCAAGGTCATCAAGACGCAGGATCGTGCCAATGCCCTGGTCGACTTCCTGTGGTGGGCCATCCACGACGGTCAGGCCGACGCGGCGCCCCTCGACTACGGATCGATCCCAGCATCCCTGCTGGCCCAGGACGAGGCTGCGGTTCGGTCGCTGAATTGGGCAGGGACGCCCCTTCTGCCCTGAACCCACGCGTAAATCGCCGCCGCTCGGGTCCTCCGCCCGAGCGGCGGTCGACCGCGTTCTAGGGGAGGCAGCGATGACCGCCCGAGTTGAAAGTCCGTCGGCAGACTCCCCGCTCGGACCGAACGATCTGCGGCGCCGCCGGTTCGCCGACGGCGACCTGGTCTTCCGCGTCATGGGGGCAGTCGTGACCGGTCTGGTGCTCCTGCTGATCGGCTTGATGGTGGCCCAGAGCTTCCAAACAGCCCTTCCGGTATTCGATCGATTCGGCGTCCTGGGGTTCATCACAGGGCAACGCTGGTCGCCGACGTTCACGGTGTACGGAGCCTGGCCGTTCATCTTCGGGACGGTGCTGACGAGCCTGATCGCTCTGGTGATCGCGGTCCCGATCGCGATCCTCGTCGCGCTGCTCGTGACCGAGTTCCTGCCAACTCGCATCGGCCAGCCCGTGGCCATAGTCGTGGACTTGCTGGCGGCCGTGCCGTCGGTCGTGTGGGGTCTTTGGGGCCTGCTCGTGCTCGTGCCATTCCTCCGGCCGATCGAGCGCAGCATCGCCGCCGGGCCGGGAAAAGTCGTCCCGTTCCTGGGGCCGCCTACGCCTGGTCCTAGCTACTTCGTGGCCGGCCTGATCGTCGCCCTCATGATCATCCCCATCGTGGCCGCCGTGACCCGGGAGGTCTTCGCGACGACGCCGCGACTCCAGCGCGAAGCAGTCCTGGCTCTGGGCGGGACACGCTGGGACGTGATTCGGCGGGTGGTGCTGCCACTCGGTCGCACCGGGCTCGTCGCCGCAGTGCTGCTTGGGCTGGGTCGAGCAATCGGCGAGACGATCGCCGTGACCATGGTCATCGGCAACGCGCCGCGCGTCGGTAGCTCGGTCTTCTCGCCCGGCTTCACGCTTGCCAGCGTTATCGCGAACGAGTTCAACGAGGCCACAGAGGAACTCCACCCGGAAGCCCTCATCGCCCTGGGTGTCGTCCTGCTGGCCGTGGCCGTGGCCGTCAATGGCGCCGGGCTGATGGTCCGCAGACACTTCGAGAGGAGCGCCGGCCGTGGCCGTTGAGTTCAGCACTCTTCTGAAGCCAACCAGCCGTGCTCGCCGGCTCAAGTCCGACTTCGTGGTGGTCCTAGCAGTCGCCGCGACCCTGATTGCTGTGATCCCGCTGGCTGCGGTCAGCCTCTACGTGATCTCCTCCGGAGCGGGCGTCGTCAGTCTCGACTTCTTCACGCAGGACCCACCCGGCGACCTGAGCGCTGCCGGCGGCGGCATCCGCAACGCGATCGCAGGCACGCTTGAAATGACCGCACTGGCCACCGCCTTCGCCGCACCAACCGGAATCCTCATCGCGATCTTCGACACCGAGGTTGGCGGACGAGTTGCCACAGGAACCAGGCTCTTCATCGACGTCATGGCGGCCCTGCCTTCCATCGTGGTCGGCATCTTCGTCTACTCGCTGGTGGTCGTTACGCAAGGCCACTTCTCAGGCTTCGCCGGCTCGGTGGCCCTGGCCGCGATCATGCTCCCCGTGATCGTCATCTCCACCGAGGAGATGCTTCGCCTGATCCCTCGCCCGATCAGCGAGGGGGCCCGAGCCCTTGGCCTGCGGCGGTGGCGCACGTACCTGTCCGTGTACATCCCGACTGCCATGTCCGGGATCTTCACCGGGCTATTGCTGGCCGTGTCCAGAGCCATCGGCGAGACCGCCCCGCTTCTCTTCACCTCGCTGGGCAACAACTTCTTCACGACCGACATCAACGAGCCGATGCAGGGCATGCCGCTGCTGATCTACCGCAACGCCCTCAACTCGGCCTTTCCGGCGGCGAGAGACAGGGCCATGGGCGCAGCGCTGACCCTGGTCGTGATGGTCCTTGCATTCAACCTGCTCGGCCGCTGGCTGGTAGCCCGACGAAGGCCCGGGCGAAATCCGGGCCGATGAGCGGAAGATGGAAGAGGTAACCATGGTCGTCGCGACTGATACCAGGCAGACTCCCATGGCCGCCGTCGAGGCCGCGCAATCGGACCAGCCACTGCCGCCCGAGGCCGCCGTGCTTCGACTTCACCACGTGAACGCCTACTACGGCCCGCGGCGAGTGGTTCGGGACATATCGCTCGACATCGCCCGCAACTCCATCACGGCGATCATCGGGCCTTCGGGAAGTGGCAAGTCCACGCTGCTGCGCTGCATGGACCGGATGCACGAAGTCGTTCCCCACGCCCGCGCCACGGGCCTCATCGAATATCGCGGTATCGACCTGTACGACAAGCGAGTAGATCCTGCCGCGGTACGACGTTCCATCGGCATGGTTTTCCAGCAGCCAAACCCGTTCCCGACGATGTCTATCTTCGACAATGTCGCCGCGCCTGCCCGGTTCAACGGCCTGGTCCACGGCCGAAACGAGGCGGCAGATCTGGTGGAACGGTGCCTCCGGCAGGCGGCGCTCTGGGACGAGGTCAAGGACAAGCTGCGCCAGAGCGGTACGTCGCTGTCGGGCGGACAGCAGCAGCGTCTCTGCATCGCGCGGGCGCTGGCTCTGGCCCCGGACGTGCTCCTCATGGACGAACCGTGCTCGGCTCTGGACCCAGTTGCTACCCTCCAGATAGAGCAGTTGATGACCGATCTCCGGGCCGACTACACGATCGTGATCGTAACCCACAACATGCAGCAAGCCTCTCGGGTCAGCGACCGGACGGCCTTCCTGACGATGGGCGAAGATGGCGCAGGCTACCTCGTGGAAGAAGGACCCACCGGCCGCATCTTCACGCAGCCTCGCGAACAACTGACCGAGGACTACATCTCCGGGCGGTTCGGATGAGCGCGCATGAGCACAAGGAGCGGAAGATGGAGTCGCGCGAAACGCCGGCTCATGTGCCGGTGATGGATACCGCCACGTCAGAATCCGGCGGCGTTCTGGAGGAAGCGGCGGAGCACGGTATGCGACCCGACTCACACACCCCGCATGTGCGAGGCAGCCTCGACGCGGAAATGCGCGCCGTGAAGGACGGCGTCCTGCGCATGGGCTCCTACGTCGAGGAGCAGATCCTCGCCGCCCTGGACGCGATCATGCACCGAGACGCCGATCTGGCCCAGAAGGTCATCGCGTCGGACGGGCGCATCAACGAGGTCCAGCGTGGGGTCACGGCTCTTGTGGCGATGACGATCGCGACCCAGGCGCCGGTGGCCCGGGATCTTCGCTTCCTGCTCGCCCTCGACCGGGTCACCTACGAGCTGGAGCGCATGGGCGACCATGCCGGCTCCGTCGCCAAGCAGGCCCGCAAGCTCGCCGGTGTGACGATCATGGTCACCTACGATGAGCTCACGCCGATGGCCAGGCTGGCCGCCCAGCAAGTTCGCGACGTCGTCATGGCCCTCGTCGACATCGACGAGAAGGTGGCCCGGGAGGTTGCGGCCCGCGACGACGAGATCGACAGGCTCTACCACCAGGTCTTCGACGACGTCCTCGCCGAGATGCGGACCGATCCGGACAAGGTCGATCCGGGAACTCGGATTCTCTTTGCCGCCCACTACCTCGAGCGCATCGGCGACCGTGTGACGAACATCGCCGAGGACGTGGTCTTCCTGGCCACGGGCGAGGTCGAAGACCTGAACCCGTAACACTCCCAGAGACTCCCAGACGGGCAGACCGCCGGAGCGGGAGAGCCGCCGACCTGATAGCCTCTCGGTGGCGAACCCCGCCGCGATTCCATGGGCATCACGAGGGCGTGTCGGCTTGTCTACGGGCACATTGCTTGGGCTGATAGCGATCTTCGTGCTGGCCGTCACGTTCGACTACATCAACGGCTTCCACGACACGGCAAACGCGATCGCCACATCGGTCGCCACGCGAGCGATCAAGCCCGAGTACGCAATCCTTCTGTCGGCCACGGCCAACTTCGTGGGCGCCCTCGTCTTCGGCGTCGCCGTGGCAACGACTGTCGGCAGCAAGATCGTCCAGGACAACCTGATCCTGGGCAACGGATCGACCGTCCTGATGGCCGCCCTCATCGGCGCGATCACCTGGAACCTGATCACGTGGCGGTTGTCGATCCCGAGCTCCAGCAGCCACGCCCTGATCGGCGGTCTGATCGGCGGCGCCTGGGCTGCTGCGGGCGTCGGCGCGGTGCAGTGGGACCAGTTCGCGGCCAAGATCCTTGTCCCGTTGTTCTCGTCCCCGATCCTGGGTCTCGCGATCGGTTTCGGTCTGATGATCGTCATCCTCAACGTCTTCGTGCGGGCCAACCCCCGCCACATGAACGACCGTTTCAGGAAGCTGCAGATCTTGTCGGCGACGTACATGGCCCTCGCCCATGGGTCGAATGACGCTCAGAAGACGATGGGCATCATGACCCTGGCCCTGTTTGCGGATAAGGCCATCCCGGACAACACGGTGCCCATCTGGGTCATCCTGATAGCGGCGACAGCGATGTCACTCGGCACAGCCGCCGGTGGCTGGCGGATCATGAAGACGATGGGCCAGCGCGTCGTCAAGCTGGACCCGGTTCACGGCTTCGCCGCCGAGACGACCGCCGCCTCCATCATCATGGTGGCCTCCCACTTCGGCATGCCCGTCTCCACCACGCACGTGATCTCCACCGCCATCATGGGCGTCGGCACCAGCGACCGCATCAAGGCGGTCCGCTGGGGGATCGCGCGGAGCATCATCACGGCCTGGATCCTGACGATCCCCTCGACGGCGATCATCGCCGGAGTGTCATACCTGCTTCTCCACCTCGTCGGCGCCTAGCGCACCGGCTCCCTGCTCAGTCGGCTTCGGGCGCCTCAGGACGTAGCCAACGCCGCGGACCGTCTCCAGGTAGATCGGGTTGGCCGGGTCGGCCTCGATCTGGGCCCGCAGCCAGTGGACGTGGACGTCAACCGTGCGCGTCTCGCCGGCGTAGTCGTAGCCCCAGACGTGCTCGAGGAGCTGGTCGCGGGTGAAGACGTGGCCGGCGTTGCGGAGCAGGAACGCCAGCAACTCGAAGGCCTTGGGCTTGACCGGCAGCACTTCCGAACCGCGCAGCAGGCGGCGACCGGCAAGGTCCACTCGCACGTTGCCCAGGTCCACCGTCTCCAGCTCGGGCGCGGCGGCCTGCGTCTCGGACCGGCGCAGCAGGGCCCTGATCCGGGCCAGCAGCTCGCGGAAGCTGAACGGCTTGGTGACGTAGTCGTCCGCGCCCAGCTCGAGCCCGACGACCTTGTCCACCTCCGCGCTCTTAGCTGTCAGCATGAGTATCGGCACACCCGATTCGGCCCGGATGATCCGGCAGACCTCGGTCCCGGATATCTCCGGCAGCATCAGGTCAAGCAGGATGAGGTCGGGATGGTGGCCCCGAAAGGCCTCGACCGCCTCCCTGCCGTCGGCAGCCTGGACGACGGCGAAGCCCTCCTGCTCCAGGCTTTCGGCCAGTGTCTCGCGCAGCGTGCGTTCGTCGTCCACGACCAGGATCGTTCGCGCCATCCCGTGGTTCCCTCCTACAGGGTGGGAGCCTGGGCGGTGAGCTTCGCGATCGCCCGATCCAGCCGGGTCAGCGTCCGCTCGTAGCCAAGGGCCACCATCGTATCGAAGAGTGGCGGTGTGGCGGTCCGGCCGGTGACGGCGACGCGGATGGCCATGAACAGATCGCCGGCCTTCCAGCCTCGATCCTCGACGAGGCGCCTTAGCGGCGGCTCGATCTCCTCAGCCTCCCAGCTGACTTCCCCGATATCCGCGATCGTCTGGCGGGCGACGTCGAGGGCTGCCGCGGTGGTGGCGGCGTCCCAGCCCTTGGGCACCAGCAGTGCCACGTCCGGGTCGAGTGCGTTCACGAAGAGGAAGCTGATGAGGTCGCCGATGGCCGCCAGAGTCGGCAGCCGCTCCTGGACGACCGGAAGCAGGGCGTGGAGTTCCTCGTCAGAGGGCAGCCAGTCGATTCGGCCGGCGTCGAGTTCCATCTGGACGAATGGGCGCAGGCGCTCGATCAGGTCGTCGGCGGAGAGGCGGCGAATCCACTGGCCGTTGAGCCACTCCAGGCGCCCGCGGTCGAAGACCGCGCCGGCGCTGTTGACGGTCGAAAGGTCGAAGCGCTCGATCAGCTCGTCTGCCGAGAGAACCTCCTCCTCGGTGCCCGTCGACCAGCCGAGGAGGGCCAGGTAGTTGACGAAGGCCTCGGGGATGAAGCCGTCGGCCCGGTACGCGTACACCGCCGTCTGGCTCTTGCGCTTGCCCATCTTGGTCCGGTCCGGGTTAAGGATCAGCGGCAGGTGGGCGAACTGCGGCACCGCCGCGCCCATCGCCTCGAAGAGGAGGATGTGCTTGGGCGTGTTGGAGAGATGGTCTTCGCCCCGGATGACGTGGCTGATGGCCATGGCCGCGTCGTCCACGGCAACGGTGAAGTGGTATAGCGGCGTTCCGTCCGAGCGCACTATCACCAGGTCCCCACCCAGGGCACTCGTGTCTATCTCGACGTGCCCGCGGACGATGTCGTCGAAGGCGATCGTCCGGTCGGCCGGGATGCGGAAGCGCACCACCGGCTTGTGGCCCTCCGCCTCGAACGCGGCTCGCTCGGCCGCGGTCAGGTTGGCACAGCGCCCGTTGTATCGGGCGGCCTCGCGAGCAGCCTCCTGGCGCTTGCGCTCCGCCTCGAGCTCCGCCGGCGAGCAGTAGCAGTAGTAGGCCTTGTCCTCCGCCAGCAGCTTCGCGGCGGCCTCCGCGTATCGGGGCAGGCGCTGCATCTGGCGATAGGGGCCGTACGCGCCGCGCTCGGGCTCGTCGCCGATGCCGGGTCCCTCGTCCCACCGGATCCCGAGCCAGTGCATGCCCTCGAGAATGTCGAGCTCGAAGGCTTCGGTCGAGCGGGCCTGGTCGGTGTCCTCGAGGCGGAAGATGAAGGTTCCGCCGGTGTGCCGCGCGAAGAGGAAGTTGAACAGCGCCGTCCGCGCCGTCCCGAGGTGGAGCGGCCCGGTTGGGCTCGGTGCGATTCGGACGCGTATGTCGGTCATGCGGTAAGTGTACGGTCGTACGCAGGTGGCTACGAAGGCGTCGCCGGCTTAGCATCACAGTTCCCGATCGCCGGTCCGACAAGGCGCCAGGCGAGCCTGGAGGCAGTCCTAGGCGGCGACGAGGCGTCAGGCCTGCCTGACGACGCAGCGAGCGCACCCAGCCGTGCGTGAGCAAGGCGCGGAGGAGCCAACGCCGGAATGCGCCGGCTGACCGGCGATCGGCCTAGAGCAGCTCGCCGACGGGGGCCAGCTCGAAGGCGGCGACCCCTTCGCCGGCCTGGTCGCCGCGCGGGTCCAGGGCGAGCGGCCGGTGGTAGCGGCCGAGCGCGCGGAGGGCCGCCGGATCCAGGACGCCGATCTGGCGAAGTGTCTCGACGGAGGCGGCAGAGGCAGCCCTGTCGAACCCGCCGCCATCCTCGATCTTGATGGCCACTCCCGAGGCACCGACGCGGCCGTCGCCCGGCAGCAGCGCGAAGCCACGCAGACCCTCGGCACCCCCTTTGGCCACGATCCGTCCGGGCGAAGCCTTCATGACAGAGGTATCGAGCCTGTCTCGGCTGCCGGCGACCATCTCGGGGTTCGCCATCATGGCGTCCCGGATCCGCCGCAGCGCATCCGTCAGGCTGGACCGAGTGTCTGCCGCTGGGATCGCGGCCGGGTCCGCCAGCATCGCGAAGGCCCGCGCGACCTCGCGCAGCGGGAAGGCGTACGTCGGCACGCCGCATGCATCAGTCGACATGATCAGAAGCTCGGCCACCGTCGAGAAGGCCCGCGCGACCGTCGCCGAATACAGGCGCTGGACCGGGTGGTCGGGTCGCCAGTACCCCTCGAGGGGCCAGTCGTTGACCCGGCAGAGGAGGAGCATCGAGGAGTGCTGGCCCGAGCACATGTGGCGGAGCGATCCGGGCTTCTCACCGTCTCGGGCCAGGCGCACCGCTGTCAGCGCATCCAGCGGGGCTCCCTCCGCACCGCAGCCCAGGTGTTGCTGGGAGACGCCGGCGCGTCGAAGGACGGCCTGCAACGTGCGGACGTGGAGATCCTCGCCGGAATGCGAGCCGGCCATGATGGCCAGTTCGGCATCGGACAGGTCGAACGCCTCGACGCCGCCGGCCTCGATCAGGGCGACGAGCCCGAAGGGTTTCACGGCCGAGCGAAGGTTGACGAGCGTGTCGGGATCGCCCAGCGCGCGACGAACGGCGCCGTCAACGCCTACCTCAACGATCGAGCCTCGATGTCGGGCCTCGACCACCCCGCCCCGCATCTGGCGGACGAGGACCGGCGGGGTCCGCGGCGGGTCGGGCGTGCGGGCCGGAGGCCGGGGGCCGCGGACGTTCTTGACGGCGGCCGAACGGCCCGGGATGGCCGCCGGGGCCGGCGGGGTGGTGCCGGCCGTCTTCGAGCCGGAGGGGGGCCGCGCCGAGGATGCGGAAGGAAACGGGGCCTGGCGGCTGAGGGGCAGACCGGCCTTCGAGGAGGCGGGCTTGGAGGCCGGCGCGGGTCGTCCGGGCCCGCCGACCGGATCCGATCCGAAGCGCGACGGCGACATGGTCCCTCCAATCTCGTGGCCTGGACCGCGCTACCGGCGGCTCATCGGTCCGTTCGGCAGGCTCTCGCCGAGCATACTCCGGCGCGGCTCGACGGGGCGCGATGGGCCGTCGGGAAGGCTCGTGGGGCGGCCGGTCGGGCGGCCGCGGGATCGAGCGGTGTCGCGGTTCCGCGATACCGGCGCGCTATCCTCCAGGCTCGGAAGGCGGGGCGGCCTGAGCCTTGATCTGGATCTTGGCTTGGACCTCAGCCTCGGCCTCTGCGGCCACTCGAGCTGCCTCCGCTTCGGCGGCGAGTCGTGCGGCTTCGGTCTCGGCGGCTACGCGGGCGGCTTCGGATCCGGCCGCGGCGGCGCGGCGGCCGGCCCGCGCTACACGCGCTGCAGCGCGGCGGGCGGCGAGCCAGACCCAGGCCCGGTGGATCGCCCTGGCAACCACCGGTATCAGCATCGCCACCACGGTCAAGGCCGCTACGCCCAGCAGGATGAGTTGCTCCACATCCAGCGAGCGGTAGACCTGCGCATCGCGCCACGTGAACGCGACGGCGAAGCGGGCCGCGGCCCACAGGCCGAGTACGGTCACGTAGCGCCGCCAGCCGCTCAGGTAGAGCCAGTCGTGCCGGGGCGCAAGCCCGGGCCTCACCACCGGTCCCCAGCGCCGAATGCGAAGACGCAGCGAGAACGGCAGGACGACGATGAAGAGGGCCGCCGCGATGGCCAGGCCGCCTTCCATCAGCTGGGACGGCACCGCCGGGTAGCTCGGGTTGAGACTGCCCCAATCTCCCGAATGGACGTAGCTGGTCGCCCATGAGGCCGTCGAGTACACGCCCTGTCCCGCCCCGCCGAGCGCCATCGCCAGCTTGCCGAGGCCAAGGCCGAGCACTACCGGAACGCCGGCCGCGCCCAGCCACCGGCCGACCGGCGCGGCGAGGAGACGAGCCACGGCCATGGCCGTCAGCGTCCCGAACACGACGGCCAGGGTCAGGCCGTATCCGCCCTGAGAGGGATCCGTGATCGCACCGGACGTGGCCTGGTAGTAGTCGAGGTGGATCAGGGCGTAATCCAGCCTCCCTCCCACCACGGCCCCCGGCACGGCCCCGAACGCAATGAGAATCAGGTCGTCGCGGCGGAGCTTCGGCAGAGTCGCCCGGGCAGCGTCATCCGCCGCAGCGGCGCCCGCTCCGGCCCTCCCCGCGCCGATGGCCGCGAGCAGCAGCATGACCAGGACGGCTCCGGCCAGGGCCAGAGTCTCCAGGCGGATCGACAGGCCGAAGATCATGGTGGAGGGGTCGAAGTCGAGGCCGATGCTGGCTAACACTCGCCGAGTGTACCGGGCCGGGCGTCCGCGGGTGGGGCCGCCGAGATCGGTGTCGGCTGGCCGCCGCCGGCTGTCGGCGGGAGTGTCTGCTGGCCGACAGCTTGGCTGTCGCCTGGCTGCTCATTCGAGGAGCCGGTACGTGGCTTCATACGTTTGGATGAGAACCTGGGAACGTCCCGGGATCTCGCCGAATCAAATGGGGGGTTCGCCCGATGTGCGGCTACGACCGCCACCGAGGGGGATCGGACGGGCGAAAGGCGCTGGTCCCGGAATCCCGGGGGGCCGGGACCCGCGCTCTAGAGCTTGATTGGACCAGGGAAGCCCCGGCAGGACGGGACCGCCGGGGCTTTCCCATGCCGCGCTCGCGCGCCTGGTCGGCGGGCCGGCCTCCGGCGCCGCCCGATCCGCGGGATCGAATGGACTGATCAGCCGGCCGCTTTCTTCATCGTCTCAAGCATGCTCCTGACGGAACCCGCCGAGGTCTGCAGAGCCGCCTGCTCTTCGCTCGTCAGGGCCACCTCGATGATCCTCTCCACGCCCGAGGCCCCGAGGACGATCGGCACGCCCACGACCAGGCCGTCGATGTCGTACTCACCGCGCAGCAGGACGGCACAGGGCAGAACCCGCTTACGGTCGTTCAAGATCGAGTCGACCATGTGGAGGACCGACGAGGCCGGCGCGTAGAAGGCGCTGCCCGACTTGAGCAGGGCCACGACTTCCGCGCCGCCGTTGCGGGTTCGCTGGACGAGGGCCTCGATGCGTTCGGGCTTCATGAGCTCGGGCAGGGGTATCCCGGCGACGGTCGAGAGCCGCGGCAGCGGGACCATCGTGTCGCCGTGCCCGCCGAGCACGAAGGCCGAGACGTCGGACGAGGAGACGCCCAGGTCCTGGGCGATGAATGTCCGGAACCGTCCGCTGTCGAGGACGCCGGCCATGCCGATGACGCGCTCGCGGGGGAATCCGCTCGTCTCAAGCGCTACGTGGACCATCGCGTCGAGAGGGTTGGTGACGATGATCAGGATCGAGTCGGGAGAGTAGTGGACGGCCTGGCTCACGACGCTGCGGACGATGCCCGCATTCTTGAGCAGGAGATCGTCCCGGGTCATGCCCGGCTGACGAGCCAGGCCCGCGGTCACCACGATGACGTCCGACTCGGTCGTGTCGGCGTAGTCGTTCGTGCCGTAGATCATCTGGTCGTGATGCTGGAGCGGGGCCGACTCGGCGAGGTCGAGGGCCTTACCCTGGGGCAGCCCTTCCACGACGTCGATCAGGTAGACGTCCGCGACGCCGGCCTCGGCGATCCGTTGAGCGGCGGTTGCGCCGACGTTTCCGGCGCCGATGACCGTTACCTTGCGACGACAGACTGGCATCTGTTTCTCCCTCTTGTGGGACGCCGGCGGAGGGAGCCGGCGCGAGATCGATCGCTGCCCATGGCCGGCGCTCGCAGCTGACCGGCCGACAGGGCGGATGTTAGTCGGGTCGGCCCCGAAGTGGAGACCGTGGGCCTACCCGAACTCGTAGGCTCCGGCAGGCGAGACACCGGGGGCCTTCGGCCGGGCCTCGCACGTCGGCGGTCAGGCGGCGGCGATCGCCGTCTTCATCTGCTCCAGCCGTGCGGCCAGAGCGGCCGGCAGCTTCGAGCCGAACCTGGCGTAGTGCTCGGAGATCGCCTCGGCTTCGGCCACCCACGCCGCCGGGTCCACTTCGAAGAGAGCGGCCAGGTCGGCCGAGGTGACGTCCAGGCCGGTCGTGTCGATCGCACCGGGCGCCGGCAGGAAGCCGATCGGCGTCGAGATCGCATCGTCTTCGCCGAAGCAGCGGCCGAAGATCCATTCGATGACGCGGCTGTTCTCACCGAAGCCGGGCCACATGAAGCGGCCGGCCGCGTCCTTGCGGAACCAGTTCACCAGGTAGATGCGTGGCAGCTGGGCGCCGGCCTTCCGGCCGATCTCGAGCCAGTGGCCCCAGTAGTCGGCCATGTTGTAGCCGCAGAACGGCAGCATCGCGAAGGGGTCGAAGCGCAGCTTGCCGATGGTGCCGAAGGCGGCGGCCGTCATCTCGGAGCTCATGATCGAGCCGAGGAAGACGCCGTGCTCCCAGTCGAAGCCCTCGCGAACGAGCGGCACCGCGGAGGAGCGGCGGCCGCCGAACATGATCGCGTCGATCGGGACGCCGGCCGGGTCCTCCCAGTTGGCCGCGATGGCCGGGTCCTGACTCGCCGGAGCGGTGAACCGGGCATTGGCGTGAGCGGCGGGCTTGTCGCTGCCGGGGGCCCAGTCGTTGCCGGTCCAGTCGATCAGGTGAGCCGGCGCTTCCTTCGTGAGGCCTTCCCACCACACGTCGCCGTCGTCCGTCAGGGCGCAGTTGGTGTAGATGCAGTTGGCGTACAGCGTCCGGATGGCGTTGGCGTTGGTGAACATGCTCGTGCCGGGCGCGACGCCGAAGAAGCCGGCTTCGGGGTTGATGGCGTAGAGCCTGCCGTCCGCGCCGAACTTCATCCAGCAGATGTCGTCACCGATCGTCTCGACCTTCCAGCCCGGGATGGTCGGCTCCAGCATGGCCAGGTTGGTCTTGCCGCAGGCCGACGGGAAGGCGCCGGTGATGTGCTTGACCCGGCCATCCGGGGCGGTGACCTTGATGATCAGCATGTGCTCGGCCAGCCAGCCCTCGTCACGGGCGATGACCGAGGCGATCCGCAGGGCGTAGCACTTCTTGCCGAGCAGGGCGTTGCCGCCGTAGCCGGATCCAAACGACCAGATCTCGCGCGTCTCGGGGAAGTGAACGATGTACTTGGCGTCCGGGTCGCACGGCCAGGTGACGTCCTTCTCTCCGGGCTCAAGCGGCTTGCCGACGGAGTGGATGGCCGGCACGAATTCGCCCGTCTTGACGATCTCGGCCAGGGCCTCCTCGCCTATGCGGGTCATGATCCGCATGTTGACCACGACGTAGGGCGAGTCGGTGATCTCGATGCCGAGGCGTCCGATCGGCGAACCGACCGGGCCCATCGAGAAGGGAATGACGTACATGGTCCGGCCCCGCATCGAACCCCTGAAGAGATCGTTCAGCGTCGCGCGCATCTCGGCGGGCTCGCGCCAGTTGTTCGTCGGTCCGGCGTCCTCCTGCTTCTCGGAGCAGATGAAGGTCCGGTCCTCGACACGGGCGACGTCGGAGGGATCCGAGCGGGCCAGGAAGCTGTTCGGGCGGAGATCGGGGTTGAGCCGGATGAAGGTCCCGGCGTCAACGAGCTGCTGGCAGAGACGGCTGTTCTCCGCCTCGGAGCCGTCGCACCAGTAGACCGCGTCGGGCGTGGTCAGAGCCGCAACCTCGTTCACCCACCGAACGACGGGATGCGCCGCAGGAAGACCCTGCGGTTGCCCTTCTACCCTGGCGCCGATCGTTGTCACCGTTCTCTCCTAGCTATCCGGTGGGCAAGCCTCGCGTCGCGCGGCGCAAGCCACTTCGGGCCGGTGCCAGTAGATCGGGCGGGGCGGACATTATGTCTAGAGTTACGACGATTTCGGGGACGTAGGAATTGTACGGAGCGGGGAGCCTGTCGCGCAAACCAGGTCCGAAGAGGGCGCGCGCGACCATGCCACCCGGTCTGTTTGCCCCGGCTCCTGTCCTTTGGGGTGGTAGGCGCCGGGCATACGATTCGGAGTCTCTCGACTCGCTCGGGGCCGGTGCAGCGCCTGCCGGCGGGCCGACCAGCAGCGGAGACGTCCCATGATCGCTTTCCTCATCGAACTCGAGAATCGCGCCGGCTCACTGGCGAAGGTCACGGAGGCGATCGCCGACCGCGGGATCAACATCACCGGCGGCGCCGGGATCGGCGGCGGGAGCCGCGGCTACTTCGCCGTGACCACGAACGACGAGGCGGCTACGCGGCGAGTCCTCCTGGGTGGCAGCCACAAGTTCCGCGAGATCGAGATAGTGCCGCTGACGCTCGCCGACGTGCCCGGCACCTTCGCGAAAGCCTGCCGGGCCCTGGCCGATGCCGGTATCAACATCGAGGCCGCCTTCTCCATGACGGGTACGGCCGAGAAGAACACGATCGCCTTCGCGACCGACGATCCGGTGAAGACCCGCTCCATCCTGAGCAAGAAGTCCCTGACGGGCACCAGCCGCTAGACGGAAGATCCGAACTCGGCCGAAGGCCCCAGGGCATTGCGCTCTGGGGCCTTCTTCCTGTGGCTTGGTTGGCGAGCTAGGTCGCCGGCGCCGGCTCGACCCGTTCGGGGGGCTCGGGAGTGGCCTGGTCCGAGGTCCCGGCCGGAGCCTCGGGGTGGCGGCGGACCCACCAGTGCCGGATCACGATCGTGACTATCGCGGCGGCGGCCGCGCCCAAACCGATCAGCTGCGCGGTGGCGAGACCGAAGATCGTCCAGTTCCAGCCGCTCCGGAAGGTCTCGAGGATGCTTCGCTCCACGCCGTACCAGACGAGGTACAGGAGGCCGACGTCGCCGGCGATGAGGAGCCGGCCGCGGGCGGTGAAGCGGCGCCACAGGAAGAGCAGCACGACGACACCGAGCAGGCTCAGCATCGATTCGTAGAAGAAGAGCGGGATGAAGTGGGCGTCCACCAGCGTCGTGCCACCCTGCGCCGGGCAGGCAAACTCGGCCACGCGATACTGGCACTGGATGGCGATGCCCCAGGGCAGGTTGGTCGGCGGGCCGTACAGCTCCTGGTTCATGAAGTTGCCCCAGCGGCCGACGGCCTGGGCAAGCAGCACGCACGGGACGATGAGATCCCCCCACCGCCAGAACGACTCGTGGTAGTGGCGAGTCAGCCAGAGGATGGCGATCATCCCGGTGAAGACGCCGCCGTAGATACCCAGTCCGCTGTACGGCGGCAGGAAGATCTGGGCGATGTGGTCCTTGTAGTCCAGCCCGGTGGACCATTGATCGATCACGTGGTACGCCCGCCCGCCGATCAGGGCCGCGATTGCCACGATGATCAGGCTGTCCATGAGCACGTCGATCCGCATGCCGCGCTGACGGGCAAGGCGGAACAGCAGCCATGCCGCGGCCAGGATCGCGGCCACGTAGCCGATCCCGTACCAGCGGATCTCGAGAGGGCCAAGGGCAAGGGCTACCGGGTTGGGCGTGAAGTCGATCATCGTCGGACAGTGTACCGGCCCGGGCGGTTCGGCTCGCGCACACGGCGCGATCCGTATACTGGCCGGGACGCCTGGCCGTTCTGGCCTCCGGTGCCTGCGGCGGCGGCCGCGTTACGCGATACATCGACGACAACCGCCCCACGGAAGGGCCCGAAATGCCGTTCTACTTCTTCTTCGGACTTCTCGGTCTGGTCATCGGCGGTCTGCTGACCTGGTTCTTCCTGGCCGACCACCCTTTCGAGTCGCTCGAGACGCCGGGCGGTCCGGTCGATCTCCTGGAGGCTGGCCTGCTGGCCAAGGAGCTGGCGGCCGACGGCATCGAGATCGACGAGGCGACAATCGTCCGGCTCCTCAACATGCACGGCGCCTACGTTGACGGCCAGATCCGGGAGGCCCAAGCCGCGGCCGAGGCCGAGCGGATCGACGCCGACCGCAAGCAGATCCGGCAGGAGAAGGCCGGCAACGACGCCGGCTGAACCGAGCCCTCGTCGAGCCCGCCTCTAGGCGGCGATGGCCCGCTAGGCCACGGTTCCGGCGTGCAAAGCCACGGAGCCGAGGGCCAGCCGCTTGAACGTGACATCCTTCAGGCCCACTCGGCGCATCGTCGCCGCGATCTCCTCGGGCGCCGGGAACCCGTTCAGCGAGCTCGGCAGGTACGCGTACGCGGTGCGGCGGCGGAAGAGGGCCCCGATGAACGGCGCCGTGACGCGGAATAGGCCGATGTAGACCCGACCCATGAATCGGGGCCGCGGCACGGACAGCTCCAGGCAGACGACCCGTCCCCCACTCCGGACGGTTCGGGCCATCTCACGGAAACCGTCTTCGAAGCTGGCCAGGTTGCGCAACCCGAAGGCGATCGTGGCCGCGTCGAACGTCCCGTCCTCAACCGGCAGCGCCAGGGCATTGCCGAGGACGAACTCGACTCCCGGCATCTCGCCGAAGGCGCGCCGGGCTTCCTCGATCATGGCCGGCGAGAGATCAACTCCGACGACATGGCCCTCGGGCCCAACCGCGCCGGCCAGGGCCGCCGTCAGCTTGCCCGTGCCGCAGGCTACGTCCAGGGCGGATCCGCTCTTGGACAGTCGCGCGGCGCGGACCGCGGCCCGCCGCCATCGGCCGTCCATGCCGGCCGTCATGAGCGTGTTCATCCGGTCGTACACGGGCGCGATCGAGTCGAACATGGTCGTGACGCTGGGCTCGGGCACGGTGTTGCCGGTTCGGCTCGCCTCTCGGGCCCTCGCTACGGCGCGGGCGGCCTCCGAGCCCGGTTCGCCGGCGCCTGTCACGAGTTCGACGGGCCGGTCAGCTGGTCCGACTCGCGGGCCGTCCGCAGCGGGCGCCGCTCGAAGGCGCTGGAGAAGACGACCTGGGTTTCGGTCGTGAAGACGTGTCCGACCTGCTGGATCGAATGCAGGACCCGCTCGAGGTGACGCGTATCGGTCGCGCGAACCTTCAGCAGGTAGTCGGACTCGCCGGCCAGGTGGTGGCACTCCTCGATCTCGTCGATGGCGATGAAGTCGCCCGTCATGTCCGTCGCGATCGTGCCCGGCACCTGCTTGATGAAGATGAAGGCCAGCACGCCGTAGCCGAGGAGCGTCGGGTCCACCAGGGCCGAGTAGCCGCGGATCACACCCCTGGCCTCGAGCTTCTTGACACGCTCGTGGGCGGAGGGCCCGCTCATGCCGACCGCCTGCCCGACCTCCGCGTAGGACTCGCGCCCATCGCGCTGCAGGAGCTCGAGGATTCGGGCGTCGGTGTCGTCGATCCGTTCGAATGAGCCCATTCTCGTCTGCGTCCTCGGGCCAGAATCACGAGACGTCCCGGCGCGCCTCAACATTCAGCCTAGCCCATCCCGGCGGAATCCACAGGCGGCGACCCGGCCATCCGCGTCCGGCGCGAGCCCTCCGGACTACCAGCGGTAGCCGCGACCGCGAGCCTTGGTGCCGCACGTGCCCGCCGGGAGGTGCGCCTTAAGGCAGGTGACGCCTTTCGCCCCGACCACGGCATCGTGCGGGATCTTGGCCGGCAGGTCGAGCCGCTCACCCGGGCCGAGCACGAAGCCGACCCCATAGCCGCTCAGGCCGAATGTGATCGAGCCTTCGACGACCACGACCACCTTGTCGTACTCGTGGATGTGCTGCTCGAATCGCTCGCCCGGAAGATTCGACCAGGCGGAGGCCATCAGGCCTCGGCCTGGAGTCTCGCCTCGATGCTCGCGATCACCCGGCTCATCTCGGCTGCGCTCCCGGTGTGGCGGCGTTTGTTGGTGTAACGCCTTAACGGTCATCCCGAGGTCGGGGGCTCGTCCGTCGCCCCTTCTCCGGCCCGGGCATGGTGGCTTGATTCCTCTCGAGAGTGATACGGTCGGAGGCCGGGGGCAGGTCGGGGGCAGCTTGCCGCCAGGCCGCATCGGCGGCCGCGTCCTGGGCGTCGGTCCCGGTGGCGACCACGGCGAAGATCGCCAGACCCACGCCGGACCCCACCAGGGCCGCGATCTCGCGGCTGGCGTGAAGAGAGACGAATAGGAATGCCCCAAGCGGCACCCCGATGAGGGCCGCCGCAACCAGACCCCTGACTCGCTGCAAGTGCTCTCCTCGACGGATCTGGCCGCGCACCGGAACGACCGCTACACCGAACGTGCCCGGTGCCATGCCTTCGGCTGGACGAGCCAGCTCGGCGCCTCCTCGGCGCCTCGACGACGCGCGCACGCGCGAAGGCCACACGGCGTTCGCGCCTGTGCCGCCATCGTACCGCTACACTCCGAGGACTCGCACCGGCTCCGCGTAATCCACGGTCCGGGCGCCCCTGCCGAGTCAGGGACCGGCTCCGGCCGCCGGAGCCGACGGCCCGACGATTTCCGTTCGCTTCCCCTCTAGATCGGGACAATGAAGCCGCTCCGATACCTCTCCGCCGCGGAAGTTGCCCTCGCGATGCCGCCCCTGATGGAGCGGCTGGTCCTGGCCGAGCGGACGATGCGTGCCCTGGGCGGCGCCGTCGAGCTGCCGCCCAAGATCGGAGTCCATCCGAGGCAGCCCGGGTCCCTGGCCCAGGCCATGCCGGCGCTGCTCCGGGGAGAGGCTCCGGACGGCTCCGCGGACCTCATCGGCGCGAAGTGGATCGCCGGATTCCCGTCGAACCCGCGGCTCGGGCTGCCGGCCTACCACGCCCTGGTCCTGCTCAACGACCCCTTGACGGGCGAGCCGCTGGCGGTCATGGACGCCGCCTCGATCACGGCCCAGCGGACCGCCGCTATCAGCGGGACGGCGATCCGCCACCTCCTGCCGGGGGGCGCGGGGCCCGCGGGCGAATCGGTGCGCGTGGGGATCCTCGGGGCGGGCGCTCAGGCCCGCAGCCACCTGCCGATCCTCGGGCACCTGCTGCCCGCGTGCGCCGTTCGACTGACCGACGTCGACGGGGCGCGGGCCGCGGCGCTCGCCCGGGAGGCGGCCGCGATCGAAGGGATCGGCTCCGTTGAGGCGGTCGCGGGCGTGCGCGAGGCCGTCGAGTCGGCCGACGTCGTGATCTCGGTCGTCTCGTTCGGGCCGGACCGGCAGGCGCTCGATCCGGCCTGGCTCGGGCCCGAGACGCTCTTCGTCGCCGTCGACTACGACATGCAGGCCCCGGCCGCGCTGGCTCGCGAGGCCTTCTTCGCGGTGGACGATCGCGGCCAATTCACGGCGACTCGCTCGGGCCCGGTCTTCGCCGGCTACCCCGACCCGGATGCCACGCTCGGGGAGTTGTTCCGCGGCGAATCGATGGGTCGCGCCGCGGCGCCCGGCCGCGCCTCGGGACGCGTTCTCGTGACTCACCTGGGCGTCGGCCTGGCGGACGTCGTGTTCGCGTCGGCCATCCTGGAGCGAGCGGAGCTTCTCGGCCTGGGGCGGATCCTGCCCCGCTGAGGTGGACGGGCCGCCGCGGCCCGGTCGTACGGCCCTAGCGATTGACCTCGAGCGGGCCCTCGGGAACCTCGATCAGGACCCTGCCGCCCTCGATCACTACCGGATAGACCGCGAGCGGCCATTCGGCCGGCGGATCGATGACCTCTCCGTCGAGGAGCGAGAAGCGCGACAGGTGGAGCGTGCAGAGGATCGAGTCGCCGATCATGACGCCCCGATCGAGCTCGAAGTACTCGTGCGAGCAGATTCCCTGGGCGGCGTGGAACGTGCCGTCCAGATTCGTCACGAGGACCGGCTCATCCTCGACCTCGCAGAGCTTCATCGTGCCAGGCGGAACCTCGTGCGCAGCGCACAGATCGACTCGTCGCAAGCCGGCGGCGCCCCTCATCTCGGGTCTAGGCCACGGCCGCCGGGGCCGCGGCCTGAGTGGTCCCCGGCCGAGTGCCGGTTCTGGCGTCCCACTTCGCCTCCAGCAGCTGGCGTAGCAGATCCCGGGCCGACTCGAGCGGCACGCGGGCGACCACGGGCTCCAGGTAGCCCAGGACGATGGCCCGCCGGGCCTCCTCGGGCTCGAGGCCGCGGCTCTCCAGGTAGAAGAGCTGCGACTCGTCGATCGGGCCGACGGAGCTGGCGTGGGCGACGCGGCGGCAGTCCGGCTGGTCGATCTCCAGGCTCGGGATCGCCACCGACCGCGCCTGTCGGGAAAGCAGCATGCCGAACTCGCCGATGTAGCTGTCCGTGCCGTGAGCCGTGTGCTCGATCGTGGCCAGGCCCTTCATGTAGACCCGCGATCGATCGGCCAGCGCGCCCTTCGACAGCAGGTTGCCCGTCGTGTCCTTGCCGACGTGGCGCGTGTAGGAGGTCAGGTCGAAGAGCTGGTCGGCCGAGCCGAAGACGATCTCGGCTTGCTCGACCGCCGAGCCGTCGCCCTCGAGGAAGTTGTCGATCCGGCTGCGGACGACCCGGCAGCCGAGCTGGGCCAGCGCCCAGCGAACCGTCGCTCCCCTGCTGAGCACGGCCGAGCGATGCTGGAAGGCGACCTGTCGAAGCGAGAGGTCCTGCAGGCCGGCGAACGAGAGCGTCGAGCCGGCGCCGATCTGGACCTCGGTAGTGCCGGCAAAGAAGGCCTGGGCGTCGGTCGCGGCGGGCACGGAGCCATCGGCGGAAACCTGTTCCTCCACCACGGAGACTTCGGCATCCTCGCCGAGCGAGATGACGGTTCGAGTCAGCAACGCCGTGTCCGGCGCGCCGACGATCCAGCGCATGAAGATGGGCCGCTCCAGGTGGACTCCGTTCGGGACGTGGAGCAGCAGCCCATCGGACCACAGGGCCCGGGTCATCTGGGCGAGCTTGTCGTTCTCGGGCAGGGCGCAGCCGCCCTCGAGAAGGCGGCGCATGAGTTCCGGGTCCCGGGCGCGCAGGCCGGCGAGGGTCTCCAGGATGACGCCGGCGACACGAGCTTCCTCCGACAGCACCAGCGCCGTGACGCGGTTCTCGCTTATCTCCGCGTAGGCGGCCGCTCCCTCGGGCAGCAGCTTCGCGGCGGTCGCGCCGGAGGCCACTGCCGCCGGACCGGCGTACGGCCGCGCGGCAGCTAGCCGCGCGTTCCGAAGATCCACGTACGTGGTGTAGAGCCGGTTCGTCTCGATCGGGAGGGCGTTGAAGGCGCGAAGCCCCTCGAGCCGATCGGCGAGCAGCCACTCCGGATCGGCCGCCGCCCCGGCGGTGCTCCGCACCGTGGCCTCGTCGACGAAGGAAAGGGTCAGGTCGGACGGCGCCTGCCGGGCGGGCGCGGCCGGTCTGGAGGCGGCCTCCGCTTCTGGCTGTGCCGTCATCCGAGCGAACCCTCCATCTCGAGCTTGACCAGCCGGTTGAACTCGATGGCGTACTCCATCGGGAGTTCCTTGGTGAAGACCTCCAGGAAGCCCTGGACGACCAGGTTCGTGGCCTCGTTCTCCGTCAGGCCCCGGCTCATCAGGTAGAAGACCTGGTCCTGGCTGATCTTTCCGACGGTGGCTTCATGAGTCATCGTCGTGTCGTCTTCCTGGATGTCGATGTAGGGGTAAGTGTCCGAGCGGCTGCCCTCGTCGAGCAACAGCGCGTCGCAGCGGACGCTGGCGACGACGCCGGTCGCCCCGGGAACCACCTTGAGCTGGCCCCGGTACGTTGTCCGGCCGCCGTCCTTGGAGATGGACTTGCTGATGATCCGGCTGCGCGTGTTGGGCGCGAGGTGGATCGCCTTCGCCCCGGTGTCCTGGTGCTGGCCCTTGCCTGCCACCGCCACCGAGATCACCTCGGCGGTGGCGCCTTCGCCCCGCAACCAGATGCTCGGGTACTTCATCGTCAGGCGCGAACCCGTGTTCGCGTCGATCCACTCGACCGTGGAGTTGGCGTGGGCGTGGGCCCGCTTGGTCACGAGGTTGTAGACGTCGTTCGACCAGTTCTGGATCGTGGTGTAACGGACCTTCGAGCCCGGCAGGGCGATGACCTCGACGACCGCCGCGTGGAGGGCGTCGGTGGTGTAGATGGGGGCCGTGCAGCCCTCGATGTAGTGGACCTTGGCGCCCTCGTCCACGATGATCAGGGTCCGCTCGAACTGGCCGGTGTTCTCGGCGTTGATGCGGAAGTAGGCCTGCAGCGGCAGCGGGACCTCGACGCCCTTGGGCACGTAGACGAACGATCCGCCTGACCACACGGCGCTGTTCAGCGCGGCGAACTTGTTGTCTTCGGGCGGGACGACGGTGGCGAAGTACTTCTTGAAGAGCTCCGGGTACTCCTTGAGCCCCTGGTCCGTGCCCATAAAGACGACGCCGATCTTGGACAGTTCCTCGCGGACGCTGTGGTAGACGACTTCCGAGTCGTACTGTGCGCCAACGCCGGCGAGGAACTTCCGCTCGGCTTCCGGGATGCCGAGGCGTTCGAACGTCTTCTTGATCTTGTCCGGGACGTCGTCCCAGGACTTCTCTTCGCCCTCGGATGGCTTGCGGTAGTAAACGATCTTCTCGAAGTCGATATTGCCGAGCTCGCCACCCCACGTCGGCATCGGCCGAGAAAGGTAGTGCTCGTAGGCGCGCAGGCGGAAATCGAGCATCCATGCCGGCTCGCCTTTGAACCGGCTGATCGCCTCGACGGTGCCGCGATTCAGCCCGTGGCCGGTCTGCTCGAGGTAGTCGACGTCGTCGTGGAAGCCGAACTTGTACTCGCTTGAGACGATCTCCGGGCTGGTGGCCATGGAGCTCCTTGGAACAAGGCGGCGGTCCTGCGGAGGGGGGACGCCGGACCGCCGCGAAGGTGGTTTCTAATTCCGACTCATATTATCGGGATTACGGCGGGCGGCGTCAATCGCGGCCTGGTTTGGCGGCCACACGCATGTCGATCTGGGCCATACGCTCGCGCACGATCCGCTCAACGAGGTCTCTCGGGAACGGGTGCTCCGGCGTGAACTGGAGCGTGCCTTTTGAGGTCGCATAGCCGGCGAGCTCGTCTCGATGTGTCTCGATCAGCTCCGCGCTCATCGGGAAGAACGAGCAATGCGCCTTGAAGGCGGCGTAGGAGACGAGCGAACGCCCGCGATACCGGAACGCTGGCATGCCGTAGCTGATCGCCTCCTCGGCCCCGGGAGCCGCCGCGGCGATCGTCCGCCGGAGATCTTGCATCGCGGCGCGCTGATCGGCCGGCAGCCCCGCGAGCATGGAGTCGATCTGCGCGGTCGCACCCGCCGGATTGGTCATGACGCGGCCTCCTTGTGGTCACGGACGCATCGATGCAATGATCGCTGCCCGGTCCAGGGCCCGAGGCGCCCTGGCGTCGCCGGGCCTGGCGGAGACTCCTCGATCCGACCGAACCGTGCTATTCTGCCGCCCTCCGGTGGTTGACGCCCCCACCCCGCCGTGCCGCGTCGACCCTCGAATCCCGGACGCCCGCGGGTTCCGCCGTTGCGACCCTGGGCCTCTATCGTGGAGCGCGCAGGGCAACCGCCGCGACCACCCCCGCCAGATCTCGCCGGGTCGCGGTATGCGGCCGAAGGCTCGGGCCCGCCCCGCGGCGCGACCAATGAGGAACTCTATTGAAGCGACTCTCGCCGGCGGCGGTCCTGGTAATGACGGCGGCGCTGCTTCTCGTCGTCGATGCCGTGATCCTCATCGTGCCGAACGCTCTGGCCGATCCTTCCGCGACTCCGTCGCCGGCGGTCTCCTCTTCGGCCGACGCGAGCCTGCTCGCCGATGCCTCGCCGACGCGCTTCTTCGACGACCCGACGTGGTTCCCGGCCACGACCGAAAATACCTACATACCTACCCCGACGCCCGGGCCGGCAACGCCCACCCCGGCGCCGAAAGCCAAGGCGACGCCCGCTCCCACTTACAGGGACACGGTCTGGAACGCCCGGGTCTACGTCAAGAGCCGCGTCGGCGCCAAGGGCTACGACTGCATCAACGCTATCTGGACGGCGGAATCCGGCTGGAATCCGCTCGCTGGGAACCCGAGCTCGGGAGCGTACGGCATTCCTCAGGCTTTCCCGGGATCCAAGATGGCGGTCTTCGGGTCCAATTGGCGCTACAGCCCGTTGACCCAGGTGAAGTGGGGTCTCTGGTACGTCACCAACCGCTACGGGTGGGCCTGCGGCGCCTACGACTTCTGGCAGGCCCACGGCTGGTATTGAGCCCGAGGGCACCTGGGACATGGGCGGAAGTCTCCTCCCCGGCCGGCCGGCCTCCTTTCCGATCGGATTTGGATTACGCTCCAAACGTATGGCAGGCTGATCCGGAGCAGCCGCTCCAACGGCGACCTTGACTCGGGCAGTGGAGGGGGATTCGGAACATGGAGTCGTGGCCGGGCAGGCCCTATCCGCTCGGGGCTACGCCCGGTCCGGACGGCACCAACTTCGCCGTCGCCTCGAGCGTCGCCTCGGGCGTGACGCTGTGTCTCTTCGACGAAGCGGGCGCCGAAGTGCAGCTCTCCTTACAGGAGGAGGACGCCGGCATATGGCACGGTTTCGTGCCGGCCGTCGGCCCCGGCCAGCGCTACGGGTACCGCGTATCTGGTCCGTACGAACCTGCCCGGGGCCTCCGCTGCAACCCGAACAAGCTCCTTCTGGATCCGTACGCCCGGGCCGTCGTCGGTGATGTTGACTGGGTCGACGCGGTCTTCGGCTACGTGCCGGGGACGCCGGACGGGTTCAGCGTCCTGGACTCGGCGCCGCACGTGCCGCGGAGCCTCGTCGTGGACGGCGGCTTCGACTGGGGGTCCGACGCGCCGCCGGCCATCCCCTACTCCGACAGCATGCTCTATGAGATTCACGTCAAGGGTTTCACCCAGCTGCATCCCGGCGTCCCGGCGGATGTGCGCGGCACCTATGCCGGCCTCGCCTCCCCCGCCGCGCTCGATCACCTGACGAGCCTGGGCGTCACAGCCGTGGAGTTGATGCCGGTCCATCACCACGTCGACGATGGGTATCTCCGGTCCAGGGGCCTCGCCAACTACTGGGGCTACAACAGCCTGGGCTTGTTCGCGCCGCACGCGGGCTATTCGGCCGAGGTCAGGGCCGGTCGTCCCGGCGGCCAGGTCGCCGAGTTCAAGGCCATGGTGAAGGCCATCCATGCTGCCGGACTCGAGGTGATCCTCGACGTCGTCTTCAGCCATACCGCGGAGGGCGACCATCTAGGCCCCACGCTCTCATTCCGCGGGCTCGACAACCCGGCCTACTACCGGCTCGTGGCCGACGACCCGCGCTACTACTTCGACACCACGGGCACGGGCAACTCCCCCAATGTGGACAATCCGACCTGCCTGCGGCTGATCATGGATTCGCTGCGGTACTGGGCTTCCGAGATGCACGTCGACGGCTTCCGCTTTGACCTAGCGGTGGCCCTGGCCCGGGAGCACGGCAGCTTCGATCGCGTCTCGGCCTTCTTCGACCTGATCTCGCAGGACCCGGTCGTGTCGCGACTGAAGCTCATCGCCGAGCCCTGGGACGTCGGCCAGCCCGACAGCTACGACCCTGGGAGATTTCCCGTCTTCCTGGAGCGAGTGGAACGGCAGGTATCGCGATACCGTCCGCGACTTCTGGCGGGGCCAGGACGGAACCCTGCCGGACCTGGCCAGGCGCCTCACCGGCTCGGCCGACCTGTACGGCCCGTCGCGGCGGCGGCCCAACGCCTCCATCAATTTCGTGACCAGCCACGACGGCTTCACCCTGCGCGATCTGGTTTCGTACGAGCAGAAGCGCAACGAGGCGAACGGCGAGTCGAACCAGGACGGGACCGACGACAACCGCTCCTGGAACTGCGGGGCCGAAGGACCGACGGACGACCCGGCCATCCTCGAGCTGCGCGCCCGGCAGTCGCGGGCGATCCTGGCCACGCTTCTGCTGAGCCTCGGCGTGCCGATGCTGCTCGGCGGCGACGAGCTCGGCCGAACGCAGCGGGGCAACAACAACGCGTACTGCCAGGACAACGAGGTCGGCTGGTTCGACTGGGCATCCGCCGACCGCGAGCTGCTCGCCTTCACCCGGGCGCTGATCGCCACGCGGCGCCGCCACCACGCCCTGCGACGCCGCCGCTTCGCCAGCGGCGCGCTCCGGGACGACATCCGGTGGTTCACGCCGGCAGGCATGGCGATGACCGACTCCGATTGGGGCGCCGGCTGGACGCGCAGCTTCGTGGCCTATCTGGACGGAACCCGGCACGCGGACCGGGACGACCGGGGCCGTCCGATGCTGGACGACGATCTGCTCGTAGTCTTCAGCGGCTGGTGGGAGCCGCTGCCGTTCACCGTCCCGGATGTCGGCGCGCCGCGAGCATGGCAGTGCGAACTCGACACCTTCACGGGATCCGGCGGTGCGACGGCTGTCGCCGCAGGGGCCACGTTCGTCGTGGAGTCGAGGTCGGTGGTCCTGCTGAAATCGGCTCTTCTGCCTGACCCGACCGGCACGAGTCATCGGCGTGAGCCGATGGCTCGAAAACCTGCCGCACCCTGACATCCCTGGGGCCACAATCGGGGCATGACCTACCAGATCAGCATCGCCGCGGCCCGCCGGTTCCTGGCGATCCGCCACCTCCTCGCGCCGCCGCGCGCATTGCCCGCCACGCCGGAGAGCGTCCTGGCCGTGGTGGATCGGTTGGGCTCGCTCCAGTTCGATCCGCTCGAAGTCGCCGGCCGCAACCACGACCTGGTGCTGCAGGCTCGCATCGCCGGCTACCGCCGCGAGATCACCGACGAGCTGCTCTACGGCCGCCGCCTGCTCTTCGAGGCCTACAACAAGTCCCTCAATCTGCTGCCAACCCGCGATCTGCCCTACTACCGGATTACATGGAATGACTTCGCCGGCGGGTGGGCCGGGCGGCTCGTCGGCGAGCAGGCCGTTCTGGCCGAGAAGATCCTGGCGGAGATAACCGCCCAGGGGCCCAGGTGCTCGAGCGACTTCGAGCGAGAGGCCGCGATCGAGTGGTGGTGGGGTCCTACGAGCGCGGTCCGGGCGGTACTCGAAGCGCTCGCGGTCTCGGGCAGGCTGAGCCTGGCCCGGCGTGAGGGCAATCGCCGCTACTACGACCTGACCGAGCGGCTCTACCCCGCAGATCTCCTCGAGACCCGGATACCGGAGAGGGAACAGAGGTGCCACAGGCTGCTGTCGCGCTACCGCGGCCACGGACTGCTGGGCGCGGGCGGAAGCGGCGAGCTCTGGCTGGGCACGGCCCCGCCGGCCGTCCGGGCCGAGATGCGCCGCGACCTGCTCGGTCGCGGCGAGCTCGTGGCGGTGACGGTCGAGGAGATGCGCGGCGAGCGCTTCGTCGTCGGCGACGAGCTGCCGCTGCTGGCGCAGGCCGAACGCGAGGTGGCCGCGGAGTCGGCCGGCAGCCCGGTCCGGCCGGGAGACGCCGAGCCCGGCTGCAGCTTCGTGGCCCCGCTCGACCCGCTGATGTGGGATCGCGGCGCGCTCGAGCCGTTCTACGGCTTCGAGTACCGCTGGGAGGTCTACACGCCCGCGGCGAAGCGCCGCTGGGGTTACTACGTCCTGCCGATTCTCTTCGGCGATCGGCTGGTCGGCCGCATCGAGCCCCGCATCGATCGCGCCGCCCGGACGGTCCGCATCCTCGGCCTGGGCTGGGAGCCCGGCTTCGACCCGGTGGAGGCTCCGGGCTTCGTCCCGGCATTCGCCGCGGCCCTCAACGCCTACCTCGCGTTCAGCGCGGCGGAAGCCGTGGTCGCTCCCCCGGGGCCCGCCAACCGGGCGCTGTTCCGGGCGATTACGGGCGAGGTTCGCGTCAAGCGGCCGCCGGCCGGCTAGGTTCCCTGCATTCGCGCCGCTCCGAGGTAATGTTTGGATGCCCACGGGCAAGACGGCTCGTGGCCGCGCCGACCGGCGGTTTAGGCGGCCGATCGGGTCCGGCAACGGAAGGGAAGGAGGCGTCGATGAGGCCAATCGCCATCGGCAGCGATGAGGCCGGCTTCCAGCTCAAGGAGGAGCTGAGGCGCCACCTCGAGGCGGCGGGATACGAGGTCACGGACTACGGCTGCCACTCGCCTGAACCGGTCGATTACCCGGACGTGGCGATCGAAGTGGCAACCGCCGTCGCTGCCGGCCGCCACGATCGAGCGGTGCTCATCTGCGGCACCGGGATCGGCATGGCCATCGCCGCCAACAAGGTCCCCGGCGTGTATGCCGCCAATGCCCACGACCCTTACTCCGCGGCCCGGGCGCGCATGTCCAACAACGCCCAGGTCCTGTCTCTCGGGGCGCGGGTGGTCGGTACCGAGCTGGCCAAGACCCTCGTCGACGTCTGGCTAAAGGCCGAGTTCGCCGGCGGCGGCTCCCTGCGCAAGGTCCAGAAGATCCAGGCGGCCGAGCGAAAGGCCGGGGCGGCCCCGGCTTTATCGGGCTCGGACGCGGCGTCTCAGGCAGCTCCCCCGAAGGCTTCGCACAAGGAGCGACCGAAATGACGGCGGCCCAAGGAACCGGCGCTTATCGAGGCTTCTACAAGAAGCTCATCAACGATCCGTTCGACGCGGTCGACGAAGCCCTGGAAGGCTTCGCCGGAGCCCATTCGGACCTGGTGACCCTGGCCGCGCCACGGGTGATCGCCCGCCGTGTCCCCGCTTCCGGTAAGGTCGGCTTCGTGGTCGGCGGCGGATCCGGGCACGAGCCGGCGTTCGCCGGTTACGTCGGCCACGGCATGGCCGACGCGGCCGCCTGCGGCAACGTCTTCGCGTCGCCGCCGCCCGACGTGATCCTCGCCGCGATCCACGCCGCTTCCACCGGGAAGGGCGTGCTGATGGGCTACGGCAACTACGCCGGCGACGTGCTCAACTTCGGCCTCGCGGCCGAGTTCGCCGCGGCCGAGGGCATCGAGGTCCGGGAGATCCGGGTATCCGACGACGTCGCCTCGGCCGGACCGGGCGAACGCGACAAGAGGCGAGGCATCGCCGGCGACATCATCGTCTTCAAGTGCGCCGGCGCCGCCGCCGAACGAGGCGACTCGCTCGGCGAAGTCGAACGCATCGCCGTCAAGGCCAACCTGGCGACGCGGAGCATGGGCGTCGCCCTGGCCGCGTGCGAGGTTCCGGGCACGGGGCGCCTCACCTTCGAGCTGGCCGCCGACGAGATCGGGATCGGCATGGGTGTGCACGGCGAGCCAGGGATCCGCCGCGGGCCGCTCGAGCCGGCCGACGCCATCGCCGGCGCGCTCGTCGCGGCGATAACAGGAGAGATGGACCGCGCAGAAAGCCGGGACGTCGCCCTGCTGGTCAACGGCCTGGGAGCCACGGCCACGATGGACCAGTACGTCTTCTATCGGGGCGCTCGCCGGGCCCTCGAGGCGGCGGGCTTCCGGGTCACCCACAGCTACGTCGGCGAGTACATCACCTCGCTCGAGATGGCCGGGGCATCGGTCACGGTCACCGCCCTGGACGGCGAGCTTGCCGAGCTGCTCGACGCCCCGGCCCGAACCACGCGCTTCGTCCAATGAGCGCCGGCCGGCTCCGCAACTGCATCCTGGCCGCTGCAGATGCCGTCGAAGCGAGTCGCGATGAGTTGGGCCGGCTCGACGCAGTTGCCGGCGACGGTGACCACGGCCTGACGATGGCTCACGGGGCTCGGGCAGTCCGCCTGGCGATCAAGGAGAACCCGGATGCGCCGCCGGCCGATCTGCTGGCGAAGGTGGCGACGGCGATGGGCTCGATCGGCGGCGCCATCGGACCGATCTACGCCACGGCCCTGCTCAAGGTGGCTGGCGTGGTGCGGGCCTCGGCCCCCGGCGACGGCGCGACCGTAGTCCAGCTGCAAGCGTGTGCCGACGCGGCCGTCACCGCGGTCATGGCGCTCGGTCACGCCAAACCCGGCGACAAGACGGTGCTCGACGCGATGGCGCCGCTGGCGGAGAGCCTGCGTGCATCCGAGGCGGAGGGCGCATCCGTGGATGCGGCGCTCGTTCGGGCTCGCGACGCCGCTCGGGCGGGTGCGGCGGCCACCGCCGGGATGATCGCGTCGATCGGCCGCGCGGCGCGGCTCGGCGAGCAATCGCGTGGCACGGCGGATGCCGGCGCCACGTCGTTCGCGCTGATCGTCGGCGCGGCGATCGACTCGTATCTCGAGAGCGAGGGCCCACGGTCGCCCGGAGCTGCGGCGTGATCCGGCCTCTCGTCGGCACTAGCTGGAAGATGAACCTGACGCCCAGTCGGGCCGCCGTCTACTGCGCCGCCCTTCGGTCCCTGGTCGCGGACGTCGACGACCGCACGCTCTTCGTCCTGCCGCCGTTCCCGTCCCTGCCATGCGCCCGCGACCTCCTGGCCGGCAGCAACGTCGCCTGGGGCGCCCAGGACGTCCACCCCGACGTCGAAGGCGCTCACACAGGCGACGTCTCGGCGTCGATGCTCGCCGATCTCGGCTGTACCTTCGTGGAGGTCGGCCATCACGAAAGGCGGCGCGACCATCACGAGGACGACGACCTGATCGCCTCGAAGGTCGCGGCCATCCACCACTGGGGCATGACCGCCATCCTGTGCGTCGGCGAGGAGCACCGGACGACGCCCGAGGCGGCCCGTGCGCATGTCCTCGGCCAGCTTCGCTTCGTGGAGGATTTCGATCCGGCGAGGCTGGTCGTCGCGTATGAGCCCGCCTGGGCCATCGGCGTGGGGGCCGAGCGCGCGCCGTCCGAGTGGATCGGGGCGATGCACGAGGCCATCCACGAGCGACTGGCAGAAGCGGCCGGGGGCCGAGCCGCCATCGCCGTCATCTACGGCGGCAGCGTGGACGCCGCAGGAGCCCGCGAAATCCTGGCCTCACCCGGCGTGGATGGACTCTTCGTCGGCCGCTACGCGCTCACGGCCGAGGGTTTCGCGGAGATCGCCCACACGCCGCTGCGGCCCGAACGCTAGGCCGCGAGAGGCCGGCCAGGGGCCTCTCTTGGTGCCAATCGGCGGTTGGCAAGGTCTTGACTTCGCTGGCACAATCTTTCCGTATCAGGCCAAGCCGAGGCCGGGAGAAGATCCCCAGGTCTCACCGGGCCGCCGTCGCCTTGTCTCGCTGAAACCGGGCCGGAAGCCGGCGGTTGGCGGTACCGAGACCCCCAATTGCCTCCGTCGCGGCGGGCGGGGGCCGCATGCAGGGACCGGAAGATGAAGATTCTGGTTGTTGGGGACTCCTACTGCCCATGGCGGGCGCTGGGCCCGTCGATCGATCGCCTGGCCGAGACACACGAGGTCACATGCATCGACGTCGTCGACGAGCCGGGCTGGCGTCCCTCCACGCCGTCGGAAGGCAGGATCAAGGAATTGCTGGGCAGCCCGCGCCAGATCATCGAACGGCTCGACGGCCACGAGGTCTTGATAGTCCAGGGCGCGCCTGTTACGGACGCCGTGATGGACGCCTCGCCGAAACTGAGGCTCGTGTGCGTCGCCCGCGGCGGCCCCGTGAACGTGGATGTCGCCGCGGCCACTGAGCGCGGCATCGCCGTCGTGACGACTCCCGGAAAGAACGCACAGGCAGTTGCCGAACTCACGATCGCCTTCATGGTGATGCTGGCCCGGCGCCTGCCCGAGGTCGTCCGGTTTCTCGAGGGCGGCGGCGAACTGGCCCGCGACAACTACGAGGGCGCCAAGTGGATGGGCCACGACCTGGAGGGACACGTCCTGGGTCTGATCGGTTACGGCCAGATCGGCCATCGCGTCGCCAGGATCGCCAAAGCCATGGACATGCGGGTCATCGTCTCGGACCCGTTCGTGCCGGCAGCCCGGATCGAAGCCGACGGCGCCGAACCGGTGGACCTGGACACGCTCCTGGCGACCGCGGACTACGTCTCGATCCACGCCCGGGTCACCGCCGAGAACAAGGGCATGATCGGGCGGGCCCAGATCGAGCGGATGAAGAAGGGCGCCTGCCTGATCAACACGGCCCGTGACACGCTCGTGGACGAGGACGCGGTCTACGATGCGCTCCGTTCCGGGCACCTGGCTGGCGGCGGATTCGACGTGGTCCGCATCCCCGACCTATCGATCCCGGCTGAGCTCGGCCGGCGTCACCGCCTGTACGACGCCCCGAACGTCGTCATCGCCACTCACATCGGCGGCGCCACGTACGAAACAATGGGACACGGCGGCGAGATGGCCGCCGCGGAGATCGGCCGGCTGGCCGCCGGCGAGCCATTCGTCAACCTGGCCAATCCGGCCGTGCTCGAGAAGGTGGGGAACCATGCCTGAACCGCATGTCATGGCAATCGACCTGGGCACGGGGAGTTGTCGGGCGCTCGTATTCGACCGCGGCGGCCACCAGGTGGCGATGGCCCAGCGAGAGTGGTCCCATCCACCGCTTCCCGGCGCCCCGGGCTCGCAGCAGTTCGAGACGGCCCGCAACTGGCCGCTCATCTGCGAGTGCACCCATGAAGCCCTCGCCAAGAGCGGCCTGCGGGCCGATGCCATCAAGGGCGTGTCCAGCACGGCGATGCGCGAGGGGATGGTCCTGTACGACGCCGGCGGCACGGAGATCTGGGCTTGCCCAAACGTTGACTCCCGCGCCGGGGACGAGGCTACGCAGCTGATCTCCTCGGGCGACGCGCGCAAGATCTACGACACCGGCGGCGACTGGGTCTCGATCACTTCCCCTGCCCGATTCCTCTGGATCAAGAACCACCAGCCGGACGTGTTCGCTCGAATCGCCCACATGGGCATGCTCAGCGACTGGGTCCTGACCAGGCTCTCTGGCAAGTACGCCACCGATCCGTCGATCGGCGCCAGCTCCGGCCTCTTCGACCTGGCGAAGGCCGATTGGTCGCCGGAGCTGATCCGGCTGATCGGCCTCGAGCCGGAGATCTTCCCGAAGGTCATGCAGCCGGGCACGGTCCTGGGCGACGTGACCGCCAAAGCGGCCGCCGAGACCGGGCTCGCGGCCGGGACGCCGGTCGTGGTCGGCGGGGCGGACACCCAGCTCGGCCTGCTCGGCATCGGCCGGACCACGCCCAACGCCTTCACGCTCGTAGGCGGCAGCTTCTGGCAGAGCACCGTCGTCGTGGACAAGCCTCTGATCGACCCGGAGGCGCGCCTCCGCTCACTGTGCCACGTGATGCCGGGCCAGTGGATGGTCGAAGGCATCGGCTTCTACTGCGGCCTGACGATGCGCTGGTTCCGCGACGCCTTCTGCGATCTGGAGAAAGCGCAGGCCGCCGAGCGCGGAGTGGATCCGTTCGTGGTGATGGAAGAGGAGGCGGCAACAGTGCCGCCGGGCTCGAGCGGCGTCCTGCCGATCTTCGGCAACATCATGAACGCCAAACGGTGGGTCCAGGCCTCGCCGTCGTTCGTCCAGTTCGACATCGACAACCCGGGAACATCGGGCCGCAAGGAGTGCATCCGGGCCATCGAGGAGAGCGCCGCGTACATCGCCCTCGGACACCTCCGGATCATCGAGCGCCTCACCGGCTACAAGTTCGAGGAGATCGTCTTCACCGGCGGCGGCGCGAAGGGGCACCTCTGGCCCCAGGTCATCGCCGACGTCCTGGGCGTCGCCGTCAAGGTCCCGCAGGTCAAGGAATCCACCGCCCTCGGGGCGGCTCTCTGCGCCGGCCTGGGAGCCGGCATCTACAAGGACCTGGCCGAAACGGCCGCCGAGGTCGTCCGTTTCGAGCGAACGTTCCGGCCCGATCCGGTCGCCTACGCCGCCTATCTCTCCCTGTTCGAGAAGTGGCACGCCGTCTACGGCCGTTTCCTCGAGATGGGCGACGCCGGCCTGCTGCGTCCGCTCTGGAAACCCGCCGGAGCCTGACAGCGAGAGGGCCCGGCCCCTATCCAAACCAAACCGCGTGATCGCCGTCCCGGCCCACGGACAAGGCAGAAAGAGGAGCGAGATGCCAGAAGCCGATCTCACCGAAGAGAAGAACTTCCACGAGGACATTCCGCAGCGCAACAGCGCCTTCTTCCTGAAGGGCGCCGGGGCATACGACTGGGGCATGCAGAACCGCCTGGCCCGCGTCTTCAACCCCGACAGCGGCAAGACGGTCATGCTGGCCATCGACCACGGCTACTTCATGGGGCCCACATCCGGCCTCGAGCGGATCGACGTCAACATCGTTCCGCTGGTCCCGTATACCGACGCCCTCTTCTGTACGCGCGGCATCCTGCGCACGGTCGTCCCGGCGGCGACACGGACGCCCAACGTCCTGCGGGCCAGCGGCGGTCCCTCGATCCTAAAGGAGCTCTCGAACGAGCAGATCGCGATGGACATGGAGGATGCCGTCCGCCTCAACAGCTGTGGTGTCGGCGTCCAGGTATTCGTCGGCGGCGAGTTCGAGACCCAGTCGATCAACAACATGACGCGCCTGGTCGATGCGGGCTATCGCGTCGGCCTGCCGGTCCTGGGCGTAACCGCCGTCGGCAAGGACATGGTCCGAGACGCGAAGTACTTCCGGCTCGCGACACGCATCTGCGCCGAGCTCGGCGCCCAGATGGTCAAGACCTACTACGTGCCCGATGGCTTCGAGACCGTCACCGCCTCCTGCCCGGTCCCGATCGTGATGGCGGGCGGCAAGAAGCTGCCCGAGATCGACGCCCTGACGATGGCCTACCGCGCCGTCCAGGAGGGCGCGGCCGGCGTGGACATGGGCCGGAACATCTTCCAGAGCGAGTCGCCCGTGGCGATGATCCAGGCCGTCCGAAAGGTCGTCCACGAGGCGATGAAGCCCGAACACGCACTCGAGCTGTTCAAGACGCTTCGGTCCGAATTCAAGCAGCCCGTCGGGGCCTGACGACGTGGCCACGACCGCACACCTGCCGTTCCTCGACGGCCGGGCTCATCTGACCATCGGCATCAACACCGCCGACCTGGGACACCTGGCCGACGAGGTCCACGTGCTCGAGGACGCGCGAGCCGAGATCGTCCACATCGACGTGATGGACGGCGTCTTCTGCCCCATGACCACGGTCGGGCCGCCCTTCATTAAGGCGATCAAGACGCCGCTCCTCAAGGATGCCCACCTGATGATCGTCGACCCCATCGAGAAGGTGGCCGACTATGTGGCCGCCGGCGCCGACATCATCACCTTCCAGGCCGAATCCACGCGCCATCCGCACCGCGTCCTGCAGGTCCTGGGCAAGGCCGAGAACGCCAACGACCCGGCCCGCGGCATCATCCGAGGAGTGGCGCTCAACCCCGGCACGCCCGTGTCGGCTATCGAGCCGCTCCTGGACGAGCTGGAGTACGTGCTCATCCTCGCCGTCAACCCCGGCTGGGGCGGGCAGAAGTTCATCGAGTCGACCGAGCGGCGCCTGGCCGAGGCGAGGGAGCTGATCAGGCGGTCCGGCCGCCAGATCATGCTCGGCGCCGACGGCGGGATCACCAAGGAGAACATCGCCCGCGTCGCGGCCATGGGCCCGAACCTGATCGTCACCGGCAGCGCCGTCTTCGACGGCAAGACGCCGGCCGACAACGCCCGCTACATGCTCGACCAGGTCCGGGGCGGAGCAGCGGTGACGACGTAGGCCGCCGCTACCGGACGCGAAGGGACGGGGCCCGAGGAATCGAGTCCCGTCCTTGTCTTTTGCCGGAGATCAGAGCTCGGCGTTGACGATGAAGCCGGCGTCGACGAGCAGCGTCGCGCAGGTCACGTAGCTCGCGTCGTCCGAGAGCAGGTACGTGATAGCGCCCGCCATCTCCTCGGGCTCGCCAGGGCGATGGATGGCGATCCGGTCGATGTAGTACTTCCAAACCTCGGGCGCCGCATCGAACATCGGGGCGCTCATGTTGGTCTTGATCCAGCCCGGTTCGACGGCGTTGACCCGGATCCCGTGCTCGCCGAGGTTGCAGCCGAGGGCCTTGGCAAGCATCGAGATCGCGCCCTTCGTGCCGCAGTAGGCGGTCTGGTAGGGGGCGCCGACGTGGGCGGAGATCGAGCTCGTGCAGCAGATGGCGCCGCCGTGGCCCTCCTTGATCATCTGCTTGGCGCCCTCGGTCACGACGACCCAGGTGCCGCGGACGTTGGTCTCCATCAGGTTGTTGAAGTCTTCGAGCGAGGTCTCGTCCCACTTCATGAATGGGTTGATGGCCGCGTTGGAGACGACGTAGTCGAGCCGGCTGCCCCGTTCGGCCACCTCGTGGACCATGCGGATGACCTGCTCGGGGTCGCGCATGTCGGCCACGACCGGGAAGCCCTCCCCGCCCGCCTCCTTGATGCGGCGGAGCGTTTCGGTGGGATCGCCGGTCGGCCGCTGATTGACGCCCACCAGCGCTCCTTCCGCCGCAAGCCGCACCGCCGTCGCCTGCCCGATTCCATTGGTGGCCCCGGTGACCAGCGCGACCTTACCGACGAATCGCTTTTCCATGGCAAATCCTCCGAGTGGTCATGCGATGAGTGCCGTGGTAGATGCCGGTTGCGGGACGCTGGATCAGTGCATGCCGCGGCCCCCCGCGACGATGAGCAGCTCACCGGTGATGAAGCTCGCCTCGTCCGAGGCGAGGAAGACGGCCGAGGCTGCGACGTCGTCGGGCGTGCCCCAGCGCTTGAGCGCGGTCTCCTCGAGGATACGCTGCTGGATTGCCGGGTCTATCTCCTCGACCATGTCCGTCCGGATCCAGCCAGGGCAGATCGCGTTGATCCGTATCTGAGGTCCGAGCGCGAGCGCCATGGCCTTGGTCAGGCCGTTCATGCCGGCCTTCGAGACGACGTATTCCGTGAAACGCATCGCCGAGGGGTGGTAGAGGCCGGAGTTGGACGACATGTTGATGATCGAGCCGGCGCCCTGGCGGATCATCACCGGCGCCACCTCCTTGGAGCACAGGTAGGCGCCCTTGAGGTTGACGTCGATCGTGATGTCCCAGTCGTCCTCGTCGGTCTCGAGGACGCCCTTGGCGACCATCACCCCGGCGTTGTTCACGAGGATGTCAATGCGCCCGAACCGCTCGAGGGTCTGCTCGACCAGGCGCCGGACGTCCGCGCTCCTCGATACGTCCGCCTGTACGGCCATCGCGGCGCCGCCCGAGGCTTCTATGCCGGCGACGACGACGGCCGCGTTCTTCGACCCCTGGGTGTAGTTGACGACGACGGCCGCACCCTCGGCCGCGAACCGCTCCGCGACGGCGCGCCCGATGCCACGCGACGCGCCGGTGACTATTGCGACCTTGCCCGCCAGACGCCCTTCGACCATAGCCGTCTCCTCCTAGCCCTGCCCCCAGTCCGACCGATCGAACGTGGCTCGAACCCGACCTCGGCCGCGTCGCGCCGGCTCGTCACCCGGACGTGCCCCCTGGCGACGTGCCCCGCGAGGGTCGTCAAGAGGGGCGATCGACGGGTCCCCGCTTGCGGCCTCAGGCTGAGCCCGATCTACTTCTTGGCGGGAGGGTACTGGCGAACAGGGGTCAGCTCGATGGCATGGCCACTGCCCGACTCCGCGACAAAGTGGGCGTCCTTGGCCGTGTCGAGGTAGTAGAACTCGATCGTGTCGCCGATCCGGCCGCCCATCGACATCTCATACCCGGCGTCGCCGAAGCGCTTCTTGAAGGCGTCCGACTCCTCCTGGCTGTGACTCATCAAGGCGATGTGCTGGACGCCCTCGCCATACTTGGCCAGGTGCTCCTTGTAGATCGAGTCGCCTTCCAGCGGCTGGATCAGCTCGAAGATGAGCCCCGGCTGGACCTCGCATTCGGCGCCAATCATCGAGTAATTCGAAGCCTTGCCGTGGAGGTGCTGGTGGTGGAGCTTCGGCGGGACATGCTCGTAAACGTTCCAGGGACCCCACCCGAACATCTCGTTGTAGGTCTTCATCGCCGCGTCGATGTCCTTGACGACCACCGCGATCTGGCTGATCCGGTACGGATGTTCCGGCGGCTTCATGGTTTCCTCCAGAAGATCGGTTCGAGTTGCTGGACTGGGTGCCATGGCGGCGACCTCGCCCTCCGGGGCCGGGGCCGGCCACGCGCCTTCGTTCGGAAAGATTGTGCCACCCGGGTCAAGGTCGTGCCATACTGGATTGCGTCGCGATACGTAGCCTACGGATCAGGTACTGTCCAACCTCGAAACGCAAGCCGGCTCCAATGGCCCCGGCGGCGGCCTCGCGGGGTCGCCGCGGACCAGGACCGGCCCGATTGGATGGGAGACATGGCGACAGGGCAGTCTTCACGAGCGACGCCGGCGGTCGGCGGCCGCGTCACGGACCTGCTGGTCGAGGTCGCGCGACGCTTCTACCTGGTCGGTGAGACTCAGGTCGAGATCGCCCGAGACCTGGGGCTGGATCCGTCGACGGTCTCGCGCTACCTGAAGCGTGCTCGCGACGAGGGAGTCGTCCGCGTCGAGATCAGGCCGCCGATGCGCCGGAACGCCGATCTGGGCCGTCAACTGGCCGACCGCTTCCAGCTCTCCCGCGTCGTCGTGGCCGCGGTCGACGAAGAGGGCGACCTTTCCAGCCTGGCGGATGTCGCGGCGGACTACGTGGGCACGCTGCTCCGCAAGGGCATGAGGGTCGGGCTCGGCTGGGGATCGACCCTCTCGGCCACGGTCGGGTGCTTGGAGCCTGGCACCGTCTCCGACTTGATCATCACCCAGCTGGCGGGCGGCCAGAGCGACCCGGTGCCCGGCATGCAGGGCCACGAGCTGGCCCGCCACCTGGCGAGCCTCTACCCGGGCAGCCTGGTCCATTACCTCCATGCGCCCTCGATCGTGGATTCGCCGGCCATCAAGGAAGCGATCCTGAGCGATTCTTCCGTGCAGGCAGCCCTGGCCATGGCTGCGCAGAGTGAGCTGGCCCTAGTCGGGATCGGCGAGATCGGCCCGAACGCCACTCTCTTGCGGTCGTCGCAGGTGACTCGGGCCGACCTTGGATCGTTGATCTCGGACGGCGCCGTCGGCAGCATGAACGGGCGATTCTTCGGGCGGGACGGAAAGCCCGCCGGCCATCTCGACGAGCGGACCGTGGCGATCGAATGGGCCCAGCTGGATGCCATACCGATCGTCGTGGCCGTCGCCGCCGGCCTGCCGAAGGTCGAGGCGATCCTCGGCGCGCTCAAGTCCGGTTGTGTGGACGTCCTGATCACGGACGAGCCGACCGCCACCGCGCTGGCGGAGCGCTAGGACAGACTGCCCGCCGTTCGGCTCAGGCGGACCGGGGCGGCTCTTTACGGGTCTCTTGGACAGTTCCCGCAGTTACGTGCGAGCCGGTGCAACATCTTGACGCAGGCATGACGAACTCCCTATGCTCTGACCGTTGTCCGACTCGTCTTGGATTCCCGCGGAGGACCGGAGACGGAATCCCATCGAAGCGGTAAGAGCCTCTGTCCGTTTCCATTGCCGCAGGTATGAGGCGGCGAGCCCGTGAAGGAAGAGGAGCTCCAGGCGATGACTCGTACTCCTAGCCGTACCGCCATCATCGAGACGGCAACGAAACGAGTGCAGGCCATGTATGGTGGCGCCATCGGCCGCCCGCGCAAGGACCTGATCACGCCGGCGCTCGTGCTCGACGTAGACGCCGTCCAGCGCAACATCGATCGCATGGCCGCCCGAATCGCCGAACTGCCGGCCGGAATCAGGCCCCACATCAAGGTCCACAAGAGCCCCGAGCTGGGACGCCGGCAGATGGCCGCCGGAGCGCTCGGCTTGTGCACGGCGACGGTCTGGGAAGCCATGGTCATGTTCGAGGCTGGGGTCGACGACCTGTTCGTAGTGAACACGATCGCCGGACCGGACAAGATCCGTGCCCTCGCGGAACTGGCCCGCGAGGCGAAGATCCGGGTGGCCGTTGACGACGCCGCCAACGCGGACGCCCTCTCGAAGGCGGCCGTCGCGGCGGGCTCCACGCTCGGCATCATGATCGAGGTGGACACGGGCATGGATCGGGCCGGCGTGGACGACGGGGATGCGGCCCTCGCCCTGGCGCGGCACGTCCTGGGGCTGCCGAACCTTCGTTTCGACGGACTCACGGGCTACGAGGGCCACTGCTCGCTGACCCCGGAGCGAGACCTCCGCCTGGAGAAGCAGCGCGCGGCAATGGCACTCTTCACGGGTGTCGCCGACAGGCTGATCGGGGCCGGGATCCCCGTGCCGATTCTGTCGGCGGGCGGGACCGGAACATGGGAATGGACCGCCGCCCATCCGCGTCTGACCGAAGTCCAGGCCGGCACGTACGCGGTGATGGACATGTTCCACGGCCACATGTCGCCCGGTTTCGAGCACTCCCTGACGGTCCAAGCGACGGTGATCAGCCGGCCGCACGGGCACGTGATCGTCGACGCCGGCAACAAATCGATGGGCGCCGGAGGGCTGTCCACGATCGTCGGCTTCCCGTACGAGGCGCTCCGCTTCGACGAGGAGCACGGCGTCTTCAACGCCCCGGACGACACACCGCTCAAGGTCGGCGATTCGGTCGCCCTGGTGCCGGGCTACTCCCCGGGCACCGTCAACTGGTACGACGCCTATCACGTCGTCAAGGACGACGTCGTCGTGGATATCTGGCCCGTCGTCCCGCGCGGACCGGGCCACAACGGGCTGCTGGCCGGCTGAAGGCGAAGCCCCGGGGCCACCAAATCAGGAGGCGAAGTCTGATGGCAACCACCGCGGCAGCCCCGAAGGTCAGCCTGGCGGAGTTCGACCGCATCTTCGAGTCGGTCAAGAACTGGGACAAATGGGGCCCGGACGACCAGCTGGGGACGTTGAACTACATCACCCGGGACAAGGTCCGGGGGGCCGCCGGACTGGTCAAGTCGGGCCGCCAGGTTTCGATGGAGATCCCGATCAACAATGTGGCCGGGCCGGACAACCCAAACCAGGCCTTCCACTACGTGACGCAGAGCCACGACATCGACATCGGATCAAATGGGCTCACGTTCGCTCTGGACTTCCTGGGCATGGCCTGCCACGGCGACTGCCACACCCACGTCGACGCCCTGTGCCACATCGCCTACAAGGGCAAGACGTACAACGGCAAGCCCGCGCTCGAGGTGATGACCAGCAAGGGTGCGACGACTCTCGACATAACCAACTACGCCAACGGGCTCGTCGGCCGGGGCGTGCTGCTCGACATCCCGCGTCTGCGGGGCGTCAAGTGGCTCGAGCCGGGCGAGGCCGTGCGGCGCGAAGAGCTCGAGGCCTGCGAGAAGAGCATCGGGCTGACCCTCGGCGAGGGCGACATCCTCGTCTTCCGGACCGGCCATCACCGGCGCCGTCTCGAGCTGGGGGCGTGGAGCAACGACCCGCCGCCTGCCGGCGAGGGCAAAGCCGGCCTCCACGTCGACACCATCCCTTGGATGCACAAACGCAAGATCGCCGCGTTTCTTCCGGACGGTGACGGCGAGGCAGTGCCGAGTACCGTCGAAGGAATGATCTATCCAATCCACCCGCTGCAGATAGTGGCGATGGGCATGCTCGCCTCGGACAGCCTCCAGTTCGAGGATCTCGCCCGCGCCTGCGAAGGCGAAGGTCGTTGGGAGTTCATGGTCGTAGGTTTGCCACTCCGTATCCCAGGCGGGACCGGGTCGCCCTGGAATCCGATAGCGATCTTCTGATGGAGGAGCCGTGGGGGTCCAACTCGAAGCTAAGGAGGAGGACGCCTAACGCGATCAAGGCCTGATTGTCCGGGCCGCGGCGGAAGCCCACCCGGAGACCTACGTCGAGGTCGACTCAGGTAGAAAGGCAGGAGAGAGGTCCCAATGGCACAAGCAGCAATGCCGGCTGTGTCGGTCGCGCAAACCGAATTGAAGGCGGGCGCGCTGAAGTTGCCCTCCATCTTCATGCAGAGCCTGACGATGGTCGCGCCGGGCATCGCGGCCTGCTTCTATACGCCGTTCGTGGTCACGCAGGCCGGCCTCGCCGCGCCTCTGGCCTACCCGATCGCATTCGTGATCGTCCTGCTCACGGCCGTCGTCCTGGCCGAGCTGGCCAAGGCCGTACCGTCGGCCGGCGGCTACTACACATACGTCGCCCGTGGCGTCGGAGCCCGATGGGGCTTCCTCGTCTCGTGGTTGAACATCATCTACGCGCCGTTGGTACTCGGTGCCGTGACCGTCTTCGGCGGCCAGGTCGTGTCCAACGCACTGGGCTGGCCGGACTGGTTCCCGCTCGCCTTCATGGTCATCGTCTGCGTCGGCGTCGCCACCATCCAGTACGTGGGCGTTCAGATCAGCGGCAAGACCCTCGTCCTGCTCGGTGGCATCGAGCTGGTCGTAGTCTTCGCCCTGGGCCTGTGGGGCCTGGCGAGCCCAGGTCCGGGCGGCCTCAACATGAAGCCGTTCGATCCGGGCAACGCGACCAGCACCTCGGGCCTGTTCCTAGCCGCCGTGTTCGCGATCCAGGCGTTCACCGGATGGGAAGGCGCAGCGCCGATGGCTGAAGAGACCGAGAACCCGCGCCGGAACATCCCGCGCGCGCTCATCGGCTCGGTCATCCTGTTCGGCATCTTCATTGTCATCATGCAGTGGGGCATCATGGTCGGCTGGGGCACCGACGACTTCAAGGGTCTCGGAACCGCCTCCGTCCTGCCCGCCATCACCCTCGCTCAGAAGTTCTGGGGCGGTTTCTGGGGCATCCTGCTGGTCATGCTCGTCAGCTCGACGATCGCCGTTTCGATCGCCTGCGCCAACGTCTCGACCAGAATGTGGTACCGCATGGGTGCCGACGGCGCCTTCCCGAAGTGGTTCGCCAAGGTTCACCCGACCCGCAAGACCCCCCAGAACGCGATCTTCGCCCAGCTGGTCCTCGCCCTGGCGACGGGCTTTGGGCTCACCTGGTTCGCGTGGGTAGCTTCGCCCGTTGCAGCCGGCGCGGCAATGACGGCAACGGTTGCCTACCAGAACCAGTACTACATCGACGGAACCCTCATCGGCTTCGTCGTGTTGCTCATCTACAGCCTGGGCAACCTGGCCGCATTCATGCTGTATCGGAACGAACGCCGCAGCGAGTTCAGCGTGCTGCGCCACGTCATCTTCCCGGTGCTTTCGACCCTCGGCATGCTCGTGGTCTTCCTGTTCGCCATCGGCTGGGTCGGCGGCGATCCGTTGACCATCGGCGGCGGATCGTTCCCGGTGGCTCCGAACAACTGGGCCGTCATCTTCGTGGGTATCTGGCTGGTGGCGGGCGTAGTCCTGCTGTACCTGCTGAAAGCCACTCACCACGAGGACTGGATCGCCAAGGCCGCGATAGCCGCCTCCGAGCGGCCCGCGACCGACGAGGAGATCGCCGCTGCAGCCGGCGAGTGGTAATCGCCCTGCAGATCTCGGCTTAGCAAGTCGAACGGGCGGCGCCGACCGGGAGGAAGGCGCCGCCCGTTCTTACTGGAGTTGGAAATCGCGGTCGGCGAGGGCCGGCCGGTTGGAGGTGCACCATGCCTGAGCTCTTCGGGCGCTCCTACTCTCGGTCGGAACTGCTGCGCCGCGTCGGCCGCCTCGAGCAGGTCGCCGGCGTCCGGCTGGTGACGCTGGGCGACGGCATCGGCCGGGGCGTTCGGGTGATCGAATTCCGGACCGGCTCGGGCTTCGCGTTCGATGTAGTGGTGGACCGCTGCTTCGACATCGGCCGGTGCGAGATCGGCGGCCGGCCGCTCAACTGGCAGGGCAATCCGGGGATCGTCGCGCCCTGGTACTACGAGAACGACGATTGGGGCTGGTTCCGGTCCTGGGGCGGCGGGATGGTCGTGACCTGCGGCCTCGATCACACCCTCGGGCCCGGCGACGACGACGCCGACGACTACCACCAGCCGCACATCTTCAAGACGGTCCACTACTCGCTGCATGGCCGAGTCGGCGGCCTGCCGGCCCGCCTGGTCGGCTACGGCGAGCGCTGGGAGGGCGACGAGTGCGTCCTCTGGGCCGAAGGCGAGGTTCTCCAGTCGGCGATCTTCGGTGAGCACCTGCTGCTGCGCCGCCGGATCGAGGCGAGGGTCGGCGCCTCCCATTTCACGATCCACGACGAGGTGGAAAACGTCGGCCACAGCCGGACTTCCCACATGTTGCTCTACCACTGCAACGCGGGATTCCCGGTGATCGACGAAGGATCCCAGCTCCTGGTCCCGTCGCTCAAGACGACGACCGACTACGACGTCACCGCCGAGGCGAAGGCCACCTACCGGACTCTGAGCGCCCCGATCAAGGACTTCACCGAGGCCTGCTACGAGCATGAGCTGGCGGCCGAGAGCGACGGCAAGGTGCCGGTCGCCATCGTGAACCGCAAGCTTGGGCTGGGCGTTTACCAGGTCTTCCGGATCGGCCAGCTGCCGCACCACACGGTCTGGCGGATGATGGGTGAAGACGCCTACGCCATGGCCATGGAGCCCAGCACGAACCGCGACGCGGGCCGCTGGGACGCCAAGGAGCGAGGCGAGCTCCAGCACATGGAGCCGGGCGACGTCCGGCGCTACGATCTGGAGATCGGCGCCCTTGTAGGCGAGAAGGCGATCGACGGGTTCGCGACCCGGGTGGAGCGGCTCGCACCGGCCCCGAAGTAGCCGGAACGAGCTCGGCCCGCCGGCCGGAGAGATCCGCGTACTCGAAAGGTCGAAAGGCGCCTAGACTGGCGAGGGCTCATGCCGCCCTTGACTACGGCGGGGCGGCGGGCCCGGAGCTTCAAGGTGTCCTACGGGCTTCTTCACCGCCGGAGCGAGGCGGCACGGTCATCGATCCTGCGCGATCCTTCGCCCTCCAGGCGCATCTTCGTCGCATCGGAGATCGGGGCCGGCTGGCTCGTCGTCGATACGGACGGTGTCGGCGTGGGCAAGGTGGCCGGGCTCGAGGGCGACTTCCTGATCGTCTCGCGCGGTTTCCTCTCTCCGCGTCTGTATGTCCCGCTCGTGGGCGTGAGAGAGGTCACCGAAGGCACGGTGCGCCTCACCCTGACGATCGACCAGATCACCGGAAGTCGCTGGGCGGAGAAGCCGCGCAACGACCACTAGCCGTTCCGCGTGCCGGTCTGCGGATGCGGGCCGGCGCTCTGCCGCTCGGCAGATGCGAACATCGGTCGACAAGCAGGATCAGCAGGAGGGTAGACATGGCCACAGTCCGTCGTGCGGCGGTCAAATGGACGGGCGACCTCAACTCGGGAAACGGTCGCGTGGATGCGGTCACGAGTGGAGCCTTCTCGGCCTTGCCGGTGACTTGGGCCTCGCGAATAGAGGCGGCCGACGGCCGCACGAGTCCGGAGGAATTGCTCGCCGCCGCCCACGCCAGCTGCTTCTCGATGGCCTTCTCCAGCGATCTGGCCAAGGCCGGCTCGCCGCCGGAGAGCCTGGAGGTCACCTCTGAGGTCACCTTCGACAGGGTCGACGGCAAGTGGACGGTGATTTCGAGCAAGCTGGCGGTCCGCGGCCGCGTACCAGGCCTGGACGAAGAGCGATTCCGCGCCCTGGCCGACGGGGCCAAGAACGGCTGCCCGATCTCGCGAGCGATACAGGGCAACGTCGCCCTCAGCATCGAGGCGTCCCTGGACCAGTAGTCGCGCCCCGGGGCCAGCCGGACTCCCCGCTCGCCTGGCGGCCGGGGCCGCCCGGGGAGTCGGAAGCCTGCGGGCTCTCCTCCCCTCCAGCGCCCGGCCCTGCTAATCTCGCCGCATGAGCAAACAGGACCCGCCCAAGGCCGTTCGTATCGACAGCTGGAGCTTCGACGGCAGCTGGCCCGCCAGGCGGCCGGGTATCCCGATGGTCGGCATCTTCCTGATCATCCTGGGCCTCTTCCTCGGTGCCGGCCAGCTCTTCAGCCAGGCTCAACTGGGGGCCTCGGCATTCTTCCTCGCCGTAGGCCTAGTCCTGGTCATCGTCGGGATTCGCGACCGCAGCGACCTGGCCCTCTACGTGGGCGTGTTCATCACGGCGCTGGCCCTATCGGACGTCCTCACCAGCCTGAACGTCATCCGCGGCTCAGGATGGGGCACCCTGTTCCTTGGTGTGGGCGTGATGGCGATCGCCCTGATCCGCTCGACCGCCGGCCGCCGTTGGGGCTGGGCCCTTGGCATCGGCGCCCTCCTCGCCCTCTGGGGCGGCAGCGACGTGGCGGCGTCCTACGCCAACTTCCCCACCGATCGGCTCATCGGGCCTCTGCTGATAGTGCTTCTCGGGGTCTACATCGTGACCCGGAGCCGGAGCGGCAGGCGCGTCTGACTCCACCCAGCGCGGGTAGCTCTGCGGAAGCACCGGGCGGGCGCGGCGGCCCGAAGTCGGGCGGAAACGCGCAATTGGCCGGTAACGGTACGAACGCGTGCTCTGGGTTGGGTCCGTCGGCCCGGCTCGTTCGACCGAGGGCCCCGCGACCGAGGCCGTTGGACGGCGACGAACGGCCCCTCAGGCCGGCCTGTCGCCGGCCCGCGCTCGGAGCCCTCGACGGCCGCCGGAATCGCCGCCGGCGCTCCGATCAGCAGCTCCAGCAGCGAGTAGGCCTCGCGACGGGCTTCCTCCACAGACAGCGCACCGGCCTCGAGAATGCGGACGACGAAGCCGTCGATGAGGGTCATCTTCGACGGTCATCCGGCACTTCGCCGGGTGGCCGTCGGGGACGTTGTTCGCCGGAGAGGATCCGGCGAGCTCAGCCCGGCCCGGGCGCGACCTCCGCGCAGGCCTTCTCTACCGCGCCCCCGACGATTTCGACGCAACGCGCCAACTCCACGTCCGTGATCACGAACGGCGGCCCGAGAAGGATGGTGTCGCCGTTCGTGCCGTCGGCGTTGCCCGTGCCGTGGTACATGAGCAGACCGGCGGCGCGGGCCTGGACCATGACGGCCTCGATCAGCCGGGCCGACCGCGGGAAGGGCCGCCGCGTAGCGCGATCGGCGACCAGCTCCAGTCCAACCATCAAGCCGCGGCCCCGGATCTCGCCAACGTTCCGATGGCCCCCCAGGCGATCCGCCAGGAGCCCCTTCAGCCGCGCGCCCTTGACCGCGCTCGCCTCGACGAGCTTCTCCGTCTCGAGGATTCGGAGCACCTCGCCGGCCGCGGCCGCACCGACCGGTGAGTGGCTGTATGTGAACCCATGGACGAAGCCACCGGCGGCCGTGACCGTCTCGTAGACTTGGCCACTCGCCACGGCCAGGCCGAACGGGAAGTAGCCCCCGGCGGCGCCCTTGGCCGCGGCCATCACGTCGGCCCGGACGCCCCAGTGATCCATCCCGAACCATCGCCCCGTCCGCCCGAATCCGGTCATCACCTCGTCGGCCACGAGCAGGACGCCGTGGCGCCGGCAGACCTCCGCGACGGCCGGCCAGTAGCCGTCCGGCGGGGCCACCGCGCCGAGAGTGGCGCCGACGATTGGCTCTGCGACAAAGGCGGCCACTCTCCCCTCCCCGGCCGCGGCGATGGCCGCCTCGAGCTCGGCGACCAGCCTGTCCACGTCGCCGAGGGCGTGAGCGGCGGCCTCTCCCGCCCGGTACGGGTACGCGGCGCTGACGTGGTCGAAGCGGCCCAGCCACGGCTCGTAGGGGCGGCGCAGCGGCTCGCGGCCGGATAGATCAAGCGCCCCCATGGAGTTGCCGTGGTAGCTGCCCCACCGGGCGATGACGGCGGTCCGGTCGGGCTCGCGGCGGGCCAGGTGATAGGCCCGCGCCAGCTTGAGGCAGCTCTCGATCGCCTCCGAGCCGCCGCTGACCGGGTAGATGGCCGGATCGTCAACGGGGAGGTACCGGGCCACGGCTCGCGCGTACGACTCGAGCGGCTCGCTGGTGAAGGTAGTGCCGTGGACGTAGGTGAAGGCGCCGGCCTGGCGCGCCATGGCGTCCACGACCGACTGCCGGCCGTGGCCCACGTTGACGACGACGGCCCCGCCGGCGGCGTCCAGATACGCCCGGCCTTCGGTGTCCCAGATGGTGCAGCCTTCGGCCCTCGCCGCGACCGGCAGATCGCGGCCGATGACCCGCTGGAAGACTCGCCCGGTGACGGTCGCGCCGACGCCAGCGCCGACGCGGGTGCGATCTCTAAGGCTCATCTGCCGATTGTAGGACGCAGGTCAGATCAGCCGCGCGAACCAAATACATGAGTGAGTCACTTAGGGCCATAGGGCGCCCGTGACGTGACAAGCGGCAGATGGTCACATGCATTCCAGCGATCTATTCATAGATCACGCATAGATCGATGGGAGTCCGCCAATGCCGAACCTCACGCGTCCGCTGGAGCACTGAGCCATGTTGCGCCCCGCCGACGGCATCTACGGCCTCCAGGCCTCACTCCTCAAGACACTTGCCAGCCCGCGCCGGCTCGAGATCGTCCACTACCTGGGTGAGTCCGGCCCGGTCGAGGTGCGGAAGCTCGCCGAGCATTTCGGCTCGACTCAGCCGGCGATCTCGCAGCACCTTGCCGCCCTGCGGGGAGTGGGCATCGTCGAGGCCGTTCGAGACGGTCGTGAAGTCCGGTACCAACTGGCCGATCCGGAGATCGTCGCGGCGTGCGGCGCGATGCGCCAGGTCCTGATTCGGCGCATTGCCCGTCTCGGCGACATCGCCGCGTCGTATTCCAACCCTCAACCGGCCGACTCCGTCCCGGTCAACCGGTAGGCAAACCAAAATCTGGTTCCGCACAACAAGGAGATTGCGAGTCGTGGCCGAGAAGCTCATGTTCATGCTCACCCACGGGCCGAACCATCCCGAACACGTGACGATCCCGTTCGTCATGGCAGTTGCCGCTCTTGCCTCGGACGTCGAGGCCGTCATCGGACTCCAGGCCGACGGCGTCGAGATCGCCGTCAAGGGCCGCGCCGAATCGGTCGCTGCCGAAGGCTTCCCTCCCCTCTCCAAGCTCATGAACGACTACAAAGAACTCGGCGGGAAGATCCTCATCTGCGGCCCGTGCGTCAAGTCACGCCAGATCGACGCCGCCACCCAGCTCGTCGAGAACGCCGAGGTCGTCGCGGCGGCCCGGTTTGTGGTCGAACTGACTTCCGCCACAAACGCCCTGAGTTACTAACCAGCAACCCATTCGGAGAAACCTATGAGCGCCTTGGACGTAGCAGAACTCGGAAACCTCACCGCCGCCGAAGTCATCGACGCCCGCGGCGCTGCCTGCCCCGGCCCGCTCCTCGAGGCCAAGAAGGGCATGGGCAAGGTCGCCATCGGCGACGTCATTGAAGTCTGGTCCAGCGACCCGGTCACCAAGACCGACATGGGCGCCTGGGCCGGCAAGGTCGGGCATGAGTTCCTCGGCGTCATCGAGGCAGACGGATACGACCGCGTCTTCCTTCGCCGCGGCAAGTAGCGCGGTCGGCCGGCACGAGCCGGCGGGACCCCGATCGGCGGGCGGCCCCCTCGCCCCCGCCGGGTTGAGCATCGCAGGAGCACTGGACTGATGACTGCGCTCGCGGCACCTGTTGATGAGAAGACGGGCACAGCCGCCCCGCGAATCCTGGTCTTCTCCACCAACAACATCTCCGATCCCGGCATCGACCTAGCCGGGAGCGCCCACCTCCACTACTCACCCGGTGTGCGTGTCATCAGCATGCCGTGCACCAGCGGCATCCGCCCTTCATGGATCCTCCACGCCATCAAGCAGGGTTTCGAAGGTGTCTTCATTGCCTCCGACGGGGACGAGTGTGCCTACCTGCCCGACTGCGCCAAGCGCGCGTCGCGGATCATCGCCGAGGCTCAGGCGCTGCTCAAGGCGGAGGGTCTCGCGCCGCAGCGCATCAAGATGGCCGCCATCTGCTCGGTCTGCGCGGAGAACTTCGCCAAGCACATGAACCAGTTCTCGGAGGCGCTGATCGCGCTCCGATCGGCTGGAGCCAACTGATGACCAGCTACGACGCCCTTGTCGTCGGCAGCGGCATCGCCGGCATGGAATCCGCGCTCAAGCTGGGCGACATGGGCTACAAGATCCTGCTCGTCGAGAAGGAGGCGAGCGTCGGCGGCCGGATGATCCTGCTCAGCAAGGTCTTCCCCACCCTCGACTGCGCCAGCTGCATCTCCACGCCGAAGATGGCAGCCTCGATCCACCACCCCAACGTGACCGCTCTGACGTACACCGAAGTCGACGACATCGCCCGCCAGGAGGGCGGCCGCTTCAAGGCCACCATCCGTCGGAAGCCGCGCTTCGTCGACGAGGCCGCCTGCACCGGATGCCAGCTATGCGAGACGGCCTGTACAGTCGCCGTCCCGGACCAGTTCAACGCCGACATGGTCGCCCGCCGGGCCGCCTACATCACGTTCCCGCAGGCCGTACCGAAGAAGGCCGTCCTCGAGCGGGCCGGCACTTCGCCCTGCACCTACACGTGTCCTGCGGGCATCAAGGCCCACGGCTACGTCTCCCTCATTCGCAGCGGGGAATACGAGAAGGCCTTCCAGCTCGTCCTGGATGCGACGCCGCTAGTTGGGACCCTCGGCCGAGCCTGCTACGCCCCGTGCGAGGGCGAGTGCACCCGCGGCTCCCTCGAAGGCACGCTGCCGATACGGCGACTCAAGCGCTTCGCCGCCGACCAGCACTACGCCTCCGCCGATGGGCCCAATGTCGAAATTCCGCCCGCCAACGGCAGGAGGGTGGCCGTTGTCGGCTCCGGACCGGCCGGCCTGACCGCCGCCTGGCAGCTCGCCCGGCGTGGCTACGGCGTGAAGATCTTCGAAGCCGCTCCGGTTGCCGGCGGCTTCCTCAGGCTCGCCATCCCGGCCTACCGCCTCCCGGCCGAGGTCGTGGATCAGGACATCTCCAACGTGACCGCCATCGGCGTGGAAATCGCCACGAATTCGCCGGTCACGGACCTAGACGCGCTGCGGCGAGACGGCTACGACGCCGTCCTGGTCGCCACCGGAACGCCGCTTTCCACCGCGCTCAACGTCCCCGGTGAGAACCTTGATGGCGTCCTCGGCGGTCTGAAGTTCCTCCGCACCGCCAAGCTCGGCGCCCCGACGGACCTGACCGGCAAGAAGGTCGTGGTCGTGGGCGGCGGCAACGTCGCCATGGACGCGGCCCGCAGCGCCGTCCGGCTCGGCGCCGCCGAGACCACCGTCGCCTATCGCCGCGGTCGAGAAGAGATGCCGGCCCATAAGGCCGAAGTCGACGAAGCCGAACAAGATGGCGTCAGGTTCTCGTTGCAGGTAGCTCCCGTCGAGGTCGTCGGTGATGCCGCCGGCCAAGTCACCGGGCTGCGCTGCCAGCGCATGGCCCTGGGCAAGCCCGACGCCTCCGGGCGCCGCCGCCCGGAGCCGATCAGGGGCAGCGAATTCGTGATCGCCTGCGACACGGTCCTCGTGGCCATCGGCATGGCTCCCGAAGGTTCGGCCTTTGGGAGCGGCATCGCCGCCAACGCGAACGGCACGCTCGTCGCCGACAAGAACACGCTCCAGACGGCCGTCCCGCACGTATTCGCCGCCGGCGACGTGACCACGGGCGCGTCGGACATTACCCAAGCGGTCGGCCAGGGCCGCCGGGCCGCCCACATGATCGACCGATATCTGCAGGGCGAGCCGCTCACCGGGTTCGAGATGGACGGCCTCCTGCCGCTCGTCGACAAGCCGGCCGTCCTGGCCCGCCAGAAAAACTACGTCAACCACTCGCCGGCGATCGCCGCCGAACCTGCACCCGGCGGCGTTGCCGGCCTCGCCAAGCCGGACTTCGCGGAGGTGGAGGCCCCCCTGACCGAAGAGGAGGCGCGCGCCTCCGCCGGCGATTGCCTGGACTGCGGCGTCTGCTCGGAGTGCCAGGAGTGCGTCACGGTCTGTCCATCGGATGCCATCCACCTGGACATGCGCGAGCAGATCGAAGAGATCGACGTCGGCGCTGTGGTGGTCGCAACCGGCTACAAGCTGTTCACGGCCGACGCCAAGCCTGAGTACGGCTTCGGCCGCTACAAGAACGTCATCACCGGCATGCAGATGGACCGCCTGCTCGCGCCGACCAGGCCGTTCAACACGGTCCTGCGCCCGGGCGACGGCAAGGTTCCCGAGCGAATCGCTTACGTCATGTGCACGGGCTCTCGCGACGAGACCGTCGACAACCCGCTCTGCTCGCGCTTCTGCTGCATGTACTCGATCAAGCAGAACCAGCTCGTCATGGGCGCGCTGCCGCTGGCCGAGGTCACCGTCCACTACATGGACATCCGAGCCCCGGGCAAGCGCTACGACGAGTTCTACGAGGGCGCCAAAGCGATGGGCGCCACGTACGTCAAGGGCCGCGTCGCGAAGATCACCGAGAAGCCCGACGGCAACCTGGTCCTGCGCTACGAGGACATCGAGCACGGCGGGGCGCTCGTCGAGGCCGAGTACGACATGGTCGTGCTGGCAGTCGGCGTCCAGCCGAATCGAGACGTCGAACGCCTCTTCTCAGGCGACACGATCGAACTCAACGATTACCACTACGTGGCCGAACCGAGCGAGGACATGAACCCGGGGACGACGAGCATACCCGGCGTCTTCGTGGCCGGAACCGCGTCCGGCGCAAAGGACATCACCGACTCGATCCTGCATGCCGGCGCCGCAGCGGCCCAAGCCGCAGCCCACCTGGAGTCAGTGAAGGTGCCGGCATGAGCCCCGCCGAAAGCCGCGACCCTCAAGCCCGCCGCATCGGGGTTTATGTCTGCCACTGCGGCGGCAACATCTCCGACTACGTCGACGTCCAGGCCGTCGTCGACGCGGTCAAGGACGAGCAGGGCGTCGTGATCGCCAAGCACATGATGTTCGCCTGCTCCGACGCCGGACAGCAGGAGATGGAAGAGGACATCGCCGCCAACGACCTGGACGGCCTCGTCGTCGCCTCTTGCTCGCCCAAGCTCCACGTCGTCACGTTCCGCGGCGTCGCGAAGCGCTCGGGCATGAATCCCTACGAGTACAACCAGGCCAACATCCGCGAGCAGTGCTCGTGGACCCACACCGACGATCGCGACGGCGCCACGCACAAGGCCATCGGCCTGGTCCGCGGCGTCATCGGCCGGACCCGCCTCACCGAGGCCCTGGAACCGCTCGTCGTCGAGACCACGCAGAAGGCGCTGATCATCGGCGGCGGCGTGACCGGCCTGCGAGCCGCGATCGGTATGGCGGACATCGGCCTGGGCGTCTTCCTGGTGGAGCGCGAGCCCGAGCTCGGCGGCTGGGTCGGCAAGTTCGGCCCGATGTTCCCACACGAGCGAGACGGCCGCGAGCTGATCGCCCGGATGGTCTCCGAGATCAAGAAGCGACCATCGATCAAGGTCTTCACCGGGGCCGAGGTCGTAACCAAGGCCGGCAGCTTCGGTAACTACGAGATCGGCATCCGCGTTGCCGCCGACCCGCCGCAGACCCTCTCTGTGGAGGTCGGCTCGATCGTCGTCGCTACCGGCTTCGACGCCTACCAGCCGGCCGAAGGCGAGCTCGGGGCCGGCTTGCCGGGCGTACTGACGCTGCCCGAGTTCAAGGATCTGGTCGACGGCTCGAAGGGTCCGCTCCGCTACAACGGCCGGCCCGTTCGCAGCCTCGCGTACATCTACTGCGTGGGCAGCCGCCAGCCGGACGGCAACGAGTACTGCTCGCGCTTCTGCTGCTCCGCCACGGCTCACGTCTCGATCAAGGTCTCGGAGCGGGACCCGAAGGTTCGCCAGTACCACCTCTATCGCGACATCCGGACGTACGGCAACTTCGAGCTTCTGTACACGGAAGCCCGCAAGCAGGGCGCGATCTACGTCAAGTTCCCGGACGACGCCCCTCCCGTCGTAGCCGTCGAGGCGGGTGGCGGCCTGGCGGTGACCGTCCGCGACCTGCTCTCCGGCGACGAAGAGCTGGAGATACCGGTGGACCTGGTGGTCCAGGTCACCGGCATGATCGCCCGTAAGAACGACGAGATGGTCGGGATGCTGAAGCTACCGCTCGGCCGCGATGGCTTCTTCAACGAGATCCACCCCAAGCTGCGGCCGGTCGAAACGATGGTCGACGGGGTCCTGATCGCCGGCGCTTGCCAGGGGCCCAAGAGCTCGGCCGAGAGCGTGGCCTCGGGCCTGGCCGCGGTCACCCAGAGCGCGTCCGTGCTCAAGAAGGGCGTGGCGGAGCTGGATCCGCTCGTCGCCACGGTCGACCCGGACAGGTGCACCTGGTGCGGCAAATGCGAGACCGCCTGCCCCTACGGAGCGATCGAGAAGCTGTCGCTCAACGGTCGCGAGGTCGCGACGATCAGCGAGGCCGGCTGCAAAGGCTGCGGCGGCTGCGTCCCAATGTGCCCCGAAAACGCCATCGACCTGCGCGGCTACACGGACGCCCAGATCACGGCAATGATCGACGGCCTGCTCGAGGAGGCGATCGCATGAACGCTCCCAACGTCGCGCCCGACAGGGACCTGCGCGAGATCATCCGCGAGGAGCCGCTCATGAGAAGCCGGATCCTCGAGGTTCTCGCCGACGGTCCGCACACCGTGCCGGAGATCGCCGAGGCCCTCGGCCGCCCGACTCATGAAGCCATGTACTGGGTCATGGGCATGCGCCGGTACGGCTGGGTCCGTGAGCTCAAGGATGTGACGCCCGAGGGCTACTTCCGCTACGGGGCCGTCCAGAAGGAGACGCGGTCATGACCGCGCGAGTCGATCGCAACCTCTATCCCGAGCTTCAGCGCTTCGGCGCCACGGACATTTCGGCGTGCTTCAACTGCGGTGTCTGCTCCGCCATCTGCCCGCTTTCAGTGGACGGCGCCTCGTTCCCGCGCCGGATGTCCCGCTACGCCCAGCTCGGTCTTCGCGAGAAGCTGCTCGCCAGCCCGGAGCTATGGTCTTGCTACGGCTGCTCCGAATGCACGGACTCGTGCCCGACCAAGGCCGATCCGGCCTCGTTCATGGCCGCCGCACGGCGCTACGCCGTCGCCAGCTATGACCGAACCCACCTCGCCTACCTGCTGGCAACCTCGCGGCTCTTCGCAGGCTTCTTCGTCGTCGCCCTCGTCGGGCTCCTTGCTGCCTTCATGTATTCGGTCCACAAGCCGGTCGACGGCTCGACGCTCGCCTTCTTCGACTTCGTCCCCAGCGACGTCATCCACAACATGGGCATCGTCGCCATGGCGGTCATGGGAGTGGCGGCACTGGTCGGCCTGATAGAGATGGTCAGGCGCGTGTTGCGCGGACCCAAGGCAGTAGCCGCGAAGACGACGTTCGGCAAGGTGGCCGGGGCCGCCGTCTACGCGGTGGGCACCGAGTCGCTGGCCCAGACGCGCTTCCGAAAGGATTGCGCCGACGGGGCGGCGTCCGGCGAAGCCGGCGAGGCCCGGCCCTGGTATTCGCAGCGCTGGTTCATCCACTTCGCCACCATGTGGGGGTTCCTGGGCCTGCTCGGCGCCACGATGCTCGACTACGGCCTGGAACTGCTCGGCGTCAAGGCCGTGGGCACGGCGGTGCCGATCTGGTATCCAGTGCGCCTGCTCGGCACGATCGCCGGCGCCGCGCTGATCTACGGCACGACCGTGCTGATTGTCCGGCGCCTGCGCAAGAGCGACCGCTCAAGCCTCCACTCGACGACTTCGGACTGGACTTTCCTGGCAATGCTCTGGGTCACGGGCGTAACGGGCTTCGTCCTGGAACTCGCGCTATACCTGCCGCAGGCCCCCACGTGGGGCTACCCGATGTTCCTGCTCCACGTCGGAGTGGCCATGGCCCTGGTCCTGCTGGTGCCGTTCGGCAAGTTCGCCCACGTCTTCTACCGGCCGGTTGCGCTCTTCGCCATCAGGCTGCGCGGCTGAGGCCTGCCGAGGGCACAACCTTTCCATACTCCATGACGTAAGCTCGAAGACACGCGAGACCGACCCACGGCGGCACATCGCAACCACAAAAGGAACCGGCCGATGAGTTCCAAGAAACGCCACGGCGCAGCCGGCCGTCGCTCCACGGGTGGGACCGTCGTTGCCTCCAGCCCATCGAGGCCGGCGCTCTTTGCCGATGGGCAAGCTCGACTCGTTCTGCTCGTCGCCGTCCTCGTTCTGGCCGCCGCCGTCGTGATCGGCGCCGATCTTATCTTCGGCGCGATATCGAACGGCAGCGGGAGCACCGCAGCAACCGCTACGCCGGCCGCCACCTCGAGCCAGATCGGTGTCGTCGTCCAGGGCAGAGGGGGCCACTGGACCAACGTAACGCCGGATCAGCTGGCTCAGATGATGGCCCGCAAGGACTTCACCCTGGTCAACGTCAAGACGCCGTACATCGGCGAGATCGACGGCACGGACCTCTACATCCCCTACGACCAGCTCACGGCGCGTGCCTCGGCGCTGCCCTCGAACAAGGGCGCCCGGATCCTCGTCTACTGCCGGAGCGGCGCGGAGAGCGCTCAGGCCGCCCAGACGCTGCTGGACCTGGGATATACCAACGTCTGGAACCTGGATGGCGGGATGAACGCCTGGCAGGCGTCCGGCCGCCCGATCGTCACCAGGAACCGGTAGCGCCGGCCGGCGCGCTATGTCCGCGGCGCCCGCCCTGTCCACCTATCGCGAGGGGTCGCTCCACGCGGCGTTGAAGGAGCTGTACGCCGGGGCGGGCGGCCGAACCGAGGCGAAAGTCGACGGCTACGTCGTGGACGTGGTCCGCGGCGACGAGCTGATCGAGATCCAAACCGCGGGCTTCGCCATGGCCGCCCGCAAGCTGAGGCGCCTGGTCGCGGACCACCGCATCGCCCTCGTCCACCCGATTGCCGTCGAGCGGTGGCTGCTGCGCGTCGACGCCGACGGCGTGGTCGTGGACCGCCGGCGCTCGCCCAAGCGCGGACGGCCGCTCGACGTCTTCGAGGAGCTCGTCGCCTTTCCGGAGCTCGTGGCGCACCCGAACTTCCGGCTCGAGTTGCCGATGATCTGCGAGGAAGAGATCCGCGGCCCGATACCGGCCGGCGCCCGCTACCGCTATCCGCGCGAGTGGTGGCGGCTCGACCGCCGGCTGCTCGAGGTAGTCGAGACGATCAGGATCGACGTGCCGGCGGACCTGCTGCGGCTGCTACCCGAGGGCCTGCCCTCGCCTTTCACGACGGCCGACATCGTCGCCGCATCGAGGCGGTCGAAGCGACTGGCGATGCGAGCGGCCTACTGCCTGGCGAAATCCGGCGCCACTCGCAGCGTCGGCCTGGCCGGCCGGCTCCTCACCTACGAAGCCGAGACGAGCCCCGTGACGGCCGGAGCTCAGTAGATCCAGGGCAGCAGGCGGCGCGTCCGGCTGCGGTAGCTGCCGTAGTCGGCGAACTGCTCCGCCAGCCAGAGTTCTTCGCGACGCGACTTGAGGTCGAAGAAGACGGCCAGGCCGAGCGCCAGGACCAGGGTGAGCGGCGAGGCCCGCAAGATCCCCCACCCTGCTGCTCCGAGTATCAGGCCGCCGTAGATCGGATGTCGAACCAGGCTGTATGCGCCACAGTCAACCAGGGTCGCGCCGGGAAGCGGCTTCGGGAACGGCGTCAGGTTCTCGCGCAGATCCAGCACGCCGCGGACCGACAGCAGCCCGCCGCAGACAATCAGGATGGCGCCGAGGGCTTCGCCGGCCGTCCGCGCCGTGCCGCCCCAGGCGGGGCCGGCGAGGCCGGAGGCCGCGATCGCCGCGAAGAAGACCAGCTGCAGCAGGAACCAGCCCTCGCCGCGTCGGCCGAGATCGGGAAGCCGAGTCATGGCATTCGTCTACTGGCGGGGCAGGCGGCGGATGACGAGCAGCGAGTCGATCGGGGCACGGGCGGGCGGCGGGGCCCTCCGCACCACCTCGGCGCGCTCGACGACAAGGCCGGGATCGGTGGCCAGCAGCTCGCGGCCGATCTCTTCTGCGGTGAACAAGCGAGTCGCTTCCGGCGGCCCGCCCTCGCCCTGGGTCTCGTTCAGGCGGTCGTGGCCCACGACGATCATGCTGCCGCCCGGCGCCACCGCGGCCGCCGCCCGGGCATAGACGGGTCCGCGTTCCTTGGGCGACAGGTGCAGGTAGACGATGACCACCAGGCCAAAGGCCCGTCGGGGTGGGAACCAGTCGAACAGGTTGCGTTCCAGCCAGTCGACGGTGACCCCGGCGTCACGCGCTTTCGCCATGCCGTTGGCCAGCGCAACGGGTGACCAATCCACGGCCGTGGTCCGCCAGCCCTGCCCGGCCAGCCAGACCGCGTTGGTGCCGCTGCCCGCGGCGAGCTCGAGCGCATTGCCGGGGATCGTGCCTGCCAGACCGGCCAAGCCCAGGACGAGCGTCGGGTTAGGAGCATCGCCCTCGAAGTCGCCGGCACGGTGGCGGTCGTCCCAGGCCAGGCGCCGTTCGTCGGCAGTCACTCGTCAGTCCCGCTCAAGAGGCCGGTTGGCGCGAGCCCAGGCGTCGGTCCCGCCTTTGACCGAGACAACACCCTCGAAGCCGTTCCGAAGAAGCAGGTCCGTCGCCACCCGGCTCCGAATGCCGTGCTCGCAGATGACCAGGAGCCGCTCGCCTCGCGGCAGGACGGCAATCCGTGCGGGCAGCTGGGCGAGGGGCAGGCTCACCGCCCCCGGGACGCGACGCCGCCGGAACTCCCACTCCTCGCGGACGTCCAGGAGGCGCACGCCTCCGTCGGTCATCAGGACGCCGAGTTCGTCAACGTCAATCTCCGGAATGGGTTGACGAATTGGCAGGGACACAGATGCTCCGATTCGGCCACTGCTGGGGATGAAGATCTACGCCACCGATTATCGTTGATGAGCCGATTTCCTGGCGCAGCGGATCGGCCCTTGGGATACATTACCGGCACTTGCGTTATTGCGCAATTTGGCATGTGCGAGGCCTTTATGCCGCCCTTCGGGTTCCGATGACACCGGGCGCCGACATCGCGATCTTCGCGATCAGCGCCGCCGCGGGGCTGATCGGCGCCCTGGCGGGCGTCGGCGGTGGGATCCTGGTCATCCCTACGCTGACATTCGGTTTCGGCGTGGACATCCACCTGGCCGTCGGGGCGAGCATCGTATCGGTCATCGCCACGAGCTCCGGAGCAGCCGCAGCCTACGTTCGGGACCGCATGACGGACATGCGGGTCGGCAAGTTTCTCGAACTGGCGACGACAACCGGAGCCGTCTGCGGCGCGCTCCTGGCGGCCGTCGTGGCGCCGGCTTTCCTGTACTTGCTGCTGGGTGTCGTCCTTCTCGGCACGGCGGCGATACAGGTCGCGCGCATGGGCGAGGAGAGCCCGCCAAACGACACGCCGTCGCCGCTGGCCGCCCGCCTGCGGCTTGAGTCGTCGTACCCAGACCGGCGTCTGGGCCGCGAAATCCCCTACTCGGCGCGCCGCATCCCCCTCGGGTTCGTGCTCATGTGGATCGCGGGCGTGGTGTCCGGGTTGCTCGGGATAGGCTCAGGCGTGCTGAAGGTGCTAGCGATGGACGGCGTGATGCGGCTTCCGATGAAGGTCAGCTCCGCCACGAGCAACTTCATGATCGGGGTCACCGCGGCCGCCTCGGCCGGCATATACCTGGGCCGCGGCGACGTGGACCCGAGGATCGCCGCGCCGGTGGCGCTGGGCGTCCTCACCGGGGCAATCGTCGGAGCCCGCCTCCTCGGCCGGGTCTCCAACCGCGCGGTCAGGCTGATCTTCCTGCCCGTTGTCATTGCCGTAGGGCTCGAGACGATCGGCCGCGGTTTGGGGTTCGGGCTATGAAACCGGAACGGTTCAGGAGGGTGATCAGCGCGGTGCTGATCGTCGGCGTCGGCATCAGCGCAGCCCTGATTGCGATCGGCTTCGTGGCTGCCCTAGCGATCGGCTGGCAGGGATCGCTCGTCGGCGCCGGCCCCTTCGCCGCCGCGACAACCGACTTCTCCAACCTTCCGGCTCGTCTGGCATCGCTGGAACCGGCCGCTATCGTCCAGCTCGGCCTCCTCACCTTGCTGGCCACGCCGGTCGCGAGGGTCGCGGCCTCGGTCGTCGGTTTCACCCTCGAGGGCGACCGCCTCTACGCGGCCATCACGCTGGCGGTTCTGCTGATCCTTCTGACCAGCATCTTCGTCTTGCGCTAAGGCGCCAACGGCACGCGACCCCGGGGTGTCCTCGTGAAGACGCTCCGGGGTCGCCGTGACGGGGGTCCGGTGATTGTCCGGCGCAGGCCGACGGTGGTTGGCAGGCCGCGAACCTAGATGAACATCGTGGAGTCGGCCTCGGTCGCCAGCTGCAGCATCGTCGCCGCGCCGACCGTCTCCTCGAGGCCGTCGATGAGATCCTCGCGCCTGATGCCGAACAAGTCCGAGGTCATCTGGCACGGGTAGATCCTGACCCCGAGTTCCTGGCACATCGCGAGCAGCTCCTTGGGCTTGGAGGCCTTGTACTTGTCGGCCAGCTGGAACATCATCCACGGCCCCATGCCCATGAAGTTCATCTTGCTCGTCTTGCGATGGCTGATGCCCGGCCGCTGCATGAAGGACAGCATCTTCTGCATCCAGTTCTGGCCGGTGATGCGCTTGCCGTCCTTCACAAAGGCCTGCAAGGCCCAGAAGGTCACGAAGATCGAGGTCTCTATCTCCATCGCGGCGGCGGCGGAGGCGATGATCAACGATGCCCACGTCTTCTCCAGGTCGCCGCTGTAGGCGATGATGCAGAGCTTCTTGGGCTTGCTGGCAGCCTCTGCGGTCATTTCGGATCCTTTCGTGTTGAGGGCGAACCAGTTGGGCGCTCGCCGGGGTGGCTACTTGTGGCGGAGCACGAAGCGGAACTTGCCGTTGGCGGAGTCCTGCTCCACGAGGGCGTTGCCGGTAGAGGCGGCCCACGCCGCGAAGTCCTTGACCGACCCCGGGTCCGTAGCCAGGACCTCCATCAGATCGCCTGCCTCGAGAGTCCTCATGCCCAGCGTCGCCTTGAGGATCGGCCCCGGGCAGGAGAGACCGCTGGCGTCCACTTTGAGCTTGATATCCATCTGCTGCCCTTTCGCTGCTGGTTTGGCCGGGTAGGCCGGTTCCTTCCGACTAGATGAAGAGGATCTGGCCCTCACCGGCGTTGACATAGAAAGCGGCCACTCCCTCTACGCCGTCGACGATGGGGTCGAGGTCCGAATGCTTGAGCCCGAGGAGCTCCATTGAGGCCGAACAGGCCTGGATGTCGACCTCGCCCAATTCCTTGGCCATCCGGAGTGTCTCTGTCCAGTGCGCCTGACCTGCTTTCGCGGCCGCGTCGAGGGCGGCCTTGCCGGCCGGACCGGCCTCGGGCACAAGACCGTGATCGGCCGTGATCCGATCGGCTCGGAAGGACTCAAGGGCCCAATACTGCAGAAGGATCTTGACCGGCCGACCGAGCGCGGCGGCACCCGCGGTCAGGACCGAGGCAGATTGAAGCTTGTCGTCGGTCCCCGAGAAGAGGACTATCGAGATGGTTTCGTCCATGCGAGGGCCTCAGCTAGTTCTGTTGTTAGGCGCGGTCGAGACGGTGGATGTGCCCGATGTCCGCTCAGCGACGAGCTCGTCTGAAGTACGTGCGGCGGCGGCGGAGATACGGGCCAGCCTACGGGCGAGGACGCCGCGCATCATCTCGCAGGCGACGATGATCTCCGGATCGCTGAGCCGGTAGCGAACCTCGCGGCCGTCCCGATCGGCCTCGACCACACCGCCGGCCCGCATTACGGCCAGGTGCTGCGAGACGTTTGGCTGGCTGATGCCCATCTCCTCGGCCAGGCGCGAGACCTCGCGAGGGCCGTCGGCGAGCAGGTGGATGATCTCGAGGCGGCGCACGTTAGCGATCGTCTTGAGAACTTCGACCTGGAGCTTGTAGACCTCATCCATGGGATGCAGTCTTGGATATATGCGCAGGTGCGCATAGGTACAGGTGTCCCGACGCTGAGGGCCAAATGGCACGTGAGGCTAAGAAAGTAAGGCGACAGGCGGCGTCGGCCTAATATAAGTGGGGCGGTTACCATTTTCGGCCGGTCACGGCTCCTGCCGTGGCCGCCGCTAGCAGATGCGGGGCAGCTGCTCCCCGACCAGCATGTCCACGATCCGCTGCGAGCCGACAATCGTGCGGACGGTGACCATCGACGGGTGGTCCGCCACGACGCGGCCGATCTCGACCGCCTCCGCCCCTTCCGGGAGAACCCGCATCGCCGCCAGCACGGCCTCGACCGCGGCGGCCGGCACGATCGCGACGAGCTTGCCTTCGTTGGCCACGTGGAGCGGATCCAACCCAAGCATCTCGCAGGCGGCCCGCACGGGGCCGGGGATCGGAATCGTCTCCTCGCGCAGGTCCACGCCCACCTGAGATGCCCCGGCGATCTCGTTGAGCGCCGAGGCCAGGCCGCCGCGTGTCGGGTCGCGGAGGACGTGGACGTCCGGGCAGGCGGCGACGATCGCGGCCACCAGCGCGTTGAGCGGCTGCGTGTCCGAGGCGATCTCGACCTCGAAACCCAGGCCCTCGCGGACGCTCATGATGGCGATGCCGTGCAGTCCGATCGGGCCGGAGAGGATGACCGCGTCGCCGGGGGCCGCCCGATCGGCGCCGACCGAGACGCCGGCGGCCACCAGCCCGATGCCCGCGGTGTTGACGAAGAGCCCATCCGCCGCTCCCCGACCGACGACCTTCGTGTCGCCGGTCACGATTCGAACGCCGGCTCGGGCCGCCGCCCGCGCGACCGACTCGGTGATCTTCCGCAGCTCGTCGATCAGCAGGCCTTCCTCGATGACGTAGGCGAGCGACAGCGCCAGCGGCTGGGCGCCCATCATGGCCAGGTCGTTGACGGTGCCGAAGACGGCCAGCTCGCCGATGTCGCCGCCGGGGAACTCGAGCGGGCTGACCACGAACGAGTCGGTGGTGAAGGCGAGCCGCGAACCCGCGACATCCACGACGGCGGCATCGTTCAGCGGCCCCTGGGCCGCACCGCCGGCCGCAGCCAGCGCCGGGCCGATAACCTCGCGCATGAGCGCCGCGGAGAGCTGCCCGCCGGAGCCGTGGCCCAGGAGGACTCGTGCGCGTTCGGGTATCGAGGCCGGGCAGGCTAGATTGGCCGGGTCCGGCGCCGCCGAACCAGCCGGGCCGGGCGCGGCCGCCAGCTCGGTCTCGCTCGCCGCGCGCCCGCCCAGGTTCGTCTCGTCCGGGAAGCCGCCGAAGATGTCGGCCGCCCGCTTCTCCGTCATCTCGGCGCCTCGCCGAGCGGCCGCGACAACTCGTAGAGCGGGAACGCCGTCGGCGCCGCGAGCCCCCGCCCCGCCGCGTGATAGGCGGAGCAGACCCCCTCGGCGCTGACCATCGGCGCCCCCAGCGGCTTCTGGGGGTTGCAGAGCACGCCGTAAGCCGTGCAGTCGAGCGGGGTCTTCGTGCCCTGCAGGATCTGGCCGGCGATGCAGGCCGGGTGCTCCTGGGTGTGGATGTCGCCGACCTCGAACCGCTTCTCGGCGTCGAACTCCTCGAACTCGGGCCGCAGGTGGTAGCCCGACGCCGGGATGGTGCCGATGCCGCGCCAGGTCCGCTCGCCCACCTCGAAGACGCGGAAGACCGTCTCCTGCGCCTCGCGATTACCCTCGCGCTTCACGGCTCGCGCGTACTGGTTCTCGACGACCGCCCGCCCTTCCTCGAGCTGGCGAATCGCCATCAGAATCCCCTCGAGCAGGTCCAGCGGCTCGAACCCGGTCACCACGATCGGGACGTGGTAGCGCTCCGCGATCGGCTCGTATTCGGTCCAGCCCATGACCGCGCAGACGTGGCCCGCGGCCAGGAAGGCCTGGACCTGGTTCGTCGGCGACTCCAGGATCGCGGTCATCGCGGGCGGAACCAGGACGTGGCTGACGAGAACGGAGAAGTTCTCGAGCCCGAGCCGGGCGGCCTGCCGGACCGCCATGGCGTTTGCCGGTGCCGTCGTCTCGAACCCGATCGCGAAGAAGACGACCTGCCGATCCGGGTTCGCGGCCGCAATTCGGACCGCATCCAAAGGCGAGTACACGATCCTTACGTCAGCGCCGCGCGCCTTCAGCGCCAGCAGATCAGTCGTCGATCCCGGGACGCGGAGCATGTCGCCGTAGCTGGTGAAGATGACGTCCGGCCGGGCGGCGATCGCAAGCGCCTTGTCGATCTGCTCGAGCGGGGTCACGCACACGGGGCAACCGGGGCCGTGGATCATCCGCACGCCCTTCGGCAGCGCCTCGTCGATACCCTGCTTGACGAGTGTGTGGGTCTGCCCGCCGCACACCTCCATCAGCGACCACGGCCGAGTGGTGATGCGGTGGATCTCGTCGACCAGCTTGCGGGCGATCTCGGAGTCGCGGTACTCGTCGACGTACTTCATACGCGCGCCCCCGGCGCGGGCGGCGGCCCTGAAGCGGCAGGCGGCGCGGCCTCGGCCATCGCGCCCAGCTCCATGGCCATGCCTTCCTCGTCGATCATCCGTAGCAGCTCGAGCGTCTTGAGAGCCTCCTCCTCGTCGAGCTGGCTGATCGCAAAACCGACGTGGACGATGACGTAGTCGCCGATGCCGACCTCCGGCAGGTAGGCCAGGCAGGCTTCCTTGCGCACCCCGCCGAAGTCGACGCGAGCCATGCGCAGCGCTCCGTCATCGCGGATCTCCACGACCTTGCCCGGGATGCCGAGGCACATTCGAACTACTCCTTCGCGGGGGCCGCGGCCAGCCGCGCGGCTGCCACCGCCGCCTGACCGTAGCTGATCCCGCCGTCGTTCGCCGGGACCTTCTGATTGGTGTAGACCTCGAACCCGTCGCCGCCAAGGCGCCGGACGAGGGTAGTGGCAAGCCACTGATTCTGGAAGACGCCCCCGGAGAGTGCGACGGTCCGGAGACCGGTCTCCGACCGGACGGCGGTGCAGAACTCGCGGGTGACGGCGGCGATCGTCTCCTGGAACCGCGCGGCGAGAGTCTCCGGCGCGGCTCCCTCGGCACGACTTTCGAGGAGCGCCCGAATGGTGGGCCGGGGATCGTATACGAGGAGCGACCTGCGGTCGCTTTGGCCGTCGCGTCGAACCATCCTATACGGCAGCGGCGCGACGGTTCCCTCCTCCGCCAGCAGCTCCAACTCGATCGCGGCCTGCGCCTCGTACTCCGCCACATCGCGGATGCCGAGGAGGCTGGCCGCGGCATCGAATAGCCGGCCGGCCGACGAGGCGACGGGCGCGTTGAGGCTGCGCGCCAGCTGGACGCGGACGACTTCGACCTCGCGGGGGTCGAGCCGGTCGAGGAAGGCGTGCGTCAGCTCGGGATCGATCCAGCCGGCCACCGAACCTTCGGGCTCGAACGCCTCGCCCGCCAGCAGGTACCCGAGGGCCATGCGGTACGGCTTCTTGACCGCCAGCGCCCCGCCCGGCATCGGCGCACGGCCGAAGCGGCCGACGCGCCGGTAGCCCGCCAGCGTGGCTATGAGCACCTCGCCGCCCCAAAACGTGCCGTCGTCGCCCATGCCCAGGCCGTCGAAAGCGACGCCGATGAACTCGGCCGCGGCGCCCGAGCCGGCCCCGATGCCCGCCTCGGCCGCGACCGACGCCACGTGGGCGTGGTGATGCTGGACGGCGATTCGTCGGCTCTCCGGGAAGTGGCTCACGGCGTACTGCGTCGACAGATAGGCCGGATGCAGGTCGTGGGCGACATATTCCGGCTCCAGGTCCAGCAGCCGCTTCAGGTGAGCCAGGTTCGTCTCGAAGGCCCGGTGCGTCAGCAGGTCTTCGAGGTCGCCGGTATGCGGCGCGACGTGGGCACGCGAGCCGCGCGCGAGCGTGAACGTGTGCTTGAGCTCCGCGCCTACCGCCAGAAGAGGGGCGGGCGTGGCCACGGGCAGGTCGAGCGGCTCCGGGGCATAGCCGCGGCCGCGCCGGATCAGGCTCTCGCGTCCATCGACGACCCGCGTGACCGAGTCGTCGTAGCGGGCCCGGATCTCGCGGTCGTGCTGCAGGAACGAGTCGGCGATGCCCGCCAGCCGCTCGACAGCTTCGGCATCGTCCGTGGCCAGCGGCTCGTCGGAGAGGTTGCCGCTCGTGAGCACGATCGGCCGGCCCAGCCCCTCCAGCAGCAGGTGGTGGAGTGGCGTGTACGGCAGGAAGAGACCGACCCGGCGGTTGAGGGCGGCCGCGCGGGCCGGGTCCGCGGCCGCGTCAGCCGCCGCGACGACTCCGTCGGCCAGCGGCGAGGCGCCGCTCGCCGGCCCCTCGCGGCGCCGCTCGACGAGCACGATCGGCCGCGCCGGCGAGGTCAGGAGCTCCTCCTCCTCGCGCGAGATCTCGGCCTGGGCGCGGGCGGCGACCATGTCCCGGACCATGACCGCGAACGGCTTGGCCCAGCGGTGCTTGCGGTCGCGGAGCCGCGCGACCGCGGCCGGGTCGGTGGCGTCGCAGGCGAAGTGGTAGCCGCCCAGCCCCTTCACGGCCACGATTCGCCCGGCCCGAAGGTCCGCCAGGGCCGCGGCAAGGGCCGCTTCCCGATGCGCCGCCGGGGCAGCGTCGCCGGGCCGCCGGTACGAGAGCTGCGGCCCGCAGTCCGGGCACGCGACCGGCTCGGCGTGGAAGCGGCGGTTCGCCGGGTCGCGGTACTCGGCTCCGCACGCGGCGCAGAGCGGAAACTCCCGCATAGACGTCCGGGCGCGGTCGTAGGGCAGGTCGTCGATGATCGTGGCCCGCGGCCCGCAATTCGTGCAATTGGTGAACGGGTAGCGGTAGCGCCGGTCGGCCGGGTCGAACAGCTCGCCCAGGCAGTCGTCGCAAGTGGCGATGTCGGGAGGGAAGAGCCGCTCGGCGGACGCGACGGCCTCGCTCTCGTCGATCGCGAAGCCGGCTCCCGGCTCGATCGTTCGGCCGCTCGGGCGGACCTCAACCGCCTCCACACGGGCTCGCGGAGGCGCCTCGCTCGCCAGCCGCCGAGCGAAGGCTTCGACTGCCTCCGCCGGTCCCGCAACCTCGATCTCGACCTGGCCGGCACGGTTGACGACCCTGCCGTCGAGCCCGAGCTCGGCCGCCAGCCGCCATACGAAGGGCCGGAAGCCAACCCCCTGGACGACGCCGCGGACCTCGATGGCGCGCGCGACGCGGCCGGCCGAAGCGGCTTCCCCTGGCGTCAGTCCTGCGTCGCGCATCCGAATCGAGCCTCCATGAAGCGCACCTCTGAATCCGGGCGGGCACGCAGGGCCGCTGAAGCCCCGTATATCTCACACCCGGGCGCTGAAGTTTCCGCCTGCCGAGCGGCCCGCCGCCGCGGCCAAAAGGTCCCGACTACGGACCGTCCGGCCGGGTGGGTCGGGGGGCCGCCTGCACCGGCCGCCGGCCAGGACACCCCGCCATCAGACGACGACCGGGGAGTCCTCCATGCCGAAGCCCGCCAGGGCGTGCTTGCAGCGCGGGCAGCGGCCTTCGACCAGGCGCCACTCCGTGACCGAGAAGTCCGCCCGGGCGATCAGCCGCTCGCCGCAACGGGCGCACGTGGTCATCGACTGCTCGACCTCCGGAGCGTTGCCGATGTAGACGTGGCGGAGACCGGCCTCGCGGGCGATCTTCGCCGCCTCGACCAGCGTGGCCGCCGGCGTGGGCTGCAAATCCGCCAGGTGGTATGCGGGATGGAAACGGGTCAGGTGCCAGGGCGTCTCCGGACCCACGGCCGTACCGATCCACTCGGCCATGGACCGCAGCTCCTCCGGATCGTCGTTGAGCCCCGGGATGACCAGCGTCGTCAGCTCGATCCAGATGCCCCGCCTTCTCATCTCTACGATCGAGTCGCGAACCGGCTCCCAGCGGGCCCCGCAGATGCGGTGGTAGAAGCTCTCGTTCGCCGCCTTGAGATCCACGTTGGCGGCATCGAGATACGGCGCGATCAGCTCGATCGCCTCCGGCGTCTCGTAGCCGTTGGTGACGAAGACGTTGTGAAGGCCGGCCGAATGAGCCCGGGCCATCGAATCGAGGGCGAACTCGATGAAGACCGTGGGCTCGACATAGGTGTAGGCGACGCTCCGGACGCCCGCCTCCACTGCCTCGTCGACCACCTCTTCGGGCGTCACGTTGCGGCTCTGGGGCACCATGCCCTCGCGGTGCGCCTGGGACATCTGCCAGTTCTGGCAGTAGGCGCAGTGAAAGTTGCAGCCCTGGGTCGCGACCGAATAGGCGTCGCTGCCCGGCATGAAGTGGAAAAACGGCTTCTTCTCGATCGGCTCGGCCTTGGCAGCCACGACCTGGCCGTAGACCAGGGTGTAGAGCCAGCCGCCCCGGTTCTGCCGGACGCCGCAGATGCCGATCCTGCTCGGCCGGAGGACGCAGCGATGGGCGCAGGCCACGCATCGGACACTGCCGGGGGCGATGGGGTCGTCGAACGGCTCGCCGAGCAAGGCCGGGCGGATGTGCGGCTCGGATTCGGTGCCCGGTCCAAGGTCGTCGACATGGAGCCCGTCCGCCGGCTCCTCGCCGGGGAAGTGCGCCCGTACCGGCACCAGGGTCGCCGCGTCCGGATCCATGGCAACCGTGGGCGCCTTCGTGAAAGTCTCCGGGGCACCGTTCCGGTGCGGTTCGTGCTCCATCAAGGCCCTCTGAGTGCGGTCTCGCCGTGACTCGGATCCAGGGCCCTTGGTCACTGCCCCACTCCATTTGCAGTATGCCATCAGATCGGCCCATATGGCGGGCGGCCCGCGCCGCCGAGAGTGCCAATGTCGACGGCGAGCAACGGAATGTGCATGTTCGGGACATCGGGGGCCTCGCGCGCGGCCAGCATCGGGGCCGACCCCTGACTGGCGATCCCGCGGCGCACCCCTATCGGCCTTGAACCGCATGCCCATCCGGGCGGGTCCGTTCGGCACTTGCCCGATCCGGCTCCCGGCCTGAGGTTAAGGGCAACAAGTCCCGTGCGCGGGACCGCCGCAGGCCGAGAGGTCTGTGGCTTGTTCTGCGACGGGCTCCGCACCCGAAAGCGAGCAGCGAATGGCGATCAGTCCAGTTGCCATGGCTCTCCGGCCGCCGGTGCCGTGGACTCCCCTCGTTATCGCCGAGGACCGCTGCAAGGGCTGCGAGCTGTGCGTCGCAGCCTGCCCCAAGCGCGTTCTCGAGCTGAACCGGAGCCGCATCAACGTGCTCGGCTACCACCCCGTCGAGCTGACCGACGCAGCCGCCTGCACGAGCTGCGCCTTCTGCGCCCGTGTCTGCCCGGACACCGTCTTCACCGTCTGGGCCGCCCCGCGCGAGGCCTCGAGAGAGGAGCGGTCGCGATGAAATCCGATCGTGAGATAGGCCTCGGCGCACGCCAAACCGCGGCGGAGCTGGAAGCGAGCCGCCGCTCCCGGGTTCTGATGAAGGGAAACGAGGCGATCGCGGAGGCCGCCGTACAGGCCGGCTGCGATGCCTACTTCGGCTATCCGATCACGCCGCAGGCCGAGCTCCTCGAGTGGATGGCCCGGCGCATGCTCGAGCTGGGGCGGGTCTTCGTCCAGGCCGAGAGCGAGCTGGGCGCGATCAACATGGCCCTCGGCGCCGCCGCCACGGGCGCCCGGGTCATGGTTTCGTCGTCGAGCCCGGGCATCAGCCTGATGGCCGAGGCGATGAGTTACATGGCCGGCTCCGGCACGCCGATGGTGCTCGTCAACATCATGCGGGCCGGCCCCGGCCTGGGCGGCATCGGTCCGTCCCAGAGCGACTACTTCCAGGCCACCAAGGGCCACGGCCACGGCGACTACCGCGTGCCGGTCCTCGCCCCCGACTCGATCAGCGAGGCTATGGATCTCACGGCAACGGCCTTCGAGCTGGCGGAGCGCTATCGGACGCCCGTCATGCTCGTCGCCGACGGAATACTCGGCCAGGCGATGGAACCGGTCGAGCTGCGCTTCCGAACGCCAGAAAGGCACACCTTCGACTGGGCCCTCACCGGCGCAGCCGGCCGCCCGGCCCGGATCATCAAGTCGATCGACCTCGATCCCGAGGTCCTCGAGGCGCGCAACCAGGCCCTCCAGCACAAGTACCGCGAGATCGCCCGCCACGAGGTCCGCTGGGAGGGCTGGCAGCTCGAGGATGCCGAGTTCGCCATCGTCGCCTACGGCACGGCGGCCCGCGTCGCTCGCTCCGCCATTGCCATAGCCCGGGAAAAGGGCATCAAGGTGGGCCTCTTCCGGCCGATCACGCTTTGGCCCTTCCCCGAGCGCGAGCTGGCCCGGCTCAGCCGGCGCCTCCACGGCATCCTGACCGTCGAGCTCTCGTCCGGCCAGATGGTCGAGGACGTCCGGCTGGCCGTCGAGGGTCGCTGCCCGGTCGCCTTCCACGGTCGAATGGGCGGCCTGGTGCCTACCCCGGACGAGGTCCTCGGTGCGCTCAAGGCCCTGCGGGCCCGCACCGAGCGCACGCGATCGGCCGAACACCATGCGGCCACGGCGTCGCCGCCATCCCGTCCGCTGGCTACGTACGAATCGTCCGAGATCGCCCCGTGGGTTCACGAACGGGCCCGGCGGGGAGGTCGACGATGACGCTCAATACGTCCGGCCCGGCCTCGCCGGCCGCCGGCCAGGCTCTGCCTGCCGCCTCCTCCGCCCGCCTCGTCTACCGCCGGCCCGACGTCCTGATCGACCGGTCCACCCACTACTGCCCCGGCTGCGGCCACGGCATCGTCCACCGGCTGCTGGCCGAGGTCATGATGGAACTGGACCTGCCCGCCCACACCATCGCGGTGGCGCCGGTCGGGTGCGCCGTCTTCGCCTACGACTATCTCAACGTGGACTTCGTCGAGGCACCGCACGGGCGCGCTCCAGCCGTAGCCACCGGCATCCGGCGTGTTCGCCCGGAAGCCTTCGTGCTGACCTACCAGGGCGACGGCGACCTGGCCGCGATCGGCACCGCCGAGATAGTGCACGCCGCGGCCCGCGGCGAGCGGATCACCGCGATTTTCGTCAACAACGGCATCTACGGCATGACCGGCGGCCAGATGGCGCCCACCACCCTGCTCGGCCAACGGACCACCTCCTCACCGAGCGGCCGCGACGCCGCGCTGATGGGTTACCCGATCCGCATCACGGAGATGCTGGCCCAGCTACCCGGCGTCTCCTATGCCGCCCGCGGCACCGTCGCGGACGTGGCCTCCATCGGCAAGCTCAAGGCCATGATCAAGCGGGCCTGCCAGGTCCAGATCGACGGCGGCGGCTTCGCCCTCGTCGAGGCCCTGTCCAACTGCCCGGTCGGCTGGGGCATGACAACGCAGGAGTCGATGGACCACCTCAAGGGTCCCGTCGTGGAAGCCTTCCCGGTTGGCGTGATCGTCGATCGAGCGAAGGCCGCCGGCCCGGCCCGATCGGAGGCCTGAGATGGAGCATTCCGTGGTCTTTGCCGGGTTCGGCGGCCAGGGCCTCCTGTTCGCCGGCCAGGTCCTAGCCCGGGCCGCCATCAAGGACGGCCTGGAGGCCTTCTGGATCCCCTCCTACGGGCCCGAGATGCGCGGCGGCACGGCCTCGTGCACGGTCATCGTCGGCGACGGCCCGATCGGCTCACCGGTGGTGGATCGGTTCGACGCCGCGGTCGTGATGAACCTGCCGTCACTGCGCAAGTTCGCGCCGAAGGTGGCGTCGGGCGGCGTCATCGCCATGAACACCTCGCTGCTCGGCGAGGAGAGGAGCGGCCGCTCGGACGTGACCGAGATGCACCTTCTCTGCACCGAGCTGGCGGCGAAGGGCGGCGACGACAAGCTGATCAGCGTCGCCGCCCTGGGCGCGTTGGTGGCCAGGACGGGCTGGGTCACGCCGGACTCGATCCGAGCCGCCCTGCGCGAGATGGCCGGAAGGAAGCGCCCCGAGGTCGTAGAGGCGGACCTGGGCGTCCTTGCGGCCGGCCTCGAGGCGGGCCGGGCCGGGGCCGCGGAGGCCGTCGCGACCTGACCGGAGACGGCTACGTGCTGGGGCCGGACGCGGCTGCGCTTGGACCCGGCGTGGGCAGCCCAAATCCTCCGCCGCGGCTACGCCCGCCGTCGCCGAAACCGCGGACGCCGCTCTGGATGCGCGTGGCATTGACAGAGCCGTCGGCGTTGGGCGTGCCCTGAACCACGATCCGGTCGCCGACCGCGATGTTGTCGATGGTGGCGGCGGTGACTCCGCGCAGGGAGTAGGTCGTCGCCGGCGAGACATTCACGGTGACCGTCTGGCCGGCAAGGGTCGTCACGACGATCGCCGAGGCGGTCTTGCTCACCACCGTTCCGATCACGGACCCGGGCCCGCCTGCCCCGACCCTTGGAATGCCACGTCCAGTTGCCGCGGGACTTGCGACCGAACCGGCCGGTACCCCGTGGGGACCTCCGGTAGTGGCCCCCCACGAGAAGGCCACCGAAGCCACACCGATGAAGACGAGCGCCACAGCAGGCGCGATGACCGATAACCGCGAAAACGAGAGGTTCATGTGTGCCGACTCGCTCTTGAGCTGATTCGTGCCAGGACCCGGATATCCAAGGTTCGAGGGTCCGCACTATCTAAGAGCGCCTTGCTTAAGTAATCCTGAAACGGCGGTCACGATCCCCTGAGCGACCCGAACTGATACCCCGGGGGCCGCTCTCGGCCTCGCGAATCGGAACCGGGGCCCCCTGCGAGGCCCCGGTTCCTGGTGACGGTGCGGTGAGCGTGGCGCCGGCCCGAGGGACGGCGCGGGCGTGTCTGGCTAGTGGCCCGTCCGCAGGACGCCGGCCATCTCCTGCAGGACCTTCCAGTCCTGGAGCCGGTCCTCCTGGGAGCGCTGCAGCTCGACCGAGGGATTGCCCTCCTTGTCGAAGTGCTGGCTGAAACGGCCCTCGGTCCTGGCGAACGAGATGAAGTCGAACGTCGTGCCGTCCGGGTTCTTCGTCCAGTCTTCCTTGACCGCGGGGTTGCCCTGCAGCGAGAGCCGCTCGGCGAGCGAGTTGCCTCGACGCGGGTCGTAGGTGAAGAGCGGGAATGCGCGCGAGTCGACCGCAAGCTTGGCCTGGCGGTTGGCCGCGTCGTCGGCGATGCCGTGCTCCGGCATGCAGGGGGTGTAGGCAACGATCACGGCCGGGCCCGGATAGGCGTTGGCTTCCATGACCGCCTTGTAGAGGTGGTTGATGGTACAGGCCGCGACCTGGGCGACGTAGACATCGCCGTGGGCCATCAGGATGCGACCCAGTTCCTTGCGCTTCTCCGACTTGCCGTGCTCGGCCTTGCCGTAGGCGGAGAGCTTGGCAACCTGCGAAGTGAACGACGCGGTCGAGGTCTGGCCGCCGGTGTTCGAGTAGACGCCGGTGTCGAGGACGAGGACCTTGACGTCCATGCCCGACGAGACCAGGCGCGACAGCGACTGGAAGCCGATGTCGTACATGGCCCCGTCGCCGCCGAAGACCCACAGCCGCCGATCCTCGTGACCGGCCTGATCCCAGCGCAGCCGGATGCCCATGGCATCGGCCGGGCCGTTCTCGAAGAGGGAGTTGGTCCACGGAACCGTGAACGGGTTGAACGGGTACGTGCTTCCGAAGACCGTGTTGCAGCCGGTCTCGGCCACGATGCCCATGCTCTGCGGTCCGTAGGTCTGGAGCGTGGCGGCCACGACCATGCGGACGACGGTGCCTTCGCCGCAGCCGGAGCAGGAACCGGCTCCGCCGACGAAGCCGAAGGCGTTCTCGCCGAGCATCAGGTCCGCGAGGACCTTCTCGTTGCGATACTCGACAGGGGTTGGCGGGAGGGACTTGTAGAAGGCGATGTCGCGGCGGTAGCGGTCCAGCGTGCACTCGCCGCTTGCTTCGGCATCGCACTTCTCGATCATGGCCAGGGCGTCATGACCCTGGGCCACGCAGACGTCAACGCACTCGGCGCAGCCCTTGCAGTGGTACGGGTCGATGAAGAGGCCGAAGTCCGCGCCCTCGATGCCCTTCTTGGCGGGCACGTCGGCGTACTTGGTCGTGTGGACGAAGTGCTGCCTGACCGTCTCCGCGGCGAGCTTGGGATCCTTCTGGGCCGCGGCGAACCCGTCGATCGCCATTGCCAGCGAGGTCTTCGGCTGGGCCGTGGCCATGATGGCGCTGTCCGGGCAGGCGCTGACGCAGGCCATGCAGCCCACGCACTTCTCTGCCGTCAGCTGCGGAATAAGCGGCGAAAGGGTGCTGAAATCGCGAACGCCTGCGGTCGCGGGGGCGATGAGGCTGCGAGCCACGCCCCTGTCGGCCGGCAGGTCGACGTCGGCGACGCCGCGGCGGTAGGCATCGATGACATTCCTGTTGAAGTCGTCGACGTAGTCCGCGATGTCGAGAGTCTGGGGTGCGATGAGCCCGGGGCCGGCCCCAAGCTTCTCGATGTTGGTATCTGCAATCGTGTCGGTCATCGCTCGCTCAGTCTTCGGTCTACCTCAACCACAACCGTACGAGGTCGCTGGTCGAGATGATGCCGATCGGGGTGGCCGCATCGTCGGTGACGACGAGGCGGTGGACTCGGCGCTCTTCCATCAACCTGGCCGCCTCTTCGAGGCGGGCCGTGGCGGAGATGGTGAGAGCCGGCTTGGTCATCACCTGGCCGACCGCGAGGCCGGGCCAGCTGGTGGCCATGTTCTGGCTTGCTCGAACCCGAACGAGGTCGGTCTGACTCAGGACGCCCACGAGGAGCCCGTCCGTGTCGACAACGGGAAGACCGGTGATCTTCTTGCTGTCGAGGATCCCGGCGGCCTCCGCGAGGGAGGCCGACTCGACGATCGAGATCGGGTTGGGGGTCATGATCTCGCCGACCGTTCGAGATTGGTTCATCGACCGACCTCGGCACGAGCCGGGACGGCGACCTTGCCGGCGATGGCCTCGGTGACGTCGATGACGCCGTCGTAGGCGCCCTGGATGACGGCGAGGTTGGCGTCGACAACGGCCGAGCCGCGCTTCCCGAAGAATCGGGTCAGGTTGACGCGGACGGCTTCCATCAGGGCGGGGCGGTCGAGACCGGCCCGCTCTGCGAACGGCGAGACCTTGAGGAAGACGCCGACGAGGGCCACGCCCTGCATCCGGATCTCGAGATCCTCCCGGGGCGCGTACTGCTTGGCGAGCGCTGCGGCGTCCAGCGCGAGGAGCCTGATCTTGCGGGCCAGGATCTCCGCGCGCGTGGCGGGCGGAAGGGCGGCCCAGATCTCGTCCGGATCGGTCAGCGGCGTCGGCACGAAGACCGTGCCGCCGTCGACCAGGCCGGCGAGAGGATCGCCCTGCTTGAACGAGTTGGTGTCGAAGAGCGGCACGAAGTCGACTTCGGTCAGCTCGTTATGGAGCCGGATCGGCTCCTCGGCGATGGTGAGGAAGTAGGTCGTCGGCAGGCCCTTCTTCTCCGAGCCGTAGCGCGGATAGGCCTGGACGTACAGGTTGAACAACTCGCCGACGGTCGTGGCCACGAGCTTGTTCGTGGTGACGCTGCCGAAGCCGCCGACCGAGTGGCCGCGCAGGCTGTATGCGCCCTTGGGCCGGATGCTGAGGCTGCTCTTGTCCAGCGCCAGCGGATGGCGAATGCCGAGGAAGGCGCGGCGTGTCTTCTTGACGCGGACGTCGTCCGCCATGAGGTCGAAGACGGCCCCGAGGTCGCCCGGCTGGATGTCGCGCGAGCCGAGACCGGCCGAGACGGAGATGACGCGCGGCATCGGCGCGCCGTCCATGGCCGCGTCGGCCAGGGCCGACTTGAGCTCACGCGTCAGCGGGTTGTCCGCTGCAGCGGGTTCGTCCGTCCGCTCGACGACAGCCACGACCTTTGCCTTGGCAAGCGCCTTGGCGAGACGAGTGGCCGGGAACGGCCGGAAGCTCGTGACGGTCACGCAACCGACCTTGCGGCCCTGGTTGCGCAATTCGTCTACGACCGCCAGGGCCGTATCCGCCATGGTCCCCATCGAGACCATGATGTAGTCCGCGCCTTCCGTGCGGTACTCGCTGATCAGACCGTAGTGGCGGCCGGTAAAGGCCTCCCACTCGGCCATGGCCCGTTCCGTGATGTCCGTGAGCTGGTCGTACCAGGCACGCTGCCCGATCCGACCTTTCATGTAGGAGTCCTGATTCTGAACGACGCCGATCATCAGCGCGTCCTTGGGGTCGAACATGTCACGGACGGTGACGCGCGGGTCCCCAACGAACCGCTTGAGGAGTTCATCCTCGGGAAGATTGACGTTCTCGATTGTGTGCGTGGTCAGGAACCCGTCCTGAGCGACGAACCACGGGGTCTCGGCGTCCTCGGCCACTCGTCGGGCAATCGCGGTGAGATCTGCCGCTTCCTGGCAGTTCCGGGCGAAGAAGATGCCCCAACCTGCATCGGCGACGCCCATGACGTCGTCGTGGCCGGCGTGGATGTTGAGGCTCTGGCTGGTCAGGGCGCGGGCCCCGATGTGGAATACAGCGGGAAGACGCTTGCCGGAGATGACGTACAGGACTTCCTTCATGAGGATGAGTCCTTGTCCGGCGGTGAAGTTCGTGACCCGTCCGCCCGCCAGGGCGAAGCCTTCGGCGGCTGAGGCGGAGGAATGCTCCGACTCCGGCTCGATGAACTTCAGGTGCGTTCCCCATAGGTTCGGGGTGCCGTTGGCGACGGCAACCTGGTAGACCGCCGCCATGGTCGTGGACGGAGTGATCGGGTAGGCGCAGGCGCCGTCGCTGATCCGCGTCTCGACGTAGGCGATGGCCTCCGAGCCGTCGATGATGGCAGGAATGCCTGGAAATTCGGGAGTCGGCGAATTCGTCACGATGGTCGGTTCACTCAATGCACGCAGCTGGCGGGCCAGCGCGCTTCCGTCCAGGTGCTTGAGCAGGGTGCCGCCTATCCCGCTGGCGACCGCCTCGCGCTGCTCGTCTGCATGCCAGTAGGAAGCCAGCACGGCGATCCGACCCGCGGGGATCAGATCGCGCAGGGCGGCAACCATTGGCCTCCACCCCCCGGCCACATCCGCATCGAGCAGCACCACGTCCGGCCGGGCACCGGCGGCCTCGCGAGCCGCGGATTCACACGACGCCTGAGCGACGATGAAGCCATGGCGCGAGAGGTGATCGCAGAGAGCCTCGGTTGCGGCGCGGTGCTGGCTGACGATGAGAACTCGGCGGAGGGGTATCTGGGAGTCAGCGAGCATGCGTATAGGGTGCGCGCCGAAACCTCTCGCTACGAGCGACAGGGCTCCCTAACACCGGGGGCCATATGGCCCGCGGAGGCACGGGACGGGATAGGTGGCACCTGCCCACAAGAGTGGGCTCATGGCGGCTTGGAGGGTGGGTCGCGCGGGCGGATTGACCTGTGCGCCGGAGGGCATGCGGCCCCCTCGGCGTCCTCATCCGGGCGGGGGAACACTTGCCCGCGGCTGAGGGCCATTCGGCACTGCCGCGGCAGCTGCACCGGCCCGAGACTTCCGCTTGTGACGAACGCCGGAGGGGACGCCCGGCGTTCGTCCTTTTTACGCCCCTAACAAACGCAACGGGCGACTGGCCGCCCAGCCCAAGCGTGCCGGCTCCCTGCTCCACCGCCGTAGGGCGGCCCCTACAGTTCGTGGTACTTGCGGGCGTAGGAAGCCAGCTCGTCGCGGAAGTCCGGGTGGGCAATTGCGATGAGACGCTTGGCTCGCTCGCGGAGCCCCTGGCCGAACAGCTCGGCCACCCCGTACTCGGTCACGACCGTGCGCACGCTCGAACGAGTCGTGGTGACCCCCGCGCCGTCATACAGCTCCCACGTGATACGCGAGACCTTCCCGTCGGCCGTGGTGGATGGCAGGGCGATGATCGCCCGCCCCTCCGGCGCCAGGGACGCGCCGCGCACGAAGTCCATCTGCCCGCCGACGCCGCTGTACATGCGGTGGCCGAGGGAGTCGGCGCAGACCTGGCCGGTCAGGTCAACCTCGATCGCGGAATTCACCGCGGTCATGCGCCGCTGCCTGCGAATCGTGGCAGTGTCGTTGGTGTAGTCCACGCCGCGCAGCTCGAGCATCGGGTTGCCGTCGACCCACCTGTAGAGGCGCGGCGTCCCCATCATGAACGCGGCCACGACCTTGTGCGGGTCGACGGTCTTGGCGCTGCAGTCCACGACCCCCTTCTCAACCAGTTCGACGAGGGGGTCCGTGAACATCTCGGTGTGGACCCCGAGATGCTTCTTGCCCTCGAGGCACATGCCGACGGCCGTCGGGATGGCCCCGATGCCCATCTGGAGCGTGGCCTCGTCCGGGATCAGGTCCGCGACGTACTCGCCGATCCGGCGCTCCACCTCGCCGATCTCGCCCGGGGTGTAGACGTATGGCGCCTGGTCGACCTCGACCGCCAGGTCGATCTGGCTGACGTGGACGTAGCTGTCGCCGTGAGTGCGCGGCATTGCCTTGTTGAGCTGGGCGATGACCGTCTTCGCACAACGGATCGCGGTCTGCATCGATTCGACGGACGTTCCCAGCGAGCAGAAGCCGTGGTCGTCGGGCGGCGTCATGTTGGCGAAGACGGCATCGAGCGGCAGCAAGCCGCTCTCCATCAGCAAAGGGACGTCCGACAGCTGGACCGGGATGAACTCCGCCCGTCCGTCGTTGATGGCCGCCCGGGCGTTCGGTCCGATGAAGAGCGCCCGGTGGAAGAGGTGGCCCTGCATTTCGGGGGCAAGGTGCGGGTGCGGCCCCTCGCAGTGCAAGTGAACGACTTTGACGTCCTCCAGCTCCGGGGCCTTACGGCACAGGGCGTCGAGGAGCACGGACGGCGTGGCAGCCGCGCACTGGACGTAGATTTGGTGGCCTGACTTGATCCCCGAGACTGCCTCATCGGCGCTGACGATACGCATGCGCCGAATCTATGCACTCCGCATGGAGGCGCGAGGGCCGAACGGCAGCATTTCGGGCGGTGCGGGCGACAACGAAGGTGTCGACCGCCCGCGACGCAGCCCTAGAGGCCGTAGACCTTCCTGGCGTACGACGTCAGCTCGTCGCGGAAGTCGGGATGTGAGATTGCGATCAGACGTCTGGCCCGCTCTCGCAGGCTCTGCCCGAACAGCTCGGCGATGCCGTACTCCGTCACGATCGTGCAGGGGTGGGATCGGGTCGTGGTCACGCCCGCACCCTCCTTGAGGGCCACGGTGATCCGCGAGACCTTGCCGTCTGCCGCGGTCGAGGGCAGGGCGATGATCGCTCGACCCTCCTCGGCGAGAGCCGCGCCGCGAACGAAGTCCAGCTGGCCACCGACGCCGCTGTACATCTTGTGCCCGATCGAATCGGCGCAGACCTGGCCGGTGAGGTCGACCTCGATGGCGGAGTTGATGGCGGTCATGCGCCGGTGCCGGCGGATCACCGAAGTGTCGTTCGTGTAGTCGACCTGGCGCATCTCGACCATCGGGTTGTTGTCCACGAACCTGTACAGTCGCCTGGTGCCCATCATGAAGGTGACGACGATCTTGCCGCAGTCCAGATCCTTCTTCTGGCAGGTCACCACGCCTCGCTCGACCAGATCGACGAGTACGTCCGTGAACATCTCGGTATGGATCCCGAGATCCTTCTTGTCGACGAGGTAGAGGCACACCGCGCTCGGGATCGCGCCGATACCCATCTGCAGCGTCGCCTCGTTGGGGACGAGCTCCGCCACCGCCTCACCGATGCGACGTTCGATGTCGCTGATGACCGGGTCGGCGTGCTCGTAAGGCAGCTGATCGACCTCGACGCCGAGATCGATCATGCTGACGTGGACGAAGCTGTCGCCCAGCGTCCGGGGCATCGATCGGTTCAGCTGGGCGATGATCGTCTTGCCGCAGCGTACGGCGGCCAGACAGGTGTCGACGGACGTACCGAGCGAGCAGAAGCCATGCTCGTCGGGTGGGGTGACGTTGAGGAGCACCGCGTCCAGTGGCAGAACGCCTTTGTCGAACAGCGACGGGATGTCCGACAGGAAGACCGGGATGAACTCCGCCCGGCCGTCGTTGATCGCCTTTCGCGCGTTGGGGCCGATGAACAATGCGCGGTGACAGAAGTGGCCGGCCATCTCGGGGGCCAGATGCGGACCGGGCCCCTCGGCGTGCATGTGGACGATCTTCACGTCCTCGAGTTCGGGCGCTCGCGCGACCAGGGCATCGAGGAGGAAGGAGGGCGTGGCAGCCGCCCCCTGCATGAAGACCTGCTGACCAGACTTGATTCCGGATACGGCTTCTTCGGCGGTCACGATACGCATGATTAGGAGTTTACGTACCGCCGCTGTACCGGCGAGGGTCAATTGCGAGGTATCGGAGGGCCGTCCGGCCTGCCCCGGACAAGTCGCCGAGGGGACTACGCGCCGCCTTTGAGGCGGTGGCGGGCGACGAACGCGGCGGCCTGGGCGCGGCGTTCGAGGTTCAGCTTCGAAAGGATGGAGCTGACGTAGTTCTTGACCGTCTTGTCGGACAGGAAGACCTCGGAGGCGATCTCCTTGTTGGTCTTGCCCTCGGCGACGAGCAGCAGGATCTTCTGCTCTTGCTGGGTCAGCTGGGCCAGCTCGTCCGTGTAGGTGCCGGTCGCGATGCGGCGGACTCGGTCCAGGACCTTCTCCGTGACGGCCGGGTCCAGCAGCGACTCGCCGCGGCCGACGGACTCGAGGGCGCTGACGAGGTCGCGGCCGCGAATCTGCTTCAGCAGGTAGCCGGATGCGCCGGCGATGATCGCCGAGAGGACCGCTTCCTCATCGGGGTAGCTGGTCAGGATGACAACGCGGGTGCTCGGGAACTCGGCCCGAATCTCGCGACAGGCCTCGATGCCCGAGCCGTCCGGCAGCCGAACGTCCATGACCACGAGGTCGGGCTCGAACTTGCGAGCCATCTCGACGGCTTCGGCCGCAGTGCCCGCTTCGGCTACGACCTGGAAGTGTTCGCGTCGCTCCAGCAGCGAGACGAGGCCCTGACGAACGACCTCGTGGTCGTCGACCACGAGCAGCCTCAGGGGGCGTGCATCGATCTGGTCGGTCATTCCTCTCCTTGATCCGTAACCCCGCCCAGTATGTCGCGGCGGGGCGCCTCGACGATGATACGCGTGCCGGCGCCGGGACCGCTCTGGACGTCAAGCCAGCCGCCGACAGACGAGGCGCGGGCGCGCATGTTGACCAGGCCCTGGTGGCCCACGCCCCGGGGCCTGGCCGGGTCGAAGCCGACGCCGTTGTCGCCGATTATCAGCCTGACGACCTCGTCGCCCGTCTCGACGCGAACGCTGCCGCGAGTGGCCCTTGAGTGGCGGGCGATGTTGCTGAGAGCCTCGCGGGCAATCGAGAGCAGCTGTCCGATGAGCTCGGGCGGAAGGTCCGCATCGCGCGCCTCGTCCGTATCGAGGTCGATGTCCACCATGCTGTTGACGCGGAACTCGTCGGCCAGGGCGGCCAGGCCGCCGATCAGGCCCGCCTGCTCGAGCAACTCGGGCCGGAGACCGAAGATGAAGTTGCGGATGTCTCGGATCGATTGATCGAGCGAATCCACAGCGCGCTCGACGCGCGCTCGCGCCTCGTCCGGCTCGTCGGCCATCAGGTCCGGCACGTCTTCCAGCGACAGGCCCACCGCGTAGATGCTCTGGATGATGCCGTCGTGGAGGTCGCGACCGATCCGCTCGCGTTCCTCGACGATGGCGAGGCGCTGGACCTGCTCGTGCAGGCGGGCGTTCTCGATGGCGATGCCGGCGTGGAGGGCGAACATCTCGACCAGGCGCTCGTCGTCCTCGGTGAAGTCGCCGAAGGGCTGCTTGTTGGTCAGATACAACCGGCCGATCGACCGGCCCTTCGCCCCGATCGGCACACCGAGCAGCGAACGCATCTCCGGGTGGTTCGGTGGGAAGCCGTAGCGGCGCGGGTCGGTGGCGATGTCGTGGACCCGGACGGGATGCGTCTGGCGCGCGATGACACCGAGCAGCCCGTGGCCGTGCGGCGGCGGGCCGATCCGCTCGCGCTCCGCACGGGTTATGCCGCTCGTGATGAACCGTTCGATGCCGCCCTCCTGGTCCACGATCCCGAGGGCGGCGTACTCGGCATGGGCAAGCTCGCGGACGCGGTCCGTGATCAGCTGCAGGACGCGGTCGAGATCGAGGACGCCGGCGATTCCGCGCGTGGCGGTGTCCAGGGCGGCCAGCTCGTCCGAGGCCTGGCCGGCGCGGGCCCTCGACCAGGCCGAGCCGATGACGATCTCCAGGCCGCGGGCGCATTCGTCCACGGAGAAGACCGCCGCGGGCGGCGCGTCCAGCTGGAGCGTGGCCAGGACGCGATCGCCGAAGGAAAGCTGGTAGGTTCGCAGGCCCGCCGTCTCCGCATCCTGGTCGAGCAGGCTCCCGGCGCGCAGCTCCACCTCGGTCAGAGGCGGGGCGTCCAGGTGCAGGTGCCCGCCGCCCAGGCCCGAGCTGTCGATCACGCGGCTGAAGGCCGACGAGAGCTGCACATGACCTTCGGGAGCGGGATGGTTCTGCCAGCTCTCGAGAGCGACCGATAACTCGCGCAGGCCGAGCAGGCCGGTCGAATCCCGGCTCGAAGGCGTCACCTGCGAGGAGCTCATGACCGGAGACTAGCAGGACGTTCGGCGGCGCGTCACTGCCCCGGCCGGGTGTTGCGCCGAGGTTGAGCCGTTTGCGAGGATGGATACGGTCGATCGGGGCTCTCGGGCGCCGGATGGCACCGGGGACCTTGGACCCACCGGAACGGGCCGGAGGTCCCTTGGCCCTTCATCGGGCCGCGCCCAACCTTGCCGAGCACGAAGGCCGGCACCACTTCAGCGCACCGGCCGAACGGACGGGGGTCATGTCCCACCTCGAAACCATCCTGCTCGCCACCGACGGCTCGCCCGCGTCGGAAAGCGCCAGCGAGGAAGCGATCGACCTGGCTGTCCAAGTCCAGGCGCGGCTGCTCGTCGTCAGCGTCCTCGGCACCTCGGCGCGCCCGTCGGAGGCATCGGCCGGAGCCGGGAGCCTGGCCGACTCGCGCGACTCGCTGACGACCAAGGCCCAGTCGATCGTGCAGCGGGCCAAGGCTTCGGGCGCCGACGCGACCTTCCTGGTCTGGGAAGGCGAGCCGGGCGAAGCCATCGTCGCCGCCGCCGAGTCGGAGAACGCCGACATGATCGTGGTCGGCTCGCACGGCCGCAGCGGCGTCAGCCGCTTCCTGATCGGCAGCGTCTCGGACTACGTAGTCCGCCACGCCCATTGCCCGGTGATGGTGGTCCGCGGCAGGCCGGACTCCACGCGGCGGTAGAGCCCCGCTCCCCTACTTCGTGTAGACGCCCTCGGGATCCAGCTCCTCGCGGATGAGGCGCAATTCCTCGGCCGTGGGCACGGGCGTGACCGCCAGCGGCTCCGCAACCTTAGGCTCCCAACCGATCGTCTCGCGGACCTGCTCGAGCGTGGCGCCGGGGTGGATCGAATCGAGGCGCATCTCGCCCGAATCGTCGAAGTGGTAGATGCCCAGATCCGTCACCACGACCGATGGGCCGCGCCCGAGCCAGCCCTCCTCGCGGCGGATCCTGGCCGCGGCTTCCGCTCCGCCAAGGTTGCCGGGCGAGGTCCGGAAGTCGATCCGATCGACGAACGAGCGCTTCGACTGGCGCATTATCACGAAGACCTGGCGGGCGTTGATGGCGATCTCGCACGCCCCGCCGGAGCCCGGCAGCCGCGTCTTCGGATGCTCGTAGTCGCCGATGACGGTGCTGTTGATGTTGCCGAACCGGTCTATCTGGGCCGCGCCGAGGAAGCCGACGTCCACGAGCCCGCCCTGCAGGTAGAAGCTGAACAGCTCGAACATCGAGACGGCCGCGGTGGCGCCGGTGACGATCGTGGGGTCGCCGATGGAGAGCGGTAGGCGGGCGGGCTTTGCGCCGAAAGCGCCCGACTCGTAGACGAGCTCCAGCGCCGGGGCCACGGTCAAGCGGGCCAGGTTCACGGCGATGTTCGGCAGCCCGACGCCGACGAAGCAGACGCGCTGGCCGGCCAGCTCGCGGGCCGCCGCCACGATCATCATCTCGGACTTGCTGAAGGCGGGGGCTCCCGCCGCGCCGGGCTGCACCGCAGGCTCGCTCATTTGTAGACCCCGTAGTCGACCGAACCGGAAGGAGCCATGCCCCAGGGCTGCAGCGAAGCCATCCGTTCGGCCCCGAGCTTCTCCATGTACTCCGCCCGACCGCTCACGCCGTAGACCCATTCGTCGAGCCAGGCTTGCGTCGTGGCGGCCTCTCGGGAGATGGCGTCCCAGTCGCGGTAGAAGTGGTTGTCGCGGTCGTACGCGCCCTGAACGTATGAAGGATGGGCACCCCACGGCTCCACCACGACCGCGTCCACGATCAGGCCGGGGATGACGGTGCGGTTCGGGTCGGCGCGGACGACGGCCTCGTCCACGAGCTCCTCAACGACGACGATGACCCGCTCCGCCGCGAAGGCCGCCTCCTTCTGACAGCCGAGCAGGCCCCACATCTGAGTGTTGCCCTCGGCGTCGGCCCGCTGGGCGTGGACGACGGTCACGTCCGGCTTGAGCGGCGGGACGGCATAGACCGTCTCGTCGCCGTATGGCGACTTGATCGGCCGGATCAGTGGGTTCGCCTTCGGCAGGTCCGTCTCGAAGTACGACCGCAGCGGGAAGAAGGGCAGGTTCGAGGCGCCGGCCGTGTATCGGCCGACCATGCCGAAATGGCTGTACTCCTCCAGCTCCAGCGGGGCTGGATCGGCATCTTCCACACGGCGGCGGATGGCATGCAGCCCGCCGACGCCCGGATTGCCGAGCCAGCTGAAGACGAGCTTCCGCGCCGTTCCGGCCGCGACCATCTGGTCGTAGATGAGGTCCGGCGTCAAGCGGGCCAGGGTCAGGTCCCGCTTGCGCTGGCGGATGATCTCGTGGCCGGCGGCGAAGCAGATCAGATGCGTGAAGCCTTCGATGGCGACCACGTCACCGTCGTGGACCAGGGCGGCGACGGCGTCGCGCATCGATGCGACCTTGCCCCGGCTGTGCCGGGGCTCCTCATCGGCGCTCACCTGCGACTTCACCGCGGATCACCTCGGGATCTACCGCGGCTTCACCGCGGCTGCACTGACGCTTACTTGCCCGCCACCTCGGCCACGGCCTCGCCGAATAGACGGAGCCCCGTGGCGGCCTCGGCCGCGGTGAGAACGAGCGGAGGCGAGACGCGGACCACGGTGTGCCCGGCTTCGAGAACCGCCAGGCCGCGCTGGAAGCAGGCCCATTCGACCGCCGCGGCGTGTTCGTGCGTGTCGAACTCGACACCGATCATCAGGCCGATGCCGCGAACGTCCTTGACGATCGTCGGGAAGCGCTTCTGGATTCCGCGCAGGCCCGCCAGCAGCTCACCGCCGCGCGCCGTGGCATTCGCCATCAAACCGCCTTCGAGCAGCTTGATCGTCTCGAGCGCGGCCGCGCACGCGAGCGGGTTGCCGCCGTAGGTGGTGCCGTGGGCGCCGGGGCCCCACTGGTTCATCAGCGACTCGCGGCCGATGAAGGCGCTGAGCGGCATGCCGCTGGCGATGCCCTTGGCCGTGGCGACGATGTCCGGCTCCACGTCCCAGTTCTGGATCGCCCACATCTTGCCGGTGCGGCCGGCCCCGGCCTGAACCTCGTCGGAGATCAGCAGGATGCCGTGCTCGTCGCAGATGCGGCGCAGCCCCTGCATGAAGCCGTCCTCCGGGACGACGTAGCCGCCCTCGCCCTGGATCGGCTCCACCACGATCGCCGCCACTTCGTCGGCCGGCACGAGGTGGTTGAACAACACCTCGTCGAACCACTTGAGATCCGCGACGTGCCCGAACGGGGCGTGGAAGACGCCCGGCAGCATCGGCCCGAAACCGGCGTGGTACTTGGCCTTCGACGCGGTCAGCGACACGGAGCCGTAGGTACGGCCGTGGAAGGCGCCAAGGAAGGCAACCAGGTACTGGCGCCTGGTCACGAAGCGCGCCAGCTTGATCGCGCCCTCCACCGCCTCGGTGCCGGAGTTGCCGAGGAAGACCCGGCACTTCTCTTTCATCGGCGCGATGCGGGCCAGCTCCGCGCAAGTCTGGGCGTAGATCGGGAGGTAGAAGTCGGCGCTGTAGTGGATGAGCTTGCCGGCCTGCTCCTGGATTGCGCGGACGACGTCCGGATGGCAGTGGCCGGTCGAGGTCACGGCGATCCCGGAGTTGAAGTCGAGGAAGAGGTTGCCGTCGATGTCCTCGATCGTGCAGCCCTCACCCCTGACCGGCACGATCGGGTACGCCCGCGGGACGCTCGGCGAGGTCCACTGGCGGTCGAAATCGAGGTGGGCGCGGGCCTTGGGGCCGGGCAGCTCAGTGACGATGTGAGGAACGGCAGGAGCCTCGCCTGCAGGAGCCTCGCCTGCAGGAGCCTCGCCCGCAGGAGCCTCGCCTGCAGGAGCCTCGCCCGCAGGAGCCTGAGCCAGCTTGCCGGGAGCCAGAGCCACGGTGCACCTCGACTGGTTCTTGGCGGGCCGCGGAACGGGCGCAGCTGCCGCAATAACGGATAGCCTTTATGCAGGCTGGATAGTCACAGAAGTATAGCGGAGCGGCCGGGCGTCGCCGGTGGATCGTTCGACCGGCCGCCCTCAGTCGACCAGGGTTTGCGACTGCTCCCTCATGAACTGCTGGACGTAGTACAGGCCGCCGGAGGCCTTGCCGGTCGTGCCCGAGCCCTTCCAGCCCCCGAAGGGCTGGATGCCGGGCCAGGCGCCGGTCGTCGCGCCTGCTCGCCGGTTGATGTAGATCACGCCGGCCTCGATCGCCTCCTTGAAGCGCTCGATCTCCTCGTGGTCGTCGCTGAAGAAGCCGGCGGTCAGGCCGTAGATGGTGTCGTTGGCGCGCTCGAAGGCTTCGTCGAGCGTCTTGACCGAAGTCACGGCGACCACCGGCACGAACAGCTCCTCGCGCCAGATCCGGTGGCCCGCCGGAAGATCCGCCACGATCGTCGGGGCGACGTAGAGATCCGTGCCGTAGCCGGTCAGGACCTCGCCGCCGGCGACGATCCGCCCGTCGCGCTTGGCCTCGGCAATCGCGGCCTCGTACTTGGCCTTGGCCTTGGCGTTGACCAGCGGGCCGAGCCAGACCTTGCGGTCGGTCGGATCGCCGACGGTGATGCCCTTCGTCTTGGCGACCAGCGCCTCGAGGAATGCCTCGTACACGGGGGCCTGGACGTAGACGCGGCTGCAGGCCGAGCACTTCTGGCCGCCGTAGCCGAACGCCGAGCGCATGACGCCTTCGGCCGCCTCTTCGAGGTCGGCCCGGGCGCTGACGATGGCCGGGTTCTTGCCGCCCATCTCGACAACGACCGGCTTGGGGAACTGCTTGCTGAATGTCTTGAAGACGCCGTTGAAGCCGATCTCGTACGAACCGGTGAAGAGCAGGCCGTCGACGCCTTCGTTCTCCTGCAGCTCGGCGCCGACCGTCGCTCCGGGGCCGCTGATCATGTTGAAGACCCCATGCGGCAGCCCGGCCAGATCCGCGATCTCGGCCAGCTTGACGCCGCACAGGGGCGCGTCACTGGAGGGCTTGTAGACGACCGCGTTGCCGGCCACGAGCGCGCCGCCGGACGGTCCGCCCGACAGGGCCATCGGGAAGTTGAAGGGGCTGATCACCGCCCAGACGCCTTGCGGCTTGAGGACCGATCGGGTGTGGACCGTTGGATCGCCAAGGTTGCCCATGGGGCGGTCGAAGCCGTCGTTGGCCTGCATCTGGTCGCAGTAGTAACGGATCAGGTCTGCCGCCTCCTCGACGTCGCCGAGGGCCTCGAGCCGGTTCTTGCCGACCTCGATGGCCATCAGCGCGGCCAGCTCCATCTGCCGCTCGCTGATCATGTCGGCCATGCGGCGCATGATCGCGATCCGTTCCAGCCAGGGCGTCCGAGCCCAGGCTGGGGCGGCAGCGCGGGCTGCGGCGATCGCATCTCTCACGTCCTTGCGCGTGCCGGCACCGAACTTGCCCACGAGCGAGCCGTCGTTCGGCGAGCGCTTCTCGAAGGTGGCCGCGGCGGGCCGCCACTGGCCGTCGATGAAGAGGCCGTGGGTGGCCCCCAGCTCGCCTCGGGCCGTCGCCAGGCCGGCATCGTACGAGGCGTGCAACTGCTCGTTGTCGTTGCGGAGCGTGGCGTAGGTGATCTTGAGCCGGGGCTCAGACGTCGCGGTCATCCGAACGCCCTCCTGGGTCGTGCACCTGTGAGGCCGAGCCGCCCCGAGCCGCGCGCTCGCAGCAGGGCGCAGCCTGTATTAGCCCTAGTCTAGCGCCGCCCGCCCAGAGGCCGCCGGCAGACCCGACGACCGGCACCGCCATCGGGGTATCCTTCACCGGAACCGCACCTGCGCCCCTGCTGGTTCCACGCCATCCCGGCGGCGACCGATCCGGGAAAGCCTCGACACCATCCGCCAGGCGTTGCCGGGCGATCTCCGGAGACTTGGATGACCGAAGCAAGACCGATCCACAGCGTGGTCCTGGTAAAGCAGGTGCCCGACACGCACAACCTCACCGGCGAGGTGATGACCAAGGACGGCACCATGAACCGCGGTGCCCTGCCGGCCATCTTCAACCCGGAGGACCTCAACGCTCTCGAGATGGCTCTCGAGATCAAGGGGCGGCACGGCGGCACCGTGACCGTCATCACGATGGGTCCGCCCAAGGCGGCCAACATCCTGCGCGAATCCCTCTTCCGGGGCGCGGACAAGGTGGTCCTGCTGACGGACCGCAAGTTCGCCGGCGCGGACACCCTGGCCACTTCCTACGCCCTCCAGCTCGCGGTGCAGAAGCTGGACCACTTCGACCTCGTCCTGGCCGGCCGGCAGGCTATCGACGGCGACACCGCCCAGGTCGGGCCGCAGACGGCCGAGAAGCTCGGCATCCCGCAAATCACCTACGCCGAGCAGATCATCGATATCGCCGACGGCAAGATCACGGCCCAGCGGGCGCTGGACTCCGGTTCGGAGATCGTCCGCTGCACGCTCCCCTGCCTTCTCACCGTCGTCGGCTCGGCCAACACGCCCCGCCCCGCCTCGGTCCGGCGCCAGATGGAACGCAAGCTCTCCGCCGCCCCCGGCGAGTACGCGGCCCTGCGGACGCAGTGGCCCGAGTTCGAGACGGACGAGGCCCTCGAGGCCTTCCTGACCGAACACGACCTGAAGATCCCCGTCTGGACGGCCGAGGACATCGGCGCGACCGAGGGGAGCATCGGGCTGGCGGGCTCTCCCACGCAGGTCCACAAGATCAACTTCGTGGTCCTCGAGAGCACCGAGAGCAAGACCATCGCGCCCACGCCCGAGGCAATCGCGGCGATGGTGGCCGAGCTGGTCCATGAATACATCGTCGGGTAGGCGCGAGATGGCAGAGCGAAAGAGCATCTGGGTATTCATCGAGCACACCGACGATCGCATCGCCGATGTCAGCCTCGAACTGACGGGCAAGGCCCGCGAGCTGGGCGACCAGCTGGACTACGAGGTCGTCGGTCTGCTGTGCGGCCACAACGCCGACGCGCTGGCCCAGGATGTGATCCACCACGGCGCCGACCGGGTCCTGCTGGCGGACCACCCGGAGCTGGCCCTGTACCGGACGCTGCCGTACGCCCGCGTGGCGATTGCGGAAGCCCAGCGCAGGGGGCCCGAGATCTTCCTGGTCGGCGGGACACCCAACGGCCGCGACTTCGCGCCACGCGTCGCCAGCGCCCTGCGCTGCGGCCTGACGGCCGATTGCACGGACCTCCAGATCGGCGACTACTACCTCAAGAAGGAAGACAAGACCTACAAGGATCTGCTCTACCAGATCCGGCCGGCCTTCGGCGGCAACCTGATCGCCACAATCGTCAACCCCAGGACGCGGCCGCAGATGGCCACCGTCCGCGAAGGCGTCATGCGCAAGCCGGCCGCCGACGCGAGCCGGACCGGGGTCGTGGAGAAGGTCACGCCGGCGTTCGAGCCCGGCGACTTCGCCCTGGAGGTCCTGAGCCGCCAGGTCCGCAAGTCCACGGTCAAGCTCAAGGACGCCCCGGTCATCGTGGCCGGCGGTGCCGGCGTAGACGGGGCCGAGGAATTCGCCCTCCTGCGCGACCTGGCGAACCTGCTGGGCGGCGAGGTCGGCGCTTCACGTGCCGCCGTCGACGCCGGCATGATCGACCGAGCCCACCAGGTCGGCCAGACCGGCACCACGGTCCGGCCGCGCCTCTACATCGCGGCCGGCATCTCGGGCGCGATCCAGCACCGGGCCGGCATGGACCAGTCGTCAAAGATCATCGCCATCAACACGGACCCGAACGCGCCCATGTTCCAGATCGCCCATTACCGCATCGTCGGAGACGTCGGCGAAGTCCTGCCGATGATCATCAAGTCCCTGCGCGAGCGCTCGCTTGGCGAGTCCGATGCGGCCGAGCGCCCCACCGACCAGGGAGACGTCGAATGAGCGAGAACTTCTTCCTCGACAACCCGGACCTCCAGTTCCGTCTCCAGCAGATCGACCTCCGCGAGGCCCTCGAGCTCAAGGAGAAGAGTTACTCCGAGGCCGCGATCTACCCCGGCGCGCCGCGCAACTACGCCGACGCCAAGGACAACTACCGGATCGTGTTGGACGTCCTAGGCGAGATCTGCGGCGAGCGGATCGCTCCCCGGGCCGGCGAGGCGGACGAGGAGGGCGCCCACTTCGACAGCGGCGTCGTCACGTACGCCGCCGCGACCCTGGACGCCATCGAGGCCCTCCGGCAGGCCGAGCTCTTCGGGGCGATGCTGCCGCGGGAGTTCGGCGGCCTGAACCTGCCCGAGTCCATCTATCAAATGATGGTCGAGGTGGTGGCCCGGGCCGAGAGCGGCCTTATGACCGTGTACGGTCTCCAGGAGATCGCCTCGATGATCGACGAGTACGGCGATCCCGAGACGAAGGCCCGCGTCCTGCCCCGCTTCTCGCGCGGCGAGGTCTCCGGCGCGATGGTCCTGACCGAAGCCGATGCCGGCTCCGACCTGGGCGCCGTCGCGACGAAGGCAACCCTGGACGAAGCCACGGGCCAGTGGCACCTCAACGGCGTCAAGCGCTTTATCACCAACGGCCTGGCCGACATCTCCGTCGTGCTGGCCCGCAGCGAGGAAGGCTCCACGGACGCCCGCGGCCTCTCGATGTTCCTGGTGGAAAAGGACGAGACCGTCAAGATCCGCCGCATCGAGAACAAGCTGGGCATCCACGCCTCCCCGACGTGCGAGATCCAGTACAACAACACGCCGTGCACCCTCATCGGCAAGCGCCGCTTCGGGCTGATGCGCTACTCCATGAACCTGATGAACGGGGCCCGGCTGGCGGTCGCCGCCCAGGCACTCGGCATCGCCGAGGCCGCCTACCGCGAGGCCGATCGCTACTCCAGGGAACGCATCCAGTTCGGCAAGCCGATCCGCGTCCTGCCGGCCGTCGGCCGGCTGCTTCTCTCGATGCGTGTGGACCTGGAGGCAACGCGCGCCCTCCTGGCCGAGACGGCGACCTGGGTGGACCTGTGGAAGGTCTACGAGAAGGCCGTCGGCGAGGGCGGGACCGAAACCGACCCGGCCGCCCGGGCCCGCCACAAGCAGTGCCAGGCCCTGGCCGAGACCCTGACCCCCATGGTGAAGTACTGCTCCACCGAGATGGGCAACCGCGTCTGCTACCAGTCGATGCAGGTCCACGGCGGGGTCGGCTACATGCGCGAGTTCAACATCGAGCGGCTCTTCCGCGACGTTCGGATCACGAACATCTACGAAGGCACGAGTCAACTGCAGGTAGTCGCGGCCATCGGCAAGCTCCTCAACCGCTCGCTCGATCCGCTATTCGCCGAGTGGGCCGCGGCCGAGTACCCGGCCGACATGGCCGCCGAGAAGGCCACGCTGGTCGAGCTGACCGGCGTCTACCAGCGGGCCGTCGACGCGCTCAAGGCCCAGCCCGAGCGCGACAAGGTGGACTACTACGCCTGCGACCTGGTCGACGCGGCCGTCTGGCTCACCTGCTCCTGGCTGCTGCTTCGCGACACGAACCTGCTCGAGTCGAAGAAGTCGATCGCCCGCAGCTACGTCGCCTCGATCGCGCCCCGGCTCCGGGCCGCGGCCGGGATCGTGACGGAGTCCAACGCCGTTCCACTCGAGGCGATCGGCGCGCTCCTGGCGTAATTGGCCCCACGCAGTCCGCGGCCGCCGGGTTTCGACCCGGCGGCCGCTTGCTATCCGGCGGGCGGTACGTAACGGGCGGCGCCGAATCCGCAACGTTCGCCCGGTTCGATTGTGCAGCGCAATGGTTCGGGCTATTCTCCGCGCCAGCCCGATGGCGGCCGTCACAGCGCGTCCGGCCGCTCCTCCGTCGCGAGTAACGATCGAGCTACATCAGGGTTTGGATAGATGCTACGAGCCGGCGTCGAATAGGCACCGGCCAACCGACTCGCCGCGGCCCGCCGGGATAGCGGACCCGCAGACCAGCGATCCCGGAACGGCACATCGGAGGACCGACGGACTCATGGAACTCACCAAGCGATCGACGGCGCCGTCCGTCGAGCAGGAAACCGCCATTCAGACGCAGCCGGACGCCGGAGAGCCGGCCACCGCCCCGGAGCGGGGCCCCACCGCGTCGCGTGCCGCGGCAGTCGAAGTCCCGACCGCGACCGTCATCGCAAAGCCGCGCGCCCGCCGGCTCGCCCGCCCCGCCGACGACTGCGTCCGCGAGGGCTTGCTCAAGGGCAAGAAGGCGCTCGTGTTCGGCGTCGCCAATGACCATTCGATCGCCTGGGGGATCGCCAAAGCGCTCTACGACCAGGGCGCCGAGGTCGGCTTCAGCTCGATGGCCTCGCTGATCAAGCGGCGCGTCCGGCCGCTGGCCGCCTCCATCGGCTCGACCTTCGTCGAGGCCTGCGACGTCCGCGACGACGACGAGATCCGCAAGGTCTTCGAGCGCTGGCATCGGAAGGAAGGCGATCTCGACATCCTCGTCCACGCCGTCGCCTATGCCGAGAAGGAAGACCTGGCCGGCAACTTCAGCTCGACCAGCCGGGACGGCTTCCACACCGCCTTCGACATCAGCGTCTACTCGCTCATCGCCATGGCCCGCGAGGCTCGGCCGTATATGAAGCCCGGCTCCTCGATCATGACGATGACCTACTACGGCGCCGAGAAGGTCGTGCCCCACTACAACATCATGGGCGTGGCCAAGGCCGCCCTGGAGGCGTCCACTCGCTACCTGGCCGCCGACCTGGGCCCCAGCGGCATCCGCGTCAACGCCATCAGCGCCGGGCCGGTCCGGACCCTCTCGGCCCACGGTATCGCCGGGTTCAAGCTGATGTACGGGGGCTTCGCGGAAGTCGCGCCGCTGCGCTCGCACATCACCATCGAGGACGTGGCCGGCACGGCCGTATACCTGGCCAGCCCCCTCTCCGGCCAGACCACGGGCGAGGTCATCTACGTCGACGGCGGTTTCAACATCCTGGGACTGCCGGTCGCGGAGGAATAGGCGCCGCCTCTCCTTGGCGAAGCCCGCCGGACTTCAGCCGGTTCGGCGCGACCGGAGACGGAGCCAGACGGTCAACGCCAGGAGGGCGATCGCCGCCCCGGCCGAGTCGATCGCGACGTCCACGGGCGAGGCGTGGCGGCCGGCGGTGAACGACTGGTGGAACTCGTCCGACACGGCATAGAGGATCGTCAGAGCCAGGCTGACCGCGACGGCGCCGCGAGGCCTCGAGTACGAAACGGCTCTCCAGAGGAGCACCGCCAGGATGCCGAAGGCGGCCATATGGCCGGCCTTCCGCACAACGAAGTCGATGGCATCTGCCTGGACGAAGCGGAGGTTGGGCGTCGCCGATAGGGCGAATATCAACCCGGCCCAGGCGACCACGAGGACCCAGGCCAGGCCCAGCCGCACCGGGTCGGCGTCCCAGGAGCGCCTCACTCGCTCCGGAAGTCCCCCGCCGGCGCGCGCCACCTCAGTCGCTGCCGCCCGGTAGCTCGAAGCGCATCAGCTTCCACGTGGCGACGACCAGGGCGGCTGCCACGAGCACCGCAGACAGGATGAAGGCCGTCTCCGCGGAGAGGCGCGCCTCCTGGACGGGCAGCTGGAAGATCGCGGCCGAGGCGCCCAGGGCGTACTGGCGGATCGACAGGTTGGCGATGCCGGGCAGCAGGAACGAGAGGGCGCCCTCCCAGACCAGCATGTAGCCGATACCGATCACCAGGGCCCGGCGGGTGAAGAGGCTGAGCGCGAGGAACAGCGAGACGTAGCAGGCCGAGCCCACGATCATGGCCAGGATCTGGGCCTCGGTCGCAAGGACGCCGTCGTTTCCGGCCGGGACGAGGTCGATGAAACCGGCCAGGGCCGTCGAGGCGCCTGTCAGCAGAACGGCCATCGCCGTCGCGCTGAGCGCCTTCGCCGCGATCACCATCCAGCGCGGGACCGGCTTCGCCAGCAAGTAGACGACCGTGCCGTCGTCGATCTCGGCACCGAAGGCGCCCGAGCCGAACAGGATCGCGACGAGAGGCAGCAGAATCGTCATCGAGACCGTGTCGAAGATGCGGCGGGTGAACCGCTCTACATCGGTCTGGCCTCCCAGGCGGAAGGCGACGGCCAGCAGCACCGGCAGCGCCGCGAGCAGCACGAGCAGCAGCGTCCGGCGGCGGCCGAGCAGCTGTCGGAACGTGACCCGCATGATCTCCGGGATGGCGGCAATCGGGCTCACCGGCCCCTCCCCGCTCATCGACGCACCAGGTAGTCGAAGACGCTCTCGAGCGACTCGTCCGCCGGAACGACCTCGAACAGCCGAACGCTCGCGGCTCGGCTGACGGCGGCCAGCAGACGGCGGAAGGCCGTCAGGTGGGCCGTCTGCACCGTGATCCCATTCGGGGTCAACTCGACCGCGAAGACCGACGGCTCGGCCATGAGGCTGATGGCCAGGCGTCGATCGTCGCTCGATCGGACGGTGATGCTGTGCGGCCGGTCGGTCATCAGGGTTCGAATTGCCCGGAAGTCGCCCGAGGCTGCGAGGCGGCCCGACACCATCACCAGGATCTCCGTCCCGACGCGCTCGACCTCCTCGAGGATGTGCGACGAGAAGAGGATGGTGCGGCCCTGCTCCGCCAGCGTCCCGAGGAGATCCATCATTGAGATGCGGTTGCGGGGATCCATGCCGTTGAAGGGCTCGTCCAGCAGGAGCACCTGGGGGTCGTGGACGAGCGATCCGGCCACCTTGATACGCTGCCGCATCCCCTTGGAGTACGTCCCGATCTGGCGGTCCATGGAGTCTTCCATGCCCACCAGTTCGATCGTGTGGCGGGCGGCCAGGTCCGCGTTTCGCATCCCCTGCAGCCGGGCATTGAACCTCACGTAATCGAATCCGGTCAGGAACGAGTAGACGGCCTCCCGCTCCGGGACGAGCCCGATCTGGCGGTAAACCGAGGGATCGCGGTGCGGGCTGCGGCCGAGGACCAGGACCTCGCCGGCGGAGGGCGCCAGGAAGCCCGCCAGCATATGCAGGACGGTCGTCTTGCCGGCTCCGTTGGGGCCGAGCAGGCCGGTCACTCCGGCGCCGAGTGTGAAGCTGACGTCGTTGACCGCGACCACGTTGCCGTACCAGCGGGCCGCATGCGAGAGTTGGATTGTCGGGGCGACGGCCCCCGCCGGCGCGGGCGCGGGAGCCGGAGATCCTTCGCGGAGGTTCGGGGCCGGTTGCGCCGTCATGCGGGCATCCTCCGGTAGCGGAACAGCAGGACCGAGGTCGCCACCACGAAGCTCGCCACCGCTGCGATCAGGTATTCGCCGCTCGTGAGAGAGCCGTTGAAGTCCTGGCGAGTGAGCGGCTCACCGAAGAACCAGAACACCCCGCCCATGAGGGACGTGAGCGGCGTCAAGGCGAATAGCTTGTCCGCCCAGTCCCAGCCGGCATTCTGGCCGACCGAGTAGATGGCCGCCGGGATCGCCTCCATGAGCAGCGTGTAGGCCACGATGCCGATGGCCGAATACGCCCGGCGCGGCGAGAAGGAGGAGATGGCCAGCGAGAGTGAGGCCAGACAGATGGAGACGAGCGCGTTGGCCGGCAGCGAAGGCAGCGCCTTCGGCAGCTCGTCGCCGATCGCCTTGAAAGTGTCCGGCTTCATCAGCACGTCGCCGACGAAGAGGCCGGCCGTGGGCACGAGCAGCAGCAGGAACATGGCCGCGGCCAATGAAGCGAGTCTGGCCAGGGCGTATTCGCTCCGGCCCATGGCCCTCGTGAAGTAGAGCGGCAGTACCTGGTAGCGCTGATCGCGGCAGACCAGCTCTGGAGCCTGGGCCACGCAGAACAGGATGATGAAGAAGCTCAGCCGCTGGAAGTAGTTGCCGTAGGCGAACAGGCCCATCTCTTCAGTGCTGTTCATCTGTTGCGAGATCGTGGACGAGAACGCGAGCTGGATCGCAGCCGGCAGCGCGTACAGGCCGGCGAGGATGAACGGGGCCGCCTTGGCGGTCATCGGCCGGCCGAAGCCCCAGACGCCACGGAAGCTTTCGACGAACAGCGACCACATTGCGTAGGCACGACCGTTTCGCTTGCCCTCGTAGTGGCGGTAGCCGAGGTCGTAGATGCTGCCGGTCGCCGAGCTGGCGGCGGGGTTTAGGGCGTTCATTGGGGGCTCCCGGCGGTTGGGGCGGCGTCGCGGAAGAGGTCTTCGAGCCGGCCGCGCTCCTGCTGGATGCGGACCAGCGGCAGGGCCAGGTCCGCAACAGCGTCCCGGACCGCGTCGTAGATGGCGTCGCTTTCGATGGCAACCAGGACGCCGGTCCCGTAGAGCTGGGCGCGCGCGCCTCGGGCGGAGAGCGCGGCCGCGAGCCGGTCCGCCCCTTCCTCGACCTCGACGGCCAGGACGGGCGTCCGCTGGGTGAAGAAGGAGATCGGCGCGGCCTGCAGAAGGTGGCCGTCGTCGATCGCGAGCAAGAACGTGCAGACCTGCTCGATCTCGCCGAGCAGATGGGAGGCGACCACGACGGTGATCCCGAAATCGGTGCCTGTTCGCTTGATCAGGTCGAGCATCTCGTCGCGGCCGGAGGGGTCCAGGCCGTTCGTCGGCTCGTCGAGGAGCAGCACCTTGGGGTCGTGGACGAGGGCCTGGGCCAGCTTGACCCGTTGCTTCATGCCGGTGGAGTAGCCGCCGATCTGGCGGTAGCGCTCCTCGTACAACCCAACGTGGCGCAGGACCTCGGCGGTTCTCTCACGCGCCGCCGTTCGCGGTAGCCCGGAGATGCGGGCCATGTGGGTGACGAAGTCGGTCGCGCCGACATCCGGTGGCAGGCAATCATGCTCGGGCATGTAGCCGACGACGTGGCGGATGGCGCGAGTCTCGCGCACGGAGTCCATGCCCAGGACGGAAGCGCTCCCGCTGGTGGGGGCAAGCAGCCCCAGCAGGATCTTCAGGAGCGTGCTCTTCCCGGCGCCGTTGGCCCCGACCAAGCCGATGATCCCGGGCTCCACAGAGAGGTCGAGCTTCTCGAGAGCCTTGACCGAACCGAAGTGCTTGGTCAGACCGACGGTCTCGATGAGTGCCATGCCCGCGATTATGCGGCTCGCGCGCCTCGACCGGCGTCCTACTTACGGCCGGACCGCGTGTCATCCCAAAGGCCGATTGCCGGCCCGGCCCACCGAAAGATGGCCCGGTCGGGCCCACTGGCCCAGCCTGAGTTCGTGTTGCCATACTAAGTTCAGTATTGACTGAACTTGCCGAAAGTTCTAGCCTCCCCAAATCCACTCGACCGGCACCGCCGGCCGCGGCATGGGAGGTCTCCCAGAGGAGGCTACGTGGACGATCTGTTGGAACGAACCGGCGAGACTCGGCACTCTCGTATCTCCGCGGAGAGGTTCGTCGAGGAGATCGGCCTGGTCTTCGACTCGATGCACCTGCCCCGCATGGCCGGACGCGTGCTCGGGGCCATCCTGCTGGGCCCGGCAGACGGCCCGACGGCCTCGGACCTGGCCGAGACCCTCCAGGCCAGCAAGGGCTCCATCAGCAACATGACCCAGCTGCTCATCCACTACCGCTTCGTCGAGCGGACCGTGCGTGCCGGCGATCGGCGCGACCGCTTCGTGATCAAGTCGGGGGCGTGGGCCCGAATGATGCTGTGGCGCCTGGAGCTGCTGCAGCGACTGCAGGAGCTGGCCAGCGACGGCCTCGAGCTGCTCCCCGCGGAAGGCAACCCGGAACCATTGCAGGAGGTTCGCGACATGTACGCGTTCTTGGAACGTGAGCTGCCCAAGCTCTTCGATCGATGGGAGGTTGAACGTCCAACGGTCCGAAAGGAGGCCCCCTGATGACGGCCGCAATCGAGACTCACAAGCTCACGAAGTGGTACGGCCGCTCGCGCGGCATCATCGACGTCGACCTGGTCGTTGAGACTGGCCAGATCTTCGGCTTCCTCGGACCCAACGGGGCCGGCAAATCGACCACGATCCGGCTCCTGTTCGACCTCATCCGGCCGACGGGCGGGTCGGCCAGCGTGCTCGGTCTTGACGTCCATCGCGATCGGCTCGCGATCGACCGGCGAGCGAGCTACGTCCCGGGCGAGCTGTCGCTGTACGGCGACCTGACCGGCCGCCAGTTGCTGACATACCTGGCCAACCTCCAGGGCAGAGTCGACGTCGATTACCGCGACAAGCTGATCGAGCGTCTCGAGCTCGACCCAACCAAGAAGATCAAGAGCCTCTCGCGCGGCAACAAGCAGAAGGTTGGGCTGGTTGCCGCCTTCATGATCCGGCCCGAGCTCCTGATTCTGGACGAGCCGACCGCCGGCCTCGACCCCTTCGTCCAACTCGAATTCGAGCACCTCTGCGAAGAGGCCCGCGACGAGGGCCGCACGGTCTTCATCTCGTCCCACCAGCTGCCCGAGGTCGAGCACCTGTGCGACCGGGTCGGCATCATCCGCGAGGGCCGGCTGCTCGCCGTCGAGTCGATCGTCGACCTCAAGGCCAGGGCGGTGCGCCGCCTGGAGATCGACTTCGGCGAGCCCGTGTCGGCCGATTCGTTTGCGAATCTGCCGGGCGTTCGCGACCTGACGATCCACGACGGCGTCCTGCGCTGCACCGTCATGGGCAGCCTGGACGCGCTCGTCAAGTCGGCCGCGCGATACCGGATCGACAACCTCCGGAGCATCGAGACGAGTCTCGAGGAGATCTTCCTGGCCTACTACGGTGCCGGCGATGGAGTCGCCGGGGAGGAGGCGCGCCATGCTGCTGCGTAACGTCTTCACCAAGACGGTCCGCGACCTGCGCTGGCCCACGTTCTGGGTCGCCCTCGGCATGGGCGCGATGACCGGCTACTTCGCCCTCCTGTTCCCAACCTACGCCAAGATCGTCGACCTGAACTCCATCCTGGACAAGATGGGGCCGGCGGCGAAGCTCCTCGGTGCGAGCATGGGCGATGCCAGCACTCTCATCGGATTCCTCCACATCGAACTCTTCTCGATGATCCTGCCGGCGTTGATGGTCACGTTCGCGGCGGGGATGGCCAGCGGGTTCACCGCCGCCGAGGAGTCGCGCGGCACGATCGACGTGCTGCTCTCCTACCCCGTCTCGCGGCGGCGGCTGGTCCTGGAGAAGACCCTGGCGGTCGTCCTGGGCTGCGTCGTCTCGGCGGTAGTGGTCTGGGTCTTTGCCATCGTCGGAGCCGCGGCCAGCGCCAGCGTCCTGCCCGGGGACAAGCTGGCGGCCGCGCTCGTGATGATGGTCCTGATCGGCCTCGACTTCGGCGCCATCGCCCTGTCGATCTCGGCCTTCACCGGCAACCGCGGCGCCTCGATCGGCATTGCCGTGGCCCTTATGGTCGTGATGTACCTGGTCGACGCCCTCGCCAACATCGTCGACAGCCTGGGCATGGTCAGGCCACTCTCGCTCTTCCGCTACTACATGGGCGGCGATCCGCTCCGCAACGGCCTCGACCTCGCCGACGCGGGCGTCCTTGCGGCCGTCGCCCTGGTATTCCTGGTCGTCTCCGTCATCGCCTTCGAGAGGCGCGACCTGGCGGCCTGACCTCGATCGCTCATTCGACCGCGGCCGCCCCAGGGTGGCCGCGGTTCGATTCCCGGCGCGTTGCGCGCGATCGTCTCACTTGCCCGAACGGGCGGGCTCCTCAGACGTTGCGCCTGTAGGCTGATGCGGACGCGATAGAGTAGTCGCGGGCTTATCGTTCCGTTCCGAGGTCACCCAGACCCTCCGGACGGACCGGCTCAGAGCGGGAAGCGGAAGCGGCAATGCCCCGATGGAACTCCCACCGACGCGTTGAGACAGCAGGGACCTCCCTCGGCGCGGACAACTTCCACGACTACCTGGCCCGGAACCTATCGGACGGATACCGGCTTGCTGTGATGGTCCTCGACGATCCGATCGAGGCCGGTGCCGTCCTCCGCGGCACGACCATGTCGACCTGGCTGACGGCCAGCGATCCATCGCCGGAAGCGGTCGACGAAGCCTTCCGCCGCCGTTTCGACTCGGACCTGCAGGCGGCCGTTCGATCGAGGCAATCGGGTGAGGGCCTGGACGTCGTCGTGCTGGGACCGCTCGAGGCGGCTATGGCGGGACTCGGGCCGCGGCTGCAGATCGCGCTGGCTCGCGGATTGGGGCCGTGGCAAGGGATCGGGCCGCTCGCCGTGGACGCCGACGCGACCGCGAAGGCAACGGCGGAGGCCATGGGAACCCTGGAAGCCCGGCTGGGCGCGAGCGATGCCGTCGCGCCGCCCGCCGGCGACACCGAGGCGCAACTGCGGACTCTCTACGAAGCCCGGGATCCCGGAGAGCCGGCGCCGCTGCCGCTGCGGATGCGACTCCAGCAGGACCTCCGCGGGGCCGAGGTGGCTTCGGCCGAACGGACGCGACTGGCGCGGGCCTCCGGCTGGCGATTCGTCTTCAATGCCTTCCTGGCGTTGGTCGTCCTGAGCCTGCTGGTGGCGCTGGCCAGCGTGCTCGGCGTCCGTTCGAGCCCGATAGTCGCCGGCGACCCGACGAGCGACCCGGCTTCGCCCCTGACCATCTCGGGCCTCTCGCTCGTCCAGGGGTCCATCGACGGCGTCGACGTCCACGTCGGGTCGACCCAACGGACGATGATCGTGGCCTTCGCGCCGTCGCCCCTCTGGCATTCGTCGGACAAACAATGCCAGGCCGACGTCTTCGGCGTGATCGACTGGCACGGCCAGACGACCTGGATCGGGCAGCAGGCCGGCCACACGGACCTCATTGCCGGCGACCCATCATCGGCCAGCGCCTACGTGGCGGGGCTGGGTGCGTATTGCGGGGTCGGGCGGTTCGCGACCGCAGACGGTGGCGTGACCTGGTCCGCCGGCGCACTTCCCGGCGGCGCGGCGGAGAACCCGGCATGGCTGTCCTTCGATCCGGCCCGGGCCCACGCTCTCTTCGCCTACTACCCCGAGACGCTGTATACGAGCACGGATTCGGGCGCGAGCTGGACCTCCAGGCCTTCGACGGTCGCGCCGCTTGCGTTCGATTCGACCGGTCGCCTGGTCGGCTGGTCGGCTGGCATCCTGTACGAGTCGATGGACGACGGGGCCTCCTGGCAGGCGACCGGCCCCGGACCGGCCGATGCCCCGACGGCCGCCGGTGCGAACTCGGGCGGCGTGCTGATCGGGGCGAAGGACGGCCTGTGGTGGTACCCAAGCAGCTCGGCGGCCAGCCTGGTCCGGGCCGGCAGCGTCTTCTCGATTGCCACCCTCGGCGACGGTGCCGTGGTCCTCGGCGCGGATTCGACCGGCCATCCCTGGCTCGGCACGGTGGACGCCGCGACACCGGGGATCAACCTGGCAGCGTTGCCGCCCGAGGTCGGCACGCTCCAGGTCTCCGGGGGCAGCGTCGCGGTCAACGACAGCGGCGCGGTCGTGGCCTTCTCGGGCAGCAGCTCCGCCATCGCACTCGCCTCGTTCGGCCACTGATGGTGCCGCCGGCACGACGGTGAATCGGCGAGCGCCGAAGTTGGGCTGGTGGGTTGCGGTCGGATATCGGCGGCGCCCAAAGGGAATCCTTCGCGCCACCCAAATGCATCCGTCCCTCCACTGACGCGCGGGCAGCGACTCCCTAGCCTGGGCTCGAATTCGTCCCAAGGACCCGGCCGTGAAGGAGGAATCCCATGATGCCGCAAGCTCCGACCCCCGGTCTTCGTATTCCGACTGCCGGCCGCGCCCGAACCGCAACGGAGAGACTGCCCAGCTCAACGCCCGACTCCGACTCCAGCCAGGCCGTGAGGCTCGTTGCCCTGTTGCGCGCCATCGTCGCCACCGAGCGTGCCGGCGCCTGCCCGGTCTCCGATGGACAGCGCCTGAGTGGCGAGCCGCCCTCGAAGGCCGCGGCTGCCTCCCGCGCGGGCAGTGCGTCCCGAACGACAACCGATCCGCGACGACGACGCCACCAAACGTCTACTGGCTGAGCACTGAATTCCCGCCGTCCCGCCCGTAGGCTCGCGGTCTCGGGTCGACACTCGACCTCTAGTGACCGGTTTGCACAATCCATGGGTGGCCCGGACGCATTGATTCAGTCGTCGGGCGCGGCGGGGGCGCCGCCCGCTACCTCAGCAACTTCTCGTACAGGGCATACGGCACGTCAAAGGCCGGGCCGCTCACCTCGCCCCGGTATTCGAAGCCGGCCCCCTCGTAGTAGGCCCGGATCGCGGGGTTACCGGCCACGCAGTCGAGCCGCAGGCAGACCGCGCCGCCATCTCGGGCAAGGATTTCGGCGAGCCCGAGCAGCTCCCGCCCCAGGCCGGGATGGCTCCGGAGGATCGCCAGCTTGTGCAGGTACCGCGCGTGCCCCGGCGGTTCGTCCGGCCGCTCTCCCCAGAACCTGACGTCCGTCCGGTGGAGGCTGAAGGTGCCGACCGCGGTCGGGCCGTCCCAGGCCAGGTAGGTCGGGCCGAGGGCCAGGCCGGCTTCGAGCACCGCCACGGAGAGGGGCCTCGGCCAGCAGTCGAGACCCCGGCTCGCCAGCCACGCCGACGCTTCGTCGAGAATCCCGGCCGCGACCGGCAGCTCGTCGGCCCGGGCGGCGGCGACGCGAATTCGGCCGTCCGCGAGCAACCATTCCTGCGGCAGAACCATTCGAGGCGCCTCCCGACCCGCGACCTGCAACCCTTTCGATACCTTACCCGCGAATCGCCGAAAGGCGTCGAGCGCTAAGCTAATGCGCCGGGGAAGTGGGGGCATGCGGCGTTCGAGCCCACAATGTTGGAGGTCTGGGTGCGCGTCTCGATTGGGATAGACCTGGGGTCGTCGAGGGTCAAGCTCCTGGCGCTGGACGAGGCCGGTGAGTCGCTCGGCGTGACAATGGCCTCCTACCCAACCGAATCGCGTCAAGCCGGGTATGCCGAGCAGAACCCCGATCGCTGGTGGGACGCCCTTCGCGCGGCCATGTCCGAGATGCTGGCCCGTCCGGCCCTTCGCGGCACAAGCGTCGAAGCTATCGGGCTGAGCGGCCAGATGCACAGCGCCGTATTCCTCGATGCGAACGGGTCGGCGGTCAGGCCGGCGCTGATGTGGTCGGACGGGCGAGCCGAGGCGGAGGCTGCCGAGATCGAGCAGCGCATCCCGCGAGCCGATCTCGTGGCCATCACCGGCAACCGCTCGAGCGTCAGCTTCACCGCGCCGAAGATCATGTGGGTCGCCCGCAACGAGCCCGAGGTCATGGCCAGGACGCGCTGGATAGTCCAGCCGAAGGATGCGCTTCGAGCACGCCTGACGGGCGAGGTGGCCAGCGATGTCTCGGATGCCTCCGCCACGCTGCTGTTCGACCTGCGAGCCCGAACCTGGTCCGACGAGGTCTGCAACCGCCTGGAGATCGATCGCGGCCGGCTGGCGCCGCTGACCGAATCGGAGGCATCGGCCGGCGCCTTGCGCGAGGACGCAGCTCGGGCGCTTGGGCTCCCGACCGGGATCGCCGTCGCCGTCGGCGGCGCCGATGCGCCCGCGGCAGCGCTCGGCCTTGGACTTGCCCGCGAGGAGGATGCCCACGGCACGGTGCTCGTCTCGTTGGGCACGGGCGGCCAGGTCCTGGCTCCGGTCACGAAGCCGATGGCCGACGTGGAGGGCCGCCTCCACGGCCTGTGCCACGTGGTTCCCGGCCAGTGGTGCGTCATGGCCGCCACCCTGTCGGCGGCGGCCTCGCTCGATTGGATCGTGCGGCTGCTCCGTCCGGACGATCCGAACGGTGCCCGCGAGCTTCTCGCCGCAGCCGCGAAGGCGCCGGCCGGCAGTGACGGCGTCATCTTCCTGCCCTACCTCCGCGGCGAGCGGACGCCCCACTTCGACCCGGCTGCGACCGGCGCGCTGGTGGGTCTCCGGATCGGGCACGGACCCGCGGAGGTGACCCGGGCGGTCCTGGAGGGAGTGGCATTCGCCCTCGCCGAGGGCCTGGATCTCATGCGCGGCCTGGGCCTCGAGCCCAAATCCGGCGTCGTGGCCGGCGGCGGCGTCAACCGCCTGTGGCAGCAGATCATCGCCGACGTCCTCAACATGCCCGTCACGCTCGGGGCCACGGAACACGCTTCCGCCCGGGGCGCGGCGCTGCTCGGAGCCGTTGCCGCAGGCATCGCGCCGTCCACGGCCGAGTCCACGTGGCCGCTCCCCGGCGACACGCGCGTTATGGACCCGATCCCCGCCCAGGCTGCCCTCTACGCCGAGCGCTCTTCGATCTACCGCGAGCTCTACGGCCGGCTGCCGAAGGGGTAAGGAAGTCTGTCGGGACCGCCTACGTTTGACCGACGGCGGGAACCTGCGCGGACTGGCCGGCCGCGTTGACCGCCGTGATCCACAGGCACATCGCGCCGCCGCCAGTGGCAAGCCCGTTGTAGATCGTCAAAGCCCGCGCGTTGGCCGCGGTCTGCCACACCATCGTCGGATTGGACTGAATGTCAGCGGGTGCGGGCCCGACTATGGAACGGGAGAGCTTGCGCCGCCCGAGAGGTCAATGAGCGCCTCGTGCGCCGCGTCCAGTCGTCCAAGGAGCGCTCGGGCCACGGCAAAGTAGACCGACGCCGCGAACTCGCAATCTTGTTCGAACAGCGACCGTATCGCGGAGGCATCAACGGCCAGCGCGTGAACGTCACCGACTGCGGTCACCGTTGTCGTCGCCCGGTGCGGCGGCACGAGGGCGGAGAGCCCGAAGACCTCGCCGACCTCTGCCGTCTCGAGCGTGACCTGGCCTCGCCCTGAGACGCCGAGCTGAAGCGCAATCCGACCGGAGGCAACGACGCCAAACCAGGCCACGCGGTCACCCTCGCGCATGATCTCGGTGCCCCCCGGGAAGGAAGTGGGGGTGGCAATGGCCAGGATCTTGCTGCGGGCCTCCCGAGGCATCGTGGCGAGCCAGCCACTGAGAACGGCATCATCCGGGTTGGTAGCAGCCACTACGACTTCCTCCTCGGTGCGAACAGTGTAGGGACTGCGACTGGCTCCCGGCAACCCTCGCCGGTCGCGGAAGGAGGGCGTAACGCAGCGGCCCTTGCGCCGCCGGCGGCGCAAGGCGCTCCTAGAGGGCTAGGTCGCGGCGATCCGAACCTGAGGCCTCCGGCGGCGCTCTGTGCCGCGGGCAGCTCGGTCAGACGTGCCTGTGCAGGTCCGTTTCTGGCGACGTCTCCGGCGCGTCCTGATCCCTTGGCGGCTGCTCCCAGCCCATCTCATCGGCCTCGCGTTTCGAGAGATTGAGGTACACCACCTCATGTTCGACATTGGCCACGTGAGTCGCGGGAACGTAGAGATGGCCGGCGAGACCGGCTTTCGCCGCGAGGATGTAGTTCTGGCCCACACTCTGGACCGTGCCAAAGCGGTGCCCGTCATTGCTGAGGATCGCCCAGCCGGCCTTCAGGTCCGTCATGCGCATGGCTCTCGGCCTCCTCGCCTCTGAGCGGCCACTCCAGCAACGGGACGGCGGCCGACCACTTCGTCGACGAGCCTTCGCTAGCTGCAAACCGAATCGGCGTCCGAAGATTCGCCTTCAAGACGATTCCATATGGCGTTGATTGCGGGCAGGTCGACCTTGTTCACGGTGGTGTACTTGCCCGCGAACCAATCATCCATTCCCTTGATGTCCGCATTGTCGTACAGGATCAGGTCGTTGTAGAAGACCGAGTAGCAGTCCATGGGTGGGTGGGCACTGAGCCAACCCAGATCGGCTTGGGCATCCGCCTTCACCTTCGTCGCAGCGGCATAGGTTGTCGACCCATTGTTCGCGGCGTTCCAAGCTTGATTGTCGGCGACCTGCTTTGCGTGCTCAGCCGTCTCATAGGCGCTGAAGACTTGCCAGGGGGTGCCAAACGGAGTTGGCACCAACGTTGGAACTGGAGTGACGTAGACGATCTCCGGCGTAGGCGTTGGGGCCAGGGTCGGGGTCGCGGTCACCGTGGCAAGCGCGATGGCGGACGCGCCAGACGTGGCATGGGGGCCACCGGCCGAGGATAAAAGCACCACGCCCACGACGATGACTGCGACGAGCCCGATCAGGCCCAGTGCCACGTAGATGGGCATCGAGTTGCGGCGGGCGGGTGTCGGTGCGTAGCCATAGCCGGCGGGATAACCGGGGACCGGACCGTAGCCTTGAGGTTGCTGGGCTGGCGGCTGGCCGTAGCCCTGCGGCTGGCCGTAGCCCTGCGGCTGCGTGTATCCGGGAGTGAACGTGGGCGGTAACGGTGGCGGCGCAGCGGGAGAAGTCAATGAGGGCGCCTGCGTCGTGTTCATGACCCGGCCACAGGCCGGACAGAAGCTGGCACCGGCGGGGGTTTGGTTGCCACAGTTGGGGCACGTGATCTCAGCCTGGCCCGGGTTGTAGCTCATGATTCGCTCCCTCGATGTCGGACTGATGTTGGGCGCACGTGCCCCACCTCAGTACATGTGGCAGAGGGGCTGGCCGGCGGCTTGGCGCCGACCCAAGGCATACCCTCGCTCGCACCGCACGGATCGGTCTCGCCAATGGCTCGGCGCGGTCCCAACGGCCGAAGCGCGGGCCACGATTAGAAACCTTCCGTGTGGCGGCAGCGTCATCTTGGGCGGAGCGGCTGCCTAGTGCCGAAGGTCGTCGACCGGCAGCGTCCCGGCGTCACCGGCCGGGCAATGGTCGCGCCGCTGAGATCGAAGTGATACCGCCTACCCGTCCCTCGCCAGCTCGATGAAGCGGCAGAGGGCGTTGGCGAGTTGCATCTGGCGGGGGGTGCGGGCCCGGACGCGGATCAGGGCGGGGTTGGCGACGACGACCGCAAGGCAGCGGGCGCGAGAAGTGGCCACGTTCAGGCGGTTCAGGCTGTAGAGAAACTCCATGCCGCGCGGCGCATCCTCCGGGCTGGAAGTGGCCATCGAGTAGAGCGAGACCGGCGCCTCCTGGCCCTGGAACTTGTCCACCGTGCCGGCGCGGACTCCGTGGAGGGCTCGAGCGATCTCGGCCACTTGGGCGTTGTACGGGGCGACCACGAGCACGTCGTCCAGCGATAGCTCGTGGCGGCGGCCTTCGCCGTCCGTCCACGTCCCGCCAGCCGCCATCAGCTCGCCAATGAGCCCCGCGACGACAACCGCTTCCTCGGGCGAGTCGTTTCGGTTGCCCTCGTGGGTCACAGCCACGAACCGCACGCCCGTCCCGTCCAGCACGCCCGACCCCGCCAGATTCTGGTGCGCCAGCCACGGCTCCGACGCGAGGCGGCTCTCGTAGAAGGCCTCCGAGGTGAACCGGCACAGGTCCGGGTGCAGCCGCCGGGTTCGCTCGAGGAAGAGGCCCATCTCCGGCGGCATCGTCGACTTGCGGTCCAGGATGTGGCCCAGGGCCGAGGCCTCCGCGCCGGGCGGATGGGTCCCCTGCAGTGGCTGGTCGAGCTGCTGCGGATCGCCCAGAAGAACGAGGTTCCGGGCTGCCGGTGAGACTGCCACGGCATTGGCGAGCGAGAGCTGGCCGGCTTCGTCGACCACCAGGACGTCGAGCGACTCCGCGAACTCCGGCCGCGACCACAGCCAGGCCGTGCCCCCGACCACGTTCACCTCGCCCGAACCGAGCGCGGCGAGCAGATCGCCGTAGTCCTCGTACGGCTCGGCGGCGTCCGAGGTGCAGTCGCCCGAGCGGTCCGGCTTCTGGCCGATCCTGACCGGGACGCCGTGCTCCTCTGCCCGCTCGGCGACCGAGTCGAGCAGGTGGCCGATGACCCGATGGCTGTTGGCGGTGACACCGACCTTGCGGCCGAGCCGAACGAGTTCGACCACGACTTCCGCCCCGAGGTAGGTCTTGCCCGAACCCGGCGGGCCCTGGACCGCCAGCCAGCCGCCGTTCAACGCCGGGGCGATTCGTTGAGCGGCCTCCGAGACCGTCTCGCCGTCGCAGCAGAGTGACTCCCCCACCCCGGCGCCCGACGGCCGCCGGCCCGAGGGCCGCCGGCCCGACGGCCGCCGGCCCGACGGCCGCCGCATCAGCAGCTCGCGAGCGGCCGAGTACTCGCCCGGACTGTCGATGCCGCGATCCGCGATCCACTCCCCGATCCGCAGCAGGCTCTCCTGGAGCGGCTCCGTGCCGACGCGGTCGAACGGAACCAGCGACGTTGGGTGGGGGCCGTCCGTCCTTGGACCGCGCTTCAAGTCCAAGGTGCAGGTCGCGTCGTCGATCGCGATCACGCTGCCGGGCGACCGGCCTGTGGCCGGGTCCCGGACGTCGGTGCCTACGTCGATGGCGTGCTCCTGCTCCGGGTAGCTGTAGCGGTAGACGACCGATCGGTCCATCTCGTCGATGCGGCCCACGAGCGCGAGCCGTCCGATCGGCTCCCGCTCCCCGACGCGATCCTCGTCCGTGAGGTCCTCCATGAGGTGGAAGTAGCGCCACCAGAACGACTTGTCCTCGCGCCGATGCCAGCTCAGCAGCTGCGCCAGGAGCCAGCGGGCGTGCTCCGCCGGGGTTCGATCTCGAGGCTCCTCCGGTACGCCGGCGCAGAGCCGCTCCGCGATCCCGGCGACGTGAGCGAGCCGGTCCGAGAGCGGCGCCGACGGCTCGGGCTCGCCGGGCGCGGGCCGAGGGAGCGGCTCGCCCAGCTCCACCGCCGCCTCGGTCCGCCGTCCCTCCAGCCAGTCCCGCAAGAGCCAGTTGGAGACGCAGTCGTCGCGGTTGTACCGCTGGATGCTCTGGAGCGTCTCGTCCGTCGCCGGCGACCGCGGCGCGGCCGACCCGGTGTCAACCTCGGCAAGCCAGCTTTCGAAGGCGACGATGCTCGATCCGGCGTCGCGGAGCGCCTCCTCGCGGTGGAGCCCGTAGAGCGGCTCGAGCTTCTTGATGGAGTAGCTCTCGACCGAGGCGCGCAGCCCCTGCCTGACCGCCCGGAACAGGTCCACGAAGACGTCGCCGCGCAGCAACCGGTCCACCTCTTCCTCGCGAGTGGCGTGGCGGCCCATCAGCTTCCCGACCGCCGTCGGCTCGTACGGCGCGTAGTGGTAGATGTGGATCTGGGGATCGGCCGCCAGGCGGCTAGTCATCAGGTCTATCGTCGCCTCGAAGGCCCGCCGCTCGGCTTCGGGCGTGACCTGGCCGTCTTCGTCCACGGCCCAGAAGGCGTGGAAGGTGGGCTCCTCGCCCGCAGGATCGCCGTCCGGGCCGACAAGCCCCGGCTCGAGCACGCCGAACAGGTATTCGACCCCGTCTTCCAGCGCGAACGGGTCCCCTTCGATGTCGAAGAAGAGGTCGCCGGGCCGCGGCTCCGGCAGGCTCGTCAGGCCGCGGTTCGGTTCGATGGCTCCGTCCGGCAACCGGCCGAACGGCAGAAGCTCGTAGAGGGTCCTGCCGGCGTCCTCGCCGCGGACCTGGATCGCAGCCTGCTTCCGGGCCGTGTCCAGCGCCGCCGCCCCCACGCCGTCGAGTGGCGCCGGCAGCGGCAGCTCCAGGGCCGCCAGGCCGCGGCGCGTGGGCACGCCGGCGCCTTTCAGGGCTCGCCGCATTCGAGACGGAGCGTTGGCCACGAGCGAGAGGTCGTCGTCGGCCCGCCGTCGCGCGGCGCAGTTGAGGCTCCACCGGCAGACGTCGCAGTGCTCCACCGGCTCCGGGTACGTGCCCGCCGGCGGATAGGCCGCGGCCGCGTAGCCGCCATCCATCGCGACGCGCGCCTCGAAAGCGGCCTTCACGGCCCGGTAGTAGGCCATGTAGTCCGCGACGCGGTGATGCTCGACGGCCCGGGCACTGCCGCCGAGGGCCACGTGCATGAGCTCCGGCTCGAGGTCCTGGATCGCGGTCAGCTGCTCCACGTAGGAGCAGATCTGGAGCAGCGCGGAGGCCTTGACGTGGCGTGCGAGCTTCGTGTCCACGACCTCGTAGCTCCAGTCGCCGAGGGCGCTGGGCCGGTCCACGCGCACCACGAAGTCCGCCAGCCCGAGCCAGCGGCCGTCGAAAAAGGTGGCCTGGTAGACGACGTCGTCGCCGCGCCTGAGGGCCGCCACCGTCTCGGCCGCGGCCGCCCGCAGCTGGCCCAGCCGTTCCGTCGCCGGCACGTCGCGGTCTCCGCCGGCGAGCCGGGTAACGGCCTTGCCGTCCCGCTCCAGGCCCACCAGATAGCGCGCCTCGTGCTCGAGGCCGCGCTTGGCGATCAGATCCATCTCCGGATCCAGCCGGACCGGACGCCCGACCAGCCCGGCCATCGCCGCCAGCTCGAGCCCGACCAGATGCTCGCAGGCCAGGAAGCCGACCAGGTCCGTGGCTGCGAAGACTGGCTGGCCGCCGATGAGCTGCATCGCGCCCACGATAACCGACGGCAGTGACAGCTCGCGTGTCATTCGAGGCTGGGAGAATAGTCGTGGTCGCGTGACCTTCCGTTGGGCCTTGACCCCGGTTGCCCCGTCGTGTTGACTAGGTCGGGCGCCGGTACACCAGAGGGAGGTCGCGCCCATCACGCCGACGATCCATCGCAACCAGCCTCCGCTCGAGGGAAGGGGTAACCCGGTGCGCATTCGGCCGCTCTCGTTGTTCGCACCCGTCGTGATCGCGGTGTCGATGCTCCTTGTCGCTCCGCAAACGGCCCTGGCGGCCGACGGCATGACGGAGACCGGGACCACGACCTACGAGGTCGTCCCGAGCCAGAACGTGATCACGGTCACGGTCAAGCTATCGATCTACAACGGCAAGCCGGACACCGTCACCTCAACGGGCTCCACCTACTACTACTGGAATGCGACCTCGATCGCGGTGGAGAAGGAGGCGGGTCCGGTCAACGTCACGTCCAACGCCGGCGGCGTGGCGCAGACCACGACCAGCTCGGACAAGTACTACCGCTACATCAAGTTCACATATCCCAACGTCTACTACGGCCAGACCCGCGTGGTGACGGCCACGTACAGCATCCCGGCCGGACCGCACGCTCCCGGCGGATTCCGCGCCAGCTCGGCCTACGCCAGCCTGTGCGCCATCGGCAACGGATTCGACACGGGCTCGGTGTCGGTGGTCCTGCCGACCGACTTCAATCTCTATGTCGACTACGGCAGCCAGCTCGACAGCACCGGCGCATCGGGCGGAAAGCAGACCTTCTCGAGCGGCACCCAGGCCAGCCCCTACAAGTTCTGGTCGTGCGTCGATGCGGAGAACCCCGCCAACCTGACCCACACCTCGCTGACGTCGGGCGGCCAGACCTTCGACATCCAGGGCTGGCCCGAGGACACGACCTGGAAGACCTCCGTCCAGGACGAGGTCAGCGGCGATGTGCAGCGGCTCGAGGACCTGACGGGACTCACGATGCCGGGCGGCACGATAAAGATCGTCGAGGCCGGCGACTTGCAGCTCGGCGAGTACGGCGGCGTCTACAACGCGCTGACCTCCACGGCGAGCATCCCCGAGTCGGCCGAGAAGGACATCGTCGCCCACGAGCTGTCCCACATCTGGTTCAACCGTAAGACGCTCACCGACAAGTGGATGTCCGAAGGCCTCGCCGGGTACAGCGAGAAGGCCGCCGGCGCGGGCAACTACACGGCCTGCAAGGACCCCGGGGCTTACCCGGGCAAGGGTTCGCCGGACCTGACGACATGGATGGCCCTCACCAACACCTCCTCGACGCAGGATCAAAACACCCTCGACTGGCAGTACTCGGCGTCGTGCTACATCTTCACCTCGCTGGCGGACTCGATGGGCCCGGCAGATTTCAAGGCCGTGCTCGAGGCTCTCGCGGCCAACGAGATGGCCTACATCGGCGCCGAGCCGGGCGAGCAGCTGGCCAACACCAGCCTCCCGGCGAACTCGAAGCAGATGCTCGACATGATCGACGAGCGCGGCATGGTCCCGGCCGGCTTCACCGATCTCGACACGACCCAGACCCTCCTCGCCAAGTACGGCATCTTCGACTCGACGACCCTGGCTGCCCGATCGACAGCCCGAGCCGCGTACCACTCGCTGATGACCGCGGCCGGGAAGTGGAAGCTTCCCCTGGCGATCCGCGGGCCGATGTCCAGCTGGGACTTCGCCACGGCGGGGACGGCCATGGACACGGCCAAGCAGGTGATCGGGGTCCGCGACTCGATCGTGTCGTTGGTGCCCGGCCTGTCGCTCGATGGAACCGTAATCCAGAAGAAGTTCGAGTCGGCGGCGACCCAGGTCGATCTCGTGGATCTTCTCGCCCTCATCAAGAAGGAAGCCGACGCGGCGGCCAAGGTTGCCCAGGCGACGAAGCTGAAGGACGGCAGCCGGACCATCCTGCAGACGATCGGGCTGATCGGCGCCGACCTCGAGACTCCGCTGAAGGGGGCCCGTACCGACCTCCAGAACGTCAAGCCCGACACCGCGGTCACCCAGGCCCAAACGGTCATCGACCTGGTCAACGGCTCGACCGACCAGGGCATGATGCGGGCGGGCGCCGTGGGGGCCGCCCTGGGCCTCTTCCTCGTCCTGATCGTCCTGGTCGTCCTGCTCCTGCGGCGGCGCAAGCCGGCACTCGCGCCGGCGCCGCCGGTTGCCCCCTTCTACGCCTACCCGCCTGCCGGCTACGATCCGGCCACGGGCGCTCCGTTGTGGCCGCCGACTGCGGCAACGCCGCCCGTCGGTGAGTGGCAGGCCGCGCCGCCGGCGCCACCGGCGCCACCCGCCGGCTTCGATCCGAACACGGGCGCGCCGCTGTGGCCGCCCACGCCGCCGGCGCCACCTGCAGGTGAGTGGCCGCCAGTGGCCCCACCCCCGGCCGCGCCCGCGAGCCCGGAGGCAGAGCCGGCCGAGAATCCGGACCCGCCCGCCGGCTGATCCACATCGGCTCTCGCGGTTTCGAGGCGAGCCGGGTCTCGGGCCAGACCGCGCCGCGTTTCCGTGTATCCGTGGGAGGAGTACTACGGACGGGCGATGCCTGAGTTGGCCGGACGTGCCCGGCTGCGCAGTCCGGCTCGACGCGGATTCGGGCCGAACTCAGCCCTGCCCCGCGGCCCGGCACTTCCGGCCGAGATGTGGCACGCTCGTGGCCTCATGACAGAACGAGGCGGCCTAACCGAGGCCCAGCCCGTCACAGCTCCCTCATACCGCGCCCTGCTGGCCGTCCCTTCGCTGGGGCGCGTCCTCTTCGCCATGCAGATCGCACGCATCGCGCAGTCGATGATCAGCATCGTCATGATCCTGTTCGCCCTGCAGCGCTACAACGACCCATCGCTGGCCGGGCTCGTGGCCTTCGCCAGCATCTTCCCGGGCCTCCTCATCAGCCCGATCGCCGGCGCCCTCCTCGACCGCCACGGCCGCGTGCGGCTCATCATCCTCGACTACATCGTGGTCACGGTGACGCTCGGGCTGATCGCGGCGCTCTCGCTGACCGACCACCTTCCGGCCCCTCTTCTCGTGGCGATCGTCACCGTGACCGCGGTGACCGGCCCGCTGAGCAGCAGCGGCCTGCGCAGCCTCTTTCCGCTCATGGTCCCGGAACCGCTCTGGGAGAGGGTCAACGCCGTCGACTCGAACGGCTGGGTCGTGGCCACCGTCGTCGGCGCGCCGATGGGCGCGGTCGTCGCCAAGCTTCTCGGATTCGAGGTCGCCATGATCGGGATCGCCGTCGCGTATGCGTCGGCAGCCGTCGTCATGATCGGCGCCCCGGACCCCCGCACGGACGTAGCCTCGACGGGGAACCTGATGCGGGACGCTTGGCTGGGGCTCGTCTACACCTGGAACAACCGGACTCTCCGGGGCCTTGCCGTCTCTCTTTCGGCGCTGAACCTCTCCGGCGGCGTCGTCCAGATCGTCGTGCCGGTCCTGATCCTCAAGCACCTCGGCCTGGGCGACGAGGTGGTCGGCTACATGTTCGGGCTGAGCGGCCTCTTCGGAATCGTCTCGGCCTTCGTGGCCGGCAGGATCGAGACCGAAGGGCGGGAGCGCCGGATGATCCTGATCCCGTGCGTCGGTTTCGCCTTCACGACGACCATCCTGCTGTGGCCCGGCAGCCTGCTTCCCATCGCCATGTCGATGGCCCTCGCCGGCCTTCTCAACGGACCGCTCGACATCGCCCTGTTCACGCTGCGCCAGCGACGAACCGACCCGGCCTGGATGGGACGGGCCTTCACCATCTCGATGAACCTCAACTTCTCGGGCTACCCGATCGGCGCGGCCGTCACCGGTGTGATGATCTCGATCTGGCCGATCGAGTTCGCCCTCGTCTTCGGGCTCGTCACGAACCTGGCCGCGATCGTCCTGGGCTACGCCCTGATCCCGCGCGGCGACGAAGCCGCCGAGCGAGCCCCCGCGGCCGCCGCCGTCGCGTAGCGCCAGCCGCGCCGCCGCCACTCTCCCTGCTCGGCGCCGCCCCGCTCAACGAAGAGGCCGGGCTCTGCGCCCGGCCTCTCGTCCGATTTCCTGGTTGAGCCCGTCGGGCTAGGAAGCCGCCGGCTCGGCCGCGTGCTCCTCGTGACCTTCGCCACGACCGAACAACCGGCTGGTCCGCACCTTTGCGTCCTCGACGAGCGAGTAGACGACCGGGATGACGATGAGCGTCAGGAAGGTCGAGGTGAAGAGACCGCCGATCACCACCGTCGCCAGCTCGGAGGCGATGATCTCTCCCTCGGAGAGACCGAGGCCCAGGGGTATCAGCGCGAGGATCGTCGCAATGGCCGTCATGAGGATCGGCCGGACTCTCGTCCGCCCGCCCTGCATGAGCGCTTCGTACATCGGCATGCCGCGATGCCTGTGTTGCTCGACCAGGTCGAGCAACACGATGGCATTGGTGACGACGATGCCGATCAGCATGAGGAAGCCGATGAGGGCACTGATGCCGATCGGCCGCTGGGTCAGGAAGAGCGCCGGGAAGGCGCCGATCGTGGCCAGCGGCAGGCTGAACATGATGACCAGCGGGTCCACGAGCGAGTTGAAGACCAGGACCATGACGATGTAGACGAGCAGGACGGCGACGGCCATCGAGATGAACAGGCCGCTGAAGGCCTCGTTCATCTGCTCGGTCACGCCGCCGAGCTTGACCGTGACGCCCTTCAGGCTGCCGTTGGCGTTCAGCTTGTCGATCGCCTTCTGGATCTGCATCGACACGCCGCCGGTGTCCTTGCTGGTCGTGTCGGCGGAGATGGTCGAGGCGGGCGAGAGGTCCACGCGGCTGACGCGCGCCTGGGTGGAGCTGGGCGTCACCGTGGCGATGATTCCGAGCGGCACCTTGAGGGCGCCGACCGGCATCTGCTGGAGAGCCTGCAGCGAGTCGAGCTTCGTGTCGAGCTGGAGATAGACGTCGGTCGGAGCGCCGGCGAGGCTGACCGTCCCGGCCCTGACGCCAACCAGGGCGTTGTGCACCTCGGCCTGGATGGCAGCCGTACTCGCGCCGAACCAAGCGCCCGCCCCTCCATACCCGTCGAGGATCGCCTTGTTCGGGTCGACGTCGATGTCGTATTGGGTCGTCTTGGTCGCCAGGTCGGACTTGACGTTGATCAAGTCGGGCAGCTTCTTCAGCTCGGCCTGCACGATGGTCGTTGCCGCCGCAACGTCGGCCGGGTCTGTGCCGCTGACGATCACGCTTATCGAGCCGCCGCCGGTCAAGCTCTGCTGCGCCACCTGGATCAGCCAGCCATCGGGCTGGATCTTCACCAGATCGTCGGAGAGCTTCTTCTGTTCGGTGTCCAGGTTCGTGCTCTTGTCCAGGCCGACGACGATCGTCGCGGCGTTGGCGGAGCCGCCCGTGAAGGCCGCCGCGAGCGACGAGAGGCCGGTGTCGGCCTCGCTCGGAACGGTCGTCTCGATTAGCTTGACCTCGGAGTAGGTCCGGAGCTTGGCCTCGACCGCCTTCGCCTGCGCGAGGACGACGGACGAGGGCGAGCCGGACGGCGGAGAGACCGTGACCGAGAGCTGCTTCTCCGAGCCGGCGTTGAGGAACTGAGTGGGGATCGACGGCACGAGCATGCCGGCGCCTACGACCAGAAGCAGGGCGATGCCGATGACACCCCAGCGGCTGCGCCGGCTGTGGAGCGCCGTCTTCAGGAGCGGGGTGTAGATCCTCTGGACGAGGGTGTCGTGGTGCTGCGGGCCCTCGTCCGGATTGAGCTTGATGCGGTCGATGAAGAGGCTGGCCAGGACCGGGACGACCGTCAGGGCGCAGATGAGCGACGCCAGCAGGGCGAAGGTGACGGTAAGGGCGAACGGGAGGAAGAACTGGCTGACGATGCCACCTACGAAGCCGAGCGGCAGGAAGACCGCGACGGTCGTGAGAGTGGAGCTGGTGATGGCGCTCGCGACTTCACGCGTTCCCGATATGCACGCCACGCGCATGGGATCGCCCTTGCCCCGATGACGGTAGATGTTCTCCAGGACGACGATGGCGTCGTCCACGACCCGGCCGACGGCTATCGCCAATCCGCCCAGGGTCATGATGTTGATCGTGACGCCGGCTACGAGCATGAGCGTCAGGGCGGTCATGATCGAGACCGGGATGCTCACCGCGGCCACGAGGGTGGACCGCAGGCTGAGCAGGAAGACGAAGATCGTGATCACGGCGAACAGGGCGCCGAGGCCGCCTTCGCGGACCAGGCTGTCGCGCGACTCGATGATGAAGGTCGAGGAGTCCGAGACGACGTCGATCTCGAAGCTGCCGTTGTTCTGCTGGCGCAGCTGCTCGAGCTTGGCCGTGGCCCGCTGGACCATGTCCACGGTGTTCGCATCGGTGGTCTTGGAGATGCTGATGACGAGCGAGGGCGCCGCGTCGCCGTGCTGCGGATCCTTGTTTAGCTCCGCGTAGCCGGTCGGATTGACGGCGACTTGCTCGACCGTGCCGAGGTCCCCGAGGGTGATCGGAGTCGGAATGGGAAGGGCAGCGCCGGCGGCCGCAGGCTTGGCGCTCACGGCCAGGCCGAGAAGCTCCTCCTTGGTCGTCAGCACGAGCTGATGCTGGGCCGAGACGGGGATCGAGATCGTCGTGCCGTCGGCCTGGGTGATCGGCAGCGAACCAGCCGGCAGGATCAGGTTGTTGGCAGCCAGCACGCCCTGGATCTGGTTGATCGAAACGCTGTTGGCCGCCAGCTTGAGCGGGTCGAGCTTGACGACCAGGCGGTACTGCGTGGCTCCCGTCAAGTCCACCTTGCTCACACCGTCGAGGCTCTGGAGGGACGGCACGATGCTCGAGGCCGCAAGGTTGTTCAGCTGATCGGGCGTCGTCGATCCGGTGCCCTTGATGGCCACGATCAGAGACGGGAAGGCGTTGATGTCGAACGATTGGATGCTCGGCGTGACCGCCAGCCCAAGCGCATTCACGTTCGTGTTGATCGTGGCCATCGTGTCCTTGATGTTCGTCCCGTAGGAGAACTGGGCCACGACGATCGAGAGGCTGTTCACGGAGCTCGAGTTGATGTGGGTCAGCCGCGCGACGCTGCCGAGCGAGCGCTCGACCGGCTCGGTCACCTGCGTCGACACGTCCTGGGCGCTGGCGCCCGGGCTCGGCGTGATGACGACAACGAGCGGGAACTGGATGTCGGGCAGCAACTCTTGCTTGAGCTGAGACCAAGAGAAAATGCCCGCGAGCAGCAAACCCAGCGTGATCAGGACGGTCACGCTTCGCTTGGCCACGGCGAGCTCTGTAAAACGGATCACGAGTTGCTCCTCCACTAAGTGCGGTTCGGCAGCTAGGTCGGTTGGCGTTGCGGTGACGCCGGTGCGGCGTCCGAGGTCTGGCTGGTGGAAGCGGATCGCAGGCGGAGAAGGCCCGCGGACCGCGTGTCAGATGGGCCTGGCGTCCTCCTCGATTGAAAGGACTCTCAGCACGCGCATGTCGTTCACGTCGATCTCGCCCGGCTGCGCTCGAGGACGAGCTTGAGCAGGCGAGCCATCTCGGCCTGCTCGTCGGGCGTCAGCACGGCGAGGAACTGGCGCAGCATCTCCAGGCGCATGCCGTAGATCTCGTCGATGAGGCGGCGGCCGCCCGCGGTGAGCTGGCAGTCGACGACGCGACGGTCGTCGATTCGATGCTGGCGGGCTGCGAGGCCGTGCCGCTCGACTCGCTCGACGATGCCGCTGGCGGTGGGCAGGCCTACGCCGAGCCACTCCGCGATGCGGCTCATAGGCGACGGGCCGTGCTTGCCCAGCAGGAAGAGCAGGCGCATCTGACCGAAGGTCAGCTCCTGCTCGGCCCAGTCGGGGACCTCCGCGCCGTGCATCTCCCAGAGGCCGCCCAGGTCGTCGAGGAGGGTCTCGATCTCGAGTTGCGTTGCGGATACTTCGCTCACAGGCGAACAGTCTCATACATAGCGAATAGCTCCGCGTCATCCGAACGAATGAGATCCGTCTAGTGCGACAGGCCCATGGGCCACACCCGGGCGCAGCCGGCGAGGTCCGGGATCCGTCGGGGAAGGCTCGCGGCTGCGTCGCCCTGTTCCGAGCCAGGGCGCGAGCCGGCGCCGCGGCCTGAGCGGCCCGGGTAACGCTATTCCGACGCCGCTGCTAACTTTGTGGCCATCGGCGTTCGCAGGAGGCCAGCATGGTCAAGCGGGGGAAGCCACAGGGGCCGATCAGGTGGACGACGCTGGGCAACGCGCCGTACCCCATGCCCGGCAACCCGTGCTCGGGATTCCTGCTCCAGGCCGGCCCCGCCAATGTGCTCGTCGACATCGGCGGCGGCGTGCTCGGATCGCTGCAGCGCTACATCCGGCTCGAGGACCTGCACGCCGTCTGGATCAGCCACCTCCACGCCGACCACTTCGCCGACATGCCGCTCCTGTACTACGCCTTCGCGTTCTCGGAGAAGCCCCTGCGCAAGATCCCGGTCCTCGGGCCGGTCGGCTGGGCCGGGCGCGTGGAGGCCTTCGTCAAGAGCTCGGTCGACCATCAGATGAGCAAGTACTTCCAGGTGGTCGAGCTGAAGGACCGCGGCATCGCCGAGATCGGCAACCTGCGGATCCAGGCGCGGGCGGTGGAGCACGCCGTTCCCTCGTTCGGCCTGACCGCCCGGTACGGCGAACGGCGTCTCGCCTACACCGGCGACAGCGGCCCATGCGACAACCTGGTCGCCCTGGCCAAGGATGCGCGGGTCCTCGTGGCGGAGTGCTTCGCCACTGAGATCGAGATTCCTTCCGTGCACCTGTCGCCCGAGGATGCCGGCCTCCTCGCAGAGCATGCCGGCGTGTCACGCCTGGTGCTGACGCACCTGTGCCTCGGCCTCAGCGAGGAGGAGGCGATCGAGCGGGCGGCCACGACTTTCAGCGGCGCAATCGAGGTCGCCAGGCCCGGGACGATGCTCGAAGCCTGATCGGGCTCTCGGGCGGGCGCCGGGCGGCGCCGCCGCCGGTTCCTACGCCCCTCGGCGGTAGGGCGTGTCCAGGACCACGAAGTCCTTGCGGCCTACGAGGGCGGCCCGGATGCGGTGGACGTTCTGGTTGTACAGGATGCGGTCCCACCAGTGGCGCGGCAGGTGCTCCGGCAGGAGCACGATGGTGAGCCGGTCCGGGTCCTCGGCCTGCGATACCTCCAGGTAGCGCACGAAGGGCCGGACCAGCGCCCGATATGGGGACTCGACCAGCACGACCCGCGCGCCCGGAAGCTGCCGCTCCACGCGCTCGCGGAAGTGTTCGCCCTCAGACGGGTCCAGGGTGACGTGCACCAGCTGCACCTCCTCGCCCATCGTCTCGCCGACCTTGACGGCCTGGACGACTGCCCGGCTCAGGGCCTGGGCCGCCACGACCACTCTCTGGCGGCGATGGGGCGGCCCGAATACGACGTCCGGCTGGACCTCCAAGCCGCGCCCCTCCTCGTCGTATTCGCGCTTCACGAAGAGCATCAGCAGAACCAGGATCGGGACGATGATGATGATCATCCAGACACCCTGGTCGAACTTCGAGACGGCGATGACGAGCACGACCACGCCGGTGACGACCGCGCCGATGCCGTTGATCAGCGCGCTGCGGCGCCAGCCGGAACCCCGCTCCGTGAACCAGTGCCTGACCATGCCCGACTGCGACAGGGTGAACGATGTGAAGACGCCGATCGCGTACAGCCCGATGAGGCGATCTGTGGAGCCGTTGAAAGCGACGCATAGGGCGATCGAGATCAACGCCAGGGCGACGATGCCCGAGTTGAAGGCCAGCCGTTCGCCGCGGAGCGCGAACTGGCGTGGGAAGAAGCCGTCCCGGGCCAGGATGGACGACAACCGCGGGAAGTCGGCGAAGCTCGTGTTCGCGGCGAGGATCAGGATGCCCATCGTCGAGAACTGGAGGATGTAGTACAGGATCCCGGGACCGCCGAAGACCGTCCGTCCCACCTGCGACAGCACGCTCTCGCCGTTGGCTTGGAACCCCGCGGGATGGGCACCCACCTGGATCGCCAGATAGCTGGTGCCCATGAACATGACGCCCAGCAGCGTGGCCATGATGATCATCGTCTGCTGCGCGTTCTTCCATTCGACCGGTTTGAAGGCAGGTACACCGTTGGCGACCGCCTCGGTGCCGGTCATGGCCGAACAGCCGTCGGCGAAGGCCTTGCAGAGCAGGAAGATGCCCATGTTCTCAGTAGCGACTCCGCTCAGCTTCTCCACGCCGGTCACCTGGTGGAGGTTGCCGGTCATCGACTGGAAGACGCCGACCGCGATCAACAGCAGCATCGAGCCGATGAAGATGTAGGTGGGGCTGGCGAACAGCGTGCCGCTCTCACGCAACCCGCGCAGGTTCACGACCATGACGAGCAAGATCGAAAACGCGATCAGCGGAACCCTTATCGCCTCGATTGAGGGGAAGGCCGAATATAGAGCCTGGACACCGGACGAAACGCTCACCGACACCGTCAGCACGTAGTCCGTCATCAGCGATCCCGCCGCCACCAGGCCGGCGAGCACGCCGAGATTGGCGTGCGCCACGATGTAGCTGCCGCCTCCGTTGGAATAGGCACGGATCGTCTGGCGGTAGCTGAAGGTGACGATCACGAGCAGTGCAACGACGACGACCGACAGCCCGAGTACATACTGGAACGAGGTCTGGCCCGCTCCGACGAGGATGAGCATCATCGCCCCGGTTGCGTAGGCGACCGAGGACATCACGTCGGAGGAGAAGACCGGCAAGGCCTTCCATTTGGGCAAGCGCTCGGTCAGATCCGCCGCGGACGAGAGGGGGCGGCCGAAGAGCAAGCCCCGAATCGTCGCCATGCGGCGCTGGTAGGGCGTGCGCGGCGCCTGGGCCTCGAGCTTTGCCTCGAGGACCCCGGGACCGAGATATCGGAAATAGCGAGCGTGCGGCCGGTCGATGACTACGCGGCGATCGCCGAGCTTCCGGCCCTGGATGGGCTGCAGTTCAGCCATTCAGTGCGGCATCCCTCGTGATGACTATGTCCACTTTGCCGCCGGGCCGGACGAGGGTCGGGAGGATGAGAACGTCTGCGGTATCCGCCAGCTGGTAGGCCCGCCATAGCAGGCCGGGCCAGGACGGGAAGCCGGACAGGACGACACGCTTCGCCAGGCCGGAGGAGACGAGGCCGACGGCAGCCTCCAGATCGGCCAGCCCGGGCTCGAACCGGTGGAGATCCTCGGCGGCCTCGGCGGCCTCGGCCAGCTCGATCGGGTGCCCCTCGTCGAGCGTGTCGGAGGGAGCCGGAAACGCCGCGGAGAGCGCGCCCTCGACGGCCATTTGGCCCGTCGCGTCCGCGCCCGAATCCTCGGCCGGGTGGGGGCCATTCGGGCCGGTCCACGTATCGATCCGAGCCCCGGCTCGAACCAGGTGCAGCACAGTGTCGGCGAATGTCACGCCCCTAACGTACGCGGCAGCCCACGAGGAAACGCCCATCGCGGCGCCCCGGAGCGCTCAACAACTGCTCAACAGGGTGGGCCGGGCGGGCTTCCGGCGTCCTCGCGGCGGCCCGGACGCGGCCGCCGGCTCAGGCAGACGCGATCGCCCGAGAGGCCTCTCGCCGTTCGAATCGGGCGCGGGCTCGCTGCCGTTCGATCCCCCGATCGCGCGGCGGAGTGGAGGCAACGAGAGTCGCCAGCAGTTCTGCGGTAGCTGCAGAGACGGCCTCGACGGCCCGATCGAAGGCCGCCTCGTTGACCCGGGACGGCCTGGTCATGCCGCTGACCTTGCGTACGTATTGGAGCGCGGCGGCCCGGACTTCGTCAGTGCCGGTGGGCGGCTCGTAGTTGTGGAGCGGCTGGATCGATCGGCACATGCTGACTCTCCGCGCTAGAGCGTTTCGTTCAACCCTTCTCTATGAAAAGGAGCCCGCGGTCAAGCTGGGTACCTCGCATTTGATTTCGGCCCAGGCCGGCCTCACGGCCCGGCGGACTGATTGATGGAACGAGCAGCGCTCATTTCTCTATGGCCTTCTCAGGTCGGAAGGACAAGGTCAGATGGGAGGCTGCGCCGGCGGCCCAATTCGATGCAGGGTCGTCATGCGACCAGCAGGATAGCGGGGCTTGCCGGGGCAAACGGTTCGTTCTTCGTGAGGACATGCCAGATGGCCTCGGCCAGCTGGCGGGCGATGTCGACGCGGGCAACCTTGGCGCCACGCTGGCGGCCTAGGCGGCGCTTGTTGCGCTCGTAGCGATCTCGATAGTGCGGATCGCGGGCGGCATGGGTGGCAGCCTCCACCAGGGCCCAGCGCAGGTACTTGGGCCCGTTCTTGGCCAGCGGTCCACGGAAGTCGCGGTTGCCCGACTGGCGCACGAGCGGGCACAGCCCCGTGTAGCCAGTGAGCTTCTTGGGGCTCGCGAAGCGGCGAATGTCGCCGATCTCAGAGGCGATCGTGTAGGCCAGAAGTGGGCCCACGCCGGGGATAGTCAGCAGCAGCGGGATGTACGGGTGGTCGGCGCCAAGCCGGGCGAGCTCACGCCCGCACTCGTCGATCCGCTCGTCGAGCTCGTCGACCATGGCCAGGCTCGTGGCCAGGGTCCTGGCCCAGGGCTCAGGCAGCTCAAGACCGGCTAGCAGCTGGCGTCCGGATGTCCCGAACAGGTCGGAGACCGGAATGTTGTGGCCGAAGGTCATCAGGGTGGCGTGGATACGGCACTTCAACGCGCTCCGGTGGTGGACCAGATGGAGTCGGAAGCGGGCCCGCTCGCGCTCCGCGCGGACCGCTGGATCGGGCAGCCAGATCTCCGGCACGAGGTCCCGTCGGGCCAGCTCTGCCAACACGTGAGCGTCGATCTTGTCCGTCTTGGCGGCCAGGGGTGCGACGCCTTTGGCCTTGACCGCGTCGGCGATCATCACGTCCCAGCCGAAGCGCTCAAGGGTGTCGTGGACGAAGCGCGACCCGGTCATGGACTCGATGACCGCGCTGACCTCCTGGCCGTGGCACAGAACCCTATGGGCGAGCGTACGCAGGGCGTCCGCGTCTGGGTGAACGGCCATGACCTCGACCGTTCGCCCTTCTTCATCGAGCACGTGCA
>JBEKKR010000005.1:0-140907 GCA_050010635.1 Candidatus Limnocylindrales bacterium
TCTGACTTCGGATTGCCCGGACGCATGCCCTATGCGCCACGAGGGGAGTGGGCATGCAAAACGAGCAGGATCAAATGCTCTAAATGACCCGGTCTTGGCTTGCCCTTCTCAGTTCTGCGGACGAGAGGTCGGATTGTAGCCGCTCTGACTGAATAGAACGAGCCAGCCACGGAGCCATTCCAGCGGCCGGCTCCGTTTACCGGGTGAAGCGCTAGTGCCCCGATTCGCTGGGCGCTCGGGGCCTGCGCACCGCTTTGGCCAGGATCTGATCGGCGGTCTTAGCCGATGACGTCGAGCACATCGAGGGCTCCGGCCTCACCGCGGCTCGAGATCCTCGAGGGTCAGGTACGAGTATCCACCAGCGCGGCCTGCTCGTGGAGCCGGCCATCGCGGATGTGGACCGCTCGATCCGCCGCTTCGGCGACCTCGACGTCGTGGGTGATCAATACGATCGTTCGGCCGAGCGCGTGCAGGTCACGGAAGAGGGCCAGCACCTCTGCGCCGGAGTGGCTGTCGAGGTTGCCGGTCGGTTCGTCTGCAAGGATCAGCGCGGGCTCGGTCACGATCGCGCGAGCAATGCCGACGCGCTGCTGCTGACCGCCGGAAAGCTCCGAGGGCTCGTGGCTCAGCCGATCGCCGAGCCCCAGCCGTTCCAGCGCGGCGAAGCCGATCGACCGACTACGGACCTGGGCCAGGCCGTTGTCGTCGAGCTGGTCAACGAGCTGACCGTCGAGGATGTGGCGGCCGGAGGTGGGTCGGTCGAGGCAACCGAGGATGTTCATCATGGTGGACTTGCCCGAGCCCGATGGGCCGATGATGGCGAGGAACTCGCCGTCGGCGACCTTCAGATCGGCATCCACGAGGGCCGGAACCTGAACCTTGCCGGTGTCGTAGATGCGGCTGACGTGCTGCAGCTCGATGATAGGAGCAGTGGGGCGCGCGCTCACCCTACGAACCCACCGAAGCCACCGGCCCCGCTGTTCACATTCATCCGTCAATGCCTCTCATGCCAGATCACCCACGACTCCAGGCCACTGGTCGTGGAGGGAGACCAGGTGGGGTATCGCTGCCGCGCCTGAAACTACCTTTAATGAGCGACAGCCCACTTCAGGAAATCCCAAGGGTTCTTGCGGGAAACTCACGACTCCCGCCAACGGATCGGCAGAGCGGTTCTGTGGTCCAGTGGTTGGCCAGCCCGAGGGCAGGAGAGGATGTCGCGACGAATCCGCCACAGCCGAGCGAGCTGGGACGGTCGGCAGGGCCGGGCTACAAGCACGATTCCGTTGGAGGCCGAGCCTGACGGGATCGATACCGATTATCTCGATCCCGACGGGATCGAGGCCGAGGTCATCGCCCAGGACGACCAGGACGAGATCGATGTGGACGAAACAGAGGTCGACGAGGCCGAGCCGGCAGAGGTCGACCACCGTCGGGCCAGAGGACCGGTCCGAAGACAGCGGGCGGACGCAGCGTCGCCGAATCGCTCCCGTCCGCGAAGCTCGAGCCCTTCGATACTCGAGGATGAGCCGCCGGAGCCTCGACGCAGGCGGGTGCCGTGGCTGAGGCTGTTTGGCGCCGGCATGCTGGTGATAGGGCTGGCCGCGCTAACCCTCGGCGTCGTCCGGCCATGGATCGCTAGCTCCGTCACCACCACATACACAACCGGTACTGTCACCTACGGTGACGTCATCGCGACCTCGGTCGCGACTGGCACTGTCGAGGCCAGCACCGTCTACGGCCTCAAGTTCGGCTCGAGCCCGGACATCGTCAGCTCCACGACAACCACTTCCGGCTCCGGCGGCTCCGTGGCCTCCGGCTGGACAGGAAACCAGGCTCAGTCCCTGAACTGGCCCGTGAAGACGGTCGAAGTCACCCAAGGCCAGAAGGTCAAGCAGGGCGACGTCCTGGCCACCGCCGATTCGTCGGATGCCCAGGTCGCATTGCTCAGTGCCCAGGCGAACCTGGGCGGGGCCCAATTGAGGCTGACCGACGACCAGGCCGATTCGAAAACACCGAGCTCGACGATCTTGCAGGACCAGGCGCAGGTGGCGTCGGCCCAGGCATCGTACGACCACGCCAAGGCGGCAGCCTCGCAGGATCAGCTGGTCGCTCCGGCCGACGGTCTGGTCATCGCGGTGAACATCCTGCCCGGCGTCAACGCACCCTCGGGTTATGCGATCGAGGTCCAATCGGGATCGCTCGTGGCGGTCGCGAGCTTCACCGAATCCGACGTCAACAACCTCGACCCGGGCCAGCCGGCCACCGTCTCAGTCACCGCGGTCGGCACGAGCGTCCCGGGCGTGGTGGCCTCGATAGCGCCCGCGCCCACATCGGCGACGAATGGGTCCTCCTCATCTGTCGGCGGAGGTTCGCAGAGCAGCGTCGTGGCCTACGCAGTCCGGATCACGCTCACGAGCCCGCCCGAGACGGTTCGGGCTGGGATGACCGCGACCGTCACGATCACCACCGGCTCTTCAACTAACGTCATGCGCGTCCCCGCTACGGCTGTTTCGGGCAGCGCCTCGACCGGCTACACCGTTCGAGTGCTCCAGTCGGACGGCACGGTCAAGTCGGTGACCGTTGGGATTGGCCTCGTCACCTCGTCCTTCGTCGAGATCACATACGGTCTGTCGACTAGCGACATGGTGGTGACAGGCACCTCGGCAACTCGAAATGGGACGACGACCCCTGGTGGTGGATTCCAGCTGCCCGGCCTTGGCGGCGGCGGTCTCTTCGGCCGATGAGCCTCATCGATCTCCTGGCCCTGGCCCGCTCCAGATTCCGGACCGGCAAGCTGCGGACCTTCCTCACCATGCTGGGCGTGATCATCGGCGTGGCCTCGGTCGTGGCCCTCGTCAGCGTCGCCCAGGGTGCCACCAAGGGCATCGGCGATCAGCTGCAAGCCCTGGGCACGAACCTGCTTACCGTCAATCCGGGTTTCAGCGCCACCGCCGGCGCGAACCGCGGTCAGTTCGGCGCAGCCACTACGCTCACGCTCGCAGACTCCGATGCCATCGCGAAGCTCGACAACATCTCGTTCGTGGCGCCGCAGGTCTCTTCGAACGAGCTGGTGGTCGCCGGCCTCCAGAACGAGACCGTATCTGTAATCGGAACCACGTCGACCTACGCGGACGTCTTCGCCTACCGAGTCTGGGCGGGCTCGTTCCTGTCGCCGCTGTCCGTCGAGCACAACATGCGCGTCGCCGTCATCGGTGCCACCACGGCGGACAACCTCGGACTCACAGACAACTCAGTCGGCTCGACCATCTACATCGGAGGGCTTCCGTTCGACCTCGTGGGCATTCTCCAGCCCAAGGGGAGCACGACCAACTCGGACGACCGCGTGCTCATCCCCCTGTCCACCGCGCGCGAGTTGTTCGTCGGCAGCAACGCCAGCCTCTCCTCGATCGGCATCAGCGCGAAATCGCAATCCGCAATCGACTCTGTCTCCACGGAGATCACGTCGACACTGAGCGAGCGGCACAACAGCTCGGCCACGGGCAATGCCGACTTCTCGGTGAGCACCCAATCCCAGCTCCTGGGCACGGTTAGCTCTGTCAGCGACGTGCTGACGCTGCTGCTTGCGGGCATCGCCTCGATCTCACTGCTCGTCGGCGGGATCGGGATCATGAACATCATGCTCGTCTCGGTTCGCGAACGGACTCGCGAGATCGGCATCCGGAAGGCGATCGGAGCGCGCGGCCGAGACATCCTCTCCCAGTTCCTCGTGGAGGCGCTGGGTCTGTCGATGGCAGGTGGGGTCATCGGCATCGGGGTCGGCGTCATCGGATCGTGGGTGATCGGAGCGCTGGCGGGCTGGGGCTTCATCTTCGACCCGATAACCCCGGTCGCTGCCATGAGCTTCAGCATGCTGGTCGGTGTCGTTTTCGGAGTATGGCCTGCCACCCAGGCAGCCCGACTTGACCCAGTGGTCGCGCTTCGCTATGAGTAGAGGTGAATACATGAGGCGGCCGACGCGAAGAGAGCGGGCACGTCATGGCCGCGCCGGGAGTCGCAGTCAGACATCGGACACGTCGACCGCGCGAATGGACCGAGGCACCCGGATCCTGCTGATCAGCGGTGCTCTCGTCGCGGCCTGCGGCATCAGCTTCCTGCTGGGTACGGCCACAGGCGGATCGATACCGGGCTTGTTCGATGCCCGTGCCGGCCGATCGTTCAGCCCGAACGGCCTCGGCTTCCCGAACTTTGCCGCGCCCTCGCGAGTCGTGGGCGACGGCGGCGCCATCAGCGGCACGGTGAAGTCGATCAACTCGAACTCGATGGTCCTGCAGCTGGCCGACGGTTCGACCGTGACGATCGACATGACCGGCGATCCGGGCTATCACAACGAAGCGGGGCCTTCAGGCTCGCCGGCTGTGGGAGCCACGGTCGTGGTGCAGCTCGACGCCAACGCCTCCGCCGACCCCAATGTCGACACCAACTCGGCCGACACGGTTCTGCGGGCACTGGACGTTATCGTAACGAACCACTAGTTCCCGAGCCTCGCCCGCCGCCCAAGTCGCCTGTCTGCCAAGGCAAGCGATGGCTCCACCAAGGAGCCCGGCATGGTCTCGCTCATCTGAGGGGCGGTGGCGGTCTGGTATGACGCGCGCTCCAGCCAGGTCAACATTTGCTCCGCGCGTCTGCCTGCAGGCACTACCACGACGTCGACTGACTACAACGTCACCACCAGCAATACCGCCGCGGTCAAAGCCGTGCCCGACGATGCGCGGGCAGCATCGCCGGACGCCTAGCCACAGCTATCAGGCCGCCGAGTATGAGGGATTCGTATGACAACGCCCTCGCCGAGTCGGTCTACAGCCTCTACAAGGCCGAGCTGATCCGCCGGCATCGCACCTGGCGGACGACTCAGGAGGTCGAACTCGCCACTTCCGCCTCCATCAATCCCAGGGCGGCTCAGTTCCGGATCTCATGTCGCTCCACGTCAGGTGCTCGCTTATAGCTGGGCCAATTCCATGAACGCCAAATCGGTCGGGGAGTTTCACGGCGATTCCTCAGTGCTCCCGCCGCAGCTCCGATAGCGGGATACTGAGTCTGAGACTCCCGATTTGCGCCAAAGGTTCGGCGGCGTTTCGGCCCGGCCTAGATCTCGCGCTCCTCACCGTTGATCGCGCCGTAGCCTTCGCCGCGACGATCGTGCTCAGCGTGGGTCTGGAGGTGACGCCAGCCGCTGGACCGCATTGTGCTTGATCAGGGGTCGTCCAGAACGCAGAGAACCTCTCGGTACCAGCTGCAACCGCATGGGTTCGATCGACCTCCAGCGACATGCGTCAGGCTGGGGACTCCGCGACTGGCACATGCCTGGGCTTCGGCTGCGCGGACCGCCGCGACGCTTGAGGAGTTCCAGGGCACTAGTAGGCCCACCGTCGAGAGCCAACGCTCGCGGTCGCAATGGCGCCGGGAGCGGTTGGCCGCGAACGCTCGCGCTCCACGTTGCCCAGATTCCGAATCTGACTAATCAGATGCTCTACATGCTCTGTGCGGCGCGAGGCTTCTTAGCCCGGATCAGATGCCGGCCCTATACTGCGTTCCGTCGCCGGGACAGCCTCAGCATCGAATCAGATGCTCCAAATGAGCGTGGAACCAGCGGCAAACAGCGCGCCCGTAGCTCAGTGGATAGAGCATCTGACTTCGGATTGCCCGGACGCATGCCCTATGCGCCACGAGGGGAGTGGGCATGCAAAACGAGCAGGATCAAATGCTCTAAATGACCCGGTCTTGGCTTGCCCTTCTCAGTTCTGTTAGAACAGAGGCCGGAATATACGTCCCGCCGTCGGGGCCCTCACCACCCAGACCATCAGCCGATCGAGCGCGTAGGGCGACCGCGCCGCGACTATCAGGTTGGCCGGTTCCACTGGATTCAACCGTCCGGCCCGCGAAGCTGACATATACCATGGGCCTTATGAGCCAGGCAAAGCCGGATGAGGCATAAGCCGCACTGCGGAGTTGATGGCGATTAGGGAAGCGAGACAGGGATCGCGGCGGTCGCTGCCGCGGCCATGAAGCGCCTTTGGTAGCTGACGACGAGGCTAGCCGAGGTGAATCTGGCAAGATAGTGCGGTTCGGCAGTGACGACTATGCGATCGATGACGTCTGCGAACTCGGGCTCAACGAGCAACTCGTCGATGTCCGGATAGTTCCGAGGCCCTTCCATGCTGCAGATGATCAGCCGCGTGTCGGGAAGGTGCGCTTGCTTGAGCAGCCGGAGATTGTGGCGGACACTATCGAGCCCATCCCGACCCTCGGGCTTTTCGTACTTCCGATAAGCAACTAGATCCTCGGCGTAGTGCAGTACGTCAACGAGGTCTTGAATAGGGCAATCTGCGCTCAAGTGGTCAGTGCTGAGCAGGAAGTCACGCAGGGCTACCAGGTGAACCTTGTCCCGAGTGGATTGGTAGGCCTCAAGCAGTCGGGCTATGCGCTCCGTCTGGAACAGTCGGTGCCGGATGAAGCTGTTGATGAAGTATGGTTTCGCCTGCAATGCGAGTGCCGTCTGGTATGGCTCGAACATGAGTGTGTAGTTGACGCGGTAACCGTGCTCGCGGAGCTTGAGAGCGAGGTTGTGGGATCGAAAGGCGTCCTCGGTCGGCGGCGCCGCGTACCATGCGTCCAGGCGCTTGTCGCCCGACAGCAGCTGGCCGACGTTCTGCCCGTTCACAGGGCCAGCGTGTGGAACCTTCACGACCAATCGGTAGGGGGAAAGGATCTGCTCGAATGGAGCGATCGCATCCAGAATGCGGTTGAAGTCGGGCTCGAATGGATCTTCGATCTCGACGGACACGTCGCACCCGGGACCGAGGATGTGGCTGAGCTCGGTCATCACTTCTTCGAGCGTGTTGAACTTGTGTCCAACGTTCGCCTTGGGATCGTTGATGAACAGGTCGTACACGATGCCGGGGTTACAAGTCAGGTTGCCGAGCAGCGGTGCGATGGGAGCCACCTCGTACGGGTTCGCGGTGTCCGCTGAGAACACCACTCCCGTAGGCCGACGCTGCCCGTTCCGGTCGTACGAAATGTCTCGCACTAAGTCGATGAGCAGGAGGCCGTCGGTCACGAGCGAGGCCTCGACCCGGAAGCCGGCAGGTGTCTCACCTGGCGGAGTGTTGAAGGTCTGGATGACGTCGCGGAATCGGTCTGTCACACCAATGGCAGTTGCGGCCTCGCGGAGGAATTGGGCGTCCTTGGCCTCCACTTGCATGCGCGCGACGCGCGCCACCTCGTCCTCCTGCGCTCGCGCCGGAGCCACGCCGATGCCACCGAGCGTGTAGCGGACGATGGCGGCGCCTTCGCCTATTGAGTTGAAGTTGACGGTGAGCATCTTGGCCTCCGTGGCTGCGTGTCGATGTAGATCGTGGAAGGCGAGGTCCGTTTCTAGGGCCATTGGCGGAGCCCGGGCTCACCAGTCCCCGATGATCACTCCTGCGCGCACTGGACCGTGGGCACCAACCGCAAGGTCCCCCTCGATGTCGCCTGTTCTGCTGGGTCCACTGACGAGGTTCACACCGGAGGGAAAGCCGCCCTCGTGCGCTGCGTAGTCGGCCAGAAGGACGAGTCCCTCAGGGATCGTTCGCACGATCTGAGAGGGGCGGACGAGAGTTATGTGCGCGGTCGGCAGCAGGCTCGCCAGTCGCCCGGTGTTGGGAGTGGCGTACAGTGCGATGGTGCCAGTCTCCGCGGCTGCCCAGGCGCAGGATGTGATGCCGAGGTCGGCGGCGGCAGCCATTGTTCTTGCCACGGCGGCGACATCACCGTCGTCGGTGTTGTGTGAAGCAACCGGACGATCAGCCCCGACTGCTGCGAATTCGAAGCCGTGCGGCGTGAGGACTTCGCGCAGATTCAACCCAGCCAGTTCCTCCGTTGACCAGACGACGACACGACGAGACACGCCGGGTCCACTCGGCGGGGCCATTGCCGCGGCGGCCTCGCCGAGTGTGGCACGGATATCGTCCGCGCCACCCGGTGCGAACCAGACCTCGCCAGACAGCGCCAGCCAGTGGTCCACGAACTCGCGTACGAGCTCGACGGAGTCCTCCTGGCGATGCGGGGTGCCCGTTCGGCTCATCCCGGCCCTCCTAAGCGGGTCCGGCGTCGCCACCATTCTTGGAAGGTCTCCTTTGCCACGGGTGGCGCATCACGGGTAGCAGTCCAGCCGCCCATGAGCCCAGGGGCGCGGGTCAGCTTGCCCCTCCGCATGAAGAGCCATTGCCCGAGACGAGCCGCACGCGCCGTCAGGCGATATCCGGCCGGGCTCGCCCATAAGCGCCCCCACAGCCGGAAAGTAAGGCGCACGGTCCAGGCCTCCATAGATTTCTCGATCTCCGTGCGGCGCAGCGCGATGATGTGGTCCGGGAGCTCGATCTCCATGGGGCAAGCGTCGCGGCAGGCATGGCACATCGAGCAGGCTGACTTCGGAAGTTCGGGGGCGTGTTCCAGGCCTCCCAGCAACGGCGTCAGAACTACGCCGATCGGACCGCTGTAGATGCTGCCGTATGCCTGGCCGCCAAGATTGCGGAAGACCGGACAGACGTTCAGGCAGGCTCCGCAGCGGATGCAGGTGAGGACGTCCTCGTACTCGGTCCCGAGCAGGTCGTGCCGCCCGTTGTCGAGGAGCACGAGGTGGAACTCCTCCGGCCCATCGAGCTCGCCGGCTCGTCTGGGACCCGTGATCAGGCTCACGTAAGTGGAGACGAGCTGGCCCGTGCCATTGAGAGGCGGCTGCTGGAGGACCGCGCCCAGGTCGTCCCAGGTCGCCACCACCTTGTCGATACCCACGACGGCGATATGGACGGGCGGCAGTGAGGTCGTGACGCGCCCGTTACCCTCGTTGGTGATCAGCACCAGCGTGCCGGTCTCGGCGACGAGGAAGTTTCCGCCCGTGACGCCGATGTCGGCAGCGAGGAAGTCCTCCCGGAGCTGCCGCCGGGCGAATGCCGTCAGGCTTGGCGTGGCATCGTCGGTTGGCGGCGCCACATGGCGAAGCGCTGCCTCCTGCACGAAGAGTTCCCGAATCTGTCCACGAGTCTTGTGAGCGGCTGGTGCCACGATGTGAGAGGGCCGTTCCCCCGCCAGCTGGATGATGTATTCGCCAAGATCGGTCTCGCGGACCTGTAGCCCTGCCGCCTGGAGCTGCTCGTTCAGGGCTACTTCCTCGGTGGCCATCGACTTCGACTTCACGATGTGCGTTCCACCGCGTTTCCGAGCGATCTCGATCACGTACCGGCCCACGTCGGCCGGTCCAGCGGCACGTGTCACGTGTCCGCCACTGGCTTCGACTCTGCTCGTGAGTTCCACCAGCAGTTCCTCGATGTGCCCGAGTGCCCTTCGACGGGCCGTGACCGCCTTCAGGCGCATCTCTTCACCGTGGGGATAGGTCGCGAAGGCGGTCGCCTTGCCCTGAGCGAGGTTCCGCGTTGTCCTCAATACGGCAGCGCGCATGGTCTGGTCAGCAAGTGCGGCTCGACGTCGCTCCGGCCAGCGCGCACTGGAGGCAGGAAGGATGCCTGGCATCAGGCTTCGCCCTGCTCGTGAGCGGCTTGCTCGATCTCGGCAACGTTCAACCGACCCTGGTCGGCAAGATCCACCAGCTCGGCCAGGTGCAGGCTTGGGAAGTCGTCGCCATGGCGGCTGAGCCGCCCACCGAGCTGCATCAGACAGCCCAGGTCTGCGCTCGCCAGGGCGACCGCTCCGCGACTGCGCGCAATCGCCAGCTGGCCGAGTTTGGCATCCGCCATCGCGGCCGACAGGTCGGGCTCAATCAGCCCAAAGCTCCCTCCGAAGCCGCAGCATTGTTCGGCGTCGTCGAGTTCAACGGCATCGACTCCGATGCTCCTCAGCACCCGCAGCGGCTGCTCGGTAACGCCCAACAGTCGGCGCATGTGACAGCCTGTGTGGCACGCCAGCGTGAGGGGCTCTGATGTTTGGGTTTCGGGGCGAACTTCTGTGGCGGACACGTGAGCGTCGTGCGCGTCGAACCATCCGCTGAACTCGACCACGCGCGTCCCAAGCGCCTCGGCTCGCCTTCGCCATCGTGCCGCTGCCTCGGGCGTTTCTCCGCGCTGCAGAGCGTCGCGCTCAAGGAGAGGCGGCATCTCGACCTTCACCATGGCAGCGCAGGACCCGGAGAGAGCAATCACGGGCGGCTCCGATTCCGGCCCGTCGGTGGCGCCTGTCTCGAAAGCTCGGACAAACTGCCGGCCCATCGCTGCCGCCTCGCGGTGGTGGCCCGCATTGAAGGCGAACTGGCCGCAGCAGGTCTGTCTCTCCGGAACCTCCACCTGGATGTTCCGCCGCTCGAGCACCCGCACAGCCGCGATCGCCGCCCTGGGGCGGAAGAGATCGACCATGCAACTCGTGAACAACTGGGCTCGCGTCCTCACGTGTGCCTCTCCGCAGTCGAGTGCCTCGCCGGTCCGATGTTCATGAGGCCAGGCAGTCCGCTAGATCCCGAAGCGTGATGTAGTCTCCCGGCCGCGCCCGGCCCCGATTGGCGATTACATGGGTCTGCTCGCCTCCGGGAGCTCCCAGCGACGTCACCGCAAGAATCGCCTCGCTGAAGTCCTCGGCCTGTGTGAAGCTGCTGACCACAACCACGCAGCGGACGCCGGCGGCGGTTGCGGCAAGGAGGCCGCTGCGGGAATCCTCGATGACGAGCGCCTCGGCCGGGTCGACGCCCAGCCGCTGAAGTGCGATGAGGTAGACATCGGGTGCGGGCTTCTTGTTGGGGACGCTGTCGCCGGTCAGCACGAGGCTGAATTGGGCGGCCAGATCGGGGCCGGCGGCGCGATCCAGAACCGCCCGAACCGAGGGCTCCGCAGCCGTGGAGGCCACAGCGAGCGTCCATTTGGCCTCGAGCGCCTCGGCGATCAATCGACGCACTCCTGGTCGAGGCGGAATCCGGCCTTCCACCACCATCTCGACGTATATCTCGGTCTTGCGCCGGTGCCAGCGCGCAACCTTCGCCAGTTGAGCCTTTCTGTCGGGGGGAAGTCCGGCCGCCTTGACGAACTCCGGAGTGAGGAGGGTGGCCATCCGCTCCCTGCCGCCGGCGATTCGGAGCAGGCGTCCGTACTCTTCTTCGCTCCACTCAACGGGCAGGCCGAATTCGCGGAAGGCCTGGTTGAAGGCGGGCAGGTGGCCATACCGCTCGTTGTCCGCCAGCGTGCCGTCGCAGTCGAGAATCAGCGCGGTCAAGCCATGCCCTCGCTTCCGAGCATCCGGATGTGCTCTTTGGCCATCTCGATGACCTCGGCGCGCACATGGCGGAAGAGCCGCGGCGGATCGGACTCGTCCGGGTGCTGGTTCAAGTACTGCCGGGTCGATTCGACGTATCGGATCTTGACGGCAGTCGAGACGTTGACCTTGGCGCAGCCACGGTTGATCAGATCGGTGAACTGGGAAGCGCTCAGGCCAGTCCCGCCGTGCAACGCCATCGGGATGCCAGTGGCGGCTACCAGGTCGCTTACACGCTGGGCATCCAGCTTGGGCGGCGCTTTATACAGGCCGTGAGCATTGCCGATCGACGGCGCGAAGATGTCGACGCCGGTGCTCTTGATGAAATCGACGGCCACCTCCAGCGACGCTGCGCGACTGGCGTCGTCGGACCCAAGGCCGTCCTCAACGCCCTGGATGGCCTCGATCTCACCCTCGACATTCGCGCCGTATCGACTGGCTTCCCCGACCACCTCTATGCACTGGCGCCGGTTCTCCTCGAGAGTCAGAGTCGAGGCGTCGAACAGGACCGAGCTCCAGCCCGCCGCGAGGCACTCGCTGATGACCTTGCGGTCGGGGCAATGGTCCAGGTGCAGCGCGACCGGCACCTGCAGGCTGACGGTCATGGCCCGCCACATGGCCATTAGCAGGCCGGAGCCCATGGCACGGACGGTCTTGACCGACGTCTGAACTATGAGTGGCGACCGGAGGTCCTCCGCCGCCGCCAGTACCGCCTCCATCGTCAGGTCGTTGAACACGTTGAACGCGGGGACGGCGTACCCCCCGGCCAGAGCCCGATCCACGAGGGTCTTCGTGGGTGCGATCGGCATGTCTCTGTTCCTTTCTGCCGTCACCCGCGAAGGCGCGGGGCGGCTGCTAGGCCATTCGTTCGGCCACGAACTCCACCATGCCCTCGGTCGCTTTCGCAAACTCCTGGTATGTCGCGCGCAGTGCCGGGATCGCATCGAAGTCCTCGACACCGATGCCGTCCGGTTCGTAGCCGGCGTTGAAGTACGGCACCTTCCGGAGCTTCGCCATGACCTCGGCCGGAATGTCGTCCCAGATCGTGGGGCTGAACGTCAGATCCGAGCACTGGTTCAGGAAGTCGGTCAGGAATGCGGGCGGCAGGGTGAAGACCGCGTCCGCCCCGGCGGTGTGCTCCAGGTGCCAGCAGCGCTGGACGCCGTCCACGGTCGGCCCGACCCGGACCGAGCAGATCAGCATCTTGCTCGGGTAGGCTCGCTCCCGGAAGACCCACTGAGCCTTCTTGAACACCGCGATACCTGCCCAGCGCCGATCTTCTGGGCTGAGCTCCACGCCCACGCTGGCTGCGCTGGCGGCGAACTCCGGATGGTTCTCCCAGCGCGCGCTCATGTCGGTGACGACGGACTTCCAGCCCGTGAGATCCACGCCGGCCTTTCTCGCGTCGAAGAGCCCGGCCTGGACGTTATCGGCCACGGCGACGAACTGCGGGACCACGTACGACGCCGTGCAGTTGGTCGCGATACCGCGGCGGGACAGCTCGCGCAGGACCGTCAAGCCCTCGCTGGTGCCAGGTATCTTCACCATTACGTTGGGGCCCTGGGCAGCGATTTCCAGGGCCTGGCGGAGCATGGCGTCCGGGTCGAAGGCGGAACGCGGATCGACCTGGCCGGACAGGTGGCCGTACCGGCGGCCGGAGACCTCGTGGAGCGGCCGCAGGGACGATTGCGGCTGGAACACGTAGTCGAAGTCGCCCGTCCAGCGCCGCCTCGCCTCGAGCATTCCGCGGATGCTCGCGCCGCCGCCCGAAATGCCGATCTTCTGGCCGAGCCTGACGAGTCCGCCCACGTCGCGGAGATGATCGCCGAGGTAGGCGAGGTTGCCGCGGATGACGCTGAGCAGCAGGTCATCGCGCGTCGTCTCGAGGGTCACGCGGCGGAAGGCCGCCGTACGCCTCGAGAGCGAGTATCGGCTGCCCCCCCAGGTATGGAATGTAGCCCGGCAGCTGGGCCTCGCGCGCCTCGATGTCCTCGCTGGCGAGAAAGGCCTCCAGGACGGACGGCACGTACCCCTTGTAGAACTCGGTGACGTCGAGCTGGTCATAGAGGCATTCCTGTGCGCACGATCCCTGCACGGGAGTAATGACATTCCTGGCGCGGCGGGCCGACTGGCATAGCGGCTGAGCTCGGAGCGCATGGACGAGTCAACATCGGTGCGGTCGAAGACTTGTGTCGCTGGGAACGCAATTATCCACTGGGAGCCCGGCGCCGCACGGCAACCGCCGCATTGACATTCCCATTCCGTCACGGCGATTCGCTTCCGACTTTCCCGCAACATATGGCCCGCGGCGCCAGGAACGCGATCCTGCTCTGAGCCTGAGTATCCCTCAGCGGACAACCCTGGCACTTCCACCCTTCATCAGTTTATCGGCTTCATCCCTGGTAGCCCAGTTCCAGTCCCCAAGGAATCCATGGCACAGAGCCGAGTAGGCTGCCGAAAACTCTATCGCTTCCTGAGGAGGCTTGCCTTCGAGCATGCAGCAGATCAGCGCAGATGCAAAACTGTCGCCTCCTCCCGTTCTGTCCAGCACCTCGAGATTGAGGTACTTCCTGGATGCGTAGAATTCGCCCTTGTACAACATGACGGTCTGCCAGTCATTCAACATCGCCGTCTTCACGTGCCGCAGCGTCGTCCCTACGACCTGGACATTGGGGTATTCCTTTACGACCTGATGTGCTACGAGCTTGTAGTTCTCCGGGTCGAGATCCGAGTACGATTCCGTGGCACCTTCAGCCTTGATGCCCAGCATCTTCTCGAAATCTTCTTCGTTCCCGATGATGACGTCCACGTAGGGCATGACCTTCTTCATGACCACCCGTGCCTTCTCGGAACTCCATAGCGTGGACCGGAAGTTGAGGTCAAAGCTGGTCGTTACCCCCAGTGCTTTCGCTGTCTTGAGCGATTCAATTGCTTCATTGGCCGCACTGTCCGATATTGCGGTCGTGATGCCGGTAGTGTGGAACCACCGCGTCTGCGCCAGAACACTCTTCCAATCTATGTCCCCGGGCTGGATCAGGCTGATAGCGGAATGAGCCCTGTCATACATCTGTGTGCTTGCCCTGGGTCCGATCCCCACTTCCAGGTAGCACAGTCCGTTTCTTACCGTACCCTTCCCGTCGAAAGGCAGCAGTATTACCCCGGACATGTCGACACCATGTTCCCTGCCCTTATTGATGATGTACTGACCGGACCAGATGTTGACGAGTTTTGACAGCCAGGCGGTCTTATGCCCTAAGCGCGACGTGTTGACCGATACGTTCAATTCCGCTGCGGCGATCGCTACATGCAGATGACTTGCCTGCTCCAACCGCGCATGGTCAGGTGCCGTCAGCCGAATCATGGCTTCTCCAAAGCCGATCAGATCGTATTTCTTCTCTTCGCTCATTCTGTTATCCTGTCTTTGGAGATTTATTCCATGTTTCCCGTCTATGACCGATACTTCCGGTCACATATTCAATCCTTCCCGGTTGAATATCGATCTCGGGTGCCTGCCTTCGAGATAATCCACGATCCCCTGCGCCGCCTCGCACGCCACTCTTACCGTGCATTCCGTCGTCAAGGCTGCGCTGTGCGGGCTGATCACGAAGTGTGGGGCCAGCAGCAAATCGTCGTCCAGACGCGGCGGTTCGTTGGTCATGACGTCGAAAGCCGCACCCGCGAGTTTGTTCTCTTTGAGCATCCACGCCAGGTATTTTTCGTCAACGATGCTTCCTCTTGCCGCATTGATGAGGTAGGCAGAGGGTTTCATTAACGAGAGTACCTTCTCATTTACGTGATTCCTCGTCTCATCCGTCAGCGGAACATGGAGGGTCAATATGTCTGACTGCTTGTAGACCGGCTCTTCTGTGCTGTATCTGACTACTCCAGGGGCTACCACGCTGTCTTCAATGTACGGGTCGTAAATGATGACCTTCATGTTAAACGCGCCCATACATTTCTTCGCCACCTGTTTGCCTATTCTGCCATAGCCGACAATCCCGAGCGTTTTCCCATCGAGATCGATAGGCAGATATAACCGCCTCGCGGTCTTGAAATTGCCTTTTCTGGTCTCCGCGTCCAGGAACACCAGATGTTTCGTGATGGCGCCGATCAGCGCTACGGTGTGCTCCGCGGCCGTAACCGTGTTGGCATCCGGGGTATGCAAAACCATGATGCCTCGTTTCGTGGCGGCCTCCACATCGACGTTGTCCACTCCGGTTCCCGTCCGGCTGATGACCTTGAGCAGCGGCGCCACGTCCATCAGCTCAGGTGTGAACTTTATCGTCGTATCAAGCATCACCGCGGTTACATCTTTGATCAGCCTGGTAAACTCGGTCAGGTCGCCCGAGGGCATGTACACGACTTCCCCGGCCTGCTTCAGGATATCCAGAGCAACGCTGCTTGTCTTCTCATTCACAATTACCTTTTTCATAGGAGTCCTTCTTTGTATACGGAATCGGAAATGTTCTTGCGCAACTCCGCACTCAAAGGCACCAAAGGCAGCCTCGGATCACCTCCATACAAGCCAGCCAAATCCATCGCATACTTGACAGCTGCCACGCCGCCACTCCCGGATACTGACTCATTGAGCTGGATCACCTTCTCATTAAGCTTGAATGCTTCCTCATATTTCTTTTCCACCGTAAGCCGGTACAACTTGCACGTAATCGCCGGAAAAGCATTCGCAAGCGAGATCACTCCCCCCGGAGCTCCCATGATGAGGGCATTCATAAAGAAATTCGCCGAGCCGGCCATTACATTGAAGGTGTCTCGAACGGCAAGCAGGAAACTCTCAATATTGCCGACGGACGAATCTTTCACCCCTTTGATGTTGGGATGCTTCGCAAGATCTTTCACGAGACTCAAGGACAGGGTGGTGCCACCGCAAAACTGCGGAGCGTTGTAGACAAGACACGGTGTGGACAAACTGCTCGCCACGTCGGAGAAATATCTCAGAAGAACGGCATCGGTCATTTCCTTTTTAAAGTAGGAGGGTGGTAATAGCGTGATGAAGTCACTTCCAAGTCCCTGGGCTATTTTGGCGAAATCGATCGTCTCTTTCGTCGACTCAAAAATGCAACCCGCCATGACTACCTGATGCGGTCCCTTATTCCTTATGATGGTCTCAAGTACCTTTTCCTTCTCCAGATTTGTAAGACTCTTGTTTTCTCCGTTGGACCCCAGTGCCAAATATCCTTTCAGCTCCGATTCGGCATAAAACTTCATGTTCGAGGCCAGTTTATCGTAGGCCACTTCGCCTTTGTCGCTAAAGGGCGTCGTGATTGGCGCGAATACGCCCATTAACTTTTCGTCCATGGTGTTTTTCTCCCGATAGAAAGAAGGCTCTCGGCTGACTTCGTCCGTCATCTGCTTGCGGAAGTAACCGGGTGACAGGACCAGGCCGAAGTCGGCGCCGAGTTCCGCCGCTGCCGCCAGGAAGCGCTAAGTGTCGCACTGCGCGTCGTAGGTCGCCCCGGCCATGACGACCTGGCCCTCGCCCTTGTGCCTGACGATTGTGTCGAGCACAACGAGCCGTTCCTCCTCGGACAGGCTTCGGTTCTCCCCGTTGGAGCCGAGGGCGAGGTAGCCCAGCAGGCCGCTGCTCGAGTACCGGGCCATGTTCTCGCGGAGGGCGTCGTCATCGACGCTCTCGTCCTCCGCGAACGGCGTGCATATCGGCGCGAAGACTCCGCCCAGTCTCGCGCTGTACGCCGGCGGCCACAGGGGTGACTCCGGAACGCACCGCCCCGAGCTCCCAGCTGACCTGGGCCGCCGTGGCCATCACCTGCGCCCCTAGTTCGTGGAGCTGGTCGTGGACCAGGAAATGCGGAGCGGAGACGCTGATGGCCCCGACAGGACGACCGTCCGCTCCGATGATGGCCGCCGCCACGCATGCAGCCAGGGGCTCGTTCTCGCGGTCGTCTATGGCGTAGCCGCGGGCATGCGTCGTGCGGATCTCGGCCTCGAACGTCGGAAGGTCGCAGATTGTCAGGTCGGTCTGGGGCACGAACTTGATCCGCCTCGTGATGTCATCGCGCTCGGCCTGCGGGAGCACGGCGAGGATCGCCTTGCCCAGGGCTGTCGAGTGGAGGGGCATGGTCTGCCCGATCGCCGAGACGAGCCGGATGCTGTTCTCCGACTCCAGTTTGTCGACGTAGTAGACGGACAGGTCTTCCAGGACTCCCAGGTTCACCGTCTGTCCGACCCGGTCCCTCAGCGCCAGGAGATGGCGCTGAGCGACGCGCCTGAGGTCCAGGCTGGCCTCGACTCCCTGGGCCAGCCGGATGAGCTTGCCCGTGAGCCGGTACTTCCGGGTGGCCGGATCCTGCCTCACGTAGCCGGCCTCCACGAGCGTGCCTATGAGCCGGGTGACCGTCGCCTTGTCCAGACCCACCTCGTCGGCAACCGCCGTCGGCCCGAGCCCGAACTCACCCGCTGTGGCGAGCTTCTCGAGGACTTCCAGGCCGCGGTGGAGAGTGCGAGTAGTCAATTCCTGACTCCGATGGAACTTGTTGAGAAGGTGCGCGGCAGCTGTCGGGACGTTCGCACGCGATGTGGTGCTGGTTGTGCGATGTCCCGACGAAGGACGGCAGCGAGCTCGTCGCCCGCAGAGCCGTCCTCCGTCGGATCAGCCGGGCGGAGCCCGGCTGGCAGCTATCAGCTAGCCTTGGAACAATCGAGGTACTGCGTTGCGAACGTCGCCATCAGCTGGTTCGTGACGTCGACGCGCTTCTGCAGATAATTTGCCATTGGGGTGGACGGGACGTCGCCTACGTTCTTGCCGTCAGCAGTGATGAGGAAGGTACCGCTGTCAACGAGGAACGGGGCATCGGACTTTACAGTGCAGCCGCGGCGGAGCAGGTCGAGCACGTAGGCGGAGATGTAGGCCTGTCCGTAAGGGTTCTGGGACATCGTGCCGACCACCCAGCCGCCCGTGATCCCGGCGAGGACTGCCGGATCGTCGTCAATGCCGACGAACTTGATCTTGGTGAAGTTGCCGTTGTGAAGCAGAGTGGCCGTGACGGAGGAGCCAACATAGGCATCACTGACGATGCCCTGGATGTCGGAACCGTGGGCCGCGAGGAGGGCACCGACGTTCGTCGTGGCGGCCTGCTGGTCGTCCGAGTCGGTCATGTGCTGATAGACGTAGACGGTGCCGTTCGACTCGGCGACAGCCTTGTTGACGCCCTTGATGCGCGCCTGCGTGTTCGGGTCGACGAGTCGACTTGCGACGTGGACTATGCCGCAGGGCGTGGCCGTCGTGCATTCAGAACCCATGGCCGCGATGAGGGCCTTGGTCCCGAGGTATACAGAGTTGTATACATCGGTGGCGATGCAGAATGCGGCGGGTGACGGCGTGTTGGTGCAGCCGCCAGCAGCGATGCTGGGGATGTTCTTGCCCTTGAGCTCCTGAAGGAGCGTGTTGGTGCCGTTAGCGTCGCCAGGGAAGATCGTGAAGGCGTTGTAGCCCTGCGCCACCAGTGTCTCGACGAGGTTGTTCTGGGCCGTCAGTTCCCACTGGGGCGGGAACTTGTAGATGCCGCCGGCCAGTTTGAGGGCCTTTACGGCATCATCCGTGCCCGGTCCCCACGGTGTGAAGAAGGGATGGGGACCGCCCGCGACGGCGGCGACCTTGGTGGTTGAAGCCGAGCTGAAGGTAACCGAAGTTGCAGCTGCAGACGGTGCTGCTACAGACGGTGCTGCTACGGACGGTGCTGCTACGGTCGGAGCTGCGGTCGGAGCTGCGGTCGGAGCTGCGGTCGGTGTAGCCACCGAAGACGAACACGCGGACACAAGCAGGACCGCTGCTGCGCCCAACCCCAGCCAACTGAATCTCTTGTCTCTTGCCATGTGTTCTCCTAACCTCTCCTCGCGTTGTCGTGACGGCCCCATCGGGTCGCCGCTTTCCTAGAGAAGGACCCTACTGAAGGGCCCTCCTGACAGATACGGACGGATCGGTAGATGGGCATCTCCTCCACTCAGCTAGCTCCCAGTTACGGTGCATCAGATGCACTGGTGGTGTGCTAGATGATCGGATGATGAACGCGCTCTTTGGGCATGTCAAGACTATGTGAGGCGACTAGTCCGGCCGAGGTCGTAAGCCGGACGGCGCGTCGATGCTCACGCCAAGGGCCGCCGAGGCGCCCGGCGACGAGTCCGGAGGGGGCGAGGCCTGCTGCCATTCCGGCCGGGCCAGATACGCGTAAGACGGGCCTCTCAAGGAGTGTCGGCACGCGTGTCGGCTCTGCCGTTCACCCCAGACGACCGTCCAGCCCCAGGCGCATCCCGGTTCGCATGCTCCCCGCCTGTTGGCTTGGACGGCAAGTCCCGGGCTGGACCATCCGGCGTCTTGACACGAGTAGGGACCCGTCTCATAGTGCCCTTCAGCAGGCGCAACGCCAGTTCACCAAGTGATCGGCTTGCGCCCCGTTTCTCTGCGGATGGCCCAAGCCCGGGGATGCAAGAGGAGCAAGGAGTGCGAAGACGATCGCTGGTAATTGACCTTTGGGACCGCGTCGGTCTGTTGACACTCGTCCTGGTGTCCTGGCTGATATTCTCGGTCTTCGCGGACGGTTTCGTCTCGGATTTCAACATCTTCGCAGTCGGTCGCGCCGTAGCCGTGTCGGTGGTTATCGGGCTCGCGCAGATGGTCGTGATCGCGACGGGCGGCATGAACATCTCAGTCGGCGCCATCGGCGGGGTCTCGGCCATGTTCACGGGCTGGCTCCTCGAGGGGGTCGGGGTGCCGGTCCCGATCGCCATTCTTGGGGGCGTAGGCATGGGTGCCGCGCTCGGCGCAATCAACGGCATCCTGATCGTCAAGACCGGGATCAACAGCTTCATCATCACGCTTGGAACATTGAGCGTCTTCTCCGGCCTGATGTACGTAATTACGAAGGTGCAGGCCTTCAACAATCTGCCGGTGGACTTCATCAACCTCGGCCAGACGCGATGGCTCGGTGTGTCCCCTCTTGTTTGGGCCATGGTCGTGACGGGCGCCTGCCTGTGGTTCCTGTACCGCGGCACCACGCTCGGGCGCCAGATGCTCGCAACCGGTGCGAACCCGCGAGCTGCCCGCCTCTCGGGGGTCCCCGTGAACCGAATTATCGCGGTGACGCACGTGCTGTCGGGCGCGCTGGCCGGTCTGGCCGGTGTCATGCTGCTGTTGCGCCTCGGCTCGGCAATTCCGACGATCGGCAGCGACTGGGTACTGCCTTCCTTTGCAGCGCCGGCCGTCGGCGGCACGCTGCTGAGCGGCGGCGTCGTCTCAGTCGTCGGCACGTTCGTCGGTGGCCTGCTGCTGGCCACGATCGGGAACGGGCTCACCCTCATGAACATCCCGAGCTTCTGGGTTGAGTTGACGACGGGCCTCGTCCTGCTCATTGCGGTGCTGCTCGATCGCGCGCGGACGCTGGCGGTGACGCGCAGCCGTATTGGAGTCATTCAACCTGCGGGGAAGCCAGCCGATCCAAAGGGAGCGATTTCATGAATCGGCCGATGCGCAACTTCATGCGCAACTTCATTCGAGCCGAATCCTTTCCCCTTCTGGTGGTGGTCGTGCTCGCCGGGGTTGGTCTCGCGGTACTGAGGCCCGAATTCACCAAGGAGTTCAACCTCTACGTCCTGTTGTTCGACATCTCGGGGTCGATGCTGGTGGCGTTCTCTCAGATGGTGGTCATCGCCACCGGCGGCATGAGCCTGGCCGTGGGAGCGACGGGTGGTCTGAGCGCGGTGCTTGCGGCGGGACTCATGGTCTCGTACGGCGTGCCCGTGGAGGTCGCCGTCGTGGTGGGCCTGCTGGCGGGTATCGCGATGGGCTTCGCCAACGGTTTTCTGACCGTTAAGACAGGGATAAACCCGTTCATCATCACCCTGGCGACTTCGGCCGCATACGAGGGGACGAACTTCGGAATCACCAGCTCCAATCCATACTATGGCCTCCCTACGCAGTTCACCGACTATGGTCAGGCTCGGACTGTCATGTTCCCTCATCCCTTGCTCATCTCGATCCTTGTTGCTGTCGCGCTCGGCCTCGTGCTGTACCGGACCGTGATCGGTCGGTCCATCCTTGCGGTAGGGGGCAATGCCCGAGCAGCCGAGATGGCCGGCATCCACGTCGGGCGCACGATCGTCATCGCCCACATCATCTCCGGGTTCCTGGCCGCGCTGGGTGGGCTGATGCTTATGGCCCGCCTCGGCAACGGCTCGCCCACCATTGGATCCCAGTGGCTGCTGCCGTCATTTGCGACCGTGCTCATCGGCGGCGCCGCGCTGTCCGGCGGCAAGGTGTCAATCACCGGGGCAATCCTCGGCTGCGCTCTCCTCGCCCTGATCTCCAATGGGCTGGTCATCTTCAGGGCCGATCCCTACTGGGTCACCTTCCTGGTCGGCGCGCTCATCCTCGCGGCGGTCGTCCTCAACCGCCGCCGCTCGACTTCTTCGGGATCGCTCATCCCCCCGGCGTGGCGCGGACAGCCGGTTCCGACGACGAAATGAACGAACGAGAGGATCCCATGCATCCAGTCGAGACGACAGCCAGCACCTCAGACGCCGTTCACAATCCCGCCACTCCCGCGATGCAACCTGCGATGAGCGGCACTGTCTCAGAGACCCAGCCGCTTCTCGAGGTCAGGGGACTCTGCAAGGCGTTCCCGGGCGTTCAGGCGCTGGAGGGCGTGTCTATCAACCTGCGGGCCGGCGAGGCCCTTGCGCTGCTCGGTGAGAATGGGGCAGGCAAAAGCACCCTGATCAAATGCCTCACGGGGCTGTACCAGCCCGACGAGGGAGTGATCTTGCTGGAAGGAAAGGAGACGCATTTCCGATCGCCGCAGGATGCCTTCGACCAGGGGATTGCCGTCGTGCCCCAGGAGAGGAACCTCGTGCCGGAGTTCAGTGCCGGCGAGAACATCATGCTGGAATCGCTTCCCAAGCGCCGCGGCGTCTTCATCGACTACGACCGCGTCCACCGCGAAGCACAGAAGTGGCTGGACCTGCTGGGCGTGGAGATAGACTCTAGGTCCCCCGCATCATCGCTGAGCGTGGCCCGGATGCAGCTGGTCGAGATCGCGCGGGCGATCTCGCGCGAGAGCCGGATACTCCTGCTCGACGAGCCGACCGCGTCGATCAGCCCCAGCGAGGTCCAGACGCTCTTCGGCGTCATCAGGGGGCTCAGGGCCCGCGGCGTCGCGATCATCTTCGTGAGTCATAAGCTCGAAGAGGTCTTCGAGCTCTGCGATCACGTTACCGTGCTCCGCGACGGCCAGAACGCCGGCCCCCAGGCGGCGATCTCCGAGCTTGACCGCAACCAGCTCATCACCCTGATGGTCGGTCGCCAGCAAGTCGTGCACGAACTCGAAGCGCGGACCGACGGCCACGGCGGCCCCATTCTCGAACTCCGCGACCTGTGCGGCGAATCCGGGGCCAGAGATGTCAACCTCGTGGTCAACCGCGGAGAGATCCTGGGGCTCTACGGTCTCGTCGGTGCCGGTCGGAGCGAGCTGGCCAAGACCATCATCGGCGTGGATCGGGTCCAGGACGGCCAGGTGCTCGTCGACGGCAAGGCCGTGCGGATAACTGGCCCGGACGACGCCCTGCGCCATGGCATCGGATACGTCCCCGAGGACCGAAAGTCCGAGGGCTTGATCGGGATCCATTCGGTACTGACCAACGTGTCGATCACCATCTGGGGGCGGCTCCAGAACGTGGTCGGTTGGATCGGCGGCACGGCAGAACGCTCGGCCGTCAGACCGTTCGTCGACAAGCTCGAGATCAAGACGCCGTCGCTGGCGACGCCCGTGGACAGCCTCAGCGGCGGAAACCAGCAGAAGGTCAGTCTGGCCAAATGGCTTACCGCGGGCGTCAGGATCCTGATCATCGACGAGCCGACCGTCGGCATCGACGTGCGCACGAAGGCCAACATTCACGACCTGATCTGGGGGCTCGCCTCGGAGGGCCTGGCGATACTGCTCATTTCGAGCGACATGCCCGAGATGGTCCGCCTCGCGGACAGGGTGGCTGTGATGCGCGGCGGTCGGATCATGGGCACCCTGACCAACGATCACGACTACGCCCAGATGAGCCAGGAGATCATGGGTCTCATCCACTAGCCGAGCCGGGCTCGGAGCGGAGGGGCCCGCCCACGCGTTGACTCGACGTCGTATCCGGCACGACCCGGGCATCCACCAGGTCGCCAGGTGACAGGAGGAGCTCAGATGTCCATCAATCCGTTCGAACGGGTCCGTCTCGGCCGGACGAAGCTCGAGGTCACGAAGCTGGGCTTCGGAATGGCCCCGCTCGGCGGGTTGTACTCGCCGGTCTCGGACGACCAGGCGGTGGAGGTGCTGGGGCACGCCTGGGACCTGGGGATCCGCTACTACGACGCCGCGCCGCTCTACGGGTATGGGCTTGCGGAGCAACGGCTCGGGCGGATGCTGACCAAGAGGAGCCGGTCGGAGTTCGTCATATCGACGAAGGTAGGCCGACTCCTCTATCCGCTCGACGAGGTGCTCGCTCACCCCGAATGGGATCGCGACTGGCAGCGTCTGGGGTCGGTGACGGGAGTCGGGCCGGATGAGACACCCTCAGAGGAACTGAACGACTGGTACTACCGGGGCGTTCCCGATTTCCGCCCGGTATATGACTACAGCTACGACGGGGTCATGCGCTCGGTCGAAGCCAGCCTGAAACGGACTGGTCTCGACCGGCTCGACATACTCTGGATACATGACCCCGACACGCACTGGGAGCAGGCGATCGGCGGCGCGTATCCGGCGCTCGCGAAGCTCCGCAGTGAGGGCGTCGTCTCTGCCATTGGCGCCGGCATGAATCAGGCGGAGATGCTCGCGCGTTTCGCCCGCGAGGGAGATTTCGATGCGTTCATGTGCGCCGGCCGGTACACCCTGCTCGACCAGCCGGCTCTGACCGAGTTGCTCCCGCTGTGCGTCCAGAAGGGAATCGCGATCGTCATCGCGGGCGTGATGAACAGCGGCCTGCTTGCCAACCCGTCTCCCGAGTCGCATTTCGATTACGGCCCAGCACCGAAGGCGTGGATCGACAAGGCGTTGGGCATCAAGGCCGTCTGCGAGCGCAACGGCGTACCCCTCCGCGCTGCGGCCCTCCAATTCGTCTTCGCCCATCCGGCCGTCGCCGCCGTCGTGGCCGGCGTGCGGACGATTGCTCACCTCGACGACACGGTCACCATGATGCAGCACCCGATTCCGGACGTGCTGTGGGATGAGTTGAGGTCGGAAGGGTTGCTGCTGCCCGAGGCCCCGACGCCGAAGGCCGCGGCGGCCGGTTAGGGGGATCGGGCCATGGCCATCGTTGTCGACGCACATCATCACTTCTGGGACACGTCAGACCGGACCTATGACTACTACTGGATGACGGATGAGCTGGCCGCCATACGCGGCCGGTTCGGCCCCGATGACATGCGGCCGTTGCTGGCCGCTCGCGGTATCGACCGGACGGTCCTGATCCAGACTATCCCCAGCCTCCCGGAGACCGAGCAGTTCCTGGCCACGGCCGCAGCGACTGACTTCGTTGCGGGCGTCGTCGGATGGGTCGATTTGACCGATCCCGACGTCGCCTCGACGCTCGCGAGGCTCAAGGCGAGGCCCGACGGGCGCAAGCTGGTCGGGATCCGCCATCAGGCGCACGACGAGCCCGATCCGGACTGGCTCCGCCGACCCGACGTCCAGCGCGGGATCGGGGCCGTGGGTGAAGCCGGGCTCACGTACGATGTCCTCGTTCGCTCCCGGGAACTCCCGGCGGCCCTGGACCTGGTACGTGCCTTCCCGGAGAACAGTTTCGTTATCGATCACATCGCCAAGCCGTGCATACGTGAACACGAGATCGAGCCGTGGGCATCGCGGATGGCTCCGCTGGCGGCCTTCCCGAAGGTTTGGGTCAAGCTTTCAGGGATGATCGAGGAAGACGACTGGGCGAGTTGGACCGCGGACGACCTCAAGCCCTATGTCCAGCGCCTCCTCGACTGGTTTGGACCAGGCCGACTCATCTTCGGGTCGAACTGGCCGGTCTGCCTGTTGGCCGGGAGCTACGCCCGGGTCTTCGACGCCCTGGTTGAGGCGCTCGGAGACATCCCGCGCCGCGACCGAGAGCGGATCTTCGGTGCCAATGCCTTGGAGGCCTACCGGCTCGACCACAGGCCGTGACAGCATCTGGTATCCCCGAGGGCGGGTGACGTGCGCATCTCGACGGAGCGGTGAGCTCGACAAGCGCCGGCGGACGGCAGCATGGGAGATCCCAACGATGAGCAGGCAGCACTTCGGCGCCCGATTGCACGACTACACCGAACTCGGGTATCGGACTCTTGCGTTCGAGAACGAGCTGCTCCGGGTCGAAGTCCTCGTCGACAAGGGCACGGACATCGTGAGCTTCCTGCACAAGCCGTCCGACACGGACTTCCTGTGGCGCAGGCCGCTGGGGCTCCGGCCGGCCGGCATCGGCTCGATGCCTCGGGGCGTCGACGAGTTCGTCTTCAACGACGGGTTCGAGGGCGGATGGCAGGAGTGCCTCCCGAACGGCGGCATGAGCGTGATGTACAAGGGCGCTCAGCTGCCGTTTCACGGCGAGCTCCTCGCGCTGCCCTGGGAGGTCACTATCGTGGAGGACCGGCCGGAGATCGTCTCCGTCCGATTCTCGGTCCGAACGCTCAGAACCCCGTTTCTGCTCGAGAAGGTTCTTACCCTCAGGTCGGGGGAGGCGACTCTCGAGATCGACGAGCGCTTGACGAACCTGGCGGCCGAAGAGATGGAAATCATGTGGGGACACCACCCCGCTTTCGGTCCGCCGTTCCTCGACGACTCGTGCCGCATCGACCTGCCGCCTTGCCGGGCCTCGACCGAACGTATGGAGCCCTGGAAGGACGGCCAACTCCAGTTCGGAGCGAGCTTCGATTGGCCGGCTGCTCCGCTGCGAGAAGGCGGCGTTCGCGACCTCAGCGTCATCCCTGGGCCGGCGGCCCGCACGGCGGACCTTGTCTTCTTGAGCGGCTTCGAGGAGGGCTGGTACGGGATCACGAATGGCCGGCGAGGCGTCGGCTTCGGACTCCGCTGGGACGTAGGTCTGTTCCCGTATGTCTGGTTCTGGCACGTCTGGGGTGGGATGCCGGGCTACCCGTGGTATGGCCTCAACTACAACTGCGCCCTGGAGCCGTGGACCAGCTGGCCTGATGGCGGGCTCAACCGGGCGATCGAGAATGGCTCCGCGCGCAGGGTTGGGCCGAACCAGACGATTGAAACGCGGTTGCTCGCTGTCGCCTACGACCGCGCCGCGAGGATCAAGCGCATCTCGGAGACGGGCGAGGTAGAACGCTAGCTCGCCGACCGCCCCGACCTCGCCAGACCGCCCGGGTCGTCCTCAAACGCGACCAGCTATGGGCGTCTGACGCTCGTAACGAGGCTGGCCGAAGCTGCCAAGGTGGGCGCTATTGCCGGCGCGGCTCAGCGGCGACGAGGCCGCGGGCATGACTCGGCTGGCCCCCTGATCGCCCACCTCTGCCGATCCAGAGGCGCTACTGGCGAAGGGCGGGCCCCAGGCCGTATTCCTCGGGCGCCAGCTTTCCGTCGGCCAGCCTTGAACGGAAGAGCTCGACCGTCGTCTTGATCGCGACCTCCAGGGGAGTCACTCGCACGTCGCCGATCGCGTCCAGCCCGGCGGAGGAGATCTCCTCCGGAAACGGGAGAGCCTCCTCCGCGACTCGGATGAGGCCGGCCGATTCGGGCACGACGGCTTCGAGCGACGTCACGAAGTCGCGTACGCGAGCGAGGCTGCCAGACAGGTTGAGTGTCATGGCGCCTCGCACGTTGCTGTCGCTGGCAAGCACGAGCGCCCGGGCGACATCGTCGGCGTAGTTGAAGAGGGTCTTCCCACCAAAGCCGATTTCATAGGGTCGACCCAGAACGGCCGCCAGAATGGCCTTGGTCGGCCCGCTGGTGATTCCCTGGTCGCGGCCCATCCCGAAGACGGTCATCGGGCGAAGTCCGATGCTCGCGATGCCGTTCTCGCGCCAGTAGATTCCGGCGGTGGCCTCGTTGGCCTGCTTGTAGACCCCATAGTGGTTGATGGGGTGGGCAACGGTATTCGGCTCGAGTCGGCCGGTTGCCGGATCGAGATCGGTCGCACTGAACATGCCCACCGATCCCGCGTAGACGACGGGGCCGATGCGGTCGGCCCGCCGACTGACCGCCTCGAATACGTTCACGGTCCCGACGACGTTTACCAGGGCGCCGAGGGGCGGGTTCGCCCGGCAGAACGGTACCTGGAGTGCCGCGAGGTGAATCACGTGCGTGATCCCGTGATCGTCGAGCGCTCGCTCCACCGAGTCCAGCTTGGTGATGTCGCCCTGGAGGAACGTCACCGCTTCGAACTCCTCGGGCGTTGCCAGCTGGCGGACCCGGCGCGAATCCGATCCAAGATCGAAGGCCACGACCCGGACGCCCCGCCGGACGAGGTTCAGGACGGTCCATGCGCCAATGCAGCCGAGAGCCCCGGTGATGAGGTACCTCGGGCTTTCCGAGGGGCTTGCCCCGAACGTGCTCGTCGTCATTTCGACTCATCCTCAGCCGATTGTGGCTCGTACCTGCAGGTGTTGGTCAGCTCCCCGATGCTTTCTACGAATACGGTCACCCGGTCGCCGTCGGCCAGGTACATGGGCGGATGCCTGAACGCTCCCACGCCCGATGGGGTACCGGTTGCGATGACGTCTCCGGGTTCCAGAGTGAATGCTCTCGAACAGTAACTGATGATCTGGGCGACCCCGAAGAACATCTGGGCTGTTGACGCGGACTGAAGCTCGACCCCGTTTACGTGACACGAGATCGCCAGGCGACCCGGGTCCGCGATCTCGTCCGCGGTGACCAGGACAGGCCCCATCGGACAGAAGGTGTCGAGCGATTTGCCGCGCACCCACTGCCCGTCCCCGAACTGGAGGTCGCGAGCCGAGACGTCGTTTATGCACGTGTAGCCGAGCACGTATCCGAGAGCGTCCGATTCCGAGACGCGCCGGGCGCGCCGACCGATCACGACACCGAGCTCGGCCTCGAAGTCCACCTGGGACGTAAGGGCGGGATCCCACCGGATCTCCGCTCCCGGACCGATCACCGCGCTCGGCCACTTCGCGAAGATCAACGGAGCCTCCGGGGCGACGACGCCTTCCTCGGCAGCGTGGTCGGCGTAGTTGCGGCCGATGGCCACGACCTTGCCCGGCCGCGGCACGGGGGCTTCGAGATGAAGCTCGTCCAGAGCCGTCCCTCTTGAACGGATCTGGCTCGGGTCCACCGACTCCACCAGTCGGCTGAGGGCGTCGATGCCCCCGGTGAGGAGTTCTTCGATCGTGCGAGGTGCGGTCGGCCGGAAATGCGTCGCCGGGATGGCCCGGCCCAGCGACTCAACGCCAAGCCGCAGCTCTCCGCTGCTTTCGCGGAACGTGATCAGGTGCATCCCACGCTCGTCCTTTCGTGCTCAGTTCAGTAGACCGGCAGGTTCACGACGCCGGGCGTCGTCTCCTGGGAATCGGCCCGATGGGCGCCAATCACGGTCCCCGCCCTTCGCTCCCTTCGATCGCCGCAGACCCTGGCGGTGCCGAACGGAACATCTCCCGGCCGGACGGCGCAAGCCGCCGGGCGAGGTTCGACAGGTCGCTGAGCAGCAGATCGCGCCGCTGATCGCTGGCGCGAGCCTTGAGGAGCGCGACGCTGACGGCGCACGGCCCTGTCGCCGGCCCTCGTCCTTCGGATCGCTCCGGCACGACCACGGCAAAGCACACGACGCCTTCCGCCGTCTCCTCGTCGTCGATCGCGTAACCGCGCCGGCGGGTTGCCTCGAGATCGGCCAACAACTCCGCCGGAAGCCGGTGCGACTGCGCCGTCAGGCCCGGCAGGCTCGTGGTCCCGCGCAGCCGATCGGCCAGGTCCGCCGACGACAGCCAGGCAAGCGCCGCCTTCCCTGCCGCGGTGCAGCTCGCGGGCAGTCGACGTCCGATCTCAGAGACCAGCCGAATGGGCTGGCGGCCCTCGTGGCGAGCCAGGTAGACGACGTCCAACCGGTCGAGAACCGCCAGTTGGACGGTTTCCTGTGAAGCAGCTGGGAGAGCCTGGCACCCCTCGCGGAACTCGCGAACCTGGTCCATGCCGGCCAGGTATGCGCCGCCGAACTCCGCCAGCCGATGTCCGAGCGAGAAGCCGTTGCCAAACCGACACAGAAGCCCGGAGTCAACGAGCGCCGCACAAACGTTGGCGACGGACGACTTCGGCAGTTGCAGGCGGCGCGCGATCTCGCTCGTGCCAAGCGGTGCCGTGGGGTCTGCCGCGAGCAGGTCGAGGATGCCGACCGCCCTGGCGACGGCCGGAGCGGGCGAACGGTCGGCGCCAGGGCCTCGAAAGCCGGGGTTGAGGCGCGCGTTCATTACCGCGGCAGCCCTCGGAGATCCCTCGGTCGATGAGGCCGATGTGAGTTCGTCCTGTTCGACATACTGGTAATTGTCCAATATACTGGACACACAGGCAAGGTCGAGACGCGGCCGAAACTCGCCATTTCTCGACAGACCGCCGACTCGCGGCCCGTCCATCGACGTCGGGTTGGAGAACCGCTTGAGGCGAAACGAATGACGATCGTGGCGCTGGACGTCCTCGACGTCCGTTATCCGACCTCACGGACCCTCGACGGCTCGGACGCGATGAACCCGGAGCCGGATTACTCGGCCGCCTACGTCATTCTCCGAACCGATGCGAGCGACGGCCTCGAGGGCCACGGCATGACGTTCACGATCGGCCGGGGGACGGAGGTTGTCGTGAGCGCCGTCCGGGCTCTCAGCAATCGCGTCGTCGGACGGTCAGAGGACGCCCTCTTCGCCGACATGGGGGCCTTCTGGCGCGACATGGTCGGCGACAGCCAGCTGCGCTGGATAGGCCCGGAGAAAGGCGCCATTCACCTGGCGACTGCGGCGATCGTAAACGCGGTCTGGGACCTATGGGCCAAACGAAGGGGCAAGCCGCTCTGGGCGCTCCTGTCGAGCATGACCCCAGAAGAGATCGTGGCCTGCGTCGACTTCCGGTACATCAGTGACGCTTTGACCGAGACAGAGGCCGTGGCGCTGCTCGCCGGAAGAGAGGCGACTCGAGGCCAACGCGAGGCCGAGCTGTTGAGAGATGGCTACCCCGCGTACACGACCTCGGTAGGTTGGCTCGGGTACACCGATGAGAAGGTCCGACGGCTGTGCCGGGAGGCCGTCGCCCAGGGCTGGAACAGCTTCAAGATGAAGGTCGGACGCAACCTCGACGACGATGTGCGGCGAGCCCGGATCGTCCGCGAGACCGTCGGCCCCGGCGCGCGACTGATGATGGACGCCAATCAGCGCTGGGACGTGGCGGAGGCAATCGCCTGGATGGAGCGTCTCGCTCCATTCGACCCGTACTGGATCGAGGAACCCACGAGTCCAGACGATATCCTCGGCCACGCGTCCATTGCGGCTGCGATCGCTCCGATCCGGGTCGCGACCGGGGAGCATGTTCACAACCGGGTCATGTTCAAGCAGCTGTTTCAGGCGAGGGCCATTGACGTTTGCCAGATCGACGCGTGCCGGCTCGGTGGCGTCAACGAGGTGATCGCCGTGCTCCTGATGGCCGCCAAGTTCGGCGTGCCCGTCTGTCCTCACGCGGGGGGCGTGGGCTTGTGCGAGCTGGTTCAGCACCTCTCGATCTTCGACTACATCTGCGTCAGCGGCGATCTGAGCGGCAGGATGATCGAGTTCGCCGACCATCTTCACGAGCACATGGTGGACCCGGCTGTCGTTCGCGCGGGCCGCTATCGGGTCCCCCTCCGCCCGGGATACGGAGCGGAGATGTTGCCCGAGGCCCTTGCGCAGTATGCCTACCCGGATGGAGATGAGTGGCGTGCGGCGGCAGTGATCGCCGACGAGATGAACCGATGAGACCGATCGAGGACCGAGGAGGTAGGGCCCGGCCTTGCCTCTGGCACTGGGAGAGGCTGCCGTTCGAAGACGGAGCAGCCAAGACGCATCGACGTGCGGGCTCAGGCCAGCCGTTGCAGTAAGGACGAAAGGTGGGCCGATGCAAAGCTTCGGGATGACCCTGCTGCTTCAAGACGATCCGGAGAAGATCCGCCAGTACTGCGAACTCCATCAGAAGGTGTGGCCAGCAGTCACCGACCGACTCCGGAGCGCCGGGATCCACGGCATGGAGATCTTCCTAATTGGAAGGCGGCTCTTCATGTACATGACCACGACCGACGAGTTCGTGCCCCGGGTGGATTTTCCGCGGCTCGACGACGATCCTGAGTATCGGAAATGGTCGGCGCTTACGGCCTCACTCCAGGAGCTTGCCCCAGAGGCACGCGAGGGTGAGTGGTGGTCCCAGATGGACAAGGTCTTCGACCTCGGCTGGCCGCAACACGAGCGCCGATAGAGATAATACCGCCGTCCAGCGTCGGCCTGAAGATCGGGCGGACGGGACGGGCGTGTGTCTATCGGATCGCGTTCTCCACGCGACCGTGGCTTGGAATGTTGGGTGAAGGACCGCCATATCGAATGCGGGCAGCGGAGCCCTGACCGTCGGTGACGTCGTCGACAGCGGCCGCAGCGAGCGTTGACGCCAAGGTCGTGATCAGCAGCCTTACCGCGCCTGACGGGAGGCGGTATGTAGAGGCTCCGAGAGTGGAGGAAACCGGTGATCGAACGGCTTGAGATCTTCCAGATGGGAACGGCCTGGCGGAACCTCATCGTCGTACGGCTGACCGCCGCAGACGGCGCATGGGGACTCGGCGAGGCAACGGCGCAGTACGGTGATGAAGCGGTCGTCGCGTACCTGCCGGTCCTGTTCGAACGGTATGTCCGAGGGTTGGACCCGCGCCGCATCGAAGCCATCTGGCAGCGTGTCTACCGCAATGAGTACTGGCGAGCCGGCGCCGTGTTCTCGACGGCGCAGGGCGCGCTCGACATGGCCTGCCACGATCTCCTGGCGCGCTCGCTGGGCGAGCCGGTCCACACGCTCCTTGGCGGCGTAGTGGCGGACTCTGTGCCCGCGTACGGGAACGGCTGGTACCAGGTCGACCGCACCCCGGCTGCGTTCGCGGAAGCCGCCCGGGCCGCCCTCGCGAAGGGGCTCACCCGGCTGAAGTTCGACCCGTTCGGAGACGGCGACTTCACGCTCGAAACCCGCGAGCTCGACGAGGCCGTGGCCCTCGTCGCGGCCGTTCGCGACGCGATTGGCCCGGGGCGCGAACTCTATGTCGAAGGCCACGGCCGCTTCGGCGTAGCGGCCGCAATACAAGTTGCGCGGGCTCTCGAGCCGTTTAGGCCGGGCTGGTTCGAGGAGCCGGTGCCGCCGGAGAATGTCGATGCACTCCGGGAGGTCACGCTCGCCTCGCAGGTTCCCGTCGCCGCCGGCGAGCGATGGTTCTCCCGCCACGCGTTCCGACGGCCCCTCGAGATCGGGGCGGTGCGGATCGCACAGCCCGACATTGGCCACGCCGGCGGGATCACCGAAGTTCGAAAGATCGCCGTGATGGCGGACACCGCATATGTTCCGGTCGCGTTCCACAACGCGGCCAGCCCGCTCATGACTGCGGCCGGCGTCCATCTCGGCTCCACCCTGCGCAACTTCATGGTGCTCGAGTCATTCGACGAGTTCATGGAGCCTCATGTTCGGGAAGCTTTCCCCGGCCGTCCGATGCTCTTGGACGGTGCTTACCCGGTTTCATCGGCACCCGGCTTCGGTGTCGAGATCGACGAGAAGGTCTTCGCCGAGCATCCGCCACGCTCGGCCGCGATGGACTTCTGGGTGGGCGGCTGGGAGCGCCGCCAGAGCCATTACGGCGAAGCGGCTCGACCTGACTCCCGGGGCTAGCAGGTTGGTGCGACCTCAGGCCTCGGGTTCATCCAAGGGGTCCCTGGCACCCAGGACTCCACGTAGTGCCCGGGGCTGACCCTCATCACCAGCAAGTGATCCCTCCGTCAACCAGCAGGTCCAATCCCGTGCAGAAACTGCTGGCCTCGCTCAGCAAAAAGACCGCCGGCCCAACCATTTCGTCTACCCTGGCCATGCGTCCCATCGGCGTGTCGGCTTCGAAGCGCCTGGCCTGCTCGGCAACGTCCGGGCGGAGGTTCATGGGCGTCGCCGTGTAGCCCGGGCTGATGCTATTGACGCGGACGCCGCGACCCACCCACTCCATCGCCAGGCTTCTGGTCAAATGCGCGACCCCCGCTTTCGAAGCGTTGTAGTGGGCCTGCATCAGCCCTCGGTTCGCGATCCTGCCTGAGATCGAGGCAATGTTCACGATGGCCCCACCCCCGTTTCGGAGCAGCGCCCGCCCCTCTACCTGACACGACAGGAACGTCCCAGTCAGGTTCACATCCATGACCTTCTGCCACTGGCTGAGCGGCATCGTCTCCGCCGCCCCGCCATTGGCGATCCCGGCGGAATTGACCGCCAGCTGCAGCGGCCCAAGATCCCGCTGGAGCGCCGCGACCGCGCCCTCGAGGTCCTCCTGACGCGTCACGTCTCCTGGACAGGGGATCGCGCGTCTCCCTGTCGCGGTGATTGCCAAGACTACGCCGGACAGGTCGCTGGTCGGTAGATCGAAGCAACCCACGTCCGCACCGGCTTCGGCAAGCCCAATCGCGATACGCCGCCCGATCCCGCTAGCCGCGCCGGTGACGAATGCGACCTTGTGATCCAGGCTGAACGACGGTTGCGACATTGTGACCACCTCTTGAACTACGATCGTGCCAGTCGACCCCCGACAACTTCCAAGTCCAGCGAACGTCCGGCTCGATCTTCGTGGCGGACCCGTAGCACGTCAACAATGCATTGAAAGCGCCGCCCGGCGCGTACTATCGGGCGTCGGCGGAGGTGTCGGCGTCGGCACTCGCACCGCCGCCAAGGACCGGCGAGTCGCCTGAAGACCGGCGCTCTCGACGAGCAGGCATTCGCTTACGCTGCGTAAGGTGGGCTACGGCGGAAGATCGAGCGCCAGGCGTGGCGTTGCTCTCATGTGCGCCGGGTCTCTCCTGGCATCTCAGGAAGCGGAACATCGGCGAGCTGGTTGCCATGCGACTGCCTCGAGACGAGCGCGCGGAGCTCGGCCTCGAGCCCTGCCGTGTCGAGCCCATACGATCTGAGGAGCTCCGCGTAGGGTCCGCTGGGCACATATTCGAGAGGAACGGCCAGGCTGTCGATGATGACCGGATATTTCCTGCTGAGGAATTCGGCAACCGCACCAAAGAGCCCGCCGCGGGCGTAGTGCTCCTCGACGGTGATGACATGGCCGGTGCGCCGAACTGACTCCAGGATCAGCTCGTCATCGAGCGGCGTGACCGTGCCCAGGCACAACAGGTCGATCTGTAAACCTCCGGCGATCAAAGCGTCGACTGCCTCGAGCACGGAGATTGTCGTGTAGCCGGTTGTGATCACGGTGGCGTCGGAGCCCTGGCGGACCCGCCTGCCCTTCCCGATCACGAAGTCGTCGCCGGGAAACACCTGAGGCACCGGGTTGCTGCCAATGCGCATGTACACCGGGCCCTCATGCCGGAGCATCGCCTTGACCGCGCCCTGGATTTCGCCCGCGTCCTGGGGCGCAAGCACCGTCACTCCCGGGATCATGCGCATGATCGCGTAGTCTTCGAGCGAGTGGTGGGTCGAGCCAAGATCAGAGTATGTGAAGCCGCCGTTCCTGCCCACCACCTTGACGTTCTGCTTCATGTATCCCAGGTCATTGCGAAACTGCTCGAAATTCCGGCAGGTCACGAACGGGGCAATCGCGCAGAACACAGGGATCTTGCCCATCGTGGCCAGACCCGAGGCGACACCCGTCACTGCTTGCTCCTCGATCCCGAACTCCAGGTAGCGTTCGGGAAAACGCGTGAGGAAACCGCCAAGCCCCGACGACCCTCCGCTGTCTGCGGACAGGACGACGATCCTGTCGTCCTGCTCGGCTGCGGCTGTGACGGCCGCGCCAAATGTCTTGCGCGGGTCGTGAAGTTCGCCCGTCATCGGGAAGCCTCCATCTGGAGGGCGGCAATCTGCGCCTCCATCTCCTGGATGGCCGCATCGAGCTCGGCCTGGGTCGGCTTCCAGTAGTGCGATGCGGCCGTATCCTCCAGCATCGCGATGCCCTTGGCCTTGACCGTGTGCGCGATGATGGCGGTGGGTTGGCCGGCTGCAAGCGGGACGCGCGCAAGGACGTCGAGGATCTGCGCCATGTCGTGGCCGTCGATCTCATCCGTAGCCCACCCGAAGGCGCGGAACTTCTCTGCGACGGGTGCCATGTTCATCACTGCACTCGTGCGGCCGCTGATCTGGAGCCCGTTCGCGTCTACGAAGACGACGAGGTTGTCCAGCTTGTAGTGCCCGGCGATCGCGGCCCCCTCCCAGTTGGATCCCTCCGGGAGCTCGCCGTCGCCCATCACGACGAATACCCGTGACGGGAGTCGATCAATCCGAGCCCCAAGTGCCATTCCGCACGCGATCGGGAGCCCGTGGCCCAGCGCACCGGTGTTTGCCTCGATGCCCGGCAGCTTGTGCATGTCGGGGTGGCCGGGGATGGGGCTTCCGAACTTGCCGTAGGTGTCCAACGTCTCCGCCGGGAAGAAACCCATGAGCGCGAGAACGGCGTACTGGGCCATGGCTTTGTGACCGGCCGAGAGCAGGAATCGATCGCGGCCTCGCTCGGTCGGGCGCGCCGGGTCGATGACCAGTTCGTTCATGTAGAGGGCCGTGACGATGTCGATCACGGACAAGGCACCGCCAAGATGACCGCTGTGCCCGGCCTCCACCATGCGGAGCACCAGACGCCGGGCCTTGGCCGCACCGAGAGCCAGCTCGTCCGCACGGGAGCTCATCGCGGAAGCCTCGACTCGTACTCGTAGATCGCGGCGATCTTCGGCGCGCTGCGCGAGGCAGGGTCGTACGTGTTGCTCAGGTACTCGGAAAGTAGACACTTCGCGACCTCTACCCCGATGACTTGGGCTCCCAGCGCGATCATGTTCGCGTTGTTGCTCAACTGGGCCCGCTGGGCCTGGTAGACATCGCTGAGCAGGGCGCAGTAAGCCCCCTCGACCTTGTTCGCGGCGATCGAGACGCCGATGCCCGTGCCGCAGAGCACCACCCCCCGGTCGACTCGTCCGGCGGCCACCGCCTCGGCGACTTTGATGGCCGTGTGTGGGTAGATCGGGTCGTCGGACCCGAAGTCAAGCACCTCATGCCCGAGCCCGCGAGCGTGGGCCATGAGGGACTCCTTGAGCTCTCTCGCGTTTGGATCGCATCCAAAGCCGATGTTCATCTACAGTCCGTTTCCTCCGCGTGGGATCTCACTCGAGACGGCCGATTCTGCTCTGTGGGTAGCTGAAGAATCCAGCCCGTCGATGGATATGGGTGGCGATCCCAGCCCCTCGCCTTTGGGTCTGAGGGCCGAGGCTGGGATCGTGACGAGCCGTGACGCGCCTCTGGCAGTTGACGACGTGGCTGGATGGGGTGAATCTCGAAAGATACTGCCGTTCGGCGGTGACGATGAGGCAATCGATGGTAACTCAGCTGGGCCGGCGTTGCTTCCATGTGCTGCTTCCCTGTGGGGTGCCATTATCCAGTCCTGAGGCTGGCCACTACAACACGCACGGGCCACACCGCGCTCTTGGGCTCAAGGCTCCGGAGGCCGCGCCAACCGCTCTCCCCGCAACCCGAGCATCGACCCGTCATGCCCATCGAAGCGATCGGCTCGGCTGACTGATCCACGAGTACGAGCTCGCTGCGTGAGTGCCGAATAGTGGCACCCCACACAGATGCACGGTCCTCGCCGGCCGCTCGCCCCGAGAGGTCGAGATCCGCGAAGACCGTTTTGACGCGGGCTAGTAGGTCCACGTTCACCGGGGCAGATCGAGGAACGCGCCGCGCCCTCGCCTCATGCGAAGTAGGCGCCTCCGTTCATGTCGAACACGGCGCCGGTGACAAAGCCTGCGAGATCGGACACCAGGAGGAGCACGGCCGCAGCCACGTCGTTCGGTACCCCCGCGCGCTTGACCAGTGTCCCCTCGATGAAAGCCTTCTGCATGTCGGGCGGCGTCGTGTCGTGAAACGGCGTCTCCAACACGAAGCCTGGGGCGACGGCGTTGACCGTGATGCCTGGGGCGAGCTCCTTTGCCAGCGCACGCGTCAGCCCGATCACCCCGGCTTTCGCGGCCGCGTAAGCGATCGCCCCGGCCCCGCCTCCGTCGCGAGCCGCCACGGAGCTGACATTGACGATTCGGCCCCAGCTCGGGTCCATGATCCGCGCCGCGGCGCGGCTGCAGTACATGACGCTCGAGAGGTTTAGCGCCAGGATGCGGTCCCAATGCTCGTCAGTCTCCGCAGTCAGGCCGACCCGTCCGAGCAGCCCACCGGCGTTGTTGACAAGGATGTCAACGCGGCCCAGCGTTCGGACGATCGTCTCGACGGCGCTGTTCACTTCGTCGCTGGCCGTAACGTCGACCTTCAGCGCCAGCGCCCTTCGTCCGAGGCGCCTGATCTCGTCAACCGTGGCCGGATCGTCGTGCTTGAGGTATGTGATCGCGACGTCGGCCCCGCTGCTGGCGAGTGCGAGCGCTATCGCTCGCCCAATCCCCACATTCCCACCGGTCACCAACGCGACCTTACCGGACAGATCGATCTGCATGCCGTGACCGCCTTTCCTATCGAGCTACCTGCCCGCTTCCGTGCTCGTCGCCGAGGAGCGCGTCCCCGAGCCCGTCCCTATGGCTGAATGGAGACACCAGCCAGCGGCCCAGACTCGAGCACCATCGCCCGCTGCGGGTGTCTGGGGTCGCGACGTGGGTCAACAGCGGGTTCAGTTGTCGGCTGCGATGTCAGGCAAGCAGATCGCGAGGCACCTGGTTCTCCAGCATCTCGCCGGCCGCGAAACGCCGGATCTGATCGCCCGCGAGGGCGTAGGCACGGGCGAGCGACCGCCGCGAGTCGCCGGCCATGTGCGGGCTTATCAGGACACCCGGCAGCCGCCACAGCGGGTGATCCGGAGGCAGCGGCTCTGGATCGGTCACGTCCAGCGCCGCGCGCAATCGACCGCTCCGTAGGGCGTCGACCAGGGCCGGCGTATCGACCGTCGCACCCCGCCCGGCGTTCACCAGGAGGGCGCCAGGCCGTAGGAGCCCGAGGCGGCGAGCGTCCAGCAGCCCGCTCGTCCCCGCCGTGAGCGGCAGCAGGTCGATCAGGATGTCGGCGGAGGGTAGGGCCGAGTCCAGGTCATCGAGCCCCAGTGCTCCCTCCCGCCGCGTCGTGGCAACGCCGACGACCTCCACGCCGAAGGGCCGAAGGCGCTCCGCCACCGCCGAGCCGATCGAACCGTAACCGAGGACTAGGGCGCGCAAGCCTGTCAGCTCGTCGGCCACGAACGGGCGCCAATCTGCCGCCAGCTGGGCGTCACGGGTTGTCATCAGGCCTCGCTGCATTGCCAGGATCGCCCCTACGACCCACTCCGCCACCGGGCCGTCGTAGACACCCCGAGCGTTGCAGACGAGGATGCCCTCGGGTACCCGCCCCCGGAGCCAATCCACGCCCGCGCTGAGCGTCTGGACCACCCGCAGGCGAGCCATCGCGCGCAACTCGGCCAGCACAACCTGTCTGGCCCAGCCGGCTGGGACGAGGAACTCCACCCGGCTCAGGTCTGGCAGCGGGCCGGACTCGCGGGGCAGAAGGACGACTTGCACGTTCGCCGAGAGCTCGCCCATATGCCGCCGCTCGGGCACGTCGGGCAGACACACAACGACCGTTTCAGGTCTGTCCCCGCGTTGCTCACTCACGCCCCGCCTCCGTGTGCCTTAGTACTGGTATCAGTCACTCAGGCCAGCGAGTCTCGCAGAGCCTGCCGGCCTCGTCAATCTCGATTGCGGCACCACTTCCGGCCGGCGGGGTTCGGCCCGGCTGAGCTGTCGTGCGCGGACGAGGTGCGTTCGACGCTGAAGTCCGGGGCAAGAAGGACGTGGCGGACCATCAGCCGAATGTCCCACTAACACTGCGGTGCGACGTGGCCGGCCGGTCCGGGCATGGGCTGGTCGAGTGTGGAATTCGTGCCACCCGGAGGCTTCGGCGAGCCGTTCGGGCACATCGGTCCCGTAGGGGTTGACCGTCACTCCGCAGCGCTCGCAGCGCAGAGCCTCGCGGGGGCTGACGGTGCTGACGTCCGCCCATTCCTAGTTTGGGGCCAGTCCTATCCGCGGATCCGGCAGGTTGCGAGTGGAGCCCGAGCCCGATGAAAGACGCTCATCGCCGTTTCCGACGGCCGTGATGACGAAGGCCTTTGCTACACGGCGGACGAGCCCCGCGCTCGCGGACCCGGCAGCAGTGAGGCTGCTGGATGAGCCTATGTGGTCGGCCCGTCACCTGGCCGCCGCTGCCCGTTCGGCAAAGGAGCTACCCAATTGAGCGCCGCCGACAGGTCTCAACTTTCCGGACGCCATACCAGTCGACATACGGGTTCCGATCAAGGTGGCGGATGCCTGGCTGGACCTGGTCAGCCCGCTCCCAACTCCCATGAAGGCTCCGAACGGGTTACCATGTCGCGGTTCCGGGTTCCCACGCCGATTGGCTTTGTCGTCGGATCAGATGCTCTAAATGCTCTGTCCGACGAGCAAGAAGGGCAGCGTCGAATCAGATGCTCCAAATGAGCGTGGAACCCATCGGAAACAGCGCGCCCGTAGCTCAGTGGATAGAGCATCTGACTTCGGATCAGATGGGCGGGAGTTCGAATCCCTCCGGGCGCGCCACTTTTCCACGGGTTGCCCGAGCCCGATCCTCGCCGAGGCGTCAAACGCCTCCTTTTCTGAGTGGCGTCGCCGGCGACAGCCGATGTGTCAGATGCCCAGTCCGTCGGCCAGGATCGTCAGATGCTCGCCCCGACCAAACTGATGAATCTCAGATGCCCACGGGCCGGCGCTGGTTCTATCGGCCTGGCGCTAGTTCTGTGAGATTCATCGCGCCACAGGCGTCAGCCACCGCCGCCTGGTGAGGATCCGAGGAGCAGATCAGAGACTGGGCCCTAACGAGGCATCGTTTGTAGGCGGGACCAGTGGCTGACATCTCGCCGTGCCTCTGACTGTCAATCTGAACGCCGGGTCGCCCAGCCCACCGTCGGAGCTGATTGACCGTGGCGCCCGCTTGGTCGTTCCTGGCTAGGCTCGGGCGTGACCAGGCCACTGGCACCCCGGAATCGTTGCCGAGTAGGGAGCGGCGGCCTGGGCAGCGCTCGCTCTGCGGAGCCGAGCGCCCAGCACGCCTGTTTCCCGGCCGATTCTCCTAGCTCCTCGAACCGTCGGACCGCCTGTAGGGACGATCATTGGACGCGCGGTGTGCGCTCTTAGGATGGTCCCATTCGGAGTGCGCAAAGCCGTCCGTTCAGGTAGGAGGTGCTCGTCTTGTACATCTACGCCCCGATCAGTCGCTACGGCGTAGCGCTGCTCCGCGTCGTGGTCGGCGTCATCTTCATCTGGGCCGGACTGGACAAGGTGTTCAACGGCGGGGCACCGGGCAACTGGTCGGCGCAGGCGTACCTCAAGTTCGCGACAAACGGGACCCTGGGCTGGCCGTTCGTGACCGGGACGCCTGATCCGAATGCGATCTACAACCCGACCCATGGCTTCTGGGTCTCGCTCGCCAACAACGACGTCGCCATGACGATCGTGAACAACCTCGTAGTGGCCGGCGAAATGTGCATCGGCATCGCGTTGATCTTGGGCATCTTGACCCGGTTCGCGGGAGCCATGGGCGCGTTGATGATGGCGTTCTTGTTCCTGGCCGGCTGGAGCTTCACCAACGGCATCGTCGAAGAGCATCTGACCTATGCCGTCGTGCTCCTGGCCCTTGCAGGCATGGGCGCAGGCAACTACTACGGTCTCGATCGACTGGTTGGCGATCGCTTCCCCACGTGGTTCCGCAACTGGTTCATGTCCGGCGATCCGAATCCACCTGCAGCCATCCAGACAACAGACCCCGCCAGCTAGGTTCGACTCGACCGATTCCGCCAGGCAGCCAATCCCCAGGGTGTGCAGACGCCCGGCTTGGCCGGCCTGAGCTGTCGGTTGACGCTGACAGGCAGCCAGGGTGGTTCGAGAGCGCCCACTCTTTGGCTTGATAGCGCGCTTCTGCAGTCAGGCGATCTCCTCCGGGGCGCGCGACCGCAGCACGATGCTGGTGAACGGAACGCGGATCTCGCGGAAGACCTCGATCGATACCAGGAAGCCCGCGAAGAGGAAGACCACGCCGAGCAGTTCACCGACGAAGAACCCGCTCGTGTTGCCGAACCGGCTCATGCCGCTGGTGATGGCGGGGATCAGGCCTCCGATGGCGATGAGCAGCGTGGCCGGGACCCGGCTGTGGAGACGGCCGGTGAGTAGCGCTGCGAGCGTGCCCGGGATCGAGATGGCCAGGTTTACGACGATCGCAATCGGCGCCACCAGCAGGTTGCCGAGGTAGCGCGCAGGCGACTGGGTTCGACTCAGTGAATAGCGGATGAGCCTGCGCTTGGGCATGAAGATGTACGTGCTATAGATGCCGCCCAGGACCAGGGCGAAGGCGCCGGTGATGTTGAAGAACGGCGTCAGCAGGCGGTTATTGAAGGTTGGGGGTCAGGCGATCTCGCTGATGAGATGGCTCAGCGCGCGATCGATCGGCTCGCCGCTCTCGATCTCAGCCAATGGGGTGATGAGCTCGCGCGACTCATTGGGAGCGACGGAAGCACGCAAAGCCGAAGTGGGTGGCATCGCTTCGGCGCCGCTCGCGAGCTGGCACGGGCAATCGCGAGCCGTCTCGCGGATGACCCCATGCCGGTCGATGGGTCGAACTGGCTCGAAAAGGCCATAAACGCACCCGGCGGACTGCTTGCCGAGTTCTGGCTGCACGTGGTCTCCGACGAGTGGAACACCGATCGGGAAGGCTGGTCAGGGCTAAGCGCAGAGAGCCGCGGTGCCATTGATGAATTGCTTCACCGGGGCGGCATTCAGAGCGCCTTCGCTGAAGTCATCCTGGCGAGCCAGCTGCACTTCTTCTTCGCGGCCGATCGTGAGTGGTCCCAGACCAACGTCCTGCCTCTTCTTGCTTGGGACAATCCAGAACGAGCCCGACGGACCTGGGATGGGTTCCTGTTCTGGGGGCGCTGGACCGACCAGCTGCTTGAAGCCGGCCTGCTGCCCGACTATCTCGAAACCGCAGGCCATATCGAAGGCTTTGAGGACGAGCTGCGGCGGCAGTTCGTGGAACATCTCACTGCCGTGGCTCTGTACAGCGAGATCGATCCTGGAACGTGGACCGCCCCGTTCACGACAACTACGCCAGCTCAAGAGCGCATTGAGTGGCTCAACCGCATCGCGTGGGAACTCGACCGACTCGACGCCAATATGCGCCAAGGCAACTGGAATCGCTGGATGCGGGGATACTGGACGCGGCGGCTCGACAGCATCCCGCTACCTCTGAGCTTCGAGGAAGCCAGCGCGCTGGCCGGATGGGTCGTGAAGCTCGAGGGGGAGGCGATCGACGAAGCGGTGGTTCTCGCCGTCGCCGCCCCGGCAGGTCTTCAACAGCATGGCCATGTACTGCACGATCTGAGCGAACGTATCGAGCGTGCGCCGGCTGCCTACGCGCGGCTACTCGCGCATCTCCTCAGTGGCACGAATCTACCCTTCTGGGAATGCCACTATCTCCCAGGTATCGTGGCGCGCCTCCACGGTCACGCCGACGAGGCGGACATTCGCCGCATCCGCGGACAGGGCTTGCGCCTGGGTTGCACCGGCGCCGCCGACTGGTAGATCCAGCTCGCGACGCCGCTCAACCGCGGCTGCCTCGTTCATCACCCCACATGCCCCCAACCCCTCTAGCCCCGACCAGTTTGCGAGACACGTTCGAGCCGGACCTTAGCCGTCCGGCTTTCTTGTTGCAAGGCGATAAGCCCGGTCCAGCCATCGGCGAGCCGCGACAGGCGGCAGTGGGCGCCGCGACGCCTCCTCAACCCGTGGGATCATAGATCGCGTGACTGATCCCAACGCCGCCGACGAGACGCGCATCGACCGCTGGCTGTGCGCCGTGCGCCTCGTGAAGACCCGCCCGCTCGCAACGCAGCTGTGCGAGGGCGGCCACGTCCTCGTGAACGGGTTGCCGGCGAAGCCGTCGACCAAGGTTCGCGCAGGCGATCGGGTGGAGGCCCTCATCGCGGATCGCGAGCGCGTCATCGAGGTCGTGCGGCCGATCGAGTCGCGGGTCGGGGCCCCCGCCGCCGCGACCTGCTACGTGGACCACAGTCCGCCGGTCGTGACGGGGGCCGAGCCGGGGATGATGCGCATCCGCGGGGAGGGCCGGCCCGGCAAGCGTCTCCGCCGCGAGCTCGAGCGCCTGCGCCGGGCCGCCGACGCCTGAGCCCGAGGCCGGGAGGGTGCCAGCCCCACCGGGCTCCTCACGCGGTATCGCTCTGCACAGCCGATCGCTGACGGGGAGTCGGTTCATTTACCACCCGGACGCACGCGTAGGAGCTCCGTTTCGCGGGGCACGATTTGTTGAGGAAACCGGGCGATCAGGCTCTCCTCACCCAGCAGCCTTCCCGAGCCAGGGATCTCGACCCAGAAGCTCGCACTCGAGCCTCAATGGGACATTCAGGTCGGTCGGTGCGGTGTGACTCCTCTCGCCCCGACCATTCGAGTAGGTGGCTGTCGGAGCGAACTTTGTCACGCTCGAAGCCATGCTTTCCTCGGGCGTTTCACACAGTGCATGAGGCTGCCCAATTGGGGGGTGATCACGAACCGCCCGACCTCAATGTCCCAACTAGGTACCCGTCTCCGTTGTGACACGGGATGTCACAGTTGTCACAAATGAGCTGGTTGTACGAGCGGCCGCCTGCGGTTCCCCCGTACGATCATGCGGGCGGGCCCTTGCGCTTGCACATCACTTGGGGCGCTCCGGCATCGTCGCGAGCACTCCAGTCGAGCGCGGTCGGTACGCCTCCTTCCCGCGTCAGGACCGCCCTTCGTTCTGCGCCGAGCGGCCGGGTACGAGGAGCGCGGCCAGCAGGGCAATCGTGAGCACTATGGCGATCCCCCAGAAACCGATCGTGAACCCGTCATTCGTGGGTGCGCCGTGAGGCCCGACGTTCCAGGATAGGATCGCTCCGACGATGGCCGTGCCGATGCTGGCGCCGATCTGGCGCATGATGGAATTCATCCCGGTCGCGACACTGGTTTGAGACGCTGCGACGGCGGCAACGATGGCGTTGGCCATTGCCGCCCACGCGAGGCCAAGCCCGGAGCCCAAGAGAACGAACGTCAGACCGATCTCCCAGGCTTGGCTGTGTGCCACTGCGGGAACGAGGGCTGCGGCCACGGCGACGATGGTGCCCAGGACGAGTGGCAGCCTCGCCCCGAAACGTCGATCGAGTACGCCGGAGAGCGGCGCGAAGATGAGCATCCCAAGCGCGGCCGGAAGCAGGTACAGACTGGCGTCACTGGCGGAAAGGCCGAACCCGACGTTCGAGGATTTGGGCAGTTCGAGGAGCATCGGGACCAGGACAAACGATCCGTACATGGCGAAGCCGAAGGCAAGGCCGACCAGATTGGTCGTCCACACGCCGCGCAGCGTCATCATTCGCAGATCGACGAGCGGATCGCTGACACGGAGCTCGACCCCGAACCACACGCCCAGCGTCAAGGCTGCCGCGACGAACAGGCCGACGGTGCTGCCACTGGTCCAACCCCACGCGCTGCCCTTCTCGATTGAAAGCAGCAGGCACACAAGTCCGACCAGCAAGAGCAGAGCGCCCAAGAGATCGACACGTCCTCGGGCCCGCGAAGACGACTCGGGAACGTAGATAGCGACGCCTGCCACGGCTATCACGGCGAGGATGAACGGCAGCCAGAAGAGCCAGTGCCACGAGAGGTGATCGACGATCGGGCCGCCGAGAACGATGCCGAATGCGGCGCCGATGCCAAAGATCGCCGACAGCAGTCCAACTGATACGCCGACATGCTCGGCCGGCAGTTCATCTCGGGCGATGCCGATCGATAGCGGCAAGATGCCGCCCGACGCCCCCTGCAGCACGCGGCCGAGGATGAGGATGGGCAGGCTGTTCGCCAGCGCTGAAACGACCGTTCCAACTGCGAGCAGGCTCAGGATCACGAGCAAGACGCGACGTCTTCCGAACATGTCGCCGAGACGGCCGCCAATCGGAGCAGCGACCGCGGACGCGAGCAGGTACGCGGTGAGCACCCAACTGATATCCCCGGAAGACGCCTTGAGGTCGCTGGCGATCGCCGGAAGGGCAGGCGCGACCAGCGATTGGAGGACTGCGGCTACGAGGCCCGCAAGCGCGAGCGAGCCGAACACGAGTGCTGGCTTCGCCCGCAGCGTAGCCCGAGTCCTAGTGCCGCTCGAGGCTGCGGGCGCAGTCGCCTCGTCAACCATGTTGCTCCCCAAGTGCTAAGTCAGCGGTTGTTTACTTGTGCGATGGTAGCCAATACCTGGCACACTTGTCAACGACTGTTTACTCATGGCCCAGTGGTCCCCAGCTGAAGGTTGGAACAATGGCTGACTCAGGCAGTCGGACAACGGTCGCTACGGCAAGCCGTGGCCGCAAGCGAAACGCCGCTACCACCAGGACGAACCTGCTGTCGGCTGCCCGCCGGCGGTTCGTCACCCTCGGGTTCGATCGGACGACGACGCGGGATATTGCTAGCGACGCCGGAGTCAACGTCGCACTGATCAACCGCTACTTCGGTTCTAAAGAGGGCTTGTTCGAGGCGTGCCTGGAAGAGCCAACATCCCCCAGGCTCGCCCTGATCGCGGACGGCAGGACCATCGCCGAGAACCTGGCCGACCAATTCCAGCAGCTGGATTCGCCCGAGTACGGTCTGCAAGTGCCGCTGATGCTGTGGCTCCGGGGGCCGGGCGACGAGCGGGCGGCCGCGCTACGAAGCCGCGGGATGGAGGGATTCACCGAGGCGATACTCGAGGCTGTCGGTGGGGCTCCCACTCCGGACCGGCGTCTTCGGGCGCAACTCGTTTTGGCACTCGGTTTGGGCGTAGCCACGCTGCGCGCCACGGTCGACATGCAGCCGCTGGCAACCGTCTCCGCGGACGCACTGGTGGGCCCTCTAGACGACGCCGTTGTGGCCCTACTCGGGCCGATGCCGGCCACAAGGCGTAAGCCTGCCTAGCCGACACCCTTACCCAGCCCGACGCACCCATTGCTCCTTGCCCGCCATCTCGCACTCGAGCCGGAATGGGACATTCAGGTCGCAACGGTCGGCTTGTCTCCAGTTGAACCTCCGACCGGATCGTCGCTGCCCGGTCGCCCCTGGCACGCTCGATCGTCTGGCGGGCGAAGGCGTCAGCGTCGAGGCGTATAATCCGGCCTCTCGTCGTGGGCATTTGAAGGAAGCCGATGCCGACGAGGGCATCGGATTCTTCCAAGTTCACGCGATGGGATTGAGACTCTCTCCGGGGCGGGAACCTGACTCACCCCGGAATCGACGACGGCGTTCTCTCACGGGCCTGTCGTCCACGCACGAATCGACTCTCGCTGCTCGCCCCGACGGGAATCGGACTTCGGATCAGATGGGCGGGGGTTCGAATCCCTCCGGGCGCGCCACTTTTCTTAGTGAAACAGCACGCTTGTTCGAGGCCGAGGGGCACGGAACGGCATGTTCCGGCACGATTCGGCACCGAGATTGCTACATAGATTGCTACATTGACGCGTGTCGAATTGCCTTCGACGTGAGCGGAACGGCCGACCTAGTCGCGCGCTCGACTGGATTCGAGTTCGCAGACGCCATACCCGTCGCCAAACGACTTCCGGTCAAGGGAGCGGACGCATGGCGGGCGCTGGTGGAGTCGCGGACGGCGTAGCTCGGGGCAGTTGGTGCTTGAGGAGTCAGACCGAGCCTACCGACTCTGCGACTGCCGGATGAGGCCTCGTGCAGCCGCCTCAAGACCCGGCTTGCGAGCTGACGTTGTCGACCATGGCGACTTGATCGAGGATACGCATCGGCAGACTTGACTTCCCTAGGATATGGGGTATCCTACCGATAGGTCATAGGAGCCATAACGTGCAGGACAGGCAATTCCTCTCACCCAACGACATAGCGTCGGAGCTGTCGGTCAGTACCTCGACCGTGCTTCGCCTGATCCACGAGCAACGATTGCCTGCCATTCGTGTGTCCGAGCGCATCTACAGGATTCCGGTCGCCGCCTTCGAGAGGTACAAGGCCGGGGCGCTGGAGTCGCCATCGCCCGCGCGCATCTCTCCCCAGATCAGCAAGCGGCCCAGGATCGGAGCTGGTGAGCCACTGCCTGCGGCCGCCGAGGCCGCCGAGGCCGTCGCCCGCGTTCGCAGCGCGTGAGCGAGTCCCTACAGCAGGTCGCCTCCCACCTCGGGGGGCTGGCCGTCTATCTGCGCAACCTGGGTGCCGAGGTACCCGAACCTCTGCTCGACCGCTATGACACCGGCGAGATCGGGTTCGCCATGGTGGGCGAGCTGCCCGGCCCGGACAAGCCCAAGCGTGCGGTCATTAGCGCACGGGAGATATGGAATCCGGCGGGGGCTGGCCGGTTCGAGCGCGCCGAGTACGGGTACGATCTCATCGACTACCCGGCGAACAGGCGACGCGCGTTCCACATGCATGACGTCCCGGCATACCTGGCGCGTCTGGGCGTGACCGCCCACGAGCACTGCGAGGAGGTGCTCGGCAAGCCGACCTGCGACCACTACCTTGGCCTGCCGGTGTATAGCGGGTACGAGGGACTGAACACCCTCCTCGCTTGCTGGAGCGATCCCGGACCGCTTGGCTGCGCCAGACTGCGCTGCGCCAGGTGACCGGCTGCCAGGGCGCGGCCTGAGTCTTCACCTTCGACGTTGATCCTGCGCTCGACGCACAAGCGTTCGAGCGGCGCCTGCGAGGCTCCTTCACTCGCTCGGAGGGAGCAAGGGTCATCCGGATAATGGCCGTGGGGTACAAGAACTCGATCGGTCCGTTTCCCGGACGTGGCAGTATCGCGGCCATGCTTGCTTCACTCCTCTACCTGATACTCCGTCGGCTGCTCGCCCTGGTCGCACCGAACCACCGATCCGACGAGGCCGCGCAGATCGAGATCCTCGTCCTTCGCCACCAGCTCGCGATCTTGCGCCGGCAGGTCAAGCGCCCGATCTACCCGTGCTGCGACCGGGCGCTGCTCGCTGCGGCAAGCAGGATCCTGCCTAGGGAACGCTGGGGCGCGTTCCTGGTTCGCCCCGAGACGCTTCTGCGCTGGCACCGATCACTCGTCGCGCGGAAATGGACCAGGCCGCATCGCCGGCCCGGGCGTCCTGCGATCGATCCGAAGGTCTGCAAGCTAATCCTGCAAATGGCCAGGGAGAACCCGCGGTGGAGGTACGTGAGGATCAAAGGCGAGCTCGGAAAGCTCGGGGTCCGCAGTTCGGCAACGAGCATCGCGATGCTCCTTCGCCGCTCTGGCCTCGGTCCGGCTCCCCGCCGAGGCCTGAGCTGGCGCGGCTTCCTGAAGGCTCAGGCGGCGGGCATCCTCGCGTGCGACTTCTTCACGGTCGAGACGGCGTTTCTGAAGACGCTCTACGTCCTGTTCTTCATCGAGATCGGAACACGGCGCGTGCACGTCACGGTCTCAACGACCAACCCGGACTCTTCCTTCGTTACCCAGCAGGCGAGGAACCTCGCGATGAGCCTCGCCGACGAGGGTACGCAGATCCGCTTTCTCATTCGCGACCGAGACGCCAAGTTCTGCCGCTCCTTCGATGATGTCTTCGCATCAGAAGGGATCCGGGTGATCCGCACGCCGATCAGGGCGCCGAACGCGAACGCCTTCGCCGAGCGCTGGATAGAGACGCTTCGCGCGGAGTGCCTTGACTGGCTGCTTATCCTCGGCTCCCGCCATCTCGATCGCGTCCTTCGGATCTATGTGCGGCACTACAACCGGCGACGCCCGCATCGAGGACTGGAGCTTCAGGTACCGGAGAGCATTGGGCCGATCGAAGAGGCCGACGGTGTGCCCGCCATCGAACGGCGAGATGTCCTCGGAGGGCTCCTCCACGAGTACATGAGGGCCGCATGATCGAGTTCTCGTACCCGACGGGTTGCAGCGCCTCCCAGACCCAGGGACTTGCGGGTCTGGAGGATCGCTCCGCCCGACCATAGGATTGCCATTGACTCGTAGGCAGTGAGAGGCCAATCCTGCAGCCAAGCTGGGAGGCGTGACATGCGGATCACGAGGCTTGTAGCGGCGGCGCTGATCTCGTCGGCGTTGGCCGGCTGCGTCGCCGGCGGCGGAACCTCACCTACGCCATCGCCGTCGCCAGACGCAATCGGCCTTGGCGTCGTCAACGGTACAGATCTGCGAGTGTCCATCGTCGTGAACACGACGGTGATCGAAACCATCGCGCCGCAAAGCGCCGACAAGGCAATCCTGATGAGCGTCCTTCCGCCACTCCCATGGGTCGTCCAGGCTCGGACCTCTTCGGGGCGCGTGCTGGTCACCATGACAGCGGGCCCGGGGGACGTCCAAGGGCCGGCTGAGATTGGACAGCTGCACACTGCCAAGTACTCAGCCGTGGACCTATCTTGCGGGGAGCTCAGCATGTGGACGGGTGCTATCCAGCCGACCGGAGGAGGCCCCCCGGGATCGGGGTCTTCGGGCGACTGCCAACCGTAGCGTCGCCGCGACCAAGCTAACGCGCACGACGTTGCGTCTGGGTGAACGGCCAGGACCTCGACTGTTCGCCCTTCCTCATCGAGCACATGCACATCGAGCCTCTGGCGCGACAGGTCCAATCCGGCGTACAACATGGCGTGGAGCCTCCCGGTGCTGGTTGCTTTGACAACCCAACTTTGTCACCGGTGGGGCTCCCTTTCATGACCATTCGATCGTCTCGCCGTTCAGGCCAGTCGTGGGTTCTAGCCCTGCCGCTACCGTGCCGGCGCCGCCGGCATGACCGGGCCCGACCCTGCGCCCGTCTGCTCCACCGCAATCGCGATGTCCGAGAGGTCGCCGGCCGTGAGCGCCAGCGTGCCCCCCGGAAGCCAGCCGTCCACCTGCTCGGGACGCCGCGCCCCCACGATCGCGCCGGTCACGCCCGGCCAGGCAAGCGTCCATGCCACGGCCACGGCCGAGACGGTGGTGTTATGGCGGGCCGCGATGGGCCGCAGGGCGTCGCGCAGGGAGAGGTTCGCCGACAGGGCTGGCTCCTTGTAGTCGGCCTCCGTGCGGCGCCAGTCGGTATCCGCCATCGACGCTATGCGTGCCCTAGAGAAGGAGTCGGTCAGGAGTCCCGAGGCCATGGGGCTGTAGACGATGACGCCGGTGCGGTGTGCGGCGCACCAGGGAATCACCGTCGCCGCAGACTCGCGATAGAGGAGCGACAGCTGCGGCTGCAGTGAATCGACGTGACGGACGCTCTCGCACCGCTCGAGGAGGGCGGCGTCGTAGTTGCTCACGCCGATTGCTCTGACTTTGCCCTCGTCCTGGAGCCTGCTCATCTCGCCCCACGAGTCCTCGGCCGGCACGCCCGACTGGTCGGGAGAGTGGATCTGATAGAGATCGATCCGCTCGACCCCGAGCCGTTTGAGCGACGCCTCGCACTCGCGCCGGATGGATTCGGGGGCCGCCAGGAAGCGCGGCTCTGCGCGCCGGTTCGCCGGATCCCACACGATGCCGCACTTCGTGAATACCAGGGGCCGCTCCGTGGCCGGCAGTTGCGCCAGCGCCCGCCCCACCACCTCCTCCGAGTGGCCGAGCCCGTATATGGCGGCCGTGTCGATCCAGCTCACGCCCGCCGCAACGGCGTGGAGGATCGCCCGAACCGAGTCGTCGTCGTCCTGATCACCCCAGCCGTAGACCCAGTCGCCCCCCACCGCCCACGAGCCAAATCCGACCGTCGTGATCTCCATGCCGCTGGTGCCGAGCTTGCGGACGTTGATATCCATCTGGTCGTCTCCTCAATCGCGCGACACCACTGTTTGGGCAATTGTGCGCCGTCCTGGCGGACAGCCTACGCCTAGCTTCCGCCCGCGAACGCTCTGGCGATTCCCGCCGCACGTGACGGCATCCCCCTTGACCGCCGTAGCGGCGATCGCCCTGAGGCTCTCCTGACCCTGGCCCTCCAGCACGGCCGACAATGTCTGGCTGAGCCCGAGGGGAACGGCTAATCCGCCAGCTACGACATGGAAGATCTGGATCCGGGGCTCGATCGGGTCGATACCATCCGGGCGTCGGCATTGGTCCGGCAGCTCGAGGAGCGCAATCCGGGCCTGGTCATCCTTCCGGCCCACGATCCAGGCGCGGCCGAGCGACTGCGCTTCGCGAACGCCGGAATCTCGGCTCCTGATTGGCCGAAGGCGCGGCAACTCGCGGAACTTGTCCCCTGTCACCGCGGAAGTGTTAACAGGTTGTTGATCGACTCCGGCAAAGGGAAGTTCTACTCTGAAGGTGCAAGCGCCACAGCAGCGGGAGAGAAGCCGTGCCGAAGAAGTCAAGCGAGGCCTACGCCGCGCGATTGGACATCGACTACCCGGACAGGCTCGACCGGTTGACGACGTTCTTCCGGCCGATCCTCATGATTCCGATCGCGATCATCCTGAGCCTTCTATCCACCGGGCTTTGGTTCGCGACGTTGCTGATGATCGTGTTCCGGGTGAAGTACCCACGCTGGTGGTTCGAATTCGCACGCGAGCTGGCGCGTTTCAATACTCGCGTCGGCGCCTACGCGGCGCTCCTAACCGATAGCTACCCGTCGACGACGAAGGATCAGGCGGTCCACCTGGACATCGACTACCCCGATGCCCAGAAGGACTTGAACCGCTGGATGCCGCTCGTGAAGTGGCTGCTGGCGATCCCCCACTACGTGATCCTCGCCATCCTGTGGCTCTTCGCGTTCTTCGCGATCGTCGTCGCCTGGTTCGCCATCCTCATCACCGGACGCTATCCGAAGGGCCTCTTCAACTACGTCGTCGGCCTCTTCCGCTGGACCCTCCGCGTCAGCGCGTACATGTACCTGCTGGTGACCGATAAGTACCCGCCGTTCGGCATGGGCTGAGCCCTCGGAGGTGATCGCGGCCGAGGCCGCGATCAGCGCGGAACGGATCCAGGGAGCGACGGGGCAGCCGGCAAAGCCAGCTGACTCCGGCCAGCGCTGCACGATCACCAGGGCCGCCGTCGAATCGTTGTTGTCAGCACGCGCCCGACTCCCTCCGGGCGCGCCAGAACAACAAAGGTGCTGGCGCCACCTTGGGGGACTCGGTCGGAGTAGCCGACGGCCGCAACTACGGGAGCGGTGGGGTGCCGAGGAGGTCGAGCGGATCCCGGATGTACCTGACGTGCGGCAGCGACGACCAGTCGAGATCGGATGCCGGCGGCCAGATCCTGAGGCGTCTTCCATGGGCGTCGCCCATCCACCCCAGACGTGGGCGTATTCCTGGCGCGTCACGATGATGACACGTGCGTCATTCGGTCAGGAGCGGCATGTCACCATTAGTGGCTGCGGCTTTCATGCCGGGCTCCCGGGCTGAACGACGAGCCCCTGCCTGGGACCGGTGGGCGGACACACCTGAGTTGGGGCGATGCCACGTTCTCCCTCGTGGCCGGCGCAACCGCGGCCGGGTTTCCGGTTCCGGGGGGCACCAAACGGGACTATGGTCCCATTCCCAGGCTACGAAAGAGTGTTTAGTTTCTGGCGCAGATGACAGCCAGCTGGGCTGTCGGAGGACGGTCTGTAAACTCGGCAAACCCGTCGAGAGGCGGGGACGCAAAGCCAGGGGTCTTGGGGAAGCGGTCACCTCCCAAGAACGCCCGGCTGCCAGGCACCGCACCGGTAAACCGAAAGGCGGTTGCCATGGTGCTGGTGGATCGGCTGCACGGCTCGCCGCGGGGGAACGATCCCACTGAGCGCGGCTGGAGCCTGGGTTTCGTCCGATCCGGTGTCGTCGCGGCTGGAGTATCTGCCCTCCTCGTCGTTTCGGCGCTCGCCCCCCTCAGCGCGTTCGCCGCCGACACGCCCACGACACTCGTCGGGCCCACCGACACGCCGACCACGGTCAGTGCCACGCCGACGGACACGCCGACCGACACGCCCTCGGCCACCCCGTCGGCCACCGACACGCCAACCGACACGCTCTCGCCCAGTGCCACGCCTACCGACACACCCTCGCCCAGTGCTGCGCCCACCGGCTACAACCCGCTGAGCGACGGGTACTCCATGTACAACACGACCGCTTGGACGGGTGCATCGGCATGGTGGAATGCCGGCTACACGGGTCAGGGTGTCGACGTAGCCCTCATCGACACCGGCGTGTCCCCGGTGGAGGGTCTGGCCTCACCGGGCAAGATCGTCTACGGCCCGGATCTCTCGCTCGAGTCGCAGGCGCCCAACCTGACCAACCTCGACACCAACGGCCACGGCACATTCATGGCCGGGCTCATCGCCGGGCGCGACTCGACACTGAACGTGCCCTATGCGTCCGCCCCCGCGTCGGCCTACCGCGGCATTGCCCCCGACGCTCGGATCGTCAGCATCAAGGTCGGTGTAGCCGACGGTGGGACGGACGTCTCCCAGGTGATCGCGGCGATCGATTGGGTCGTGCAGCACAAGAATGACAACGGCCTCAACATCCGGGTCATCAACCTCTCGTACGGCACGAACTCGAGCCAGGCCTACAGGGTCGACCCGCTCTCCTACGCCGTCGAGCAGGCCTGGAAGGCAGGCATCGTGGTCGTCGCGGCTGCCGGCAACACCGGCTACCAGATCGGCGCCCGCGCGCCGGGGTTGGCCGACCCCGCCTACAATCCGTACGTGATCGCGGTCGGCAGTTACGACACGGCGGGGACAGCGTCGCTGGCCGATGACTTCGTCGGGCCGTTCTCGGCCAGCAGCGCCCGTTGTGGCGCTGCGTGCCGGGCCCCGGACTTCGTTGCGGTCGGCGCGCACCTGCAGGGCCTCCGCGTCCCGAACGGCTACCTCGACGTGACCCACCCCGAAGGCCAGCTCGGCGACCGCTACTTCCGTGGCAGCGGGACCAGCGAGGCGACAGCGATCACGTCCGGTTCGATCGCGCTCCTCCTCCAGAAGTTCCCGACGATGTCGCCGGACAAGGTGAAGAAGTTCCTCACGAACAACGCCGCGAACCCCAACGGCTGGAAGCCCGTTGCTGCCGGCGCCGGTGAGCTCAACATGTCGAAACTTCTGACGCACGGGAACGGCCCCGTCAACTACGCACAGACCTGGCCGTCATCCACCGGCACCGGGACCCTCGAGGGCGCTCGCGGCACCGACCACCTCACCGCCAACGGCGTCGTCCTGATGGGCGAGCAAGACATCTTCGGCCAGCCGTTCGACTCGAAAGCGATGGCGGCTGCTGAAGCGGCCGGCACCAGCTGGTCGGGCGGCATGTGGAATGGCAGCAGCTGGTCCGGCAGCAGCTGGAGCGGAAGCTCCTGGTCTGGAAACAGCTGGTCGGGCAGCAGCTGGAGCGGAAGCTCCTGGTCTGGAAACAGCTGGTCTGGAAACAGCTGGTCCGGCAGCAGCTGGAGCGGCAGCAGCTGGTCCGGCAGCAGCTGGAGCGGCAGCAGCTGGAGCGGATGCAGCTGGAGCTAGCCAGCGACCAAACCGAGAGATGGGCGTCCTCACGGTTCCATTCCTCGATGCACTCGAGAAGTTCTTCAGGTCGGCCATTCGGTCGGCCATCGCCTCCGTGAAGTGTGAGTACACGTCGGCCGTAGTGCTGATGTTGGAATGGTGCTTCCATGCACCGGAGGTCGGGGGAATACCTCATCCTCCTCCGTCAATGCACCACCAGGCCAGGTCAAGGCGCCCAAACACAAGGCTTCAGCGAGAGATCTGGGCCACCACGCCGCAACTGGAGAGCGGGAGGGCATTCGTCCGCGCGGCGGCGTCGGCCAGCGCAGACTCAGCTCGACTCTCGACTTGACAGCGCTTTGACAGCCGATTGACTCAGGCAGGCCCCAGGGTCCGCGGGCTCTGTCGGCCTGCCGTCGGACCCGCCCGGCACGGGCCTAGCCGAGGACGACCCGGATGCGGTGCGTATGGCCGTCGTCGACCAGCCGGATCGCTGCGCCGCCCGTCAATGCTTGTCCGTCGAGCTCAGACGATGCCACCCCCCGACTCACCCCTTGCGGGTTCTCAACGACGATCTCGTACTTGGCGGAGTGATAGCGGAAGTCGATCTCGTAGCGCGGCCAGGCACGCGGAATGCAGGGATCGAGCAGGAGGGTCGTTCCGCACAGCCGGAATCCGAGGATCCACTCGACTCCGGCCTGGTACATCCAGCCCGACGACGCGGTGTACCAGGTCCACCCGCCGCGGCCGACGTGCGGCGGTTCTGAGTAGAGGTCCGCGGCGACGACGTACGGCTCGACTTTGTAACGCTGGACCCCGGCCCGAGTACTCGCATGGTTGATGGGGTTCAGGATGGAGAACAGCTCACCGGCTTTGTCGCCGTTACCCAGTGCCGCGAAAGCGACGACCGACCATATGGCTCCGTGCGTGTACTGACCGCCGTTCTCGCGGATGCCCGGCAGATACCCCTTGACGTAGCCGGGATCCACGTTGGAATGGTCGAACGGCGGCGTGAACAGCAGGATGAGCCCGTCACCGCGGCGGACGAGGTACTCCTCCACCGCGGCCATCGCCCGGCCCGCGTGTACAGGATTGGCCGCTCCCGACAGGACGCTCCACGATTGGGCGATCGAGTCGATCCGGCACTCGGCATTGGCCGCCGACCCGAGCGGGGTGCCATCGTCGAAGAATGCCCGGCGGTACCAGTCGCCGTCCCAGCCGTCGCGCTCGAGAGCCTGTCGGAGCGTCTTCATATGGGCCCGCCAGCGCTCCGCCTGTGGACCCTGGCCGCGGGCTTCAGCGATCGGCGCGAAGGCGGCCAATACCACGTGCAAGAACCAGCCCAGCCAGACGCTCTCGCCCCGACCCTCGTTGCCGACCCGGTTCATGCCGTCGTTCCAATCGCCCGAACCGATGAGCGGCAGCCCATGTACGCCAACCGCGAGGCTCCTCTCGACGGCGGCCACGCAATGGTCGAACAGCGAAGCCGACTCGCGTGAAGGTTCCGGCTGGAAGTACGCGTCGGTCTGGTCGGGTCGCAGCGCCGGACCTTCGATGAAATGCACGGTTTCGTCGAGGACCGCCTGGTCGCCCGTGAGCGAGACGTATCGAGCGACCGCATAAGGCAGCCACAGGCGATCGTCCGAGATCCTCGTCCGGACGCCCCGACCGGAGGGCGGATGCCACCAGTGCTGGACATCTCCTTCGACGAATTGGTGTTCCGCGGCTCGCAGGAGATGTTCCCGAGCCAGCGCCGGCTTCGAGGTCATCAGGGCGATGACGTCCTGGAGCTGGTCGCGGAACCCGTAGGCGCCGCCGGCCTGGTAGAAGGCCGCCCTCGCCCATAGCCGGCACGCGAGCGTCTGGTAGATTAGCCAGCTGTTGAGCAGGATGTCCATCGAGCGGTCGGGCGTCCGTACCTGGACCGTACCACAGGCGTCCTCCCAGAAGACCTCCACTTCCCGCAATGTCGCTTCGTGGTCGGCCGCTCGCCCGCGACGGATGAGGTCGGCCGCCGCCGCGGCCCCGCGCGCCTCGCCGAGCAGTACGACCACCTGAGTCCGAGCTCCATTGGCGAGCTCGAAGCTGGTTTGAAGTGCGGCGCACGGGTCCATGCCGGCACCGGTGGCTCCCGTCAAGCGGTATCCGCGCTCCAGGCCGGAGGGCCCCTCCAGGGCGGAATTGCGGCCGATGAATTCGGTCCGGTCGGCCGTCCACGCCGTCTGCCGCCCACCGAGGTCGAGGAAGGCGACCCGATCGCCGAATTCCGTGTTCCAGGGGTTGCGCGCGAGGATCGCCGTCGTCTCCGGCTCCAGTGCCGTCACGATCCGAGGGCTGCTGTCCCCGCGCGACGTGCCCAGCACCCACTCGGCGTATGCGGTCACGGAAAGTCGCCTGGAGCGCCCCGATCGGTTCTCGATCGTCAGCACCGAGACCTTCAGGGCGTCGTCGAGCGGGACGAACTGAACGAGGTTGAGCCCGATGCCGTCGTGGAGATGCTCGAACCGGCTGTATCCGGCGCCATGACGGGCGACGTATGTCGATTCCTCCAAGCGGATCGGCTGTGCCGTGGGGCCCCACGACTCGCCGCTGTCGTCATCGCGGATGTAGATCGCCTCGCCTGCCGGGTCGCTGACCGGATCGTTGGACCATGGGGTGAGCTGGTTCTCGCGGCTGTTCCCGGACCACGTGTAGCCCGACCCGGACTCGGAGACCTGGAACCCAAACGACGCGTTGGCTATCACGTTCAACCACGGCGCTGGTGTGGATTGCCCCGGACCCAGAATGGTCACGTACTCACGCCCGTGCTGGGCAAAGCCACCCAGCCCATTGGAGAACTCAAGCTCCGGACGCTGCGCGGGCGGCTCCCGCCCGGTCTGCCTGGACACGAGTGGTGCTGCCGGCGCGGCAATCCTGTCGGCGGGACGCTCCAGGCGGATGACCTGATCGGCAAGGCTGCCCCGGCGGCTGAGCAGGACGGCTCGGGCGGCCGATTGGAGGAGCGTCCGATCCTCGGCGGCGATGTGGTCGCCGCGCAGGATATGCACCCCTCCACGTCCCACATGACCCTCGGGAACCAGGCTGGACTGGCTCATCCGCACGAGGGCCTCGAGCGACTCCTGGAGGGCCTGGGCGTATGTGGCGACGTGCTCGTTGACGATCACGAGATCAACGTCGAGGAGCTTCAGTCGCCAATACTCATGCGCACGGAGCAACTGCCGAACGATATCTAGGTCTTCGACTTCGTCGATCCGCACCATGACGATGGGCAGGTCGCCGGAGATGCCGTGTGCCCAAAGGGCCGGTGCTCCTCGCTCATTGCGCGCCAGCAGGCTCGCGGCCGGCCGAAGCGACGGGTCCGAGAAGATGATCCGGTTGGCCAGGCGCTGGAAGAGGAGGGCCTCGTCGGCCGCAATACCAAGGTGATGCAGCTGGACCTGGGCTTGCGTCCAGGCCAGGGTTGTCGCCCGTTCGAAAGTCGCCGACTCGCGGTACTTGTCAGCCAGGTCCAAAACGTCCTCGCGTGACTCGGCTACGACGGTGGAGAAGATGGCGTGGGCGGTTGCGCCGGGGGCCAGCCTGACCCGGCACCTCAGGCTGAAGATCGGATCCAGGACCGGGCCGACCGTGTTCGAGAGCGGACGCCCATCGATGACCGAGACCGGCGAGCGGACCGACCGGCCCCGGCCGAGGAAGCGGGCGCGGTCCGTTTCGTACTGGATAACTCCGCTGGTCTCGTCTTCGACCGCCGCGACGTGGGCGGCCCAAATCGGCTGCTCGTCCCGGGACCTCAGGCGGCGCGTCGCCAGGAGGGCGCCGATGTCGGCCACAAACTCCGTCTGGACGAACAGGTTCTGGAAGGCCGGGTGAGCGGCATCGGCCGCCTGCGGCGCGAGCGCGATCTCCGCGTAGGACGTCAGCTCGATCTGGCGATATTGCGAGCCGAGATTGGTCAGCGACACGCGGCGGATCTCGGCGTCATGCTCTGCCGACACGACCACGATCAAGCGCGTCGCGATCGATCCGTCACGGCGGGAGAACTCGGCGTGATCCTCCGAAAAGCCGACTTCGTAGCTGTCCGCTTCCTTGCCGCTGGGCTGGTGCCCCGCCGACCATACCTCGCCGGTATCCATGTCGCGCAGGAAGAGATAGCTACCCCAGGAGTCGCGAGTCACGTCCTCGCGCCATCGGGTCACCGCCACGTCGCGCCAGCGGCTGTAGCCGGATCCCGCGGCCGTCACCATGACCGCGTACCGCCCATTGGACAGGAGATGCGTCCGGGGGATCGAGTCGTGCGGCGAGGAGAAGCGACGGAGGACCGGCGGCACGAGATCGCGCACGTCCGCCGCGCTCTTCACTTCTTCGGCGCGCGGCCGGGACACGAGCACGTCACGCGGCATTCGCTCCTGGAGGAGCAGCTCCGTGGCCTCGACTATCGGGTCCGCATGGAAACGCTCCACCATCGCACGGTCGTTCAGGACGTTGCCGAGGGCCACGAGAGCCATCCCCTGGTGATGCGCCATGTAGCTCTTCACGATCGCAACCGACGTGCCTTCGGGTAGCCGGCGCGGGGTGTAATCGAGGGACTCCCGGAAGCCGTACTCGCCGCTGGCGCCGGCGCTGGTCAGCCGAGCGAAGTTCCGGACGGCGGCTTTGGGCTGGATCATGGCTGCGAGGGCAGTCGCGTAGGGTGCCACGACGATGTTCTCGCTCAGGCCGCGCTTCAGGCCGAGGCCGGGCACGCCGAAACTCGAGTACTGATAGGTAAGCGCGAGGTCACGCGCGTTGAATGCCGATTCCGAGATTCCCCATGGCACGCCGAGCCCGGATGCGTAGCTCATCTGGCGGGCCACCACCAGCCGGTGCGTCTCATCGAGCAGGCTGAGGGCAGGGGCGCGCATCACGAGGGCGGGCATCAGGTACTCGAACATGGACCCTGACCACGAGATCAGGGCGGAGCCACGCCCGACCGGCGTCAGCGCGCGGCCGAGCCGGAACCAATGGTCCGGTGCGACATCGCCCTTTGCGATCGCGAGGAAGCTTGTCATGCGGGCCTCGGACGCGAGGAGGTCGTAGTAGGTCGAATCCAGGGCGCCGTCCTGGACCCGAAACCCGATCGAGAAGAGCTTGCGGGTCGGGTCGAACAGGAAGCTGAAGTCCATCTCCCGGAAGAGCCGCTGGGCCTGGTCGGAGATCGCCTGGAGCCGTCGAACGAGGATTGCCGCAGCCGGCGATCCGTTGTCGGCCGCGCCGACGGGCGCCTCGGACATCTCGGCGATGGTCGGGAAGGCCGTCTCGCCACGAGTGAGTTGGAGTAGCGCCAGGTCTCTGGCGTGGCTGGTCACGGTCAGCCGAGTCGCTTCAGACCAGGTCACCAGATCGCCTTCCGGAGCCTCTCCGCGCTCTGCGGTGAGGGCCGCGGCAATGTCCGACAACGTCCGGCCGTAGACGGATAGCTCGGCCAGGCGGGCCACCCAGGCCTCGGGAGTCAAGGGCAGGGCGGCGCCGACATTCGAGGGCAACTCGAGAGCTTCTGCGAGGTGCCGCCGGGTGAGTGTCTGACTTCTCCGATCGTCGCCGATCGCGGCTGCAGCCTCGCGAGTCAGGGCGATTCCGTCCCCGATCCCCGCCAGCGCGGCCGCCACCGGAAACGGTTGGTCGATCATCTGGCGGCACGCATTCGACAAGGCGAGCAGGTGGCCGGCGAGATTGCCGCTGTCGACCGACGACACGTACGCCGGATCGAGCCGGCGCAGGTCGCGTGTGTCGTACCAGTTGTATAGGTGCCCACGAAACCTCTCCAGCTGGCCGATGGTTGCCAGCGTCGCTTCAAGGCGATCCACCATGTCGAGCGTTCCGATCCAACCGAGGTCGCGAGCCGTCACGGTCGCAAGCAGGTACATCCCGATGTCCGTCGGCGACGTGCGATGTGCGACGACCGGGGTCGGATCGTCCTGGAAGTTGTCGGGCGGCAGCGCGTGGTCGTCGGGGCCGACGAACGCTTCGAAGAACCGCCAGGTACGACGGGCGGTCAGGCGGAGAGACCGGACATCTGCCGGCGACAGCTGCTCGGCGGCCGATTCGAGCGGTGGCAGGCTGACCCATCGGGCGATGGCGGGCGAGAGCAGCCACATGACAATGAACGGTGCGGCGATCAATGCCGCGGCCGGTTTCACTGCCAGAACGAGGATCGCGGCGACGGCCACGAGGGCGACGCCACCCGCCATCTGCAGGTAGAACCCCAGGAGGTGGACGTCGGGCTGGGCCTTGGCCTGCGCGGCTGTCGTCCACTCGAGGAGGTTCCGCCTGGTGGCATAGACCCGTGCCAGCGTCCTCAGTATGGCGTCGACCATCAGCCATGCCCGGTGCGCGAGGAACGCGATGCCGAGGAAGACGTGGGCCACAGCCAGGGCGATGTCCCCGCCCACCGCACGGATATGACTGCGCTTGGAGATGCCCTGCCGCCGCGGCCGCAGTCCCGCCAGGATGGGGAGTGTCTCGGGTGCGACTACCGATGCCAGGACGAACCCGGTCCACACGCCGGCCGCAACCGAAGGGAGCGTCCAGGCCGCGACGAGTACGGCCAGCGTGAGCGGAGCGGACATCGTCCGGCGCAGGTTGTCGATCATCTTCCAGCGGGCGATGCCGGGCACGGAACCTCGGATCTTCCGCCCCGTGGCGTCCCGCGCTCTGCCGAGGATCCAGGGCAGCAGCTGCCAGTCGCCGCGCGCCCAACGATGCTGGCGGGCCGTCGAAACCAGGTAGTTCGAAGGGAATTCGTCGAACAGCTCGACATCGGTCACCAGCCCGGCTCGAGCGTAGATGCCCTCGAAAAGGTCGTGGCTCAGCAGCGCATTCTCGGGCACCCGGTCCGCCATCGCCGCACCGAAGGCATCGACATCGTAGATCCCCTTGCCGGTGAAACTCCCCTCCCGGAACAGGTCCTGGTAGACGTCGGAGACCGCGGATGCGTACGGGTCGATCCCTGCCGATCCGGAGAAGAGCCGCTGGAAGAGCGATCCCTCATGAACGGCGGGGAGCGTCGAGGTGATCCGGGGCTGGAGCACGCCGTAGCCCGAGGTCACTCGACCGGACCGCGAATCGAAGGCCGGCTGGTTGAGCGGATGGGCCATCGTCCCCACCAGGCGCCCCACCGCGCCTCGAGGCAGTCGCGTATCGGCATCCAGTGTGACGACATAGCGGACGTTCCCCGGCGGGGTCGACGCGGCCCGCGCGGTCGTCAGGATGCTGGTTGTCGTCGAGCCTCGCAGAAGGGCATTCAGCTCCTCGAGCTTGCCGCGCTTGCGCTCCCACCCCATCCAGCAGCCCTCGGCCTCGTTCCAGAGTCGCTTCCGGTGGAAGAGCAGGAACCGGGCGCCTCCCCCGGGAGCATCGCCGTGGCGCTCGTTGAGGCGGTCGATTGCCGCCGCCGCAGCCGCGAGGAGCTCGTCATCGCCGGCGACATGCTCGGTTGGGGCGTCGAGCCAGTCCGACAACAGGGCGAACCGAAGATCGCCCTCGCGGTTGGCAAGGTAGTGGACCTCCAGGCCCCCGACCCGAGCCTCGACATCTGCCTCGCTGTTGAGGAGCATGGGCACGACGACGAGCGTTCGCAACCGGGACGGCACGCCCTCGTCAAGATCGAGCCGGGGCAGCGCTCTCGGGCCCAGCACGTGGGTGACTTCCCAGTTGACGAGGGCGATCGCGACGTCGGAGGCCGGGGCGAGCGCGAGGATCGCAACGACGAGAATTCCGGGACCCGCGGCGCCTCCGCCCCAGGAAAGAAGCAGTGGTACGGCGAGGATGAGTGTCGTGACCAGCGCCAGCGTCCCGATGTAGCCACCCGCGGCGGTCCGGACATAAGCGCGCCGCAACCGGCCTGCGAGCCGTAACCGCACGTGGAGGGCGCGCTCGAACGCGGCGCGACCGTCGGAGATCAGGTAGTAGCCGGGGTCCCGGTGCCGCCCTGCCACGGACGGTTCGACGTCGTCGGCCGACGGGGCGGCATCCGCCATTGCCGCGGCCTTCCGGGCCACCTCGACCTCGGTCCGGCCCGAATCGCGCGCCAGGTCTTCGACGGCGTGCCGGTAGCGATCTCGAGTCGCGAAGTCCATATCCGCGAACGAACTACGTTCTCGGAAGACCTCGTCGACCAGGCTTACGCTTTCGACGAACTGGGCCCAGTCGAACCACGAGATGAGTCGCATGCTCGTGATTACGTTTCGGACCGTTACGTTCATCGTGGCCTGGCGCTGGTGCTCGAGGCGGACTATCTCCTCGGCCGTGGTCCCCTGGGCCGCGAGGAGCTTCTCCACCAAGCCGAGTGCCGGGGTGACCGCGGGGTCTTGATCGCGGAGGCGCTGGAAGAGCTGGACACGGGCTGCCGCCGGGAGCGATCCAGGCGAGAGTCGACGCAGGGCTGCCGCCGCGGCCTCCGGGCCGTCTTTGCCGAGGCCGAGCAGGCCGTCGGCGAGCTCGTCTGCCTTCTGCCGGTCGGCCCGGCTGCGCACGATCGCTTCCGCGATGCGGCGGAGGTTGTCGACCAGTAGGATCCGGAGGCTGATCGCGATCGCCCAAAGCTCGCCAATCGTCAGAGGCTCTACGCCCTGGTAGGCGCGCACCATGCGTCGCAGGCTTTCCGGGTCGAAACGGCTGTCCGTATGAGCGATGTATGCCCAGGCAATGCCCAGGACCCGTGGGTAGCCCTCGAGATGGCCCTCGGCAAGTTTGGGGAGTTCGCGGTAGTAGTCCGGCGGCAGGTCGTCACGGATCTCGCGGAGCTGCTCGTCGACGATGTGGAAGTTGTCGAGAAGCCATTCGGCCGCCGGCGTGATCGGCTGCTCGTCCTTGATCGCCCGGGCCAGGACGCCGTACGACTCAAGCAGGACGCGGCCGTTCTCGGCGACGCGGGGCCAGACGGCGCGTCCCCGACGGGGCGAATCGGTCACCGTTTGGGCAACGGCGAGGGACCGCGCGTGCTGCTCCAGCCGCTCCACGCTGAAGAGTTCTGCGAGGATCGGCTCATCGAGCTCGGCCTCCGGCCGAACCCGCCGCCGGCCGAACCGCGGCGGATCTGGCAGGGCCCGGTTCGAGCTCACCCTTCGCTCTGGGCGATGTCGCGTCCGTCCACGCCGCAACGCCGCGGTCGTCCGTGGCTCGGTCCGGCAGCCACTGAAACTCCAGGTGCCTCACGGCAGGTGTGGCTCATCTAGAAGCCATGGTATCGGGTCAGCCTTCACATGCATCGATACGGGCCCTATCGACGCGGATCTGCTCACGCCGAAACCCGGTGGCAGGGGGCGAGCGGCGGGTTTTCATCCTCACAGCCGGGGCCTGATCAGGTCTAGAGTAACTGTGCTCGAAGGGGCATCGGACACCAGGTGATCCAGCCAGGGTTTTACGTTGGTTGGAGGAACTAGTGAACGAGGTTCCTTCGGGCATTTCGTTGAGCCGTGCAGACACCAAAGCGCTGCTGCCGCGAGCTCAGATGCTGGCCCGGTCTGACGTTCGTTGTCGTTCTCAGGCGCCCGACACCCTCCGGGTGCGCCACTTCGTCTGCGAATCTCCGGGAGCGCCGGGCCGATCGGGTCGCGAGGTCTCGCCGGCCCGGGCCCCAGGCCCCGACGAGCAGGCTGCCGATGGCGATGGCTGCCGCGAGCACTCCGTCTCGTCAGCCTCCGGCCTGAACGCCGATGATCGTTCCGACGGCAAACGTGACGGCGGCGGCTACCCCGAGTTGTAGCGCCCTGCCCGGGCCGGCGGGCCGCCTGCCGCAGATTGCCGCTCCCCCTCGAGGCAGTGTTCGAGCGTCAGGCTCGGGCTACAGAGTCCCCGAAAGCACGGGCGTCCCGCTTGAACCGCCTCCCATCGGCTCGAGGCTCACCAGGAAGCGGCTGCCGGCTGCGGGTGTGGCACCCCACGAGTCGAGAGTTCCTGCCCAGTACGCGAGTGAGCCACTGAAGCGCATCTCGCCCACGACCACGCGCGATCCGTTGTGTTCGATGGAGCACCGGTATACCTGTCCAGACGGTGGGCTCTGGAGCGCGCCGGCGAGGACTACCACCGTGCCCGTCGAGGCGCTCCACGACACGCTCCCGGCAGGTGCTCCGGCGGCCGTTGTCAGCAGCGCCACCCGGTGGCTCGGGTCCTGGAGAACGCGATCGAGGCTGGCCGTAACGTTCTGGAGTGCCGCGGTGTTCGCTCGCGCTTGATCGAGCTGGCTGGTGCGGTCGACGACGTATGCGGCACCGGCGACGACCACGACGAGTGCGGCGGCGATCGCCAGCCACGCCGGCAGGCGCACCTCTCGCCGCGACGTCGCGACGCGAGGGGCGGGTGAGCCGGTCCGTTTCTGGGCGACCGCCAGAGTCCGTGCTCGGAGCCCGGCCGGCAGGGCGATGGCGCCGTCCGAGGCGACCAATTCGCGAAGGGATGTCGCGGGGAGGCCACGGTCGATCGGCGCCGTGCTCACGGCCGTGTCGAGCGCGGCGATAGCAGCCCGCCAGGCTTCGAGTTCGGCCCGGCATTCGGGGCAGCCGGCGAGATGCGCTCGCAATTCCAGAGCTTCTGAGTCGCCGTCACGTTCGAAGCCCCGCAAGCGCGCCGGCTCGAGGGCCAGATCGGACAGCCTGGCGCGGGCCTCAGCGTGGTCCATGTCGCGCTTCCTCGCGGTTTCGCCAGTTCTCTCGGGACGGGGGGCGTCCGGTTGATGGCCCGATATCGGGCACGCTCTCGAGCATCGCCCGCAGCCGCAGCAGAGCGCGTCGCGTCCGTGTCTTCACGGTTCCGATCGGCCAGCCCAGGCGCTCGGCGATCTCCGCCTGCGTCAACTCGTCGTCGTAGGCGAGCTCGAGGGCTTGCCGCTCCGATTCGGGCATCTTGTCGATCGCGGTCCGGACCACGGCTCGAACCCAGCGACGCTCGGCGACGTCCGAAGGTTCGTCGGCCGCGTCGCCGAACCCGACGGGCCGGCCGAGCGCCAGCAGCCGCTCGGAATCGTTCTCAGCCCCATCGGACGTGGCAGGTGCGAGCCCAACGACCAATGGCTGGCGCGACGTCGCGCGGAGCCGATCGATCGCGCGATGGCGAGCGATGGTGAGCAGCCAGCCGATAAGCGAACCGGCCTCGGGTGAGTAGGTCTCCGACCGCGTCCACATCGCGAGGTAGGTCTCCTGCACGACGTCCTCGGCGGCCCCGGGGTCGCGTAGAAACCGCATTGCCGTGCCATAGAGAGCCTGTGCGTGGCGGTCGTACACCGCGGCGAACGCGTCATGGTCGCCCGCCGTGACGCGAGCCATCAGCTCAGCATCGGTGGGCGCGGCCGCGATGTCGTCCCTCAAGCCGTGCGTCCGCCGGCACTCGCAGGGCTCCCAGGGTGCCGAGAACGGCGTTTGAACCGGTCACGCGCCAGAGGCGTGATCGGTCCGACAGAACATAAGGTTGCTCGCTCCACGCCTGCATGGTGGCTCTCCGGCCCGAGTACTTGTCAAGAGACCGACCCACCCGTGGGAGCGACGGTCCTGCCTGGCGCGGTGCTGGACGTCGCGAGCACGGCCGCGGGCGTTGCTGCCGCGCTTCGAGCCGCCGGAACGAGGGCCGCAGCGGAGAAGACCGCAAGGAATGCCTGCTGGTGCATGGGCCTCACGGACCTCCTGCCTGCAACAACGTTGGAACTCGCGCACCGGTTTTCGGCGCAGACCACACCGTGGGACCTTGTCCAACGCCGGCTCGCCCCAAGAACCGGTCACCCCGTCTGACGTACCCAGCGGTACGACGTCGCCTGCTTCCAGGTCAGTCAGCACTGACATTTCGGCCCCACTCGGTCGTCTGAGAACCGAGTGGCGGGAACTGCCATCAGAGCTCGAGAGCGGGCTGCGAGGCCCGTTCTCTCGGTGGCCGGTAATGTGGGCGTCGCGAGTCGCGCTCGCGGCCTACGAAGGTTGACTGCTCTCGGGCTGCGGAATGCTCCGCGGCTCCAGGATCACGACCTGAGTCTCTCGTGATCGCAGCGCGGCGTACGCGTCGAGGCCCTTGTCGTAGACGGCCCATCTGGCCCACAGGCGGGGCCGCTCGTCCTCGTCGGCTGCACGTGCGCGGACCGCTCGCGGCCCATCAGCCAGTTCGATACTCGCGTCGGGGTGAGCCTGGAGGTTGAGCCACCACGCGGGCTCGGGATCGGCCCAGCCGTTCATGGCCATGGTGACCAGGTTCGGACCGTCATCGAAGTAGCCGAGGATTGCCGTCCGCTCCGCCCCGGTGCGCCGCCCGACCGTCCTGAGCCGCATCGTGCCCCACTGCCCGGCGATCGAACTCGTCGGAGACCGCATAGCGTTCACGCGCTTCCCGTCCGGCAGCGGCCGCCCGCAGGCCCCCGTCCGAGACCATTCCCGCGTACCAGTCGAAGCTGTCAGTGAACGGAGCCAGGCCTGCCAGGCAGACCGCAGCCGTCACTCGATCGGGCAGGAGCGCGGCGCAGGCAAGGGCGTGCGGGCCGCCGCCGGACGCGCCCATGACGGCGAACCTGGCGACGCCGATCGCATCGGCGATCTGCGCGACGTCTGCCGCCGCCGACGCCACGGTCCGGCCGGGATGAGGGCTCGATCCGCCGTAGCTGGGCCGGCCGTACGACAACAGCCGCATGCGCCGTGCCGCGGCGGCGGCCAGGAGCGGCTCGAGCGGAGCACCGGTCTGGGGCGAGCCGTGATGCCATAGCAGCGTTGGCGCGTCGGACGCGTCCTGACGGCCTGTGTCGTAGACCCGTGCCAGCCGGCCGTCTTCCAGCCGCACATCCTCAATTGACACCATGGCCCGAGTCCAGGCGACTACGACGCGCAGGGTGCCGGGACCACGCCGGGCCTCCCGTAGTAGAGGCTCTCGCGACCAAAGAGGTATACCGAAAGCCCGGCCACACGGTCGATGTCCAGCCGGGTGGTCCATGTACCGCCGGTGCTCAAAGGGCTGGGTCGATAGCTGTACGGCGGTCCGAGGACGCATGTGGTCGGCGTCCCCACGCGCCTGAAGGCGCTCACGAAGTTGCGGGCGTTCTTCATCGGGAAGTCTGTGGCGATGGTCGTGCCCGCCAGCGACAACAGGGCCGGCAGCTGAGGAACGACGGCGGGGGTCACGACCTTGCGAGCCAGGGCGATCAGGACTTCCTGCTGGCGACGCGAACGGGCGTAATCCGTGCTGCTCTCACGCGAACGCGCGTACTTGAGGGCGAGGTGGCCGTCCATGTGTATCGGCCCCACCGGCACGAAGGTCCCCGTGAACGGGTCGTTCACCGCGACCTTCACGTTCAGATCAACGCCGCCCATCGCATTCACGATGTTGACGAAGCCTTCCAGGTCTATCGCGGCGTAGTAGTCGACCGGCAACCCAACCAGGAACCCCACCTCCTTCGCGATGGTCTTGATCCCCGAGTCGGGCGAGCCGAAGCTGGCAGAAGACGCCGCCGACATGAGCTCGTTGAGCTTGAACGTGGGACCGACCCAGCCGCCGTAGTAGAGGTCGAAATTGGCGGTGTCGCGAGGCACGCTGATGATAGTGGCCTTGTTGGTGTGAACGTCCAGGGTGGCCAGGATCATCGAGTCAGTCAGGGCATGGGAGCGCCCTGTCATGAAGTCCACACCTATCAGGAGGAAGGTGATCCGGTCCGGGTTGGACCAGTACGTGGGTGCCGGAAGCGGACTCGGCAGGGTGGATGCGTACGGCACGAAAGGCGCCACTTTCTCGTCGGTGGAGGTTGGCGCGGGCGTCGGCGTTGGCGTAGGGGACGCGGTCGGCGAAGCCGAGGGAGCGAGGGGAGATCCGCCCGCCAGGGCATTGTTGCTGACCATGTCGTTGTTGTTGATCGCTGCCCCGGTCTGATAGACGTCCAGGGCTCCGGCGATCGCCACTACGTGAGTGGCCACGATGGAGAGCACGAGCGCAGCTACGACGGCGGTCTCGAGCTTGGGCCGGCGCGTCCGGCCCGGAGCGGCGAGGAACGCGTGGCCGACCGCGATGATGCGCCAGACTCCCAGGAACGCCACGATCCCGACCAGCGTGGCGACGAACGTGTCGTCGAAGAGGCTGAGCCCAAAGGAGGCTAGGCCCTGACCGAGCTGGAGGCCGATCCAGCCGAGGCCGATCAGCGACGGCACCAGGAAGAGGCCGGCCCAGCGGCCGCGGCCCATGGCCAGCTGACCGAGCCCGGGCAACAGGTACGAAAGCAGCGACGCGGCGAGGGGCGACTCCAGCCGCCGGATGTGTCTGAACCGGCGGGCGCTCACCGCAGGGCGGTCCGGCTCGCCGGCGTCCGAAGGAACGGGTTCCGGATCAGCGTCCGTGGAGTTCTCCAGATCGGGCTGCACAGACATATGACTTCGTGAGACGAACCTGGGCGCGTCCCCGTGACATGGTGTCAGACTCCCGGCTGCCCGTTCCATTCTGTGCACTGCCGACGAGGCTGCGCCGTGCCCGGGGCTGAGGGCTACCGGAGCGTGCGACCCTCGACTAAGATGCAGCTATGGTCGAGTTCATCGCCTACGCTGCCGACTGCCGCGTTTACGGCCAGATCGAGCTCGGCGAGGGTCGTCTGTCCGATCAGCTCGATCACACCCAGGAGCTGCTCGTCCGAGACGCCCAGCTCGAGGACCTCGCCGATGGCCACGTCGTCGCGGTGCCCGAACTGGTTATCGAGCGCGAGGAGCTATGCGCGGTAGTCGCGAGCGGGCCTCGAGGCGATATGTCACGCCGGCTGTACACCTGGACGACCCGCGCAATAGTAGAGGTCGGGCCGTACCGGATCGAAGGACGAGTGCACGGGAGACTGGGGTCAACCCCGCTCGGCCTGGGCCTGCAGCGTCTGGCCTGGATGCCTTTGACCGAAGCGACGGTGGAGTATCACCGCGGCGCAGACGAAGTCGTCGAGGAAGTGGAAACGCTCCTCGTCAATCGTGAGGTTATGCGATCCTATCGAGACGTCGCGGAGGTCAGTCTCGTGCCTCCGTGGGAGGCTCAACGGTCGCCACAGACGCCGGCCGGCGCCGCGACCGACTCGAGCAACGGCCCGGGCGAAGAGACTCGCACAGAAGGCGACGTTGGCGCCGCTCCGCCGCAATCAAAACCCATCGAGTGATCGCCCGCAATCGGATCGACGTCTCGGATGCCGGCAGACGTCATGGGCTCCCCGCCAGTAGAGTCTCCGGCCGTGCGCCGTAGCCAGGTCCACCGCCGCCCGGGCCACCGATACGGAGCCGCAGCCGCACTCGTGGGCGGCGTCGTCGTGCTCGCGGTCGCCGGCTGGGCCGGCGTGCATTGGGGCGGCCAGAGGCCGACCGCGGCTCCATCGGCGCCCAGCGCATCCCCGGTGGCGAATGTCGAGGTCCGTCCGAGCGGCAGCAGATTCCCGAGTCCCACTCCGACGGCGACCCCACAGACGCCTGCCCCGAGCTATCCGCTCGTCAACAGCTGCGTTCCGTCGTCGGTCCCAGGGTCGGTCGCTGTGACCGCACCCAAGGCCCGAGACAACTCCTTCACCCTGCACGTGCCGATCCTCATGTATCACCGGATCGTGCCCTTAGCCGACTCCGGCAACTCGAGCCCGGGCCTGGTCGTGCCGCCCGAAGTGTTTGCGGCGCAGCTCGACGCCATCGCGGCGGCCGGCTGGCACACGATCACGATGGCCGCTCTCGCCGCGGATCTGGAGGCACACACTCAGCCGCCCGCCAGAAGCTTCGTGATCACGATCGACGACGGCTGGGAAGACGGCTACACCCATGCCCTGCCCATCCTGCGGAGTCACGGCTACGTGGCGACGTACTTCGTCATCGCCGGCCGGATCGACAAGCCGGACGAGGTCACGTCGGGTGAGTTGCAGGCGCTCGTTGCCGCGGGCGACGAGATCGGCGATCACACCGTGGACCACGTCGATCTGGAGAAGCTGCCGCTGGCGACTCAGCGGTACGAGATCGATGCCGCCGCGGCCCGGATCGCCCAGGTGACCGGCCGGTGGCCGGAATCGTTCGCGTATCCATCCGGCGGGGCAACCAACTCGGATGCCGCCGTCGTTGCCGCCTGCGGCGTATTGCACAGCGGCGTGGTTGAAGAGCCGGTGCCGGCCGCGAAACCCGGCGCGAGCAAGCCGGTGGTCGGAGTACCTGTGGCCCTCGAAACATGGTCCACCCGCTTCGCGATCCCAAGAGTCAGGATCACGCCGAACACGAACCCGGTCTACCTGGCCGAGGATCTGAGGATCCTCTCGGCTGGCTGACAGGGCCGGCCGCGCGTCGCGCCCCGGCGTCAAGCGTATGGGTCGAGCTCGGCCAGCGGGTCTCTTGGTGTCCTAGACGGGCCGACCCGGAGCCGCGAGATCGTCCAGCGGTCGGCCCAGGCGGCGGCTATGCGGAAAGGTCAAAGTCAGATGCTCCGGTCATCGGTCGAGCCACAGGCCGGCAAGGCACCTTGCCGGGCCGGGCCATCGTAGGACCGGCTGGCCGTAAGGCTGGCAGCGCAGACGCCCGGCCGCTCCGCCGGCGCAACTAGAAGTCGGCGCTGGCGGGCGTGCGCGGGAACGGGATGACGTCTCGGATATTGGCCATGCCGGTGGCGTAGGCCACCGCCCGGTCGAACCCAAGCCCGAACCCGGCGTGCGGTACGGTGCCGTATCGGCGCAGATCGCGATACCACCAATACCCGGCGGGATCGAGCCCCGTTTCGCGAAGCCGGGCGTCGAGCACGTCGAGGCGCTCCTCGCGCTGGCTGCCGCCGACGATCTCGCCGATGCCGGGGGCGAGCACGTCCATCGCCGCCACGGTGCGTTCGTCGTCGTTGAGGCGCATGTAGAACGCCTTGATCTCCTTGGGGTAGTTGACGACCACCACCGGCCGCTTCGCGTACTCCTCGCAGAGGTATCGCTCGTGCTCGGCCTGCAAGGCGACGCCCCATTCGACTGGGAATTCGAACGAACGGCCCGACCGCTTCAGGACGTCGATCGCCTCCGTGTACTCCATCCGGGCGAAGCTTGACTTGACCAGGTCCTCGAGGCGGGTGACCGCTTCCTTGTCGATCCGCTCGGCGAAGAAGGCCATGTCGTCGGCGCGCTCCTCCAGCAGCGCCCGGAAGCTGTACCGCAGCAGGTCCTCGGCCAGGTCGGCGTTGTCCGAGATGTCGGCGAACGCGATCTCGGGCTCGACCATCCAGAACTCGGAGAGATGCCGGCTCGTATTCGAGTTCTCCGCGCGGAATGTCGGTCCAAAGGTGTAGACGCGCGACAGGGCCAGGCAATACGTCTCCACGTTCAGCTGGCCCGAGACGGTGAGGTAGGCCGGCTTGCCGAAGAAGTCCTGGGAGTAGTCGATCGCTCCCGCAGGCGTGAGCGGGAGGTTCGCCAGGTCGAGGGTCGAAACGCGGAACAGCTCACCCGCGCCTTCGGCATCGCTGGCGGTCAGGATCGGAGTGTGGATCCAGTAGAAGCCGTGCTCGTCGAAGTAACGATGGATCGCCATCGCCAGGCAATGCCGGACCCTCGCGACCGCGCCGAAGGTGTTCGTTCGCGCGCGCAGGTGCGCGACCTCGCGGAGGTACTCGAACGTGTGCCGCTTGGGCGAGATCGGGTAGGTGTCCGGGTCGTCCACCCAACCGACCACCGTGACGGAGTCGGCAAGGAGTTCGACGGCCTGCCCCTGGGCCGGGGAGGCAGTGACGGTGCCGGTGACGGTCACGGCGCAGCCGACGGTCAGATGCAGGATTTCATCCTGGTAGTTGCCGAGAGTCGCCGGAGCGACGACCTGGATGGCATTGAAGCAGGACCCGTCGTGGACATGCAGAAACGAGAGCCCGGCCTTCGAGTCGCGGCGTGTCCGGATCCACCCCTGAACCGTCGCCCGCGCTCCGACCGCCGACCGGCCGGCGAGGATGTCGGCGACTCGTTCTGCCTGCGGCATGAGGTTCTCCTTCCGGCTTCGAGGAGCGCGCGGAGGTCGGCGGCGTGACACGCTCAGGATGCACCAAACGGGGTCGGGAAGTGCTGATGCCCGCCTGTGGCTCGCTACCGAGAGCGCGCCAGTCGCCGGTTCGCGCCCACCTATACTGAGGTGGTGGGCGACACAGATCTCTCCGACCGAACGAACGCCGACGTCGTCTTGAGGACCCTGCGGCGGACGCGCCAGGTCCGTCAGTTCACCGAAGAGCCGGTCTCGCAGGAAGATCTCCGGGCGATCCTCGAGGTGGCCCGCTGGTCAGGCAGTTCGAGGAACCGCCAGCCCTGGACCTTCATCGTCGTGCGAAAGCGCGATGACCTCGCCCGACTCGCCGAGGTGGCCCCGTACGCGAGGCACGTGGCCGGCGCCGCCGTGGCGATCGCCATCGCCATGAGCGGTGACAACCCCGAATGGGACGCCTACGACGAGGGTCGCGTGGCCGAGCGCATCCTCATCGCCGCGCGCGCGCTCGGGCTGGGCGCCGGCATCGGCTGGGCCGTCGAGTCGGTGCGACCACAAGTGGCACAGTTGCTCGGCCTGGAACCTCCGGCGTTCGTGCGGACGATCATCTCCCTCGGTCACCCTACTGAGGAAGCGCGACAGCCGAAGTCGGCGCCCGGCGCGGCCAGGCGTCCCCTGAAGGACCTCGTGCGGGAGCTCTAGGCCCGACCAAGGAGGAGGCATGCCAGCTCTCGAGGTGGCAGGCGGCGGGTTATCTGTACCAGGTCGTGGCCCGGCCGCTGCTGCCGGACGAGTCAGGATGCTCTTCGGGCACCTGACGGCCGTCCCAGGCAAGGAAGCGCCGGGCCTCGCGGGAGCTGGGTCCGACCGGAGCTACGGCTTCTCCGCGAAGCGCAGGACCTCCTTGCCGTCCTTGTCGTAGAGGGGGAGCCTCACGGACCCACTCCGCTCAACATTCACCTTCAGATGACGGCCGGCGGGGACTGGCGCAGCGCATTCGTGAAGATGGCTGCCCGCGCAACCTAAGAGGCGGGGTCGCCAGGATCACCCGGCACCGGTCACCCAGCGAGGACCGGGGCAGATACTACAGTGGCCCGCTTAAGATTAATGCGACCGGCGCTAAGTTGCTTGCGCTGCGCAACAACCCCTTGTCGCCGCGGTAAAAGCGAACCACTCGGCGGCTCGCTTCGCGGCGGACACCGAGTGGTTCGTGCTCCCTTCGGCAGGGGGCGGGTCGGTTACTCCGGTACCTCCTCGCCCCAGCCGTCCCAGAAATGCTTGATCTCCTGCCAGGCCTCTTCCGAGGTGGCTTCGCCCTGGTAGAAGGCTCCGGGGAAGTCGATGGCGGGTGGCGTGAACGAGCCCCGCTTCACCAGCCGGCGGATGTTGTCGCGGTAGATCTCGTCGACCTGCTCGTGCGGGAGGGGATCCTGCTCCATCCAGAGGTTCTTTGGATGGATCGGCTGCTCGTACATGCGCCGGAAGACTTCGGTGCGCAGGTCCTTCATCCAGTTGCTGTTCAGGTTCATCGCCCGGAACTGGCGGAGGGCCTCGATGTCCAGGATGGCGGCCACCATCGTGTTCGCCCCGGAAGCCGAGTAGGACATGATGTTGCCGTAATAGTCGACGATGTGGGAGTTGCCGCCGGCGATGTCCACCGGGTGGCGCATCTTGGGATGCAGGTAGACCGGACCCACGTTCGGGCAGACCATGTACAGGCTGTTGAACTGGGCGTGGCCGCGGTTCTGGACCATCCAGCCGCCGCCACCCGGATACGAGTTGCCGGTCATCGGCATCGCTTCACTCGGACGGTACACGACCTCGGCGCCGTTGAAGGCAAGGGCGCGGACCGCCTCGGGATACTCGCCGTCGCTGCAGCAGATGGTGCCGACGTTGCCGATGTCGTCTGTCCGGAGAACCGGATAGAAGGCCTCGATGCCGTCGCCGAAGAGCTGCACCCAGCGGTCGTATACGTCGTGCGGGACGCATGAGCGCTCGCGGCACCAGATGTGGTTCTTGGCCGCACGATGCACGACCTCGCCGGCCGGCGAGATGATGAACAGGGTGTTGAAGAAGCGGTTGGCCATCACCTCCGGCCAGCGCGCCTTGCACTGGACGATGATGTAGGTCGAGTACATCTTCGCGAGCCCGGCCAGGCGCTCGGTCTCCGGGCCCGGGATGTCTATGAAGAGCTCCCGCGCGGCGAGGGTGTGGGGCAGATCGAAGGCTTCGTCCGTGAAGCCCGTGAGGGCGCCCTCGGCCAGTGCGATCAGCTTGACCGGCATGTTGATGTTGACCATCGACATGGCCGCGTGGATGTTGTCCTCGATGATGTCGAGGTTGACCTTGATGTGCTTTCGCTCGGCCACGCCGTAGACGATCGTCGACAGTCCGACGGCCATATACGGCGCGACCGGCTTGCGGGCGGACCCTTCGGCCCGCCCGCCCGTTTCGGTGCCGGACATGTTAGAGATGAGTCTCCTTGAGCTCTGGGAGCGGCTTGCTGAAGAGCCGGCTCGTCCACACGACATAGGCGATGCCGATCAGCAGCCAGGCGAACGGGATGAGCTGGGCCGGGTCACTCGGCCACTGGAGGACAAAGAGCCAGTTGATGCTCGAGAGCTGGGTCCACAGCCACAGGATCACGAAGGCGCCGATGCCGGGCGCCACCAGGTAGCGCAGCAGATCCTTCGGCGAGCGCCGGCCGCCGCGGATGACGAAGTGGCCGATGACCGCCAGGTTCACCAGCGTGAACGCGAACAGGGCCCCGAAGTTGATCATGGCCAGGATCGTGTTGAGGTCGCGGGTGCAGGCGAAGATCGCCAGGACACCGATGATCCCCACGTTGATGACGGGCGCCGCTGTCTTGGGGTGGAGATAGCCGAAGATTCGCTTGGGAATGACGCCGTCGCGGCCCATGCCGTAGAGCAGGCGCGAGGCGCCGCCGGTCGCGTCGATCGCGTTGGCGAGCGCGGCCGCAATGACCGCGTATGACAGAACCGTTGACAGCACGTTGCCGCCGGCCACCGCGAAGATGACCGAGAAGGCCGAGCCGTCCTGCGGCAGGCCGGCCCAGTTCGGGTAGATGAGCTGGGCGAAGTAGGCCTGGACGATGAACAGCACGGTGACGATGAGCAGCGCGCCGACCATCGCCAGAGAGACGCTGCGGCCGGGATTATGCGTCTCCTCGGCCAGGGTGCTGATCGCGTCGAAGCCCAGGTAGGAGAAGCAGGCTATGGCCGTGCCGGCGAGCAGGGCGTTGAACGTCAGGCCTTCGCCGAAGAACGGCTTCGTGGAGATGATCGTGCCCTCGCCGGCACCGCCGTTCAGGGTCCCGATCGAGGCGACCACGAACCAGGCGATGACGATCAGGCAGATAACGATCAAGAAGGCCGAGACGCGGGCCAGCCACTTGACCTCGATGAGGTTGAACACGGTGACGACCGCGATCGCGGCGATGACCCAGAACCAGTAGTCCCAGCCCTGGAACAGCCCCACCGTCCCGGCCAGCTGCTGGGCGAAGGCCGCGATGATGATGAAGTTGAGGGTCGGAAACAGAAGGTAGTCGAGCATGATCGCCCAGCCGGAGAGCAGCCCGAGATACTGGTTGAGGCCGTTGCGGGTGAAGGTGTAGGTGGAGCCGGCCTTGGGGAATGCGCCGGCCATCGCCCCGTAGCTCAGGGCGGTGAAGAGCATCGCGACCATGGCCACGAGATAGGCCGCCGCCATGTGGCCCGCGGTTGACCCGCTCACCGCGGCGTAGACCGCGATCGGCGCGAGCGGGAACATCATCATGACGCCGAAGACGACGAGATCGCGGGTCTTCAGGACCCGTTTGAGACCGACTCCCTCGGTCGGCGCGCCCGCTTTATCGACTGCTGTGACGGACATGCGGTCTCCTCCTGTGCAGGACCTTCATCCAAGAGTCGCTCCCCCAAGATCTACGCCGGATCCGGGCCGAGCGCTGCTCTGAACGGCCCGCGATGGACCGGGCAGGGGAAGCGTGTCGCGTCACGTCATCTGCTTCGCGGGACGCGAGGATCTACTCGGCAGGGGAAGGGACTGCCAGGACATCCTCGAGGGCCGACGAACGAGCGCGGGATCCCGAGGTCGGACGGTGGGCGTGCCCCACGGCAGCTTAATACGCCTGCGCGGTGCCGGTGTCATGGGCCCTTCGACTGCACATTCGGGCCGTAGGTCACTGGCGGCTGGCGAGGGGTCCCCACCCGGGCGAAATCGATCCCGGGCCGCAGGGTTCTAGTATCCGAGGGACTCGGAATGCGGAGGCGAAAGGTCGAGATGGGGCTGGATTCGATCGTCGTTCCGACGGGCCACCGGCTGGCCCGGGTTTCCGATGAACCGGAGCTATGGCAGCCCGCCGACCTGATGTGCAGCGCCTCGTGGCCCGAGTTCATGCTCCACGATCCCGTGGCCGACCGGTGCTGGAGCCGTCTCCGCACCGACTGGCCGGAGTTCCAGCTCGTGCTCGTGGATGGCGCGGGCGAGGTGGTCGCGGCGTCGCAGGCGGCACCGCTGCGGTGGGATGACACGGACGACGGATTGCCCGAAGGCTGGGACGACCAGTTCGAGCGCTCCGTCGCCGACCTCGAGGCGGGACGTACGCCGGACACCCTCGGGGCGATCCAGATCTGCATCGCGCCCGCTCGGCGGGGCCAAGGGCTCAGCAGCCTGATGCTCGAGGCCATGAGTCAGACGGCGGTCGAGGCCGGGCTCAAGGCCCTGATCGCCTGCGTCCGGCCACCGGACAAGGCCCGCTACCCCCTGATGCCCGCGGAAGCCTACGCGGCCTGGCGTCGCCCCGACGGCCTGCCTTTCGACTCATGGCTGCGGGTTCATGCCAGGGCCGGCGCACGGATCGTCCGGGCCTCGCCGCGGTCGATGACGATCTCCGGCACCGTTGCGGAATGGCACGAATGGACGGGCCTGACCTTCCCCGTCTCAGGACCGTATGTCGTCGAGGGCGCGCTCTCGCCCGTGGAGATCGATCTCGCGGCCGGCTACGGCGTCTACCACGACCCGAACATCTGGATGGTCCACGACCTGTCGCGCTAGACGACCCGGGCGACGTACCGGCTCCGAATCGAAGACCGACGGGCCCTGCGGCCCGTCGGTCTTGGTAGCCCCAGTTGCGGTCGCTCGAGGCGACCTCGGCTCGTCCTAGCGGCGGATGGTCCGCCTCTGATCGGCTGCCGCGGCCAGACCGATCGCCCCGAAGGCGAGGCAGATCAGCAACGCGAACAGCGGCAGCGAGTTGTTGCGTGGATCGTTGGCACCAGTGCTCGTCGGCGGGGGCGTGTTCTGGCCCGCCGTGGCCGTCTCGCCCTGGAATGACTCGAACGCGGTCGGGCAGACAGTGGGGGTCGCGGTTGTGAACGCGTCTGGGTTCACGTCGACGCCAACGCACTCCGTCGGTGTCTCCGTCGCAGTTGCCGTTGCCGTTTCGGTCGGCGTCGCGGTCGGGCTGGGCGACGGGCAGACCTCAACTGCCGGTGCGACCCCAAGAGACACGCAGCAGACCTGGAGATCGGCCGGTACCGCCCCGTTCACGACCGACGGGCAGCAGGGATCGATGTTCGGGTTTACGTTGTCGCAGACCGTGAGTGGCCCGGGCGTCGCCGTGGGCCCGGGTGAGCCTGCGAAGGCTGCACCGGTGGTCCCTGCCAGGGCGGCCGCGACCGCCAGCAGGCCACTTGCCATGAGAATTCGTAATTTCTTGCTGGCCACGTCTCTCCTCCAAGAACGCCCGGATGGCCCGGTGTGAGGGGAATATGGCGCGGCACGACGATGAATGTCTAGTACCTAACTTATATATCAGCAGGCCTGGGCTGTCCCGTGCAACAGGCGCCGGCTCGGGCCGTACTCACGCCTCGGCCTGGGTGGTTCAGGCGAGGCAGGCGTCTATCGCCGCCAGCTCGTCCGGAGCGAGTGGCGCGCCTTCGAGCGCCTTGACATTGGCCTCCAGTTGTTCCACGGAGCTGGCTCCGATCACCGCCGACGTCACTCGCGGGTCCCTCAGCGCCCAGGCGAGAGCCATCTGGGCGAGCGTCTGCCCGCGCCTCCCGGCGATCTCGTTCAGGGCTCGGATTCGCGGCAGATTGCGCTCAACCGTGTCCTCGGTCAGGAACTGCGAGTGCGTGACCCGGGAACCGGCCGGCGTCCCGTTCAGGTAGCGGTCGGTCAGCTGTCCCTGGGCCAGAGGCGAGAAGACGATGCAGCCGACGCCTTCCTCGCCGAGCACGTCCAGCAGTCCATCCTCGATCCAGCGGTTCAACATCGAATAGCTGGGCTGGTGGATCAGCAGCGGCGTGCCCAGCCCGCGCAGGATCCGGACGGCCTCTCGCGTCTCGGCCGGTTTGTAATTGGAGATGCCGGCGTAGAGCGCCTTGCCCTGGCGAACCGCCGTATCGAGCGCGCCCATCGTCTCCTCGACGGGCGTGGCCGGGTCCGGCCGGTGCGAGTAGAAGATGTCGACGTAGTCGAGCCCCATCCGCTTCAGGCTCTGGTCCAGGCTGGCCAGCATGTACTTGCGCGAGCCGAAGTCGCCGTACGGTCCGGGCCACATGTCGTAGCCGGCCTTGGTCGAGATCACGAGCTCGTCGCGATACGGCCGCAGATCCAGCTCGAGGATTCGGGCCAGGTTCGCCTCGGCCGAGCCGGCCGGCGGGCCGTAGTTGTTGGCCAGGTCCAGATGCGTGATGCCCAGGTCGAAGGCGCGGCGGACGATCGATCGCTGGCGCTCGAGGGGGACGTCTGGGCCGAAGTTGTGCCAGAAGCCGAGCGAGAGCGCCGGCAGCATCAGGCCGCTCTTGCCGGTCCGGCGGTACGACATCGCCGCGTAGCGGTCGGGCGCCGGGACGTATGTCCGGTCCGATGATGCGTCCACGTCAGCCAAGGATTCAGGCCCCTTTCGCGAAGGTCTTGACGGCGTCTGCCAGGCCGCGCTCGTAGGCGGCTATTAGCCGGTCCCAGTCGGCGTCCATCTCGGAGTCTACCTTCCGCCGGGCGGGGTCCGCGTCGAACCAGGCGATGGTGCGCTTGATCCCTTCCGCGTACGGGGTCACGGCGCGGAACTCGGGCACGAAGCGCTTGAGCTTGGTCGTGTCGAAGACGGCGCTGCCCGACTTGTCTCCGGTGAGCGAGCCGGTCATGTCCGGCAGGCAGGCGGTGATGAAGTCCGAGGCGATGTGGACGATGCGCGCCTCGACGCCCGCGGCCGCTGCGGTCTGGCGGTAGATCTGGTCCCAGGTCAGGACCTCGTCCGACATGATGTTGAAGGCATGGCCGATCGCCACGCGGCGGCCGAGCAGGCCCACGAAGCCGACGGCGAAGTCGCTGTTGTGGGTGATCGTCCAGAGGGACGTGCCGTCGCCGGGGACGATGACCTGCTTGCCGGCGCGCATCCGCGCGACCGCCGTGTAGGGCAGGGTCCAGCTGTTCACACACAGCGGTATCTGCGAGTCGCCGTACGTGAGAGAGGGCCGGACGATCGTCACCGGGAACCCGTCGTCCCGATACGCCCGCATCAGGCGCTCCTCGCAGGCGATCTTGTTCTGCGAGTAATCCCAGAACGGGTTGGCGAGCGGCGTGTCCTCGCGAATGATCCAGTCGCCGAGGGGCTTGAGATAGGCGCTGGCGGAGCTTATGAAGATGAACTGGTCCGCCCTCTCGCCGAAGAGCCGGAAATCGCGCTCGACGTCCTCCGGAGTGAATGCGATCCAGTCCACGACCGCGTCGAAACGGTGGCCGGCGAGGGCCCGCTCGGCCGCGGCCTCGTCGTGGACGTCCGCCAGGATCGTGGTTGCGCCGCGCGCCCGGTCGGGATCATTGCCGCGGTTCAGGATGAACAGATCGATGCCGCGCTCCACTGCCAGGCGGGTGGATGCGGTGCTGATCAGGCCGGTGCCACCGATGAACAGAACCTTCATGAGTGCCTCCCGTGTGGCGGCTCGCCGGCGATCCAGGGCGTGCGCAAGGCGCGCAGGCGCACGACCAGAATACCGTCTCGTCCGGACCGGGCCCGACCGACCCCGGTGATCGTCAGCCTGCCGGTGGAGCCGTCGACTCGCGCACGATCAGGGTGGGTTCGAAGAACTTGATCGTGGGCTCTCGCGACGCGCTCGAATTGCGGGCCAGCTCCACGGCCAACCTGACACCTTCGGCCACGATTTCGTGGGTCGGCATCCGGAGAGTCGTCAGGACGGGGGATCGTGTACGCGGCAATCATCAGGTCGTCCCGCTGGCCTTCTCGTTTCCGGCGGCTCGCCGCCCGACCGTCGCGACCGGCGGTCCGGAAGCCGAGACGGAAGTTGATCGTTGACCATCCGGTGCGACTATTCGGGCCTGTTCGATCGAATGCGGAAGACCCGATGCCGAGTCGCACCTGAAAGAGGCACCCAATGACCGAGACCATGGCTACTGCCGTCGGCAAGCCCAGCTGGGTTGGCAAGCCCGTCTGGCTGGACCTGTCGAGCTCCGACCCGGCCGGGTCGCGCGAGTTCTACGCGAAGCTGTTCGGCTGGCGGGTTGAGGTCAACCCCGATCCGCAGTATGGCGGCTACGCGCTGGCGAAGATGGGCGGCAAGGACGTCGCCGGGATCGGGCCGAAGATGATGGCCGAGGCGCCGACCGCCTGGTCGATCTACATCGGCACCACCGACCCCGACGGCCTGGCCAAGAAGGTGGCGGGTGCCGGCGGCAAAGTCATTGCCGGGCCGATGCAGGTCGGCGATCAGGGCACGATGGCCGTCTTCCAGGATCCCTCGGGTGCCTTCATCTCGGCGTGGCAGCCGCTGGCCATGGGTGGAATGCCCACGGGCGGACCGGGCACGTTCGGTTGGCCGGAGCTGAACTCGCGCGGGATCGAGAAGGCGGTCACGTTCTACGGTACCGCCTTCGGTTGGGCGACTAAGCTGGCGTTTGCCGGCGAGGGCCAGCCGCGGTATACGGAGTTCTGGCTCGGAGACGAGCGGATCGCCGGCGGCATGGAGATGAGCCCCATGGTCCCGCCGCAGGTGCCGAGCTACTGGATGGCGTACTTCACCGTCGACGACGTGGATGCCTCGTTCCGGAAGGCGATCGGAGCGGGCGCCCATGAGATGGTGGCCCCGGTCGACTTCCCGGGCGGACGCTTCGCGATTCTCAGCGATCCCCAGGGCGCGGTCTTCGGCATCCTGAAGCGGGCTCAGCGGTAGGGCCCCGGCGCCACACAAGAGGTCGCTAGCCGCGCAAACCGCTTGCCAGAATGCCGCCCGGAGGGGAGCCTATGGCCGAGGCGCGGCGTTCCTCTTCGGGGCGGCGCGTCCACCCGGAGCCCTCGGCGACCGATCGCTACTGGACGGCGACGCTGGTGAAGGCCGCTCCGCCGGCCGCCGGCGACGACGACGGTCCGACCGGCGCAAGTCGATCGACTGATCGGGGATGAGCTACCAGCGCTGGTGGACCAGCGGCTTGACGCGCTCTTCGTAGAGCCGGGCGATCCTCTCCATGGCTGCGGGCGGCAGCGGGGCCAGATCCGCCGCAGCCGCATTCGCCTGGGCCTGCTCGGGCGTCCTGGCGCCGGGGATGGCCGCTGTCACCGCCTCGTTCATCAGGATCCAGCGCAGGGCCATCTGGGCCATCGTGGCCCCGCCGGGCACGAGCGAGCGCAGCTCCTCGACGACCGCCAGACCGGTGTCGTAGTCGACTCCCGCGAACGTCTCGCCGACGTCGAACGATTCGCCGTGCCGGTTGAAGTTGCGATGGTCCGACGGGTCGAAGACCGACTCCTTGGTCAGCTTGCCGGTCAGCAGGCCGGAGGCCAGCGGCACTCGCGCCAGGACGCCGAGGTCGCGACGAGCTGCCTCGGCCAGGAAGCGGTCCGCAGGCCGCTGGCGGACGATGTTGTAGATGATCTGGACCGAGGCGACACCGGGGAACTCGATCGCCTTGAGCGCTTCCTCCACCTTCTCCACGCTCACACCGAAGTTGGCGATCGCGCCGGCGGAGACGAGATCGTCGAGCGCCGCGAAATGCTCCGGGCTGTAGTAGATGTCGCGGTGGAGGCAGTGAAGCTGGACCAGGTCCAGGCGATCGACGCCCAGGTTCTCCCGGCTCCGATCCACCCAGCCGCGGAAGGCTTCCGGCGTGTACTGGGCCATATCCAGCGGAACGCTGCGGCCCATCTTCGTCGCAACGAAGAACGACTCACCCTTGCGCTCGCGCAGGAACCGGCCGATCAGCTGCTCGCTGTGGCCGTCGCCGTAGACGTCTGCCGTATCGATCAGCGTCACGCCCGCGTCAGCGGCGGCGTGGAGTGCTTTCAGGCTGGTGGCGTCGTCCACGTTGCCCCAGCTGCCGCCGATCGCCCACGCCCCGAAGCCGATCGCGCTGACGGTCCGCCCGGTCTTGCCGAACCTTCGGTACTCCACGGTCTCTTCCTCCTGCTATTCGCTCGAGGCAAGGATAGTCCCGCGCTCTAGCTCGGCCCCGATGCCTCCGCGGCGTCCCGAAACGGCCGCGCGCCCCCGTTGAACCTCGAAGCCGCGCTGGAGCACCGCAGCCGCCGCGCCGTGGCTCAGCGAATGAACAGCTCGAGGGCCTCGTCGTCCTTGGGGGAGAGGCTGCCGTCGCGGGACTTCAGCTCGAGTTCCGGCGGGGAAGTCTTGCCGGCCAGGGCCGCCCGCATCTTCGCGAACTGGCTGCCGGTCCGGAGCTGGTAGGTCGTGAAGAGCGCAACCTTCGGGCCGCCCTCGGCGGTCGACGGCAGCTTGGGCATGTCGCGGACGAAGGCCAGCCACGGTTCGTCGGGATGCTGCATGACGACGAAGAGGCCGCTCGTCCAGCAGCCCAGGAACAGGTACTCGGCGTTCTTGAGGGCCGTCATGTCGCATTCGCCGACGGACGTCACGGTAGTGGAGACGCCTTTCGATTCGAGGAATGCGGCGATCTCCTCACCGTACCGGCGGGTCACGCCGGTGTGGCTGCGGTATACGACTATCGCCCTGGCCACATCGCGCCTCCTCCAGGTCGCATTGGCGGCGCCGCGGGGCGCCGTCTTGTTCGGTCGCCGGTGCGATCGTCCGGCCGCGACGGAGCAAGGGTAATCATTCGGTTGGTTGATCGCCGGTCGATCGCGCGGACGATGTCGAAGGGTCGTGCGCGGGTCTAGGATCGGTACGTCCGGCCCTTAGAGTCGGAGCGCGGGCGAGGCCAGACTCTGGCCGTCACACGTACCCAGACGAGGATCCAATGACTACCAAGAAGCAGGTCGACGACTTCCTGGCCCTCAAGCGCATCGCGGTAGTCGGCGTCTCCCGGGACCCCAAGGGATTCGGGACGGTGCTGTGGCAGGAGTTCCGCCAGCGCCGCTACGAGGCGATCCCGGTCAATCCGTCCGCCAAGGAGATCGACGGGCAGCCGTGCTTCGCGAGGGTCCAGGACATAAAGCCCGGCGTCGACGGCGTCCTGATCATGACGTCGAAGAAGTCCACCGACCAGATCGTCCAGGACTGCGCCGAGGCCGGCGTCAAGCACGTCTGGATGTACGGCGGCATGGCGCCGGGCGCGGGGACCAAGTCGGCCGTGGCCTTCTGCGAAGAGAAGGGGATAAACGTCGTCGAGGGGCTTTGCCCGTACATGTTCCTGGCCGGCACACCCGCCTTCCACTCTCCGCACCGCATGTGGAAGAAGCTCACCGGCAGCTACCCGAAGTAGGGCTCCCGGCCGGCATGGAGCCGGGTCCACGGATCCGCGGGGGGCGCGCGCGCATTCGGATCGCCGCCGGCGTTGGCTCATGGCCCGCGCCTGCTAACCTCGGAGCGTGGCTGACGGAGTGGATTACCTTGGCGGCGCGGTCGGGCGGATCGTCCTGGCGGACAACCTGGCCGTGCTCGCATCGCTGCCGGACGATTCGATCGACCTGGTCTACATCGACCCGCCCTTCAACACCGGCAAGCGTCAGACATTGCGGCGGCTGCGGACGGTTCACGATCCGGAGAGCGGCGACCGGACCGGTTTCGGCGGACGGCGCTACCGAACGATCCGGCTGGGGGCCCAGAGTTACCTGGACGTCCACGACGACTACCTGGACTTCCTGGAGCCGCGCCTGGTCGAGATCCGGCGCGTCCTGCGGCCCAGCGGGAGCCTGTACCTGCATCTGGACTCGAGGGAAGTGCACTACGCCAAGGTCCTGTGCGACGCTCTCTTCGGGCGCGAATGCTTCCTCAACGAGGTGATCTGGGCGTACGACTACGGGGCGCGAACGAAGCGGCGCTGGCCGGCGAAGCACGACGACATCCTCGTGTACGTGAAGGATCCGGATGGCTACTGGTTCGACGCGGAGGCGGTCGAGCGGATCCCGTACATGGCGCCGGGGCTGGTCGGACCCGAGAAGGCGGCCCGCGGCAAGCTCCCGACCGATACGTGGTGGCAGACGATCGTTCCGCCGGGCGGCTCGGAGCGGACCGGCTACCCGACCCAGAAGCCGGTCGCGGTACTGCGGCGCGTGATCTCGGCGTCGTGCCCCGTCGGGGGACTGGTCGCGGATTTCTTCGCGGGGAGCGGCACGACCGGGGCCGCCGCGCTGGAGCTGGGCCGGCGCTTCCTGCTCGTGGACTCGAACCCGCAGGCCGTGGCGGTGATGACGCGGCGCCTTGGGGGCGTGGCGGGCGTTGAGGTCGTGGGCGAGGGTCTCTAGCCCGCAGCGCTTGTCGTGGCGCCGCTTTCGACCGGCGTTGCCTCGCCACCGCCGCTCGACGCCGCGCCGCTCGCCGCCGTCCCGCTCGCCCCACTCGGCCGTCGCTCGACGTGAACCGTGGGCATGAAGCGCAGCGCGACCGCGGCCACCACCGCGGCGTCCAGGGCGACGATGATGAAAACCCACTCGAGGCCTCCGGAGAGGCTCGATCGCATCGCCGCGAGCTGGGCCGCCGGGATGAGATTGCGGCCGATCGGGTCGAGGACGATGCCCGAAGCGTTGCCGGCGGCCGCGGTCACGAGCCCGCCGAGCAGGCCGACGCCGACGGCTCCGCCGATAGTCCGGCTGAACTGGACGAGGCCGGTGGCAACGGCCCGGCGCTGCCACGGGACCGCGGCCTGGACCATGACGAGGATCGTGGTCGACGACAGGCCCATGCCCAGTCCGGTGACGGCCTCGCCGAGCGCGGCGACGACGAGCCCGCCCTCCAGCGTCCCCGGCCGGATCGCCTGAGTCACCACGGCCGTGCCCACGACCAGCAACGCCATCCCTGCGAGGACCGTGGGCCGGGCACCGAAGCGGAGCAGCGCCCGCCCGCCGACGATCGAGCCAATCGGCCAGCCGATCGACATCGCCGCCACGGCCACGCCGGCCTCGAGCGCGGTTCCGCCCATCACGCCTTGCACGAGCGGCGGCACGTAGGTCGACAGGCTGAACATCACGACGCCCGATAGCCCGCCGATCGCCAGTCCGGCGGCGATGACCGGGATGCGCAGCAGGCCCAGGTCGATGAGCGGCTCGGCGACGCGGCGCTCGAAGACGACGAACGCGGCCAGCAGCGCGAGCGCGGCGGCGACCAGGCCGAGCGTCACCGGCGAGGTCCAGCCCCACAGCTGGCCACCCTCGATCGCGGCGAAGAGCAGCGAGACGAGCCCGAGCGTCAGGATCCCGGCCCCCACCAGGTCCAGACGGTGACGGTGATGCTCGACCCGCTCGTGCAGGAAGCGCCCGATCAGCACCCCTGCCAGCAGACCCACCGGCGCGTTTACGAAGAAGACCCAACGCCAGCCGACGGTCGTCGTGATGATGCTGCCGATCGCCGGCCCCACGACCGCGGCCGCCCCCCAGACGCCCGAGAAGAGGCCCTGGATCTTGGCCCGCTGCTCGCTTTCGAAGATGTCACCGGCGATGGTGAAGGCGATCGGCTGAACCGCTCCCGCACCGAGACCCTGGATCGCCCGGAACAGGATCAGCAGGGTCATCGAATTGGCGAAGCCGCACAGCATCGATCCCGCGACGAAGAGCGCGATCCCGGTCAGGAAGATCGGCTTGCGACCGTACATGTCGGCCATCCGGGCGTACAGCGGCACGGTCACGGTCGATGCCAGAAGATACGCCGAGAAGACCCAGCCGTACTCCGACAGGCCCCGAAGATCGCCGATGATCGTCGGCATCGCCGTCGAGACGACGGTCGAATCCAGGGCGGCTACGGCCAGGGCCGACATGATCCCGGCGGCGATCACGAACTGCTCGGGCGTCATGCCGATACGGCGGGCGACGGCGTGGTGGCGACGGGTTGGCGCAGGCCTCGCTTCGGTCGAGTCCTCGGTTGGACGGGCGGCCTCCTCCGCCGGTGTCTCGGGCATGGCCGACAGTCTAGGGCCTGCGCCGCCGGCGTCCCGCCGGAGCCGGCGTGCGCGACAATCGGCTCATGGAGCGAAGCTGGGAACGGCGACACCGGTTCGTCGAGCTGCCGCGTGCCGAGCTGGTGCGGCTCGTGAGTCGCGCGCTGCCGGGCGCCGCCGTCGTCGATGCGCGGCCGCTGACCGCGGGCCTGCGCAACACCAACTACCGTCTCGAGCTGGCCGGCGGATCGGCCGCCGTGCTGCGCCTCTATGTCGCGGACCCGGAGGCGTGCGACAGAGAGGCGGCCGTGGTCGCGACGATGGCCGGCCGCGTTCCCGCGCCGCGCGTGCTCTACTCCGACGCGACGGCCAGCCCGCCGTTCGCGCTGCTCGAGTGGCTGGACGGTCTGCCCCTGCACGAGGTCCTGGATGGAGCCGACGCAGCGACGGCGCTCGAGCTCGCCGCCGTCTGCGGGACCGCGCTGGGCCGGATCCACTCCCGCCATTTCCCGGCTCCGGGGTTTCTCGGGCGGGAGATGCGCGTCGTCCGCCGGATGCCGGCGTGGGCTCCGGCCGTGCTGGCAACCCTCGAGGGGCCCGTGGAGGAACGCCTCGGATTGGAACTGGCGGCCCGGGTGCGCGCGACCGTCGAGTCGAACGCCGGCCGTGTCGAGGCCGTCTGGTCGGATGCGGTGCTCGTCCATGCCGACTACAAGCCCTGGAACCTGCTGGTTCGGCGGGAGACGCCCGGTTCCGCAGCCGAGCCCGACGCGGCGGCGCCGCCGGCATCAAGGGCTGTGCCCGCCCGCGGGCCCTCGGCCTGGCAACTCGCCGGCATCCTCGACTGGGAATTCGCCTGCGCCGGCTGCAAACTCATCGATTTCGCGACCTTCCTGCGCGACGAGGCTGCTCGACCGGCCGGCTTCGGCGACGCCTTCGCGTCGGCATACCTTGCCGCCGGCGGCACGTTCCCAAGCGACTGGCGCCGCCTCACGCGCCTGGTCGATCTTCTGAACCTCGTGCAGTTGCTCCAGTCGGGCGATCCGCAAACGACCGAGGACCTGCGTCGGCTCGTGGCCGGCACGACGGGCGGCACCTAGCGCCGGCGGGATTGCGCGGCTCAGCCGGAGATTGATTCCCCTATGCTGAGACGGGCGGCACGCACGGAGAGGGGACCAGTGATCAACCGCATCTGGACCGGCCACAGGGCTCTGGCGATCGCCGTCGGCGCGATCGCGGTGGTGGCAATCCTGGTGGCGAGCCTTCTGCTCGCGGCCATGCCGGGCGGCACCGGCCAGGCCACGCAAACGCCGACGGCGACCGCGTCGCCGACCGCGTCGCCGACCGCCGTGCCGACGCCATCTCCGACGGCCACTCCGACCCCGGAGCCGACGCCCACGCCTACGGACACGCCCGTGCCGACGCCGGAGTCTCTACCCCCGGACTGGGCCTACGCGGACCTCGACGGCGTGGCCGCTCCCGCGACGCTCGCGCACCGCCTCCCGCTCGCCATCATGATCGACGATCACCAGCTGGCTCGGCCGCAGTCGGGCATCTCGTCGGCCTCGATCGTCTACCGGGCCCCGGTCGAGGGTGATGCGGACCGCTACATGTACGTATTCCAGGAAGGCACGGCCACCGACATCGGGCCGGTCCGAAGCGCGCGGCCCTACTACGTCTACTGGGCCGACGAGTACAAGGCGCTCTTCGGGCACTACGGCGGCGACGCGCAGTCTCTTCTGAAGATCATTCCGGCGAACGCCAAGTACATCTACAACATGGACGCGCTGAATGCCGGCTCCTGCCCATACCACCGCATCACGACGCGCCCGGGCCCGCACAACGCCTATACGAACTCGGCCGCCCTGATCGCCTGCCTCCCCAAGCGAGGCTACCCGTCAACCTTCCAGAATCTGCCCACGCGCCCGTTCAAGGACGACCTGCCATTCGACGCGAGGCCGGCGTCTCAGACGATCTCGATCGCGTACCCCAGCGGCGCCGTCGGCTACCAGTACGACATCGGGTCCGACGCTTACGTGCGGCTCATCGGAGGGAAGCCCGAGATCGATCCTGCCAACCGCCAGTACGTGTTCGCGCGCAGCATCGTCGTCATGTACCAGGTGGACACGATCGATCCGCACTCCGAGCCCGGCCACGCCCGACCGGACGTTATCAATGTGGGATCCGGCAAGGCGATCGTCTTCCAGGAGGGAACCGCGATCATCGGTACATGGAAGAAGACATCCACCACGGCCCTGACCCGCTTCTACGACTCAACCGGCAACGAGATCGAGCTGGTGCGAGGCGAGATCTTCATCCAGAGCGTCCCGCCGACGTGGGCGGTCACGATCAAGTAGCCACTCGGTTGAACGAGTCGGGCCGCGACGTCACCTGATCTGTGGCGCCGGCGGCAGCAGGTCGATCAAGGGCCCCCGCGCCGGCGACAGGTCATCCGCCACGGCTGCCACGGCTGCCACGGCTGCCACGGCTGCCAGACGATCGTCCACCCTCTCCAGCAGGGCCGGCAGGTCTATTCCGGCGGCGAGGGCCATTTCCGGACCGAGCCGCTGCGAGGTCTCGAGAAGCTGGCGAGCCCCGCGCAGGTTCCGGGCAACGCCGATGGGGTTGCCGCGGACGGCGTGGACGTACCCGGCGGCCAGCTTGATCAAACCCTGGTAGAGCGCACGTTCCGCCAGGTTCGACGTCCCCATCCAGGCCGGCTCGAGCAGCTCGTGCGCCAGGAAGAAGTCGCCTCGGTCGAACGCCGCCAGGCCATTCTCGAGGGCTTCTCGCCGCAGGTCGGGCGGGATCGGCCGGTATGCCTTGGCGCGATCGCCCTGCATCACCGTGGTCCGGGCGCGATCGGCCCGCTCGCCGCCAGGGTCGGGAGCGGAGTGGTCGTCCGTCAGACGAGGTCCTCCATCCGGCGCCGGCCGTCGAATCCCTCCGAGGTCTCGTGCCACCACTCGACCCGCTCTTCGCCGAGGCGCCAGCAGAGCCAGATCGGCCGGCCCGAGGAGAGGGCGGGGAAGTCGACCAGCCCGGTCTCGATCTCGCGCAGCTGGATCCCCCAGTCGTCCAGCTCGAGGACGCCTGCCTGCATCTGGTCGACGAGGCCCTGCATCTTCATTCGGAGCCGCCCGGTCTCCTGGGCCACCTCGTCGGTCCTCGCGGCGGAGGAGGCGGCCGCCCCGCCCGCCAGCGCCGGCGCGTTCAGCTCGACGATGCGGTCGCGCACGGCGACGATCTCTTCTCGCTGCGCTCGGAGCCGGAGAAGCGTCTCGCGGACCTCGGGAAGCTTCGCGTTTGCCTTGTCGAAATCGTAGAAGACGGGCACGCCGGAAATGGTAGCGGACCGGTCGCGGAAGGCACCTGGGCGGCCGATTCGGCCCATCGCCCGGAACCGGCCCGGACCCGGCCCCGGACAAGCTGACTCGGGCTCGAGCGCCGCCCGAGGCTTACGACGGCCGCCCCGGCGGCGCGACAATATCCCCGGCGACGTGGAGTACCTCTTCGCCACGACGGCCCAGGGCCAGGGCGCGTACGTCTACTATCTGGCTGGCGAGACCCGGATACTCTCGTTCGGCGCGCCGGGCTCGGGCCTCGGCATCTGGCGCTTCGGGGTGCCGATCGGATCCTAGCGGCGGTCCGGGCGTCGCGCCGGCGCCGGCCGGCTACCGGCGCTCGGCAGCGTCCAGGCGGTCGTGCAGGCCCCGCAGTCGCGCGGGCCGTTCCCGGACGAACCGCTCGATTCCGGCCAGGATGTGACCTGAGTCCAGGTGCGCCTCTTCGATGACCTCGTCGACCGATCCGCCGGTCCGCCAGCGGTCGTCCCAGTCCGAGCTGAGCGAGTACTCGCGAACGATCGGGTCGTCCGCCCAATCCCGCATCAGCTTGTAGGCGCCGTTGGTGATGACCATCGAATCGAGGCGGTCGGCCGGCTCGATGGTCGCCGAGCGGTAGCCCTCATCCTGTAGGGCGAAGAGCTGCGGGCTGATCGCCGCCACGACCTTCACGTTGAGGCCGCGCCGGTCCAGCTCCGGCAGCACCTTGACCAGGTTGGCCGTGCTGAGCGAGCCGCGCACGAAGACGGTGCCCGCTTTCGGGGCGTCGTCGCGGAACGGCCGCATCACGTAGGCACCACGGGCCGCCGCGAAGTGCCCCGGCATTCCGAGCGCGGCGCGGTCCGGCACCGCGACCGCCGGCCTGGTCAGGTGCAGGGCGATGATCGGCACGCTCGTGGCGCAGGCCGCGGCCAGCACGACCGGCACCTCGTTGTATTCCCAGGGGTGGAGGTCGATGACGTGGCCCTCGGGGAAGAGCTGGGTCACGCCCGGCGCGAAGACCCCGAAGTGAGTGCGGGAATCCTCGGCCGTCTCCGGACCGGAGTGGCCGGCCACGTACAGCACCTTGCCGACGCGCAGATCGCAATCCTGGGCCAGCTGGCTGAAGAGCCGCAGCGGGCCGTACACGAGATAGCTGAATGAGCCATACGTGGAGGTGGCGCCCCACAGGCCGTCGAAGTCTGTGAACGGGTCGGCGGCGAGGTTGACGCTGGCCAGGCCGGCCATCATGCCGGAGTTGGCGAATTCGGTGATCTCGGTCGGCAGGAGCGAGCCGGTCGGGTTGGAGTCGCGCTCGTACCAGCCGAAGCCCGGCAGGTCGCCGAAGGGCTTGGCGAAGCCGGCGATGTTGGTGGACTCCGCCAGGTCGGCGGAGCAGGCGATGAACAGCGGCCGCCCGTAGTCGCGTTTCGCGATCGCGTTGACGTAGGAGCCCCACGTCGCGAGGCCCGCCCGGTTCGGCTGGAGCTCGCCGGGCGCCCGCCACATCTCGGCCGGGTAACGCTCGAATTCGAAGATGCGGTGGTCGCAGGCCGGACTGATCGGATTGCTGCCGAACCGACCCAGGCTGGGCACGATGCCGCCGATCGGGCCCGCGACGTCGACCGGAATGGCGTTGGCAGAAGCGGCCTCGGCCGGCGGCTTTCGCCCGACACGGGCGCCTTCGATCTCCTCGGGCACCGAGCCGGCGATCTCGAGCAGCCGGTCCGAGAGCCAGTCGACCAGGCCTACGTCGCGCCGCAGCACGTCTATTGCCGTGCGGAAGTTGGCCGTGGCTTCGGCCGCCCTGGCCGCCGCGTCCGCCGGCGCCGCCTCACCGACGCCCTGGTACGCGACCCCGTAGCGGGCCATGAACTCGCGCCGAACGGCCCAGAACTCCGGCGCGTGCTGCTTGTGCGGAGATCCGTGGCTGGCCGCGTCGAACTTGCCGTAGCCGCGGCCCTTGCGGGTTCGGAACCACGCCATGCTGGGGACGCCGGCCGGGTTGGGGCCGCGCGCCGCGTCCACCACCGCCGGAATCACGGAATCCCACTCCATGCCGCGTTCCGCGCCGGTCACGCGCCAACCGTACGGCTCGAACCAATCGACCGGCGTGCCGTGGACGACCGACGAGGCCGGCCGCTCGTCGATGCCGAAGTCGTTCCAGTCCACGAGGAAGACCAGGTTGGAGAGGCCCAGGCCCCAGGCCGAGTTCTTGGTCTCGTGGGCGGCGCCGGGAGTGAGGCCGCCCTCGCCCTCGACGACGAAGACGCGGACCTCGCCGGCCCCGGCCAGCTTCAGGGCCAGCGCCTCGCCGGCCGCGAAGGGCATGCCGTGGCCCGACGGCCCCGTGTTTGCCTTGAAGAAGAGAGTCTTGCCGGCCATCTCGGCGTGGCCGGGTAGCCCGCCACGGTGCCGCAACCCCGACAGGTTCTCCCACGTCAGGGCAAACCGGCCGTCCTCGGGGAAGGCGAAGCGGGGATCGCCGGTCCGCTCGAATCTGGCCCGCACCGCCTCGTTGAGAACCGCGAGCGTCGCATAGACGAGCGGCACGGTGTGGCCGGCGGAGAGGACGAAACGGTCGCCGTAACGCAGCCACGGCCGCCGGATGTCCCAGCGCATCGCCCCGGAAAGGAGCAGTCCCAGGAGCAGGTGGACCTTGGACCGCGAGCCGCCGGGGTGGCCGCTCTGGCGATAGTCGAGCTGCAGGTCGATCAGCTCGTCGACGAGATCCTTGACGACCTCGTAGCGGGGGAATTCAGTCTCGGCCCGGGCAAGGAGGCGCTCGGCCTCGGCGGCGGCCGCGCGGTCGGCCGCCGATCGGCCGCCGGCCGCTCCGCCGGCGGCGCGCGGTTCGGTGGACGTCATCGGACGGCTGCGCCGTGCCGCGCCTCCACGAGCGGCTCGACCACGGCCCTGGTCCGCTTGACCGCCTCGACGATGTTCTCGCGCGAGTTGGCGTAGCTGAAGCGGAGGTGGTGCAGACCGACCTTCCCGAAGGCGGTCCCGGCCAGCGCCGAAACCCCGGCCTCGTTGAGCAGCCGGTCCGCCAACTCCGCGCCGGTCAAGCCGGTGGCGGAGATGTCGGGGAAGACGTAGAAGGCGCCCTCGGGCCGGAGGCACTTCACGCCGGGGATGGCGTTGAGGCCGTCGACGATCAGGTCGCGGCGGGCCTTGAACTCGGCGACCATCGCGTAGACGGCGTCCTGCGGGCCGGTCAGGGCCTCGATGCCGGCCCACTGCGTGGCCGCGTTCGTGCAGCTGACGCTGTTCACGATCAGCCGGCTGAACGGCGTGACCAGGGGCTCCGGCACGATGGCGTAGCCCAGTCGCCACCCGGTCATCGCGTACGTCTTGGAGAAGCCGTCGAGGACGATCGTCCGCTCGGCCATGCCCGGCAGCGAGGCGATCGAGACGAACTCGCCCTCGTACAGGATGCGGCCGTAGATCTCGTCGGCGAGGACGATCAGGTCGTTCTCGCGGGCGACGGCGGCGATCTGCTCCAGGTCGTCGCGCGTGGAGACGCCGCCGGTCGGGTTGGCCGGCGAGTTGAGGATCACGAGCTTCGTCCGTGGGGTGACCAGCGAGTTCAGCTCATTCGGGTCGAGCCGGAAGCCGTTCTCCTGGCGGATCGGGCACGGTACGGCCTTGCCGCCCACGTAGTCGATCATCGACTCGTAGATCGGGAAGCCGGGGTCCGGGTAGATGACTTCGTCGCCCTCGTCGATCAGCGCCAGGATCGCGAAGAACATGACCGGCTTGCCGCCCGGGACCACGACGACGCGGTCCGGGGTCACGGCGAAACCCTTGCGGGCGGTCGCGTCGTTGGCGATTGCCAGGCGCAGCTCGGGGATCCCGACCGTTGGGGTGTAGTGGGTCGCGCCCCGGTCGAGGGCCCGCTTGGCGGCCTCGCGGATGTTCGCCGGAGTGTCGAAGTCGGGCTCGCCGATCTCGAGGTGGATGACCGACCGACCGGTGGCCTCGAGCGCACGGGCTCGCGCTGCCGCCTCGAAGGCCGTCTCGGTGCCGATGCGGGCCATTCTTTCGGCAAGCTTCATTGAGATCTCCTCATGTGGCTCGGATCGGGGCGGCGCATTCGGCGCCCGCGGCGGTCGTCGGCCCCTCGGCGGCCAACGGTCCAGGCGAACCTGGCATTCAACCGAGCATGGCAGTGGCCTATGGACAGGTCAAGTTCAGCTTCCTCATCTGATTGTGAAGTGGAGATAAACTGTCGGGTGGCGGGCCCGGGTCGGGGCCGACGCCTCACGCGCATGGGAGGCCCTGGCGATGCTCGGCGTCTGGCGGCTTCAGCTGCTGCGGGAAATCTCGCGCCGCGGCTCGATCAAGGCCGCGGCCGAGGCGATGGAGATCACCCCTTCGGCCGTCTCTCAGCAGCTTGCGATCCTCGAGCGCGAGGCCGGCGTCCAGCTGCTGGAGAAGAGCGGCCGGCGCGTTCGACTGACCGAAGCCGCCCAGCGGCTGGTCCGCCACGCCGACGCGATCACCGGCGCGATCGCCGCCGCCGAGGCGGACCTGGCCTCGATGCAGCGGGCGGTGACCGGCACTCTGCGCGTTTCGGCTTTCCCGACCGCGGCCCGGGCGGTGATGCCGCCGGTTATGACGGCGCTCAGCCGCCTCCACCCGGAGTTGCGCGTAACGCTCCGCGATCTCGAGGCGGACGAAAGCCTCACCGCGCTCAAGAACGACGAGATCGACATCGCCATCGTCGACGACTACGGCGACGGCTCGCGGGTCCGCGACCCGGGGCTCGAGATCTGCGAGTTCATGCGCGATCTCATCTACCTGGCGACGGCGTCGGCGACGACGACGGAGACGAAGAAGGCTCGCGCGTCTGCCACCGGCGCGGTCTCTCCAACCCCAACAACGCCTCCAGCCGGAGAAGCCCGGCTGGAGGAATTCCGCAACGCCTTCTGGATCATGGACACGGACAACAGCCACCTCTCGAGAGTGGTCCTGCAGGAGTGCCGGAGGCTCGGCTTCGAGCCGCACATCCGCTCGAGCTGCAAGGATTTCAGCGTCATCATCGCCCTCGTCGAGGCCGGGCTGGGCGTCGGCGTCCTGCCCGGTCTGGCGCTGCTGGATCGGCCGGTCCGGGCGCAAGTGCGGCCTATCTCGCCGCCGCTCGCCCGGCGCATCTCGTCCGTCATCCGCCCGGAACGCCGCTCCCACCCGATGATCGTCTCCGCCCTGGCCGAGCTTGAGCGGTTCGGCGCCTCGTACGTGCCCGAGTTCGGTGGCGTAGGGGAGTAGTCACCCGCGGCTCCCGTCTACGGCTGGGCCGACGGCACCGGTGGGGCGCCGCAGGGGTAGTACTGGTGCAGCAGCGACGACGTGCAGGCCTGATACGAAAAGTCGCTCGAGTCCTTCTGGCCGGGGCCGAAGAAGGGGTACGCGGCGAGGATCGAGACGACCAGGTAGACGGCAAGCAGGGCCAGCGGGCTGACCCGCCGCCGCAACAGCCACCACGTCATCACCACCAGGCCGAGTGGCAGCACGCCCGGGAAGAGCGGGTCGAGGACGGAGGCCTGCAGGTTCAGCTGGGCGCCGGCGATGGTCACGGTCGGCGCGAGGTTGACGATCACGAACTTGGCTGCAAGGGCGCCAAGGACCATATTGCCGAGGACACCGGCGCCTACCAGGACGCGGTCGATCGCGCCCGACTTGAGGATCTCCGTCACGAACGACCGGCCGCGAGCGTAGCCCTGCATCCAGGCGGTGTAGCCGATCGTCACGATCACGAGCGAGACGAGGACCGTGTAGATGATCGGGCCGAGCGGATTGCCGGTGACCCCGGAGTTGGCCGGCACCGCCGACCCGCTCGCGGTCCCGCCGGCGATGCCGATGCCCAGGGCGAGCAGAATCGGCGTGATCGTGCTCTGGCTCAGCGTGTCGCCGATCCCCGCCATCGGCCCCATCAGTCCGGACTTGACCGAGTTGATCGCGTCGTCGTCGATGGCGGCGCCGTTGGCCCGCTGCTCCTCCATGGCGATGACCGTGCCGTGGACCACGTTGCCGAAGTTCGGCTCGGTGTTGAAGAAGACCAGGTGGCGCTTGAGCGCGGCCCGGATCTCATCTTCGGTCGTGTAGAGACGCTTGATGATCGGGGTCATGGCGTGGGCGAAGCCGGTCCCCTGGAGCCGCTCGTAGTTGTAGTTGGCGTGAGCGAAGAAGGTCCACAGTGCCCAGGAGCGGATCAGGTCGCCGCGGGTCAGCCGGACGCCCGGCTCGGCGGTCGCGGCGGCGGCAGCGGGCGACGCTTGCGGTTCCGCGGCGCCGGCGGTTTCGGCCTTCGGCTCGGCGGGCGTGCGCACGAAGTTGAGGTGCAGGTAGGCCAGGGCCAGTCCGATCGCGGCGACGACGACCAGCGACATGGATTGGTGCGTCGCCGTCATCAGGATGAAGCCGATGAAGAAGTACGGGATCGCCGCGCCACGGAAGATGAAGCGCATGTTCAGGGCGATGCCGATCGCCGGCAGGATGCCGCCGGCGATGACCAGGCCGTTCACGGTCCAGAGCGGCAGGCGATTGAGGGCGTCCTGGACGTAGGTCGGCCCGTTCAGGGCGAACACGAAGACGGGCACGAAGCTGATGACGAAGAGGAGGATCTGGCCGGGCAGCCAGTTCATCAAGGCGACGCCGGCGATGTCGGCCTTCTCGGCCCGGGCGTCGGCCCAGTGGGCGAATATCGAGTCGATGGCCATTCGGCCGTAGAAGATTATCGTGCCGAGAAGCCCCAGGCCGAACGCGATCGGGATCGCCTTAGTGGCGTCGAGCCCGCTGGCGAGGGCGATCGTGGTTCCGACCCAGCCGGCGAAGCCGGCGTCGGCCGGCAGGCTGCCGCCGGCCGAGATGAAGCCGAGGTAAGGAACGTTGATGGCCGCGCCGATGAGCGTGCCCTGGGCGGGGTCGCCCAGGATGAGGCCCACCAGCAAGCCGGCGACCAGCGGCCTGTACAGCGTGAAGAAGGCGAGTCCGAAGAGCCACGGGCTGTTGGCGAGGTAGTAGCCGAGGCCGATGAGGGCGGCCTGCCAGACGGTCACGCTGATCGTGTGCGCTCCGGTCGCGTCGGCCGACGCCGCGCCGTTGGCCCCGAGGACGGCACCCGGCACGGCCGCCGCAGCAACGGTCAGCATCATCAGGCCCAGGCCGACGGCGACCGTCGTTCCGACGGTTCCGTACTTCCTCTTCATCCTTGTCCTCCCGTATCCGCGAACGCGGCTCAGCTGCCCGAATCCAGTGACCGGAACGGGATCGGCCGATCGTCGGCGACGATCTGGACCTCTACCCGCGTACCCAGTTGCTCCAATTCCCGCAGCTCGCGGAGCTCGTCCGGGCTGACGGAGATCGTCTTGTGGAGGCGCCGCCGGCCCGGGCCGGAACCCATGCCGCCCAGGTCCACGACCTCTATCGGGACGCCGGCCTGGCGCAGGCCGAGGATCGTTCGGGGGGACCGTGCCAGCACCATGACCGGCTCCGACGTGCGGGCCAGCTCGATGAGCCGGACCGCTCCCTCGGCCACGCCGTGCACCTCCACCGGCACGCCCTGCGGCGCGGCAAGGGTCAGCACCTCGCTCAGGAACGCGTCCCGGGCGGAGGCATCGTCGACGATCACGATCCGCTGGGCGCCGAGGGCCCGCAGCCAGACGGCCACGACCTGGCCGTGGATCAGGCGGTCGTCGATGCGGACGAGGCGGAGGCTCATGGGATACGGGCCGTCAGGATGCGCGTCGGGCGCGGTGGCGCTCCGTCTCGACGATGCCGCTCCGGCCGACCTCGAGCAGGCGCTCCACCTGCGCCTGGTCCAGGTCTCCCTCGGCGAGGGCCGCCTCGACGGTCATCGCCAGGTTCACGCCCGAGAGGCAGGCGATCCGCGGCGACCGCCGGGCGATGGACGTGGCCACGTTGTAGGGCGTGCCGCCGAGCAGATCGCACAAGACGAGGACGCGGCGGTGGTCTCCGCCGATCGCGGCGCGGAGGGCCTCGGCGTAGCGATCCGGCGAGTCGTCGGCCCCGAGCCCGACCGCGGCGATGTCGGCGATCGGGCCGCAGATCATCTCGGCTGTGCCCAGCAGGGCAGCAGGCAGCGTCCCGTGACCCGCGATGACGATTCGGAACGACCGCACCTGATGCCTCCGCCGACGCTGCCGTATGTACGGCTGCGTCCGGTCCGCTCGGCCGCCGAGGGGGCCGGCGGCCTTGACTGTGGTAGTCATGTCTGCAAATATTGTCACGCAATGACTTGCATGACTTTCGCTGGCGGTATGATCGAGGCTGAGCCTCCGGCCTGTCAAGGCGAGGCCGCCTGATGGCCGTCGAGGACGCCGGCGCGGACGCCGCCGAGGCGACGAGCCAGCGCGAGATGATGCGGCTCGTCGCCCAGCTCTACTACGTTCGCGAGCTCGGCCAGCCGGAGATCGCGGCGCTGACCGGCTTCTCCATCTCGAAAGTGTCGAGGTTGCTTGCCGCCGCCCGTGCCGCCGGCGTGGTTCGCATCTCCGTGGAAGGCGCGCCGACCGAGCCGACCGCCCTGGCTCGCGCCCTTTCCGAAGCTCTGGGACTCGAGGCGTGGGTCACTCCGGGGCACGAGACGTCTCCCGCTCTCGCGGCCCGCCTTTGCGCAGTGGCCGCGGCGCCGCGCCTGGCCGAAGAGCTGCCCGATGAAGGGGCGATCGGTCTGACGGGCGGCTACACGGTCGAGTCGCTGGTGGCCGCGCTGCCGGCCGGGTCGCACGCGGGCGCGGTGGTCGTGCCGCTCGTCGGCGGCTGGGATTCGAGCAACCCGCACCTGAACAGCAACGAGATCGTCCGCCACATGGCGGAGCGCATCGGGGCCGCAGCGCGGCTGCTCCACGCCCCGGGCCTGCTCGACAACGAGGCCACCACGGCAGCTCTGCTCTCCGACAGCGCCGTAACTGCTACCACCCGCTTCTGGGGCGAGCTGCGACTGGCGCTGCTCGGCATGAGCGGCGCGCCGCGTTTCGCGCCGGGCTACGGCACCGTCATGGATCGCCTCGACGACGCCGGCCGGGACCGCTTGGCCGGCAAGGGCGCGGTCGGAGACGTGGCCGGCCACCTGGTCCGCCTGGACGGCTCGTTCGTCCAGGACGAGTGGGAGCGGCGCACCATCTCGATCCCCATCGAGACGCTTCGAACCGTGCCGCGCGTCGTGGGCATCGCGGCCGGCTCGAACAAGATCGAGACGATAGTCGCCGGCGCCCGAACCGGCCTGCTGCACCTGCTGATCACGGACGAGCCGACGGCGGCGGCAGCGCTCGAGCTGGTTCGCTCGGGCAGGTAAGCTGGCCGGCGTCGGCGCCGGTGCCCGCCGGAGGGATGCCCGCGGCGCGGGTCCGGCGGTATAGTCAGGTCCGAGGCTCGCCTCGCGGGAGGCAGTCGCCGCCGGTCGGCGACCTCGCCCGAGCCCCGGACGTCCGAACCTGATCGAGGGACGGAATGGCGGCACAGCAGCCCACGAAGGCGTCGAGGGCGCCGAACGCACGAGCAGCCCGACTGAGCGGGGCGGCCTTCGCCATCGGCGGCGCGGGTCTTGCCGTCGCCGGGGCAGTCTCGATCCTGGCCGGCAGCCCGAACCCGGCCTACGATCTGGCGCCGCTGGCCGGACCGGCGGACGTGTTCGCCAGGTTCGGCCAGGTTGCGCCGGTGGTGTCGGCGGCCATCGCCGCGATCGTCGCCGCGGCCGTAGCCGTCCTCATGGCCGTGCGGCGCCTCGAGCCCCTCGCGGCCGCGGTCGAGCTGGCGATCCTGGGGCTGGCGATCGCGGCCTGCATCGCGGGTGCGGCCGCGCGAGTCGGCTACGCGACCGACGGCAGCGTCCTGGGCTCGGCCGTCATCTGCCTGATGGGCGGCACCGCCGTCGCGGCCGGCGGAATCATCGCCGTGCTCGGCCATGAGTGAGGACGACAAGTCTCAGGGCCGGATCCGCGATCCGCTCCGGGGACGACTGGGCGATCTCCGCCGGGAGCCGCTGGAGCCGCAGCGACGGGCTCGTTCAGGGCGCCGATTCGAGAACGGCGTCGGCGCGATCCTGGTGATCGACCTGCTGGCCCTCTTGCTGGTGGCAGCCTCCGCGCCGGCGGCATACCTGTGGCTCGGGCAATCGCATCCGAGCCCGATCGCCGTCGCGACGACGACGCCGTTCCCGAGCCCCTCGCCGGCTCCGGATGCCTCGCCATCTGCAGCCAGCCCCTCGCCGGGACCCGGGACGGGGGGTCCATCCTCCGCCTCCGCCAGTCCATCGCAGAAGCTCTACTACGGCGACGGCACGTGGTCCGCGGCCGCGCCGCTGTCGCAGGCCAGGTGGGCGGCCGCGAGCGTCCTGCTTCGCGACGGACGCGTCATGGTGGTCGGCGGCACGACCGGCACCTCGAGCTCCAATGCAGTCACGACGGCCACCGTCTTCGATCCCGCCACCGGTTTCTGGAGTTCCGTGACGGGCATGCTGCAGCCCCGCGCCTACGCCATGGCGGTCGTGCTCGCCGACGGTTCGGTGCTTGTCGCCGGGGGCTCGCGCAACGGCCAGCCGCTCGACACGGCCGAGCGCTACTTCCCCGCGACGGGCACCTGGGTCGCGGCCGGGCGCCTCAACCTGCCTCGCACGCAGGGGACGCTGACGCTTCTTCGCGACGGCCGCGTGCTGGCCGCCGGGGGCGGGGTCGAGGGCGGGCCGGACTGGAACTCGACCGCATCCGCCGAGCTGTTCGATCCCAAACGAGGGGTCTGGACGCTCACCGCCCACATGTCGGTAGCCCGGGCCCGCCAAACCGCCACGCTGCTGGCCGACGGCGAGGTCCTGGTCGCCGGCGGCGCGACCACCTTCCACGGCGAATACGGCTCGGTGACGGCCAACGCCGAGCTCTACGACCCCAAGGCCGGAACGTGGCGAGCTGCCGGGCCGATGTCCAAACCGCGCTACGTCCACGGCGCCGCTCTCCTGCCCGACGGTCGCGTCCTGGTCGCGGGCGGTTGGTACGCGACCAGCAACAGCGACCCCAGCCACGAGACCGCGGAGATCTACGACCCGGCCACCAACCGCTGGACAGGCACCGGATCGATGAAGAACGCGCGAGCCGAGTACGGCCTGGTCGCCCTGCCGGACGGCCGAATCCTGGTTGCCGGCGGAATCGATCCCTCCTACAAGGTCCAGGCCCGGGCCGAGCTGTACGATCCGGCGACCGGTCTCTGGCAGGCCACCGGCCCGCTGGCCGCGGGCACGATGGGATCGGCCATCCAGGCATTTCCGGACGGCCGCGTTTTGATCGCCGGTGGAGGGCTGGACGCGCTCGCATCGAAGGTCACCGGCGTCAGCGAGATCTACTCCCCGCCGCCACCCTAACCCCCAGTCTCCGGAGGTGACAGTGCCAGCGCCCAGGCTCCGAGTCGCCATCGTCGGCTGCGGCGACGTCGCGTATCGCCACTACCTGCCGCCACTCACCGCGCTGGCGGCGCGGGCGGAGATCGTCGGCTGCTGCGCAACGACCATGGCCTCGGCCGAACGCGCGGCCGAGTTCGTCCGCGGCACGTCGCCGAACGCGCTCGCCTTCGACCGGCTCGACGAGATGCTGGAGCGAGTCCATCCCGACGCGGTCTTCAACCTCACCCCGGGGCCGGTCCACGCCGAGGTCACGGCCGCCTGCCTCGAGGCCGGAGCGCACGTCTTCTCCGAGAAGCCGCTGGCATCGACGCTGGCCGACGCCGACCGGCTGATCGACCTGGCTGGCCGGACCCGCCGCCTTCTGCTGTGCGCGACCGCCTCGGCCGCGACGCGCCAGATTCGATGGCTGCGCGAGGTCGTCTCTTCGGGCCGGCTCGGGCGGCCGACCCTGGCCGTCGCCCAGATCGGCAACATGGGACCGGCCGAGTGGCGCGAGTACACCGGCGACGCCGCGGTCTTCTACGGTCCCGGCGTTGGGCCGGTCTTCGACGTGGGCATCTACCGGCTCCACGAGATGACGGCGCTGCTCGGGCCGGTCCGGCGCGTCCAGGCCATGGGCACGATCGCAATACCGGAGCGGACGATCGTGGCCGGCACGCGGGCCGGCGAGACGATCGAAGTCACGACGCCGGACCACGTCCTGATCAACCTCGAGTTCGCGAGCGGGGCGCTGGGTCAGCTGCTTGCGACCTTCGCCCTGCCCGCGACCCAGGCGCCGTGGCTGGAGGTTCATCTGACCGGCGGAACCGTCAGCCTGGTCGGCGATCCGTTCTGGGCGGAAGGCCCGGCCAGCATCTTCATCCGGCCCGGCGCGGCGGCCGGCGCCACAGCCGGCCGCGCGCCCCTGGTCGAGGGCTGGAACCACGGCCTCACGCCGCCGCCCCCGCCGGACCGCTTCCCGCTAATCGGCCGCGGCGTCGAGCACTTCCTTGCCTGCATCGCCGGCGATGAGCAGCCGATTCTCACGGCCGAGCACGCCCGCCACGTCCTGGAGATCGTGCTGCTCGCCTACGGATCGATCGCCGACGGCTGCGCCCGGGAGCTGCGGACGACGTTCGAGAGCCTCCTCAGCGCAGGTCAGTCGGAGGCGTAGTGGAGAGCACCGCCGCGGGCAGTGGAGCCCGGCCGAAGTCGAAGTCGGCCGCCAGGTTGCCCAATTGCGAGGCGTTCTCTCGAACGTCGGGGCGCGAGTCCGGCCGCCGTCGGTCGCCGGGTCGACGCGCTGGCCACCCAGGAAGTCGTCCTCGATGAACTTGAGGTAGGCGTCCATGGCAGTGGTCACTTCCTTTGACCGGCATCGAGCCACTCCCCCTCGGGCGGCCGATCCGGGCGAATGTCAGCGGCGCGTAAGGCGGTACACCGAACCCGGCCGGCACGGCCGGGTTCCGGCGCATAGAGTTGGCAGGGCGCGGCGCCGATCCGCGCGCAGTGGAGGCGGCAGCCGCGTGGACCAGCTGATCCCAGGAAGACGCACGCGTGCCAGTCCGTTCGCGCCAGGAACGATGGTCGTCGTGCAGGCCGGTCAATCCACGCCCTTCACCGTCCAGCCCGGCCAGCGCGTCGTCGTCGGCCGCGGCCCCGGCGCGGACCTCGTCATCTCGGACCCAAGCGTCAGCCCAACCCACGCCCTGATCGAGCGGCGCGGACCCGGCTGGCTGGTCAGCAGCCTGGACCCCGCCAACCCCACGTGGCTGCTCGACCCCACGGGCCGGGCCCAGGAGATCGAATCGGAGCTGGGCCTGCGCCAGGGCGAACTGCTGCTGGGCGCTTGCCAGGTGCTGCTCTACGCCCCGGGCGATTGAAGCGGCCGCGGCGTTCCGAGGGTTGGAGGGCCGTGCGGGATTCAGATCCACGACCAGCTCCGAGTGCCGATCAGCAGCTGCCGCCACAGAAGTTGGGAGGCCACGTGATCGCCACTACCAGTAACAGGAACCCGACGACCATGGCTATGGCGACCAACCAGAACAGCTTCTGCCAGAACGCCAGTGGGCCGACTGAGCTGTCGTCCATGTCATCGGACCTCCCGACGCGAAGGACTTGGAGGGCCGTGTGGGATTCGAACCCACGACCAGCCGATTAAAAGTCGGCCGCTCTACCACTGAGCTAACGGCCCTCGAGGGCACGCCCGCCTGGGCGGCAGGCACGATAGTACCGCCCGCCGCCCCGGATCCGGGTTCGGTCGACTTTCGACCCGCTACTTGCTCAGGTCTTTGACCGCGGCCATCAGTTCGGCATCGCCGGATGCGTTGAGCTGGGCGACCGTCATCGTCCCGAACGTCGTCGGGTCGGCCGGAATGGTGCCGGCGGCCATCGGGACCGATTCGTCGGGCTTGATGCCGACGCCGAAGATCTTGTGGCCGTGCGGCGTGAGCCACCACGAGGTGCCGAGGATGATGTACGAGCCGTCCGACAGCTTGAACTGCTGAAGGACGGTCCCGGTGCCAAAGGTCGCCAGGCCGACGATCTTGGCGCGGCCCGAATCCTGGAGGGCGCCGGCCACGATCTCGGACGAGCTGGCCGAGTCGTGGTCAACGAGAACGACCAGCGGCAGGTCTGTGTGCGTTCGCGAGGTGTCCACGCTTATGTCCGTGTTGTTGCCGTTGGCGTCCTGCTCGATGTAGACGATGCCGCTCGAGAGGAACTCGCTGGCGACGTCCTGCGCCTCCTGGGCGTAGCCGCCCGGGTTGCCGCGCAGATCGAGAATGATCGAGGTCGCCCCGGCCTTCTGCGCCTCCGTGATGTCCTGCTGGACCTGGTCGGCGGCGCCGGTCGAGAACTCGACCAGCACGATGTCGGCGATGTGGGTGCCGGGGACCATGCCCCAGCCGGTGAGCGGAACATCGATCTGGGCCCGGGTCAGGGTGATGTCGACCGGCGTGGTGGAGCCAGCGTGGAGGACCGTGATCGTGACCTTCGTGCCCGCGGGTCCCCGGATCTTGGAGCCCAGGTCCGTGAGGGTCATGTCGGTCGTGGAGGTTCCGTCGACGGCCGTGATCGTGTCGCCGACCTTGACGCCGCCCGCAGCTGCGGGCGATCCGGCGATAACCCGATCGACTCTGAAGACGTTGCTGGCCGAGGACATCACGACGCCGATCCCGGCGACGCTGGCACTCAGCGATTGCTGGAAGGCCGCGTACTGTGCCGGCGTCAGGAAGGTCGAGTGGCCGGTATCGCCCAGGCTGTCGACCATGCCCTTGATGGCGCCGTAGAGCAGCTGCTGGTCGGTCAGCGACGATCGGCCGACGAAGCGGCCCTTGATGATCTGGAGCGCCTCGTTGTACAGGGCGGAGTTCTCGGCGGTGCCGACGGGTGCCGCCGAGCTAGCCGACTGATCGCTCGAAGAGATGGTGCGCGGGAAGAGCGAGTGGTCGACGACCATTCCGGCGGAGAAGGCGATGAGGCATGCAGCGATGACGGCGAGATACCCGGGGAGCCGGCTGGGACGGCGCGGGGCGCCGGTCCCGACCGGAGGTGTCCCGGAGCCACCGACGGCCGGAGGCTGCTGGTTGACCTGCCAGCCCTGACCGGCCTGCCAGCCTACGCCGGGCTGCCATACCGGCGGCGCCGGCGGCTGCTGCATCGGCGGCTGGGGCGGCCAGCCGGTCGGTCCGCTCGGCTGAGGCCCCCACGGTGAGGGACCGGGCTGCGCCCAGCCGCCCGGCTGGGGCGATTGCCAGGGGGACGCGGGAGGTGGCGGGGCCCACGGGGCGGCCGGCGGAGCCCAGGGCGAGGGCGGCTGCGTCCATGGAGCAGCCGGAGGCGCCGGCGATTCGACGGCAGGGGGAGTCGTCGGTTCGGCGGCCGGGGGGGCCCCCGCGTCGACCGTCGTTTCGCCTCCGACGATCTCGTCGCCGGTGGTCTCGGCGGCCGCGGGACCCTGCCCGGAACCGGCATCAGGGCTCGGGGATGAGGCGTCGTCGGGGGGTGGTGCCCCCGTTTCGCCACGCAAGTTGTCTTCGTCGAATCGCATTCCAGGCCTCCAATCGTCGCTGCAGCTCACATCATGGCGCACCTGACCGCGCGAGGAATCTGAAGGCCGGAGCGTTGCGTCTCCGGAGTCGTACGATTGGCGCGGGAGACGCAACGATGACCGGCGTGCATGGATCGACGAAGCATAGGCAGGACTGGCTGAGCCACCCGGATTCCGTTCCGCCCACCGTGCTCATCCTCGGTGGCTTCCTGACGGCGCCACCGATGTATGAGCCGCTGATCCGGCGCCTCCGCGACCGGGGCGCGGCGGGTGCGGTTGTCGCCAACGTCTGGACGCCGGATTGGCTGCTGGCGGGCGTGCGCGGGATCGGGCCGATATGTACCCGCTCCGGACGGGCCCTCCAGGAAGCGATCCACCTCGCCCGGGCCGTCTCCGAGGGAGCGCCGCTGCTCCTGGTGGGCCACTCCGCCGGCGGGATCACGGGCCGGCTGCTGACCGCGCCCGAGCCGCTGTCTGGTCGGAGGTTTGGGGCGGCGCGCTGGATCGGGGCAATCGTCACTCTCGGCACGCCCCACCGCCTGTCGGACGGTCAGGGAATCGGCCGCCGGATCAAGGACGTGGCTTCGGTGATCGCCGACGATGTCGTCCCGGGCGCCTTCTTCGCGCCGGAGATCGGCTATCTGTCGGTGGCCTCGCGTCTCATCCGCGGCGACCCCGCGGGCACGGGCCGCGAACGGGTCGCGCACCTCCTGTACCGCTCGGTCATCGGCCGCGCGGCCGTGCCGGGGACCGAGGGCGACGGCCTCGTCCCCATCGTGGCCACTCACCTGGAGGGCGCCCGGCACCTCGTCATCGAGGGCGCCGTCCACGGTCCGAGCCTCGGCGGCGACTGGTACGGCTCGGACTCCGCGGTCGATGAGTGGTGGCCGGCTGCCATGGAGGTCTGGCGGTCGGCCCTCGAGGCGAGGGCGGCCGCGGCGCACGAATCTATCGCTGTTTGACGGGGCCCCCATGCATCGCTACAGTTCCCGGCGCGGGGTGGAGCAGCGGCAGCTCGTCGGGCTCATAACCCGAAGGTCGGCGGTTCGAATCCGTCCCCCGCAACCAAGCCGCAAGCGTGAAACCCGGCCTCAGGGCCGGGTTTCTTGTTACTCGCCGAGTTTCCGGTAACGGTCCGGTAACATCCGGTCGCGGGTCAGGCACTTGTTGCCGCCGGAAAGAGGCGTCCGGAAGTCAAATCAGGGGGAAACGTGGAGGACTCGGTAACGGCGTTGCATCGCGATGAGATCGAAGCGCATCTCGCGCGGATCATGATTGCCGCCTGTGGAGACGCCGAAGCGGGCGCTCAACTGGAGGATCTTGAGGATGGGGTTGAGGGCACGATCCAGATCACGGGCTTCGGCGGCGGCCATCCAACAGCCATGGTGAGTGAGAGGCTCAGCCTGCCGGAGATGGAGGCCACGACTCTCCACGAAGCTGGCCATTGGATGCAGGGCCATCTTGTCGGGCTGCCTCAGGACGGCAACTACCAGGGGGCAGTGATCGCCGACCTAGCGAATAGGACCGCGACCCGCGGCCCCTGGGAGCAGGAGGCCGACTCGCGGGCTCTGAAACTTCTCGCCGACGATACCGTCCGGGGCACGATCGAGACGGCTCCTGAGGAACTGGAGCGCCTTCTCATTGAGGATGCGCGCAAGTACGGCCCCTTCGAGGCGACCAGCCGTCAGTAGTTCGTGATCATTAGGTGCGTGGCCTCGCGGTCGTTGCGCGACTTGATCGTCCAGGCATAGGTCTTAGCTCTTTCCGCGACTTGCCAGCGACCTGACTCGTAGAGGCGCCTGATCGTCGGCGTGTCCTTGATGACCACCATGACTCGAGACGGGAGCGACTCCAGGACGTCACGGAGGCGGACCTGGTCGGCCGGGCCGAACTGCAGGCCATCGTACGTGCTGAACTGGCTTTCGTACGGTGGATCGACAAACACGAAGTCATCTCGCTTCGGGGACGCCTTCGCGAGAAATGGCTCGAAGTCCTGGCAGTGGAGAGTCGTGTTGGCCAGGCGTTCGAACATGGGTGAGCTGAACATTGAGGCCACTCTGCCCAGCAGGGGCTGTCGGTTGTAGCTGACCCCGCCGTAGGGGACGTTGAACTCGCCGCTCGCGTTGAAGCGGAACATCGAGTTCATGGCCAATGCCCGGAGAAGGAAGAAGTCCGCGGACCTGACCGCATCGAAGCGGCCTGCCAGGCGTGCCTCGTTGTACCGAGCGCGCACCGCGTCGTAGACCACCGACCGAACCGCTCCTTCCACGTTATCAAGGGCATCGTCTTCGGACAGTGTTCCGCCCAGAGAAGACTCCAGCCGCCGCATTCGCTGGAACTTGGCGGTGATGAGCCGGCTCGCTTCAGCGACAAACCTGAGCATCAGGTCTTGGCCGGCTGGTTCCAGCAGCGCCGCCAGGCGGGCACGGTGACGAACGATCCAGGTTTCGGGCCGCTCGTCGGCCGTGTCCTTGAACTGCTTGGCGAGATCGGCATGCACCTCGTCAAGGTCGGCCATGCGGTCCCATGCGACGGCGAGCGAGATCATGGCGTCCCCATAGGCGGAGTCCCGTCGCGCGGCCGCCCGATACAGCGCCATCAGATCCCGGCAGGCATCGTTGACGATGGCTGGAACCTCCGGTGGCGCGGCCAGCCACACCGAACCTCCGCCAACGAATGGGTCGATGATTCGGCGCGTCAGCGGAGGAGACGATGCGGCGATGACTGGCAACTCCTCGCTCTTTCCACCGGGCCACTTCAGGAACGGCACGATGCGGTGGGCTGGATCCAGGCGCGGCGCCCAGAGGCCAATCTGCTGGAACTGGAGTGTCACTTACGCGGCCCGTCCATCGGTCCGTCGATCGACGATAGGCGGGTGGCGGTCGGCTCGGAGCCTTCGGCCTCACTGAGCAGGCGCTGCAACGCCTCGCGAGACACGACGATGCGCCGCCCAAGACGCAGCACGGGCAGTCGGCCGTCGGTCGCCAAGGCATAGCATCCGTTCCTGCCGATTCCGAGCAATCGAGCGGCTTCTTCGATCGTCATGGCCAGGGGCACCTGACTCCAGTTGGTAGGGCGGACGCTCAGCTGCGACATCGGCTCCGCTGTGCCCGGTACCTTCGGACTTTTCGTCATGTCGCTGCTCCGGAATGGCCTGAGGCTGCGGACTCCAGCCGTTGCATGACCCGTTGTGCCGTTTCGCGATCCTCCGCCTTGACCTTTGCCCATGCCGTCTCAGCGGCGTCCGTTTCGGCTCGTCTGGCCGCTTGCCACTCAGTGTCTGCGTCCATTACGACTCTGAGCGGGTCCTGCCCTGGCCCAGTGTTCCGGATCAAGTTGGCCGCCCAGTTCGGGCCTGTGACGTCATGCCTGTCGAGGATTTCGTCGAGGATGCGGATCTGCGGATCGCTGACCCTCCCGAGCCGCTGACGGAGAGCTTCGATGTCAGGTCGGGTGGATTTCGCGACTCGAGTCGCCGTCTCTTCTTTCTTAGAGAGAGGGGGCGTGGGCTCGGGCTCGGGAACGGGAACGGGAACGGGAACGGGGGTTGGTTCGTGGTTCGTCGCCAAGCCGTCACCGGCTGCACTCTGATCGCCATCTTGAGGTGAGCCAGATTGGTCATCGCTATGCGTCCGCTTCGCTATTGCCGGATCGGTGCTCGACTCCTGCTTGGCGTCTGCTTCGCCCGTCTTTCGTCTTGCGGCTCCTGAAGCAAGGCCACCGAGATGACCCGCCTCCGACTTGGCTGCCCGAAGCTCTTCGACGCCGGCTCGACTCGGGTTGTAGTCAAGGAAGTCGTGGATCCGATACCCGCCCTCGACGCGGTCCCACAACCCCGCTTCGACCAAGGCGGCCGCCAGTTCCAACGTTCCCCCTAGACGAACCACTTGTCCCGCGGGAACAAAACCATCGGTCAGGTAGCATCCGCTCCAACTCAGCCCCAGCGTCCAAAGCCCGATTGCCGGCAGGACGGGTTCGGGGATCATCGCCAGCTTCGGATGTGCATAGAAGCGATCGTCGACCTTGAGCCAGGCCATCACGGGCGCTCCAGCGCGCGGCGGAGAAAGCGCCTGGCGTACGCGAAGCTGCGCGGCTCGACTCTGGCCGCTCCTTCATGGAAGCGCTGGCTTGCTTCGGCGAGCAGGGCTGGGTCGCCAGCAATCCGGAAGGCCCTTCGCGCCGGGTCGACCGTGGGGACTACGCCCGCGAGCTTCGCGCCTGACGCGATGAGGTAGCTCGCAAGATCGAGGTCGCTGACCTGGATCTCGTCCGGCGGGGCCTGGTGAAATCGTGCTCCATGTGACATGAGCCGAGCGTAGCGGCGGCAGACGGCCTTCGGCAGAGGCGCGTTTGCTGGAGGCTAACGCTCCCCCTTGACGAGCCCATCATGTCGAGCGATCCAGAGGAGGTTCTCTCCGCGGTCCGGAATCGCTTTGGCGATCGAGCGCCAGGCCGAGAGGGGAATGGGCCGGCACGCGACGATGTCGCTCCAGGTTGCCGAGTCAATGGCCAGGAACTCGAGCCACAGGCCCAACTCGTAGGCGCCAAACATCTTGATTGCGAGCAGCTGCCGAGATGCGCTGAGCATCCGGTCATAGACCAGGTCCAGCAGATCCGCCTCGCGCCGCCGCCACAGATGTGGATCAAAAGAGACGGCCAGTCTGTCAGCCGGTGCCATTCGATCCCACAACCGCGCTGACTCCTCCCACGTTCGATGGCCACCGGTCGGCCGGGCTTGAGGCTGGCCCACTCGAAGGAAGTGAAGAGCCATCGCCTTCGCCGCGATGGTCGTCTCGATTCCCCTCAGCCTGACTCCGCCCTGTCGCGCAGGTGACTCGGGAAACTGAGCGAGATCGCTGCCCGGAATGAGCCAAGGCTGGCCTGCCAAGGCTCGCCGCACGGGTGCCCAGGCATACTCGGAGTACAAGCGGAGCTCGAGGTACGCGGAGCCGCTGTCAGGCTCGCGGCGGAAGACCCTGCCGATTGGGAAGTTGACCGCGCTATCGAAGGCGACGGTATGGAAGCAATCCTCCGGGTCGAGGCCCCAGCGAGTGGCTAGGTCTTCGGCGGCGTCCACCAGGTCGCGGTCGTTGCGAAGGAGTCGTCGCCTGTCGAACTGCTGCTCTTCGGTCAGCAGTTCGAGCTGCAGGGGCTCCGCATCCCCAAAAGCACGCTCACGTGCGAGTTCGGCGTCTCTTCGGAAGATTGGGTCGAACCGGAAGAACATGCGCCCCGCGACATACAGTTCGGGCAAGTGCTTCGGTGTCGATCGGGCCGTCTGAATGATGCTCCGCTCGCGCTCGTCCAACGGCATACCTCGCCGCTCAACGTTCCGAGAGGTGCCCCGCGTCGACGTCATGCTCCATCGCCCATGCGCGCCATGCCCTCCCGTGTTGGACGGACTCGGCAGGCCGGGTTGATTGTGCCGGACTAGGGGGTGAATGGCACGCCGCCATGCCATGGCCCGCGAGTCCAGGCTCTAGCCGGATGAAGCACGTCCAGGACTCGACCGGCCAGGTTGAGATGCGAGCCCAGAACCCACAGACGCTCCGACCACGGTAGGCGTACGCGAGCAGCACACGACAGGCGCGGGCTAGCTGCGATGGCAGAACAGGCGTACTATTTGGCTAGCCGCCGCGGCCGCAGGTGGCAGCCGGTCAGGAAGGCGGGGTGACCGCCTAGCGTCCGGAAGTGGAACTGGGCGCGCAAGAACGGCCTGGAAACCCTCGATTCCGCGATGTTCATGCGGAAACGACCGCTCCGGCGAGCCTGGCAACGCGACTCGCGACGCGGCGATCGGACGCGACGCACGCTCACAAGCGTCGCCAACCTCAGTAGATTCCGGAAAACGGGCCATGGGCGGACGCGGCAGCACTCGGTGGGGGGAGCACAGCAAGGCGAGGACAGTCGAGCAGTGTCTGATCCTCGACGCGAGGATGCTCACTGGGCTGGCTATCGGCGAGCGCATCCGCGGTCGAGTCAGGGTAGGTGCCCGGCGACCGATTGGCTCCTGTGATCTCGCCTTCGAGGTGGGCTTTCCAAGCGGCGGTCCGAGGCTTGTCATCGCCCAACCTGAAGATCCTGATCGGCCGGCGGTTGCCGTCCAACTCACTGTCCGAGACATGCCCTTCGGCGGGATGCGTTGGTACCTTCACTGCCCTGGGTGTGGTGATCGAGTCAGCAAGCTGTACTGGCCGCTGATCGGACCTTCTCGGGGCCTAGGCTGCAGATCCTGCCACGGCCTTGCGTACCTGAGTTCACAGTCCCACCGAACCTGGCTCGAGCCAATCCTTCGCGGTGACTGGGACCCCGCAAAGAAGCAAATCTCCTTGATCCGGGCGCGCCTGGACATGCCTATTGGCGAGGCAGATTGTTCCCGCTGATGTCAGGCGGGACGCCGGTGGTTTCGTGTCGGCGTAGGCTCAGGCCGCCGAACGGGGTTGCGCCGCGGCAAGGGGCGGGCTCTGGGTTCGGCCGCCGCAGGTGGGGTGGCAGCCGCCCGCTCCTGATCCTCGACGGCAAGCAGCTGACCGACGACCACTGCGAAGTGATGGTTCGCGCCCACTCGTCTCCATACCGTCTGGCTAGTGGGACCGATCTCGCCGTCCGCGCACAACTCGATGGTCAGGTCCCCGGAACAGCAAGCTCTCCCGTTGAATACGGGGTTCTGGATGAGCTGGAGGCATAGCTCCTGGTACTGCTGAACCCGCACTTCGGGCGCCAGCTGATTGAATGCGCCCCTCCCTCGCACGGCCAGGATGGACTCCGGCGTTGTGTACCGGATGTTCGCTCGCATCGGCCCCGACTTGGACTTGTCTGGCGTCTTGGGACTCTGGATGCCGTAGTCGGCGTACACGATCCTTTCGGGCCTCGACCGATGGAGGTCGTTCCAGAGACGCCACTCTAGGCGCGGAATGAAGCCGAAGTTCCCCTCCGTGATGCCTACCTCGGTCAGGCTTCGCGGCACCGACGTGCCGGCCAGGATCACGTTGCGCCACGGCCCCGGCGCCAGAACGTCCTCCAGGAAACCGCTCAGGTCCGCGGCTGTCATCTCCGATCCCGGTCTCATCCAACCGAAGTCGATGATCAAGTCCGCATCAGACGGCCTGGCGCCAAGACGGTCGCACTCAGTCTTGAGAATGCCGCCCAGAGTCTGACCGGCCATCGAGACCGTAGTTCCGGCGCGATACCGGATGGCCACACCTCGGCCGTCCTGGACAACCGACGCTGCGGCCGCATCCAGGCTGCCCGTACCGACAGAATGGACCGGCACGAAGGTCAATCCGGCACGCCGAGCTTCGTCGAGCACCATCTCGAAAAGGGGCCGGAGGCTACGCGCGGGAACCAGCAGGTCCAGGTAGAGCGGACGCTGGCCCAGAGTCGCCCCGATGCGCCTGACTCGGTCTCGAGCCCACCTGCCCAACTCCAAGGTCTTGACCGCCGAAGGGGCAATCTGGATGAGAGGCGTCATGCGGTCCAGGCGATCGGCTGGGGTCGAGGCAAGTGCGTTCAGCTCGCCCGGCCAATCCAGGAGTACCGGGACGTAGTGCAAAGCAGACGGTGGCACCGGCTCAAAGGCCGGCCACGAGAAGAGCGGTAGTTGCGGAAACACCGGAGACATGCGAGGATCATAACCCCCAGGGTTATTGCGTCAAGGGGTATCGAAAGATAGAAGTCTCATGGGCGGACAAACAACTAGAGAAGGACTGTTCCAGCGACCGAGCTGGAACGAGGCGTTGGGGCGCCGATCAGTGGAAGATCCTGCGTCGCCGTCTAGCATCGCTGCTCGCTGCTCCATCGCTCAAGGCGATGGACGGTGTCCCGGGACGGTGCCACCCGCTGACTGGAGATCGACATGGACGTTTCGCCTTGCTGCTCTGGGGACCGTACCGGCTCGTGCTAGAGCCTGACCACTCGCCGCTGCCGACTCTTGTCGACGGCGGACTCGACACCGCGGCCATCACTCGGGTCAGGATCGTGGAGGTTGTTGACTATCATGGCGGGTGAGTTGCGGTCCCTCTGGAGCCCCAACTGGGTAGTCGTTCCGGGGGAGGTTCTGGCAGAGGCCCTCGAAGAACGCGGGATGACCCAGGCCGAACTGGCGCGCCGCACTGGGCGGCCTCTCAAGACGATCAGTGAAATCGTGACCGGCAAGGCTGCCATCACGCCTGACACGGCCATTCAGCTTGAGCGAACGCTTGGCATCGTTGCTGGCTTCTGGAACGGACTCGAGGCCCAGTATCGCCAGGCGCTGGCTGCTGACCGATCGCGGCGCGACCTGGAGGATCAGGTCGCTTGGCTTGATGCCTTTCCCGTCCGGGATCTGGTCCGATACGACCGACTGCCGAAGCGAGCGTCGAAGGCCGAGACGTTGGCCGATCTGTTCGCGTTCTTCGGGGTAGCGAGTCCGTCAGGGTGGGAACAGGTTTGGTCGCAATCTGCGGCGAGCTACCGCCTATCGCGAGCCCACCCGTCCTCTCCGGAGGCGCTCTCAACTTGGCTCCGCTGGGGCGAAATCGAGGCCGCCAAGAAGACTGCGCCAACGTTCGACAAGAAGCTCTTCCGCTCGAACCTGACGGAGGTCCGCGCTCTGTCGCGCATGTCCATTCCGGACGTGGCGCTTGGCCGTCTGGAGGCGCTGTGTTTGTCGGCTGGTGTGATTGTTCTCAGGATCCCGGAAGTTGAGGGGGCACGAGTCAGTGGCGCTGCGCGCTGGCTCCGCGGCCGCCAGCCCTTGATCCAGATCAGCTTGAGATACCGATCGGATGACCAGCTCTGGTACACGTTCTTCCACGAAGCTGGCCATCTGATACTCGGACCGCAGCGGCGTGACGTCGTCGAGGATGATGTCGAAGTCGGCGCGTCTGGTGGCGGGGACCAAACCGAGCAAGTAGTGGACGCCTTCGCCCGCGACCTCCTGATCCCCGCGGATGCCTACGGCAAGTTCATCGAGGCCGCGGACTTCCGAGACGCAAGCGTACGAGCATTCGCGGACAGCCTGGGTATTGCCCCCGGGATCGTTGCCGGGCGCCTCCAACACGACCACCACGTCGGACCAGGTGCGCTCAACCAGCTGAAGGTCTTCTACGCCAAGCCCGCCCGGTAGATACGCCAAGCCCGCCCGGTAGAGAGCGTCGCGGGGGCTTCTAGCTGGCCGGACTGTCGGCCCGTTCGAGTAGTTCGAGGATCTTCGCAACCAGCTGGTCGTGCTCGAGACGATACCGACGCCACTGGTCCTCGGTGCCCTCGGCCATCGAGGCGGAGAAGCGCAAGTTCTGGCGAGCCCCAACAGGCCGAGCCCTTTCTGAGAAGACTGCACTCGGAACAAGCCAGACCGGTCCGAAGGTCGCCTTCTCGGCGTCCGCCACGACGAAGAGCAGGTACAGATCGTCGCGTGGCCTGAAGGTTTGCTGCCGAACCGAGGCGAGGAACCTGCCCTGCTGGACGTGCTTGCCGGTCGTGAGCCGGGCCTTCACCTGGGCGGACAGTGTCGCGCTGCTGCCCCGGCCGTGGAAGACTAGATCAACGCCCTCATCGTCGACCATCGACGTGGAGACGTTCAGCCTGGCTCCACTGGCGAGGATGCAAGAAGCTGCGATCAGGTACTCGACCGCCTTGCCGATCCGTCCGGCGTCCGGGCTCTTGTCGAGGTAGGACTCAGCGAGATCCTCCGTGTCGTTCACCTGCTTGGACCTCCTGGCCGCATGACTCTCTCCCAGCCGATCAGGTGTTTCGCGGCAAGACTCGTCCGCGGGTGACTCGTCCACAGGAGCCCGTCCAGGATCCGCACTGGGCTTCGACGGATCGGTTGGTCATCGACGATGGTAGCGGCGAGGCGCTCGCGGATCGCGTCCAGAGCAGCGCGATTGGCGATGCCCTGGTCGCGCAGATGGGACACCATCTCGATCGCCGGATGGCTGCCGCCGCCGATCTGGTCGACGACCAGGCTATCGAGTACGGGGAAGATGCCGGGCCGCTTCAGGTGGAGAACCTTCGTCGCGACGGCGAGATTGCGGTAGGGGCCGATGACCTCACGGAGAGCTTGCTCGATCGCAGGACGGACACGCACCCACTCAGCGGCGCTGAGGTCGAACAAGTCCCACGATGGGTCGAGGGCGGCCAACCAGGTCAGAGGCTCGTCGTGGCGGGTGAACTTGTTCCACTGGTCGTGTGGTGAGCGCGCCCGCATCGTCTGGTTGATCACGGTGATGTCGTTGTCAGTGACGCGATCCGGCGTGCCGGCGCCCGCGTGAGCATCGAAAGAGTCACTCCCGGTCGAGCTGGCATCGTTCGAGAAGAATGCAACCGCGAGATCGTCCGCGCACTCAATCAGGAGGCGCGGCCCGCCGTCCATACGCTCAATGGACACCGTGACGGACATCCGCTCGTGCCTCCCTCCGCGATCGTCTGAGTATCTGCTCGCGCTTGACAGCGTGCCCTCCGCAAGGCGCCGGGCCACTTTGGCACGAGCATAACCATAAGACCCATTATCAAGATCATCGGGGAGGTCCAGTCAGCCTCGGAGCCTCCGACCCTGCCGGCACAGCTAGCGTCTGAAGCAGCTAGTCGATGGGCGACAGGTGGTCGAAGTCCAGCTGAACCGACGCGACAATGTCGCGGCCCGAGAAATCGTCGTACGTGCCATACCTGAACGGGAGGGCCGTGACTCCGTGCGTGGAGGCGGTGTCGATAAGGCCATTCTCAAACTCCGTCCAAGCGATCTTGGCCTCGTCCGATAGGTCATCACCGGCGGTGACGACAATGAGTCCGGCGACCTTGCTCACTGCCGGATCGTCGGCCGCGAGTAGGCGCAGAGACTCGACCTCGTCTCGGTGCTTCCGCCCCTTGTCCTTCAGCCATGTCCGAAGTGGGAGCACGATGTGTGCGGTCAGGGCGGCTGAGAGCGCAGGGCGGCCGCGGCGCATGGCCAATCGTCCAGCTAGCGTCTTGTAATCAGTCAACGAAGCGAAGCCTTGCCGGGGATCTCGACCAACTAGCCAGCCCTTCTCAACGGGGACCTCGATCCGTAGGTCGGCTACCCAGGTTCCAACCCCAAGCCAGTCCGCAGTGAGCAGCACCAGGTGCCCCACTTCACCTCGACGGATCTGTTCGCGTTGACCGCTCTTCAGGTTCGAGGTGAAGTCGTAGACGGGTGCAACGGCAAACCACGGCTGGCGGGGTTTCTTTCCCTCTTCGTACAGATCGCATGTTTGCGTCGTGATCAGGCCGTAGGGAGGACGTTCAGCGAGGTCCAGGTCGACGATCGACCCGTCCTCGCCATCATCGGCGGGCTCGAGATGCAACCCCCACAAGGGGTGTTGGTCGCTGCGAAAGTAGAAAAACGGTGGTTGGTCGACGACGTCGCCCTGCCGGAACTGGCGAACGGCGTCTAGCACCGCTTGTGGCCATTCCGGAGGAACCCGATCGTCAATCACCCAAGCCGACCTCGGCGGACCCTTCGGCGGGATGCGCGAGCGGGCGCGCCGGAGCCGACCTCAACGTCGAACTCCGCATTCGTGTCCACAGCCGGACTGAAAGCCCTGGTGTAGACCGGATTGAATGCAACGCGGGATACGAGACGCTCGAACTTACCGAGGTCCTTTGCCTCCAGCAGCGTCAATGGCGATGACGCTCCCGAGCGGAGCCAGACGCGCGTACCGGCAGTTCCGAGCGCGGCCTGCAGACTCATTGCCATGCCGTACAGGCGCCACAGATCACGGACGGTGCTGGGCCTCGGCGACGTGCCGGTTCGTCTCCAGTACATGGGCGTGGTCCGTCCAATCCCGGCCATTGCGGTGACGGCCTCCATTGGCAGCTCGAACATCTCAACGATTGCGTCGACCGCGTCGAGGGCCGAGACGCCGGATTGCTGTCGGTGGGCCGGCAGCACGGCCGCAGCGGGAGCCGCCAGATCAAATCCAACCTTGGCGCCAAGTTGTCTGAGCGCCTCTCCGAGTTGCTCCAACATCCCGAGGCTGCCAACAACGGAAGTCGGCCACTGCGCGCTATCCGCGTCGACTAGGATCGACTGCTGGCCAGGGAAAGACCTGCCCTCGAAGTCCGACTCGAAGCCGCTCATCGACGGTGTTCCCGACTGCCTCCTCGTGTCAGCGAGCCATAGGGCAGGCATAGGTTCGACCCGCGCCTGGCCCCAGATCCCGGTTTCCACAGCTAGTTTCTCCTGAGTTCTTCAAACATCGCAGGCGTTATCGCGACCTGGAAGAGTCGCACGGCAAGATGATTGAAGGCCGACAAAGTCGTGAACACCTCGGCCACGTCGAGAGCCTTGGCCGCGTCTGTGTGAATGTCCCAATCAAGCAGATAGGCTGGGCTCGCGTTGGTGGCCTCAAGAACAGTACCGTGTCGCAGCGTGCACTTGATGCCATCTCCAGCGTCTATCTCCAGCTGCTGCTGTGCCGACAGGACGCCTGAGCCAAAGTCCGGGTGCATGACCGGACCGAGCAGGGACTCGCAGATCCAGCCTCTCCAATCCTTGGGAGACTCGATGCCCTGATGCGTGATCACGTCGATGTACCGCAGGCCCAGTCGCATCTGAATAGCTGGGTTGACGTGCGTCACGACAGCTTCAAGGATCGCCCTCAGTCTCGCCTCGAAGTCGGCGGTCCAGGTTGTGTAGGCCGTCGTTTCCAAGGACACACTGTTGGGCTGGATGACCACGCTCCAAGCTCGGTCATCGGACACGAACTTCCAACCTGCCAGTTGGGTCTGTTGAGCTGAGATCGGACTCCCAGGCGCAACGGTGATGTCGACCTGTTGGCCCCGGAACTCACTGAACTGGGGATACGGCCCCGAGTCCCCGCCGAGGCTCTGAAATAGTGCCAACCCGGTCTTCGGATCGGAGACGGATGCGGTTTCCTCGAAGCGAACCTGGCACACGACCAACTTGAGTGGGGAGTTGATGAGCCGGTCCGTGATCGGCTCTGGCAGTGTCAATGGCAAGACTGCCTCCTCTCGTATTGAACACTAGTTGAACTCTACACCTCCCCGCGATCGGCGTCGTCGTCACTTCGCAGTAGACCGTCAGACGCGCCTGACAGCGAGGGCGCAGCGGGACACGCGCTCCTTGGAATGGCACCAGCAGGACCTCCAACGCGACCTGGCGGAAGCGGTCCCGGCACGACGGCGTGTGCGCCCTGGTCTAGTAGTGCTCGCGAATGTAGTCGTACGCCCGGTCGTAGAGGTCGCCGGCCGGCGGCAGGCCGTTGTTCTTGAGGACGAGGCGGAGCTGCCGGCGGACTTCACGGTCGCCGGGCTGGCTCTCTTGCCAGCGTGTGCCGCGGATGGGCTTCACGATCGCGTCGATCTGCTCTACGACATGCTCCACGATGACCGGCGTGCCGGCCGGCGCGTACTCCTGCAGGATCTGGGTGAGGGCGCCCCGGTCCGGATCGAGGACTTGGAAGCGATCGAGTCGGCCATCAGCATCGGCGCGTTCGGCCCCGACAATCTGGCGAGCCAGGTCCAGGAGCCGCTTGAGGAACTCGACAGAGTCACGCGCACTCTCCATCCTGACGCGGCGCAGCTCCTCGAGCCGTTCGGACAGCGCCCGCCAGACCGGATGGGTGCCCGATCCGGTGAGCTTGCGTTGCAGTCGGCCGGCGAGGGTGTCCAGAACGTCGTCAATCGTCGGAGGTTCCAGCGGGCTTCGGCCGGTCGGGAATAGCTCGAGCTGCTTGAGCGCCTCCAACGTACCCGCGTCGATGGCGATGGTTTCCAGGCCGCCAGCGTCGATCTCCACATCGCTGACGTACCTGCCGAGCAGCTCGCCGGTCTTGGCGCCGAGCCGGTGCCAGAGCAGCGCATTCGGGTCGGCGACAGGCTGCACGGATGCGTACACGCGCGCGAGCCAGCGGTAGTCGATCTCGATCGAACGGAGGCGCTCATCGGGCCACATCAACTCGAAGAGGCCCTCGCATCGTAGGAATGACATGGCGAACGCCGCCCGCGCTTCGACGGTGGCGATCCGTTCCTGGGCCGCCATGAGCTGGTCGTATCCGGTCGCCGCGCGATCGACACCGACAAACGGAGCCATCGCCGCACCGACCCACTCGCCGAGCAGCTCGATCAGCTCATCGACATCGGCCGGCAGCGCCTTACGCAGTCCAGTGTCCCGGACGGCCACGGCCCGCGCCAACTCTGCGCCGAGGCCAACGTAATCGACGACCAGGCCGTAGAGCTTCTCCTGGCCGGTGCGAGGGTTCGTCCAGCGACGGTTGGTGCGGCAAACGGCCTGGAACAGCGTGTGGGCCTTCAGCGGTTTGTCGAGGTACATAACTCCTTCGACGGGCGCATCGAAACCCGTGAGGAGCTTGGCGGTCACGATCAGGAACTTGAGCGGGTCGGCCGGATCGAGGAAGCGGTCGCGGATCGCAATCTCTGCCGACCGCTCGCGATCAAAGACGTCCCATTCAGGCGGGTCGTCCTTGGCCGTCGTCATTACGACCATCGCTTCTTCGCCCGGCAGCAGGTGCTTCTGGATCTCGCCGAGGTAGGCGACGCACAGCTCGCGATCGAACGCCACGACCTGCGCCTTCAAGCCGAGCGGCTCGACCTTGCGGCGGTAGTGCTCCACGATGTCGGCGCAAACGGCCTCGATCCTGGCCGGCGTCTTGAACAGCCGGTCGGCTCGACTGGCTCGACGGGCCAGGTATCCGCGCTCGTCTTCGTCGAGGCCCTCGCCCTGAGTCAGCTCGGCGAATGCTTCGTCGAGTGCTTCCTTGTCGATGTGGAAGTCAACGAGTCGTGTCTCGACGTGGATGGGCAGCGTTGCGCCATCGGCGATCGACCGTTCGACCGAGTAGTGGTTGAGCACGCCCTCGGGATCGTCTGGATCCCCGAAGGTCGCCCAGGTGTTCCGGTCGGCCGTGGAGATCGGAGTCCCCGTCAGACCGATGAAGCGTGCACTCGGGAGCGCCGACCGCATGTCCAGACCGAGGCTGCCCTCTTGCGTGCGGTGGGCCTCGTCAACCATGACGACGATGTTCTGGCGGTCGTTGAGGAGGCCGGCGTCGGCAAACCGGAAGATAGTCGTGACGATGACGCCGCGAGAGTCCTCGCGCAGCAGCCGGCGTAGGTGATCCTTCGTCTCAGCCACCTTCAGACCCGGCAGGCCAACAGAGGCGAACTCGGAACTAACCTGCTCGATCAGATCGAGCCGATCGAGAACGATCAGGATCGTCGGTGCATCGAGGTCAGCGGCTTGGCGCAGCTTCGCGGCCGCGAACGCCATCACGAGCGTCTTGCCCGAACCCTGGTGATGCCAGATCAACCCGCTGCGGCGGTTGGGGTCGCGCACTCGCGCGACGATGGCGTCGACCGCCTCGACCTGCGGGTAGCGCGGGATGATCTTGGTCGTGTAGCCACCCGCCGTGGAGCTGCGACGCGAGAAGAGCGTGAACGTTCGCAGGATGTCGAGCACCATCTCCGGCGTCAGGAGAAGTCCGGCAGAAGCGAGCGCGCTGGCGAGTCCTGGCAGCCCGATTGGATCGGTGGTTCGCGACCACGGTAGCCAGTCCTGGGCCGGCTGACGGATAGCGCCGTAGCGGAACTCCTTGCCCTCGGTCGCGAATGACAGGATGTTGGGCACGAAGAAGCCAGGGGTCCTGACCTCGTAGAGCGAGTGGATGTCGCCGGCGCCGTTGAGCCAGGAGGTGCTCTCGCTGATCGGCGTCTTCGTCTCGCCGACGACGAGCGGGAACCCGTTGACCCACAGAACCAAGTCGTACCGGCGCTCTTCAGCGCCTGGGTGGTAGGTCACTTCGGTCGAGACGACCAGGGCGTTTGAGTGCGGGCTCGCGAAGTTGATGAGGTTGATCGGCACGAAATCGTCGGACCCGACGAACCGGATCGTCTGCCGGCCGCGGAGCCATTCGATCATGTGACGGTTTGCCTCGACGAGGCCGTCGTTCGCCACCGAGAGGATCGCCGCTCGAAGCTTCGGCAGAACCTCATCCACGCGCTCCGGCTGCGCGGCGATGGCTGGGTTGAGCCGCCGAAGTGCAGCCACCACCTCGGTCTCGATCATGACGGCGTCGGGCGGGCGATCGAGACTGCCACCGGGGACGAAGTGCCAGCCGATGTCGCGACTGCTCAGACGCTCGACGAGCGCCTGCTGGACGGCGGCCTCGCTCAACTCGCTCATGAGGCGCCTTCGAGGAAGCGATCGTAGGACTCGGGGATCTCGTGCTCGCCGGAAAGAAGGTCTGCTACCAGAGCCGTCCGCGCTCGCTCGGCAGCAGCAACAACCTTCGAGCTGTTGCCGCTCGTCTCTGACAGAGCGTCCAATACGCTGGCCACGACCCGCTGCCGGTCAAGTTCCACTACGGGAACGGGCTCCTGGATCACGGTCTCCTTGTTGAGGTTCGGTTGACTGCTGCCCGAACGACGGTCGCGCATCGAGTCCTTTCTGCTGCGCAACCAGTGGAAGAGGAACCTCGGCTCGACTCTATTGGGGTCTGGGACTAGCCCTAGGACAGCCTGGTTCGCAGCCATAGGAACTGCGGTAAAGCCAACGCTGCCTGCAGTCAATCCTTGGCCGTACATCGCGATTACGATTGACCTTGAGGGCATGACCCACGCTGACGAGTTCGCTAATCCTGGCTCGGTCAGCGACTCGGTGGCGCGGTCTATCCAATCGGCGTCCACCTCGCCCGACTTAAGCCACGGAATGGAGCCTCCAAAGAATGAGGGCTCCTGGCGCGAGGGGGTTCCGCCCGCGCGCGCCTTCGACACGACCGAGGCGAGCGCGACCCAATCGCTAGCACTGGCCATGATCTCGTTCATCAAGGCACGAGCCGCTGCCCCGCAGGCATCGGTGACCCGATCACTGAACCGGGCTGTATCAACGGCGGCCACGAGATCAACGATGCGCCGCTGCTCGGCCAGGGGCGGGACATCAACTGTGATTGCCGCGAACGCGGAGAGTCGCAGGCTCCGCCGCCGGTCGACTGTTCCCTGAGCCCTGGCCTTGTACTCAGCGAGCATCTTGGGGGTTCGCAGCAGCAGGGCGAAAAAGCCAGGATCGTGGTCAGCGGAGCACCAGCTGAGCGTCGTGTACATGGGGCTGATGACGCCCAACTCGCCCCGGACATTCCGAGCAATCGAGCCTTCGTCGATGTGGATGTTTGAATACGCCCAGCCGCCCGGCGGCACCACCTTGTACTGCCGCAGATCGGCTGAGGCGACCCGAGCGTCGAAGTACTCGCTTGCCAACACAAGACCGTCGTGCTTCGACAGTGAGAACACGGGGGGCTCGTCAGCGACGCTCCCAAGCCTTCGGTTGTCCGCTTTGAACAGGCATCCCAGATTGACCGAGCGCCATGCCTCACGCATACCCGGCCTCGCGGAGTCGCTCAGCCAGGCGATCCTCAGCCTCGTGGAGAGCAAGCTGCGCCTCGGCCAGTTCAGCGAGGGCGGTCGTCACATCGACAACCTCGGTCGCCACGCTCTTCATGTAGCGGCCGATGTTCACGTCCCAGCCATTCGCCTCGATCTCCGAATGCGGCACCAATCGGGCCGCCGCGCCGCCCTCTATCCCAGGGTCGGCGGCGCTTTGATACGCGGCCAGGATCGTCTCTACATCTTCGTCTCGCAGCCGGTTCTGGTTCCGACCCTTATCGAAGCATTTGGACCCATCGACGAAGAGAACATGTGCGCGTCGGTTGGCCGGCTTTGTGGCTCGGAAGATCAGCAGACATGCCGGGATCCCCGTCGAATAGAAGAGGTTCGGAGGTAAGCCGATCACGGCTTCGAGCTGATCGGATCGGACCAGGCAGCCACGGATCTGGCCCTCGGCGCCTCCGCGGAACAGAACCCCGTGTGGCATGACGACGCCGACCCGCCCGGTAATCGGCTTCATCGACGCGACCATGTGCTGGACCCAGGCGTAGTCGCCGAAGCTGGCAGGCGGCACTCCACATGCTGCTCGGCTCCAAGGATCGCGCGCCCAAACGTCGGCGCCCCAGTTCTTGAGGCTGAATGGGGGATTTGCGATCACGATGTCAAACCGCTCGAGGCGACCGGCAGCGTCGAGGAAGCGAGGATCTCTAAGCGTGTCGCCGCGTCGGATGCGCGCGTCCTCGATGTCGTGTAGAAAGAGGTTCATGCGCGCGATGGCGGACGTGGTCAGGTTCACCTCCTGGCCGGCGAACCGCATCTGTCGAACCGACCCGCCCGACTCGATTACTTCGTTGGCCGACTCGACGAGCATCCCTCCCGAGCCGACCGCGGGGTCGTAGACCGAGTCGGTCGGCTGGGGGTCGAGGATGCGGGTCAGCAGACGCACGACAGGACGCGGGGTGAAGAACTCGCCCGCCTTCTTTCCCGATGCGTCCGCGAACTCTCTGAGCAGGTACTCGTATGCGTTGCCGAGGACGTCGTGGCCGACCCTACTGGGCCGCAGGTCGAGGGTGTTGAACGACTCGATGAGGTTGAGCAGTGCGTGCTCGGGTAGCTTCTCTTTGTTGCCCCAGCCGACGTCGCCGAAGATGCCGGCCAGGGTGTCCGGGTTGGCCTGCTGGACGCGATCGAGAATGTTCTGGAGCCCAACCCCTACGTTCTCGGTCAGGCGGCGGAGGTCGCGCCAATGGCAACCGTTCGGGATCTGAAAGCGGTGGTAGTCGGCCTCGATCTCCTCCGTCAGCTGGCCGTTGAAGTCCCCCAGCGCGCGATCGTGCTCATCGTCCCAGGTGTCGCTGACCCGCCGGAAGAAGAGCAGCGGGAAGATGTACGCCTTGAAATCGGCGGGGTCAACTGGACCTCGAAGGGAGTTGGCGGCCGCCCAGAGGCGCGACTCAAGCTCCTGCTGAGTCAGAGTGCCGTTCGGGGTCGATTGCGCCTGGGCCACGACGTTCCTGCCGCTCACGTCATCGCGTTCGCGGGCAATGCCCCCTCGAAGATCGACGACGTCACCAGCTTAGCAACCGAGCAGCTCGTTGAATGCGAGATCGCGTGCGCTCCATCCCAAACGGTTGCGTTCGGGCACGCTCGTCAGCCTCGCTGTCGGGCCTTCTGCAGAGCGTATGCCTCGGTGATTGTGGCCGACGTCAGCAACAAGTCGATGTCGACCGTGACGCGCATCGACTGAGGAATGCCCTTGGCGGTCCGGACCTCGTGATCAGGGCGGATCGGCGGCCCGAGGTGGAGCAGGAAGTTGGGCACGTCCCACTTCATTTCAGGCGCACCGGGAAAGTGGCCGTATGGCGAGTCGGCAACGACGTACTCGTCGACGTGGTGGATTGAGTGAAGCCAGCCGTCGTAGCGAAAACCCATGTAGTTGGGGACGATCTTCGGATAGCTCCCGACCGTCGGGAAATGGTAGATCCGGTGCCTCTCGACCTCGGCGACGGTCGTCAGGTCGGCGGGCCATCCCTCCCGAGCGTCCCGGTTCAGCGCGACCACGTAGACCTGATTGCTGCCCGTGTCCCGCATGTCGGCGACTCCTCGAAGATAGGTGGCCAGCTCTTCGGCGAGGTGGCGCTCTGGAGATGGCCCTACACGACTCGCCGCTCGCGCCAGCCCGACAAGATCCGACCAGCCGAGCACGTCGATGGAGATCGGCGCTGCTGGCCGCCAACCGCCAAGCCGGTGATGGACGACTTGCTCGGCTCCGTTCTGCGTTAGGACAACGAACCTCTGAGTGGGGGCTCCTACCGAAGCGAACCGTGCTTCGTACCGACGCAACTGCGCATCCGATGGGACGTTCCAGCCGCGCTTAGCCTCGATGATGATGTGCGACTCTACGGCCTTGATCTCGACATCCGTGAAGCCGCCATCGGCCTGGTCGTGCTCCTGGAGTTCCACCATCACGGGCTCGGTCAGGGATAGGCCCGGAACAAGGCGCTCCACGAAACCGCGGAGAAGAGCTGGGTTGCGTGCAAGCCCCCATCCAAGGGCAGCCGTCATGTCGTTCTCGTTCCGGCCGAGAAGATCGAAGACGGTCCCGACTGGCTTGGCATGCAGGACGAGTTCAGGCATGCTCCGATCATAGACGGCCGATACCCAGTGGTTTGCTGCCCGCCCATTCGCCCTTGGGCGACTAGAGTCCGTTCAGCTTCAGTGCCCGGTAGGAGCCGCTTGCTCGCTTGATGCACTCTTCGACGGCTCCCTCTGGGAAGCCAAGCTCGGTCAGGAGACACGCTTCGACGAGGACCGTGAGTCGCTCGTTTAGGGGCCAGAGATCCACGCCGGTAGTGGCGCCGGCCCCACGAACCTTGTCCCAGTGCGTGTGGTAGTTGCGAGTCAACGCCACATCGTCTCCGAACTGCCTCGGGTTCGCGCTCACGACGTCGCCCAGCATCCAGCTGTGGGCCGACACCAACAGGTTCAGGCGTTCCGCCAGCGTGAACTCGTTCGCGGCTTTCTTGAGAGGTAGCCCGGCCCATTTACGGTCTTTGGCCGAAAGCGTCGCGAGCACGCGCTTGACGCGGTCCGCGTGGACGGCTGGGTCGGTAGGGTGGCCGCCAAGTCGGATGCGGTGGAAAGCTTCGAGCGCCTGAGTGAGGTTCAGGAGCCGATGCTCCTCATACAAACGGGCCTTCCGTCGTGTCGCGAAAAACAACTCGAGGACCGAACGGAGATCCTTCCAGGCTCGGAGCCATGACGTCAGTATCTGGTCCATCGGAACAGGCGGGTCGGCAGTCGTGAACAGGATCTCGTGGGGCAGCAGTAGCCGATCCCTCGGGGGCTGGGGAGGTTCGCCGCGCCACAACAGCTCCACTCGCGTGTCTGCGTCTTCCGCCGACGGCTGCAGGAAGACGACGCTCTCCAGTACGCTGGGTTCGCCTGTAGCGAGGCTCAGAAGACTCGCCAGCGGCGTGAAATACGAGGAGAGCCATTCCCGCGGCGGGATCGGCTGGTCGAGGCGGAACACTGCTCGCGCCTCTCGGACGATCCTTCGCTCACGCCAACGATCCCCGGCTAGCTTTACGTCAAGGCCGACCCGAAGCGTGCCCCCCGGGAACATGATCACCGTCTCGTCGTCTCGGCTGGCACTAAGCGTAGCCCCGACCTGGCGTGCATCCTGGTAGATCCAATCCTCTTTGATGGCGTCGCGGCTCAGAAAGTCGAGCAAGAACTCAACTCGGACCTCTGCGCCCTGGAAGGCCGGCGGCTCCGGTCCGAAGTGGATCCCCAGGTATGCCCGCTGAGCCTGAAGCTCGATGCTCGCGTCCTCAGGTGTCTCCAGATGGACTTGACGCAAGCCGACGTCAACGCTTTCCAGACTGACGTCCTTGCCGTCAACGGTTCGTCCGAGGACCAGCTCATGGCGGACGAACTGACCCCCGAAGTGCCGAAATACGCCTTCCGGAGTCGCCGGCTCCAGAAGCCCGATGCCTGTGACGAGCGGCCAGGCATCCCAGGCGCTGTGCAGCGTCCCTGTGACGGTTTCCTTCTGGCCGGGCAGCCACCACCGGCCACCAAGCTCTCCGATGAACATGCCCGCATGATGACTCATCGACTCCGCCGGCGGACAGGGCAAAGGCGAGAGCTGGACATGCCCAACCGATCGCTCCGTCGAGGCTCGGGCATCACCATAAACCTACTTATCGTGATCCTGTCAGCAAACTCGGGCGGCTCCGATTGCCGACTCGCGACGAAACGGGCTCAGGCAAGACGCAGCATCATCGCGCTGTTGGCCTCAGGAACAACCCGGACTTCGATGTCCTGTTCTAGCTCGTCCGCGAGCAGTCCTCGTGGCGGTTCGTCGGCAAGCCGGCACAGCACCTGTTGAACTCGCTGTCGGCCGAGCGGGTATTCCACGCCAAGGACCCTAACCACGAACGGACCGGGCACGACATTGTCGAGAATGAAGGCGGTCTCAAGCGCATTGCGGCGGTCTCCGAGCGTAGCGGTGCGCGGTATAACCATGGTTCCGGACTGCCACGGAAGTGTTATCGCCTCCCCTCGAGCGAGTGCCGCTCCCGCTGCCGCTGCCACCAGGTCCTCGGGAGTTATGTCGCCCGCCATCGGCTGGAAGTTGCCAGCGAAGGTCTGGATGAGCGCGAGATTGGATACGAACTCGGCGAATGCCGTATCCACGACTGGGCTGTCCGGCCCCTCCTGCGGTTGGCTCTTTGTTGGACCCCCGGACCGGCCAAGCCAAATCAGCCGGTTGGGCTTGCGGAAGGCGGCCAAGAAGCGCGCGGCGGGGAGTACATCGTGCGGCAGTCGGTCCTCGCTCTCAAAGCTGTATTTGGTGTGCGCCCGCAGAGCGTGAACGTCGAGCTCGGCTTCGATCAGGAGCACACCCGTCCGATCCGATCCCGCAAGGATCGAGCCGCGATGACCTGTCGTCTGAACTCTGAGCGTGACGTCGAGTGAGGCCACGGTCTGGTCGTTTGGGTCTAGCACTACCATCTCGACCTGCCAGGGCGTCGTAGTGCCCGGCTCAGCGGGACCCATCGAGACAATGGCCGACCCGAAGATGCCATCGAGGCCGGCGGGCGCGTCGATTGCCAGATCCCGCACGTTGTCGGCAGAGATGTCGACCGCTGTTCCGTAGTCGTATGAGCGGCGGACCTCTTCGAACTTAGCGATACCCTCCGCTGTGGTTGCCGGGATCTCAACCCGGAACTTCATCGTTATGGGCCGGTCTCTCTCCGCGCCGACATACCGGGGAAGGATCTCGATCTGGGTCTTCTCGCCGTCTGACGTCATCCGGAAGCGGTATTGCGGATCAAGCTCGTTCGCTCGTCCGACCACGGATTGGACCCGTGCCACCGCGTCGGGTACGCCTTTCGACAGCGCAGCCTGTTCGTTGTTTAGCTCGCGCAGCAACTGAAGGACTTCAGCGTTGGTGTCGCCCAGGTAGTACGCGGCGATGAAAGGCGACCGAGCAAACTGGCTGTCGAGCCAGGTCCGACCTCTCCACTCGATCGGGAACGGCACCTGGCCCGCTAGCCCTTCGAACCAAGAAAGCTCTGCCGGCGTCGGGTCTATTGGGACCACCAAGAACCAGCTGGTTGGATTGAGCTTTGACGCCGAAGTGAGGGACCGAACGACTTGTCTCCGTTGAGTCGGCCCGAGCCGACCAGTGAAGGACTTCAGCTGGTACACGACCAGGCCGGACGGCGACATGAACTGCGCGTCTCGACCTCCGTCGCCGCCGGAGCCGTCGACCCGGAGGACCTCTGGGTTCAGATGACTCAGCAAACACGCGACCATGCGCTCGTAGGCGTCGGTGGAGACGTCCTCCCAGCGGATCGGCGCCATCAGTACTCTACGTCCGGCTCGCCGACGAGGAAGACAGAGCCAAGTCGACGTGGGTCATGAAATCGCCGAGCGACAGCCCAAGGCTCTCCGCGATCTTGCCGATGTTCACGAGGCTGACGTTTCGTTCGCCTCGCTCGATCCCGCCCATGTAAGTGCGATGGACTCCCACGAGATCGGCGAACTCCTCCTGCGACAGGCCCCTCTCGCGGCGAAGGTTCCGCACGGCGAGGCCGAACGCCTGAAGTATGGGTTCTGCTGCGGACTCGGCCATGGTCCGACGCTAGGCGGCCCGCCGACTTTGAGTCTACACACTATGAGTAGCATCAGCGGTCGGGTTCGCGTACGATCCACGAGAGGATCGCAGTCCGCGATCCGCAATGGAGAGGTGGGCCAAGGATGCCGATCGCGAGCAAATGCTGGAAATGGTGCGAGCCCAGAGTGCGGTCGGGACCGATCGGCGTGCGGGCGCTGATCGTCGCTGTCCTCGCAGTCGGCGGCTTCTTCTATGTGCTCTTCGGGCCGCTGGTCTACGACATCGCGTACTGGCTGCTCGGGAGGATGGTTCGCGTCCAGGCCGACCGTCGCCTGCGGATCGGGGTATCGCTCGTATTGGCCGTCGTGTACCTGGCTTCGATGGAGTACATAGGTCTGAACGAGAAACAGTCGACCCAACCTGGTGCGACGTCGACGCCCGTTGCGGCTGCGTCTTCGACGTCACCGGCCACGAGCATCCCAGCTGCCGCGACTCCCACCCTGACAGCCACCATCGCGCCCACGGCCACGCCCGTGCGGACCCCGTCATCGAAGGCAACCGCTACGGTCGCCCCAAGCCCAACTGCCGCCAAGCCGATCGTCCTCGGCGGCAACTCCAAGACCGGCGTAAGCAACGAGTTCACCCTCGCGGCCGGTACCTACAAGGTGGCCTGGAGCGCGACGGCCGATACCGCTGGCTGCGACTTCGCGTTGATCCTGTCCACGAAGCCTAACGGCCCGGCGGTCAAGAGCACCTCGGCGATCCTGCCAGAAGCGAAGGACTACACCGGCGACGACCTGTGGACGAACGTTCCCGCCGGTTCCTACGTGCTGTACGAGGACTGGACCGGCCTCCTGAACTGCAAGGGCCTGTGGTCGGCCACGCTGTCGAACTGACTCAGTCAACAAGGAAGCAATCAGAAGCAGAGGGCGAAATGCAGGGCAACATTCCCATTAAGTTCACGGACCCGCAGCAGGAGAGCGCCCAACTTCAGAAGATCGCGGGCGAGGTAGTGGCGATCCTGACCGCGAATGAGGAGATCCTCTACATCGCCCTGCAGAACCCGACGGCCATGACGATCAAGAAGGACGCCGTGGTCGTCACGACCAACCGGATCATCCTCTACAGGCCAGGCATCATCGGCCGGATCAGCTTCGTCGACTTCCAGTGGCGCGACGTCGTCTCGGTCAGCATGAACCAGGGGATGATGTCGTCGGAGATCACCGTCGGCAACACGAGCGGCGTGGCCCAGAAGGTCGGAAACCTCGAGAAGCAGCAGGCAAAGCGCCTGTACGGGATCGCGCAGCAGCTCGAGCAGGAATGGCGGGAGCGGCGCCGAGTTCGCGAGATGGAAGAGGCGCGCGCGAAGTCCGGCGGCGTCTTCCTGGGCTCGATGCCGTTCTCGGCCGGACCGGGTGTACCTACGCCGGCCGCGCCAGCGGAGTCAGCCGAAGACCCGGTTCAGCGGATGGCGAAGGCCAAAGAAATGTGGACGCAGGGGCTCATCACCGAGACGGAGTTCCAGGCGCTCAAGGCGAAGATCCTCTCGACGATGTAGCCGGTCGGCGCCGGCGGATCATTCCGCACGGAATAGTCCGCACCGAGGATCTGGGTATGTCGACCGATCGAGTATCGAGCCTGCCGCACGCCCTCGCCTATGCCATGGAAGAGGCTCTGGCCAACGTCGAGCGCCGTGTCAGGTGGGCGACCCGGACTGGCAACCCTCTCGTGGAGCGTTGCTGTTGTCGGATCAGGATCGGCGATCAGGTCTGCGACTGCGACGTGGAGCCTGCAGTGCCCAATGCCTATATGATCCGGGCGCGTCGGCACGTGGAGCGCGGCGAGCCAGTCCGCCTTCCGCCTCGGCGTAGGTGTCTGCTGTGCCTGCGGGGCGATCACGACCTCGCGGATGCGATCATGGCGAGCGTGACGATGGCCCGGCCCGACGGATCGCGGTCGGCGACTCTCGATGTGCCTGTCCCCATCCGGAGATCGAAGCGGATCGACATCGGCAGGGCCGAGCGAGCGAGAGCGTTCCCGGCCGGTACCGGCGACGCGCAACGAGCCGCCTCAGGCTGCGACCAAGGCCCCGTTGGATCGACTGCAGACCGGCGTGCCGACATGACTCGGCGCCGCGTGTAGCTATCAGCTGTTCGCCAGAAGCGACTGCACTGTGGCGGCGGATGGGCTTTCTAATGCCCCAGGAGGCCGTGGCGGCAGAGGTGGGCATCTGGCCACCCCGACCTCGATCGTCGCGCTCCGTGGCTCCAAGAGGGCGTTTCGTCGAAATAGGATGGGGGTCTCGGCAGGGCCAGACCAGGCATGGAAGCGCCCGTCAGCTGAGGGGGTAGCCGACGGGCGCGAGCGAGGCCGGCGAGGGGGAAGCCGACCCGCATTGCCGACATTCTAGACTCGCGGATCGGCGGAGACGCGGGAGCGGCACGCAGCCATGCCGTCGCGCACGCATACCGTCAACTACACGTCGGTATGAGGGGCGACTGCGCCTGGGTCGTCGCCAAACACCCGATGGTGAAGCCCGAGGGTCCGTTCATCAGCGAGGTCCTGGCCACGTTTGCGGAACTGGGAGCGCCGTTCGGCTGACGCCCTGCCATGGCGCCGTCGGCGACTTTCAACTTGACCCCGCTCGCCGGCGAAGCACGATAAGTTCGATGGAACCAGCCCTCGCTCTCGATCTCGAACGGTCAGGGAGTGACTGGCTCGACGAGTCCTGGCGGGCAATCGCAGTCGGGTTCCTGGTCGAGAAGCAGGGGCGAACGGGCAGCCGGCGCACCGTCGAAACCTACGGCCAAACGGTCGCGCGCTTCCTCGACGGCATAGGCGATCCCGCCTCAGCGACGCCGTTGGACGTCCACCGCTTCGCCTACCACCCCGACGAGTTCGGGGCGACGCCCGCCCCTTCCACGGTCACGGTCCGACTCGCCGCGATCTCGGCCTTCTACGACTTCGCGAGGCGGATGGGCGCGATCGAGAAGAACCCGGCGGCCGACATTCGCCGGCCGATGGCTCGCCGACCAGCGCCTCGCGGACTGACAGCCAACGAAGTGCGACGGCTGCTCTCGGTCATCCCCAACACGCGGTCTGGCTTGCTGGACCGGGCAATGATCCTGACCGGCGTGATGACGGGCCTGCGCCGGGCCGAACTCGTCGAGCTTCGGGTCACGGCGCCCTCGGATGACGCCGTCCTGTACGAAGTGCGCGCCAAGGGCGGCCGGATCAGACGTCGCGAGTTGCCCCGGCCAGCATGGCTCGCGATCCTCGACGCGGCCGATGCGGCGGGCCGTCCTGTCGGGAACGGCGAACTTGTGTTCCCCGTAGCTGACGCAACCTTCTACGCCCATCTGCGGCGCCATGCGACAGCCGCCGGGCTTGTTGGCGTCTCACCCCATGTTTTGCGCCACACCGCGGCGAAGCTCCGGCGGAAATCCGGCGCCTCCATCGAAGACGTCTGCTCGCTCCTCGGACATCGCAGCATCGCGACGACGTCGACGTACCTGCGCGAGCTAGAAGCCGAGCGGGATGACGGCTGGGGAGGGGTTGCGTCGGCGCTCGGGCTCATCGCGCCGCGAGTGGCAGCGGGTTCGCCGCGGCCCCATACGGCGGCCGGACCGCAGACGCGGTTGCGGCCAGTCCATGCAGCAAGACGGGATGGTCGCGGTAACGACCATCCCGCCAATCGGATAGGAGAGCACGTACATGCCCAACTACCCAGGCACAAGCCTACCGCCCGAGGACGTCGGGCAGGAGCCCCCACCGACCCCTGAGCCGGCCCTGCCGGACGGGGGCCTACGCATCGTCCGCGAGAACGGCGTCAGCTTCGCGGACTGCCCCAAGTGCGGCGAGCGGCTCCGCTTCGGACGAGTCGCCGGCCGCCAGATCCACGCCCCACGTGACATCGCCGAGATGCTCGTGGACGAAATGTCAGCCCTCGAACGCGAGGAGTTGCGCGTCGCAGTCCTCAACACTCGCAATGGGGTCCTGGCGGTTCCCACGGTCTACATGGGCAATGTGTCGGCATCGCTCGTCCGCATCGCGGAGTTGTTCACCGAAGCCATTCGCCGGCAGGCCGCAAGCATTCTTGTCCTCCACAATCACCCTTCAGGCGACCCGACACCCTCACCTGACGATCTGCGCCTGACCGCCGAGGCGATCGCCGCAGGGCGACTCCTCGACATCCCCGTCCTCGACCACATCGTGATCGCGGGCGGGTCGTTTGTCTCTCTCCGCGACCGGGGCGTGGCGTTTGACAGTCCGGGCGATCACCGACTGGGAGTGGTTGGTCGGGAGAGGTCGGAATGACCTCGAACACTGGCTCCGCGGAGACGCTCGACGACCAACGCCGGCTGCTGATCGAGCGTTGGCTCGCAGAGTTCGCCGCGGTCGCTGGCCAGGCCCATCTCGCGGATCCCGATCACAAGTGGCGAGCAACATCCGCGTGGCAGAAAGCGATCAGACGTGGCAACAGCGACGCGGCCCGATGGTTCGTGGCTGCGCTCTGGAACCACGACCCCAAGTACGTCCTGTACAGACTGCCGATCATCCTCCTCGAGGAGGTCGGCCTCGGCGATCCAGCCCTGGTTCTCGCCGGCATGGCCGCCTGCGGCAGCAAGGGCGGCGCCCGGCGAGGGCTTGAACTTGCGTCGATGCTCACCGAGCGAGCCGCGGCGGCCGTCAAGGATCGTTCCAGTTGCGATCTGGTCGTGGCGACAGAGCGGCTCATCAAGGTCGATCCGGTGGTCGGTCGGGTCTTCCGGGCCAGTGATCTGCAGACTCGGAAGGACGTCTTCCTCGACCGATCGAGATCGCCATTCGAGAGGATGTCGGCTCTCTGGTCGTTGGCGGGGACCACGAAGTACCCAGGCGACGACATCCGGGCCGCGAACCCGATCAGCCGGGACGAGCTGGCGGAACTGATCCCGCACGGGTTCACGCGGGACCTCTGGACGGTCGGCACCGGCGCCATGCGAGACGCCCTGCCACTCGGCGCGATCCTGACCGCCGAGTACTGGGCGGCGTCGGCCTCGGCATGGGCCGAGAACGAAGCAACCTCGATCCCGCCCGACGAGTTGCTCGCCGGCTACCCCGCATCGACCTACGACCAGTTCACGCGCGAGGGCAAGCGCGCTATCGCCCACTTCCTCCGAGCGAGTCGGCCGTGGCGTCACTGGGTGTCTCAGTACACGCCGGATCGTAGGCGCCAGAAGGACATCACCGCCCGGTTCCTGTTTCGGGTCGAGAGCGGTTTGGTCAATCGGAGGCTGCGGTATGAGCCCGGATCGAGGCTCATCACAGAAGCCCCGCTTCTGGCTACGGCGCAGATGTTTGGCATCCCGGCCGCCGAGGTGCAGGTCGGCAAGCGGCTCTTGATCGAGCAGCTTCCGGTCCTGACGCAGGCCCGGCGGCGGGTCCTCGAAGGCGAACCAAGCGGCGCGGATTATTCCGCGAGGAATACCGACGAGAGTCGGAGTGAGGGAACGAGATGAAATGGGCGACTCTCGCCGTCGACGGCAGCATGGCCTTCCACGACGGCATCCCGGAACTTGAGGATCTGCAGCAGGCCGTAGGCGGCTACGTCGAGGCGGTCGACTTCCACATTGCCGGCTCGGCGGCAACTCTCTGGATCAACGAAGAAGGCAAGCTGGTCAGCGACCCTGAGCGGAACTTCAAGGCCGAACTGATCTGCCCTCTCGCGGGCGACTGGATCGCCGGTGATGTGGCGTTCACCGGCGGGGTGGGACCCGAAGGCGAGACGCTCGGGCTCACGACGAGCCAGGTCGCCGAACTGCGGCACATCGACCGGGATGTCTGCGTGATCCTGATCGACGAGGGCTCGGCGAAGGGCGCGGCGACCCGATGATGGCCACGTACGTCTGTCGCAACTGCGGATCGCCAGACATCGACGCTGAGGAGCGGACACCGCGGTTCATCGCCGTCGAGATCATCGGGTTCGATGACAGCGGCGACATCAACTGGTCATACGACCCGGCCAATCGCGATGAGGCTGACTGGGAGGCGTCCGAAACCATTGGGTTCAGGTGCGCCGAATGCGGCCTGGCAGCCGATCAGCTGGCGGATCTCATTCAGTCCGTGACGTCCGTTCGGAGCCTCTGCGATGGTTGATGACGCGCCGCCCAGCGGCAGCTACCATCGAGTCGACAGGCCGAGGTCAGGCCCTGCCCCAGGTAAGGGGACGTACTCGGGCCTGCCCATGTCTGTCATCGTCCGCTCCAACCGCCCCACCTCGAACGCGGCTGCTCCATCGCCGGCGAAGGGTGGCCGACGATGAGACAGGGGAGGGTCACCCGCCGCTGCAAGGTATGCGGGAAAGACTCAGCTCAACGCAGATGTCCGTGCGGCAGCGACCGCTTCACCTGGTCCTACACAGTCGACTTGAGCGGGCCTGGGGAACCGCGCAAGCAGCAGCATCGCAGTGGCTTTGCGACGAAAGAAGCGGCTGTGGCCGCGATGGGGGACGCCCAGTCACGAGCTGCCAGAGGCGAGCAAGAGCCCACAAAGCTCACGTTCAGGGAGTGGTTCGAGCAGTGGATCGCGAGCCGACGCGGTGAAGTGCGAGGCAGCACATTCGTGAACTACCAGTCGGCGGCCAGGCGCTACGTCTTGCCCGCGATTGGCGGCTTGCGCCTCGGGGCAGTCACGAAGGCCCGGCTTCGCGCTCTGTACCAGCAACTCGCAGAGAACGGCGGTCGCGGCGGACGGCCGTTGTCGCAGAAGACCGTACACAACGTTTCGGCGATGCTGACCAAGGTCTTCGGCGATGCCATCGAGGATCGGTTGCTTCCAGGCCCTAACCCCGCTGAGAGGGCGCACAAGCTCCCAACGAGTCGGATCGACATGCGGACATGGACTGGCCGGCAAGTCGCGGGCTTCCTAGACTTTGTTGGCTCTGATCGTTTGTTCTGTCTGTGGCGAGTGGCGTTTTTCACCGGGATGCGCCGAGGTGAGTTGCTCGGGCTCCGATGGCGTGACGTGGATCTCGACGGAGCCGCCTTGAGCATCCAGCAGACGTACATTCGGGGGGCTGAGGGTTTGGGCTACGGCGCGCCAAAGACGGCCAAGGGGCGCCGACGCATCACACTCGACGCGGAAACGGTCGGGATCCTGCGCGCCCAAAAGCGGGCGCAGGCGACGCTACGCATCCGAGCCGGCTCAATCTGGAAGGACAACGATCTGGTCTTCGCCCGCGAGGACGGATCGCCGATCGACCCGGACGTGGTTTCGACGCAGTTCTATCGGCTGACTGCACGGGCGGGCCTGCCTCGTATCCGGCTACATGACATCAGGCACACCCACGCCACCCTCCTGCTCATGGCCGGAGTGCATCCGAAGGTTGTTTCGGAGCGGCTCGGTCACTCCTCGATCTTGATCACACTCGACACGTACTCGCATGTCCTGCCGGGCCTTCAGGAGGACGCCGTGGATCGCTTCGCCGCGGTCGTCGGAGCCAAGGCGCGTTCTATCTGAGTGAAGGACGTCGAGCTTGAACTGCGCTCACCGCATCAGGCTGAGTTAGGGTGACGACACTGGGACGCCTCCCGGAGGCGGCGGCGTGGTCGACAACAGATCCCGGTTCCCGTGGCCGATACCCATGACACTGTGCCAGCCGGCACCTGCTTTGACGGCCCGTTGAGGAACAATCAGAGGGTGGAAACCGTGAACGTGAGTCTGTCCGCGTGGCTGGGACTGATCCCCGTCTTCTTCGTGGTTCTCTTGCTGGGAATCGCCTTGATCGGTTGGGCGGCCTCCAATGGGCACAACATCGACGACATCGAGATCAGTTTGTCTGTGGTCGAGGGACTGTTGGCCTTTGCTCTGGCGGCTAGCGTCGTGGCGTTTGCCGTGCTCCCGAAGGACAAGTCGGGCGACTCGCCGGCGTGGACTTTGGCGATGCTGGGGTTGGCAGTCGCTGCGTTCCAGTTCTGGTCAGCAACGGCTGCGCAACAACGCAGAGTCCAGTCGAAGATTGGGACACAAGGGGATGCCATTGAGGATGTCTACGAGAAGCCGATCCCGGGAGCGCCTCGGGGATCGGGCAAGCGCGGCCTGTACTGTCGCACCGACGATGGCGTCGAACACCTTTGCTTGACGCTGGGTTCTTCTCCGGATCCGCTAGCTCGTCCCGCCAAGGGCGGGTCGTTCTCGCAGTGGCTCGACAGAGCAACCGCCGTTCAGTGGGTCGACTGGGAAGGGGACAAGCTCGTTGCGACGACTCTGTCCGGCCCCAGGATCTTCGACGTTGAAACACGCGACATTCGAAACATGCCAGTGGGGGACCTGTCCGGCCACCCATTCGACCGAGCCCAGAAGCTGCTGAAGAGGGAGGCGTCAGTCTGGCCACTGCGTTGGCGTTGTGACGTCGCACTCAGGTGGTGCTTCCGACACATTGGCCTACTGCTGGGGCTCTGCTCGGTGGTAACGGTCTTGTGGCTTGTCTGGAAATACCCTCAGGTTCTCGATCCGCTGAGGCAACTCTGGGCTGGGCTTGCGGGTCGCTAACCCACCTGAGTCCGGTAACAATCGCGGTAACAAACGGACCGGAATCATCCGTCCCGGCTAGTCCCAGACCATCCTTCCGGCAGCCGTTTCACGCTCAGGAAGGGCCTGAAAAGGACCAGTTGGGACCCAAAATCACGGCTGAGAGGCAACTCATAACCCGAAGGTCGGCGGTTCGAATCCGTCCCCCGCAACCAAGCCGCAAGCGTGAAACCCGGCTTTTGGGCCGGGTTTCGTCGTATCCGATGGGCTCGCAGATCACATTCCGATCACATTCTGCGGTCTGCGGGTGTTCCGACGACGACCCGCTGACCCGCTCGGGGTGACCTCTGGGTCACTAGATGCTCGCCAACATCACTCGGCTGCCAGGTGAAACCAACACGATCGCGGCATTGTGTCGGGGCATCGACCGGCCGATCGGTCGAGTCCCGCCCGTCGGCCCGAGACTGGGACCGATGCGGCCGTCGGCTACGCTTGGGGCGACGAGTATGGCGTCGGAGGACTCGGGTGATACGGTCGGCAGGTCGAGTCGTGCACCTCGCGGCGTGGGTGCTGCTCGTCGCGGGCCTGAGTCTGATCGCGCTGGCCCCGGGCGTCCCGTCCCTCGGCTATGCCCTCCTGTGGCTGGGTGTCATGGCTGTCGCCCGCGGGATCTCCATGCTCGTCGCCTGGGCCGCGGTTGGGGTCGACCTCTCGCTGCTGCTGATCTGCTTCTTCGGAATGGAAATCGGCGGGCTGATCATGGTGCCGAGCATTCTCGGGTTCGCGGTCGCGGACGCCTTGCATCGCGAACGGGCCGCCGCGATGTAGTCGGGTTGCAACGCGGAGCGACGCTTGTTGAGTCGGGCGTTGGCAGCGGTCGGTCTTCGAGTCCTATCACCCGCTCGCGTCGATCCGAGATCGGGCAGGGGAGGCGCTGACACCGTACGGGTGAAGGCTCGAGGCGGCGTCTCGGCCGAAGGGCGTTGCCGAACGTTGGCTTGACGGGGTCGCCGCGGGCTCCCGGTGAGACCCTGACCGCTAACCCTCATCCTCCCGCTCAGGCGCCGCGTAATATTGGCAGGGACTGCCGGCGAGACGAGCCAGACAGGGGGGATGATGGTCGACCAGGCTGATGCCAGGACCAAGCCGACGGGAGGCCGCATTCGCTATCGACTGGGGTGCGCCGGCGTCGTGCTCGCCGGCGTCGTGCTCGCTCTTATCGTTGCGATCTCTGCCGCTCTACTAATACCTGTGGACTCCTGTGCCTGTGCTACACCATTGGATCTCGTCGTCCAGAACTACAGTCACCAAGACGCTTCTGTGAGCTGGAGTCAGCCCGGGCTGTTCGGCACGCCCCTTCGGGGGCTGTCGGGCGGCGCAGCGGCCGCCGGCTGCAGGACACTCTCGGCGGGACTGCGGAGTGGAGTAGTCGAGGTGTCCGTCACCACGGGCGGGGTGAGCCGCATCTTCCATCTGCACGTTCGGGATGCAGTCGCAGACGGTCCTGCGACGATCGTCATTGGCGCTGACGGGCACATCGCGGATCCGATCTACGGATATCCACCAGGTGGGTGGCGCCAGCAGGATGCGCTCTGCTGAGCTTTCGCCGTCTGGCAGCCAGCAAGGCACTGCCTGGCCCCTATGCCCTCTCCTGTCTGCTCGCGTGAGTCGCTTAAGCAGTCGGCTGCCGGGCTGGAGCAAGCCCTCCGATCAAACCTGCCGGGTCGCCGTCCGAGGCCGATGCCCAGGGCCCACACGACGGCTTGATGGGGTGCTAGCGCTCCCGAATAGGTTGGTCGGTGCGCCTTCAAGCCCCAGGAAGCAGCAACTGGGGCCCCCGGATCGACAACGTGAGGAGCCACACGGTCAACGGCGTGGTTTGGGAAGCCGGCACGATGACCACGTAGTGCGGGATCGCGATGGACGAAGTACCGGATGGGAGCGTGATGCCCGAAGGAGCCGCGTCGCTGAGGCTATAGCCCCAGCGCGGGGATCGGCGCCTTCGTGGTCGATGGAAATGGGGTCCGCGCACCCCCGTCGGACGGTTCGCAGAGCGCCGCAAGCCAGCGAGCGCGGATCCCCCCTTCCGCGGCCGCTCGGAGTGCGGGCTACCGCTCGTCCGGTACTAGCCCCACTTAGGCGACTCGGCGTCGGCCTCGGCGTTGCCTTCGATGTGAATCTGGGCATCTCGAGGAGCGCCGCAGAGCGCGCAGTTGGGGCTGCTCGCAGGGCCCATGGGCCCCGCAGGCAGACCCTGCTGCAGCATGCTCCCGGTCCTCGGATAGATGATGGGGACCTCGGGGCTGGGCTCGAAAACGTGCGGCTGATGCTTGTCGGGTGCCGATGTCTTGGATTCGTCCATGGGGGCGACCCTTCCGATCATCATCGTTCGGGGAGGTTGTCCAACCCGAGTATGAGGTGATAGTAGGCCCAGTACCGAGGCGGAATGGGACGGTAAATGCGGCACGTCACCGCACAGGGACCGGCCACGGCTGCTGACCACCTGGGTAGATTGGCGCCCGCTCGCCAACCCTTGAGTGCCTTCTTCCCGGTGGGAAGATAGGCATAGACAAGGGGAGGGGACCATCACGCCGCCCGACAGGTGCCTGCGATCGAGGCTTCGGGCAAGGAGATTGCGATGACCGAGGGGCTACTCATCTACGACGGCACCAGCGGATGGGCGTGCGGCGCGACGACTGCTATGTGGTCAGAGACGCGGTCTGGGACCTGCTCGCAGCGCGCCGGGCCGGAATGTTGAGCGTCGGCCTTCTGAGTGGCGGGTACGGTCAGGACGAATTGACCCAGGCCGGGGCATTCCGTGTCTACCGCGACCCGCAAGACCTGTTCGACTCGCTCGACGAGCTGGGGGTCACGCTGCCCGGGTGAACCCAGGCACCCCACGGCTCGCTCCTCGGGGACGACGACGCCAGACGGACGGCGCCATCGGCCCATCGTGACTAATCAGCCATCGTGTCCGAAGCCGATGCAACCAGTCACGCCATGTCGTCGGCTCACATGGCTTCCCT
>JBEKKR010000006.1:0-140781 GCA_050010635.1 Candidatus Limnocylindrales bacterium
CATGCACATCGAGCCTCTGGCGCGACAGGTCCAATCCGGCGTACAACATGGCTGGAGCCTCCCGGTGCTGGTTGCTTTGACAACCCAACCTTGTCACCGATGGGGCTCCCTTTCATGACCATTCGACCGTCACCAGCCAGGGCGCAGGGAAGCTCGGTGGTTCTGGCAAAACGGAGGGTTAGCCCTCCGGCTCATCACGATGCTTGGGAAGCGGACACTCTGCCAGCTGAGTTGCTTTTGCTCATAGCGAGAGTGTGATGGGCAGATCGAGCGGCGAGCGAGGTGCGCTTGCGCCTGCGTCGCGGGTCGGCTGGCTCGCCCGGACGACGACCGAGAAGATGGGCGGGCCCCCGGGAACTCGGAGTACGAGAGCAGCGCCCGCCCGGTCCTGCGAACCGAGAACACAACCTGCCCCGAAGCACTGGCTCCCCGTCCCCGGCATAGACGCCCTGACCAAAGTCGCCCGCCGGAAGGTCGCGCATAATGGGTTCGCCGATCGGGTGGATCGCGCCCACTTCGCCTGTTCGACTAGGGAGGGGGTCTCGAGTCCGGCCCGCCGGATCCGACAGGAGGACTTGCGGAATGACCCTTGGGACGAGCCCGGCTCTCGTGGTGAACGGCAGCCCGCGCCGGCTCGACGTCCCCCCGCGCTGGACGCTGCTCGACCTGCTCCGCGAGGGCCTCGGCCTGGTCGGGACCAAGGAAGGCTGCGATGACGGCACGTGCGGCACCTGCACGGTCATGGTCGACGGCAGGGTCGTGCGCGCCTGCCAGACGCCCGCGAGTGAGGCAGCCGGGAAGAACGTCCTGACGATCGAAGGGCTCGGGAGCCCCGAGCGTCCGCACCCCCTGCAGGAGGCCTTCGTGGCGGCCGATGCCGTCCAATGCGGCTTCTGTACGCCCGGAATGATCATGGCTGCCGCCGCGCTGCTCGAGCGCGATCCACGTCCGAGCCGGAGTGAGATCTCCCGCTGGCTCGGCAGCAATCTGTGTCGCTGCACCGGCTACAACAGCATCCTGGACGCGATCGAATGGGCTGCGGCCGGCCAGCCGGGGGCGCCGCGCCGGTCGCCGGCAGTTCCCCGAAATGATGGCAGGCAGAGGCACGCCGTGGGAGCCGGCCACCGGCGCCTGGAGGCGATGGACAAGGCGACGGGCCGCGCCGTCTACGCCGCGGACCTCGCGGTCGAGGAGATGCTGCATGCCCGGGCTGTGCGGAGCCCGCATGCCCACGCGGAGATCGTCGGCATCGATGCCGAGCGCGCGCTTGGTCTCGACGGGGTCGTGGCCGTCCTGACCGCGCGAGACGTCCCCGGGAAGAACAGCTACGGACGCCGGCTGAAGGACCAGTCGGTCCTCGTCGAGCACAGGGTTCGCCAGCTCGGAGATGCCGTGGCCCTCGTGGTGGCCACGTCGTCGGAGGTGGCCACCGAGGCTCTCTCGCTGATCGACGTGCAGTACCGCGAGCTTCCGGCCGTGTTGAGCGCAGAGGCTGCGCTGGCGGACCGGGCGCCGCAGATCGACGCCGGCGGCAACCTGCTGTCCGAGAAGTGGCTGCGGTTGGGCGACGTCGCCGAGGGGTTCGCCCGGGCGGACGTGGTGGTCGAGGAGACCTATTCGACCCCATCGAACGAGCACGCCTACCTCGAGCCGGAGGCGGCGCTGGCCTCCTGGGAGGGCGAAACGCTTGTCGTGCACACGGCGACGCAGTTCCCGCACTACCAGCGGTGGGAGATCGCGACCACGATGGGCCTGCCACTCGAGCGAGTCCGCGTCGTCCCCACGGTCTGTGGGGGTGCGTTCGGCGGCAAGACCGAGATCTCGTGCCAGTGCCTGGCGGCTCTTGCGGCGTACCGGACCGGGAAGCCGGTGAAGATCGTCTATACCCGCGCCGAGTCATTCGTGTCCACGACCAAGCGCCACCCGTTCACGATCCGATGCCGGGCCGGTGCGACTCGCGACGGCGAGATCACGGCGCTTGCGATGGACATGCTCGCCGACACCGGGGCGTACGCCTCGTTCGGCCCCGGGCTGATGGTCAAGGCCTTCGGGTCGGCGGCCGGGCCATACCGCTGGCCGAACGTCGAGCTCCACGGCCGCGTAGCTTTCACGAACAACCCGAGCGCCGGCTGCATGCGCGGCCCGGGCACCACGCAGGTTGCCTTCGCCATCGAGTCGCAGATGGACCTGCTGGCAGCCAGGCTCGGCATCGATCCGCTGGAGTTCCGGGAGCGCAACCGGCTTCGGAAGGGCGACCGAGTCCTGTCCGGCCAGGTCCTCGAACGCGAACCCGCCTACGGCGAGACCCTCGAGGCGGTGCGGCCCTACTGGGTCGAAGCGCTGGAGCGGTCCTCGGAGTTCAACGAGGCGGGCGGCGCGCTGCGACGCGGCGTGGGCGTGGCCTCCATCTGGTACGGCATCGGCGGCGGGGGCGGTGGCCCGGTTCCAGGCCTGGGTCCGGCGGCGACCGTCGGGCGGGCACCGGGGCGGGCGGCCGTGGACCTGCTGGACGACGGCATCATCCTGGTCCGAACCAGCGCGATGGACCTCGGCCAGGGGACCGCGACCGCCATGGCCCTCATCGCTGCCGAGGAACTGGGCCAGCCGCTCGGGCGCGTCAGGGTGGGCTCGGGGGACACTTCGACTTCTCCAGACTCCGGTCCCACGGTCGGCAGCCGGGTCACATTCCTGGTCGGCAACGCGGTCAGGGGGGCGGCCGCGAGCCTCCGTGACTGCATCCTCGCCACTGCATCGGAACTGCTGGGGCGGCCGGCCGACGAGCTCGAGCTATGCGACGGATACGTTCGAACTCGCCGACATCCCAAGACGCGTGTGGCGCTGTCCGAGGTCGCCCGGGCGAGGACCGACGCGAAGCTGCCGAACACGTTCGAGGGCTACTTCGACGTCGAACTCCCGGCGTTCGATGCCGGCGGTGAGCTGGGCGAGCCCTACGCGATGTTCGTCACCGGCACCCAGATGGCCGAGGTGGAGGTCGACACGAAGTCGGGGGACGTTCGCGTCCTGCGGATGGTCGCGGCCCACGACGTTGGCAAGCCGGCCTTCGAGGAGGGCGTTGTCGGCCAGATCGAGGGCGGCGTCGCGATGGGCATCGGCTTCGCCCTCAAGGAGGAGTTCGTACCCGGCGAGACCGAGGGCTTCAAGCAGTACCAGATCCCGAGAACGAGAGACGTTCCCGAGATCGTGACGATCCTGGTCGGAGGATCCGGGGAGCCGCCCGACCTGCAGGTGAAGGGCGTGGGCGAATGCTCGAATATGGTCACTGCTCCCGCCATCACGAACGCGATCGCCCATGCCACGGGCCATCGGGTTCTCCGGCTCCCGGCACGACTCCCGGCCCGCGACTGATCCGGATTCGCGCCTGCGAATCCGCACCCATTCGATCCTCGAGGTAGAACGATGCCGAACATCACAGTCGAGCTGTTCACCGGCCGGACGCTCGAGCAGAAGCGAGCGTTCGTGGCCGCCGTTACCAGGGACACCGTGGAGATCCTCAAAGTGAAGCCCGAGGCGGTGCGGATCCGACTCGTCGAGATGGAAACCTGGGATCTGGCCAACGGCGGGAAGCTGGAGTCCGACACGCGCGGCGTCGACGTGCCGGACGAGGTCCGCACGCCGCCGGGCAGGCGCTGATCCGGCGCCGGCGAAGCTCCTCGTAGAACGCGCCGCGGGTCCCGGCCAAGTACAATCGATAAACGATCAAAATGCCACAGGGCGGGGGACGAACCGTGGCGAGTATGCACCGGCCGGAGGCCCCAGGAGGTCGGAGGTGGCCCTCTCCCTATGACGCACCGAAGCGACATCGGCGCCGCTGTCATCGGCAGCGGTTTCATCGGCACGGTCCACATAGAGGCCCTCCGGCGGATCGGAGTCAACGTCGTAGGGCTGCTGGAAGCCTCGCCGTCGCTCGGTGCAACGCGCGCGGAGCAGCTCGGCATACCCACCAGCTACGCCTCGCTCGACGAGCTCCTGCGCGACGACCGCGTTCGCGTCGTCCACGTCACCTCGCCCAACAACCTGCACTGCGAGCAGGCGAAGCAGATCCTCGCGGCCGCGCGGCATGTCGTCTGCGAGAAGCCGCTGGCGCTCACGTCGGCAGAGTCGGCCGAGCTGGTCCGCAAGGCCGGGGCGAGCGGGCTCGTCAACGCCGTCAACTTCAACATTCGCTTCTACCCGCTCAACCAGCATGTTGCGAACTTCGTTCGCGACGGGGGCGTCGGCGACGTCCGGCTCGTCACCGGCCGCTACTTCCAGGACTGGCTGCTCTACGACACGGACTGGAACTGGCGCCTCGAGCCCGAGCACGGAGGCGCCCTCCGCGCCGTCGCCGACATCGGCTCCCACTGGCTCGATCTGACGACGTTCCTGACCGGCCTGCGGGTTGAGTCGGTCCTGGCCGAGATCTCCACCTTCATTCCAGTTCGGCGCAAGCCGGTCGGCGCCGTGGAGACGTTCTCCACCGAACGCTCGGCGGACACAACGCCCGTGACCATTCGAACGGAGGACGCGGCGCTCATCACCCTGCGCTTCGAAGGCGGCGCTCGTGGCGCCGTGTCGGTCTCGCAGGTCAGCGCCGGCCGCAAGAACAACATCCAGTACGAAATCGACGGCTCGTCCGCGGCGGTCTCGTGGGACTCCGAGCAACCCGACCACCTCTGGATCGGGCATCGGGGCCGCCCCAACGAGATCCTGCAACGCGATCCAGGGCTGATGACGCCACTCGGCCGCACCGCCGCCCGGCTGCCCGGCGGCCACGTAGAGGGGTTCGCCGACACCTTCGCGGCGCATTTCATCGCAATCTACGAGGACGTGATCGCCGGCCGGCCCGCCGCTCATCCAGCCTACGCGACCTTTGCGGACGGCCACGTCGAGATGCTCCTCGGAGACGCCGTCGCGGAAAGCGCCCGCACCGGTCGATGGGTCGACGTGGCCCGGACGCCCACGCCGACGGTTCCCAGGCCGCCCGCATCGTGACCTTCTCCCGTCGAACGGTCACCCCACATGACCCGGAGGGCTCAGTGCCATGAAGCTCGGATTCCTGACCGCCCCGTTCCCACAGACGCCACTCATGGAGGTCGCCGACTGGGCGGCCGGTGCCGGTTTCGAGGTGCTCGAGATCGCCTGCTGGCCGGTCTCGAGCGGCCCGACCCGCCGCTACGCGGGCACGAGCCACATCGACGTCGCCAACCTCTCGAAGAGGCAGGCGACCGAGATCGTCGATCAGCTCGCGGCCAAGGGCCTTTCGATCTCCGGTCTGGGCTTCTATCCGAACCCGCTCCATCCCGACCCGGCCCATCGCGAGCAGGTGATCGGCCACCTCAAGCACGTCATCACCGCCGCCGAGAAGATGAACGTTGCGCTCGTCAACACGTTCATGGGCGGCGACGCGGCGAAGAACCAGGACCAGAACTGGGAGGAGGCACTCCGGGTCTGGCCCGACATCGTGAAGTTCGCCCAGGATCACGGGCGGAAGATCACCCTCGAGAACTGCCCGATGATCTTCAGCTACGACGAGTGGCCGGGCGGGCACAACATCGCCACCACGCCTCGGATGTGGCGGCGGATCCTGGAGCAGTGGGGCGGCACTATCGGCCTCAACTTCGACCCGAGCCACCTGATTCTCCAGATGATCGACATGCGCCGGTTCCTCAAGGAGTTCGGCCCGCACGTCCTCCACTACCAGGCCAAGGACCTGATGATCGACCGCGATGGGCTGTACGAGCGCGGCATCATGTCGATGGGCATGGGCTGGCAGATCCCGCGCATCCCGGGCCTGGGCGAGGTTGACTGGTCCGTCGTGTTCTCGGAGCTGTACCGCCAGGGCTACGAGGGCGACTGCATCATCGAGCACGAGGACCGGCGGTTCGAGGGCACCGACGAGAAGGTCAAGCAGGGCTTCCTGATCGCCAGGGATATCCTGCGGCCCTACGTGAAGTGAGCGACATGAGCCTGTCCATCGAGAACCTGACGGAACGCGATATCGCCAAGACGATCGACCACTCCCTTCTCAGGCCGGAGCTGGACGACGCCTTCGTCGAGGCCGGCTGCCGGCTGGCGGCGAAGTACGACGTCGCGTCGGTCTGCGTCCGGCCCGACGACGTGCGCCGGGCGAAGGCCATCCTGGCCGGCACCGACGTCGCCGTCGGCACGACGATCGGGTTTCCCCACGGCAACCACACGACTGAGATCAAGGTCGCAGAGGCGCGGCGAGCTCTCGCCGACGGCGCCACCGAGCTCGACATGGTGATCAGGATCGGTGCCCTCAAGTCCGGCCGCGACGCGGACGTCGAGGCGGACATCCGGGCCATCGTGGAGGTCGGTCACGCTGCCGGAGCGATAGTCAAGGTCATCTTCGAGAACGCCTACTTGACCGACGGCGAGAAGATCCGGGCGTGCCGGCTGAGCGAGGCCGCCGGCGCGGACTTCGTGAAGACGAGCACGGGCTTCGCGCCTTCCGGCGCCACGATCGAGGACCTGAAGCTGATGCGGGCGAACACCTCGCCCCACATCAGGATCAAGGCCGCCGGCGGGGTGAGGACTCTCGATGCCCTCCTCGAGGTCATGAACGTCGGGGTCACGCGCATCGGGGCGACGGCCACGGAGACGATCATCCTGGATTTCCGCGCCCGCAAGGCCGGTCTTGCCGCGGCGGGCAAGGGAACGCTGGGGGGCGGCTACTGATCCGGCGCCGAGGTTCCGGAGCCGGCGCGCCCGTGGAGGCGGCCGGGACGATCCCGGTCGTAAGGGAGAAGCTGATGGACTTCACGATTCGCGAAGCGGTGGTCGGGGACTGGCAGGAGGCCGGGCTTATCTGCTACGACGCGTTCGCCACCGTGTCGGGGGAACACGGCTTCCCGCCCGATTTCCCCTCGGTCGAAGCGGCGGCGCTGCCGATCAAGTGGATGATCGAGCACCCGCGGTTCTACGGCGCAGTGGCGGTGCGGAACGGCAAGGTGATCGGCAGCATCTTCATGGACGAGCGGTCGGCCATCTCGGCAATCGGCCCCATAACGGTCCGGCCGGGCGAGCAGAACGCGGGCGTCGGCCGGGCGCTGATGCTGGCCGCGATGGACCACGCGGCCGCTCGCGGAGCCATGAGCATTCGGCTGCTCCAGCTGTCATTCCACAACCGATCGCTGAGCCTGTACGCCAAGCTGGGCTTCGACATCCGGGGCGCCTACGGGGCGATGTACGGCCCCGCCATCAACCGCAAGATGCCCGGCTACGACGTCCGGCCCGCCATCCCGGCCGACGAGACGGCCTGCAACGCGCTGTCGGTGAGGGTCCACGGCCACGAGCGGCCCGGCGAGGTCCACGAGGCCATCGAGTCCGGCGCCGCTCGGGTGGTGAAGCGGCTGGGCCGGATCACGGGCTACACGACCGGCATCAACTACTTCGCCCACTCCGCGGCCGAGACCAGCGACGACCTCAAGGCTCTCATCTGCGAGGCAAAGGACTTCGGCACGCCCGGCTTCCTGGTCCCGCTGCGCGACAGCAACCTGTTCCAGTGGTGCCTGGCCGAAGGCCTGAAGGTCTGGTTCGTGCTGAACATGATGACGACCGGGATCTACCAGGAGCCTGAGGGCGCGCACATGCCCTCGATCGGGTACTGACCTCGGACGGCCAGAGCCGCGGCCTGACGGTCAGGTAGCGGGCGCGATCCGCGGCAGGCTCGCGGCGGCGACGGCCTGGCCGTGGCGCTTGTCCCGCTCGGAGACCTCGTGGAACTTGACCGGCCTCTCGGTGCCCTCGGCTGCGAGAACCTTCGCGGCGCGGGCCTGGATGACTTCGCCGCCGTGACCCGTCATCACGCGGCCGAGCAGCAGCACGTGCTCGAAGTCGTAGAAGTCGGCGTAGTCGAGGAGCGCGTAGCCGAGATGCGTCCCGATCGTCTCGTAGACGCGGGCCGCCCGCTGGTCGCCGCGGGCCATGAGCTCCTGGAGAGCCACCAGCCGATCCGGCAGCGGCATCGCGTCGTCCATCTCGATCCCCGCTGCCGGCAGGAGTCGCGGCAGGCACTGCTGTGAGAAGTAGCGGGCGCCGCAGCCGCGGTCGCCCGACCACTCGTCGATCGGGGCGTCGGGCGCGTAGTCGATCGGGGTGAACGCCAGCTCGTTCAGCCAATGGGTCAGGCTGCGGTCGCGGGTCACGTAGCCCGCCGCTTCGCTCGATCCCATGGCAAGCCCCAGCAAGCCGCCGACTCCGGCGACCATCGAGCCGGCCAGCGCGGTCACGTCGCCGTCATTCGCGACGGCGAACGGGACGCCGCCCCAGGCGGCGCGGAGATCGTGGAACAGGTTGCGAACGCGATGGAATTGGTCCGGCGGAACCGAACGGAACAGCGAGGCCGATCTGGCCTCGTTGTCGACGTACACCCCCGCCGCGCTCCCGCCGATGGCGTCAACACGCGGCAGGTGTTCCGCGGCTCTCCGCAGAGAATCCATGATCTGGTCGTAGTGCCACTGAGGGTCGCTCTGGTGTGAGGGATCCCAGGGAGTCTCCTCGCTGAAGACGACCTCGCCGTCGATCACGGCGGCCGCCTTGCGGTCGCTCGCGCCGAGATCGAATCCGATCCGGCAGCCCTTCAGGTCACCGCCGAGCGAGACGCTCCCGTCTCGAGACCGCGGGAAGGCTGCCCTCGCAGCCTGCACGACCTCGAGGGGGGAGTCGTAGATCCTGTCCATCATCTCGGCGTCGAAACGGCCCGCGGCATCTTCCGAGTAGTGCCGGCGGAGTGCCGCCGCGAGATCGTCCGGCCCGTCGACCCAGATCCTGCAACCGCCGCGAGCCCAGAGCATCGTCTTGACGAGCCGCTCGCAGAGCGCGTTGCTTGCCGGTCCCGCGGGATCGCCCTCGGAGAAGACCCATGTCTCTCGAAGATAGACCGAGGCCCCGGGCTGCTCGACTGCAATCGATGCCGGGAGGCTTCGTCGTGACAGCCTGGCGGCATCCGCGAGCTTCCTGCGTGCAAGCACCGCCGGCCTGAAGCCTGGGTCCAGCGGCGGAGAGACGCGGCCCTGGACCAGGAAGCGATCGAGTCCGTCCAACGACGACCGTCCCGCCCTCAGCGGGCCTGACTCGCCGCAGCCGCATCGGCGTCGCCGAGGTAGGCGATGGAGCCGCCGGCGATCGTCGCCATCACCTGCCAGTCCTCGTCCACGACCGCCAGGTCGGCGGCGCGGCCGACTTCGACCCGGCCGATGGTGCCGTCGAGACCGAGCGCGCGCGCCGGGTTGAGCGTCGCCAGCCTGACCGCGACCGCAGGCTCGAGCCCGACCTTCTCGACGAGGTTGCGGACCGCCAGGTTGAGCGGCAGGAGAGAGCCCGTCAGGGTTCCGTCGAGCAGGTAACCCAGGATCCCGTCCGAGACGTACTCGCGGCCGGCCACGATGTAACGGCCCGGCGGCATGCCCAGGCCCGCCAGCGCGTCCGTTACCAGGACCAGCTCGTCGGGCGCCTTGATGCGGGCCACCATCCGAAGCGTCTCGAAGGCGACGTGCTTGCCGTCGCCGATGAATCCCGCCGTGAGGCCGCTCGCGAGCGCGTAGCCGACCACGCCCGGGTCACGGTGGCGAAGCGGGCGCATGCCGTTGAAGAGGTGGGTGATCAGCGTCGCGCCGGCATCGGCCGCGGCCGCTGCCTGCTCCCAGCTGGCATCGGTGTGGCCCATGGAGACCCGGACGCCGCGCCCGACCAGGAACGAGGTCAATGGCAGCGCGCCCGGCAGCTCCGGGGCGAGCGTGAACCAGCGGACGTCTCCGGCCTCCAGCCACCGGCCGGCCTCCTCGATGGACGGATGCCGGAGCAGCGCGGGGTCGTGGGCGCCCTTGTACGCGGGGCTGAGGAACGGCCCCTCGATGTGGGCCCCGAGGACCCGGGCCTCGCCGGCGACCGGCGAGCGGCGCAGGTTGGCGAGAGCCGGCTCGTAGACGTCCGGCGCGGACGTCACGATCGTCGGCACGAAGGCGGTCACACCGAACCGGGGCAGACGCCGGCAGATCGAAGGCATATCGGCCGAAGGATCGGAGAAGTCGTCGCCGAAGGCGCCGTTGATCTGCATGTCGATAAGGCCCGGCACGATTCGCGCCCGGGGTCCCCCGAGCGAGCCTGGCGGCGGCGTCTCGGCCGGCCGGATGGCGACGACCTTGCCGTCATCCACCGTGATCGCGCAGAGCCCCCGGTCGTCGGGCGCGTAGAGATGGCCGAACAGTTGGATCACGGTGTCAGCTCCTGTGGCGTGGGATCGGTGCCATCGGAGCCGTCCATCGAGCTCGGTCCGGTCAAGACTCTGACGTAACGCGGGTGTAGGCGGCCGCGACGACGACGATGATGGACCCGAACACGATCAGGCGCGAGGGCTCGGGCAGTCCGAGCACGGTGAGCAGGGCCGTCAGCACCGTCAGGATGATGGCGCCGATGATGGTGCCCCCGAACCCGCCCCGGCCGCCCATGATCGAGGTCCCGCCGATGACCGCCGCCGCGACGGAGGGCAGCAGGTACGGGTCGGCGAGCGACACGCTGGCGGTATTGGTCAAGCCCGAGATGACGAGCCCGGCGATGGCCGCGAGAACCGCCGAGATCACGTAGAGGACGATCAGGACCTGCGGCGAACGGACGCCCGACAGGCGAGCGGCGACGGGGTTGTCGCCGATGGCGAACAACAGCCGGCCGAACCCGGTGCGCCTGAGGCCGAGCAGTATCAGCAGGGTCAGCGGGACGAAGACCAGGAGGCTGTAGGGGACGATATCGAAGAGAGTGTTGCTTCCGATCCACCTCAGCTCGCCTGGCACTCCGGCGCCCGTCTGGACCGTCTGCAACTGCCATACGTTCGCGAACCCGAGGACCACGAAGCTCATGGCGAGGGTCATGATCAACGGATGCACCCGGAACACACCCACCCCGATGCCGGTGACCAGGCCGGCCAGGGCAGCCGCGGCGAGGGCGATGACCATGCCCTGGACCCACCCTCCCGGGCTGTGGACGAACGTCGCGGTGACGAACCCGGCCATCGAAGCCACCGTCGCGACCGACAGGTCGATCCCGCCGGTCAGCATCGTCAGCGTCTGGCAGCCGCCGAGGATGGCCAGGGGCACGGAGGCCCGCAAGATCACGCCGCACCATGGCAGGGTGACGATGCCGGGATCGGCGATCTGGATGGTGATGACCAGGAGGACGAGCAGGCCGGTCAGCGGGACAAGCGGCCGGTCTCGAAACAGGTTGCGCCAGGCGGCCGTGTTCAGCCACTGGTTGGTGCGGACGGCCGCGGTCATGCCCGACTCCGGCGCATCTGGGCGAAGCTACCGACCATCACGACTCCCACGAGAATGAGGCCCTGGGCGACGTAGGCATAGTTGGAGTCGATGCTGAGGAACGTCATGTCGGTCCTGATCATCTGCAGGACGACCACGGCGACGATCGGGCCGAACAGTCCGCCCCGGCCGCCGGCGAGGCTCACCCCGCCGAGGACCACGGCAGCCACGCTCATCAGCGTGTACGGTCCGGGAACCGGCGTTCCGATCCCGGTGCTGGCGGTCAACGACAGGCCGGCGAGCGCCGAGTACAGGCCCATGAGCGCGTATGCGAAGAACTTGGTCCGGCCGACCGAAACGCCGCTCCGGAACGCCGCCAGCCGGTTGCTGCCGATCGCGTACATCGAGAGGCCCAGTTTGGAGCGCGCAATGGGAACCCAGATGACGGCCACCACGACGACCAGGACGATCGCCGACTTCGGGAGCCAGTCGGTGACGAAGGATCCCAGGACGAGGGTCTTGAGCCAATCCGAGGCGCCGCCCCCCGGCGCCGCTCTCACCAGCAGGGCGCAGCCCGCCCACACGAAGGACATGGCCAGCGTGACTACGATGTCCGGGACCTTGGTGAGGACCACCAGGGTGCCGTTGATCGCGCCCAGTACGAGGCCGAGGACGAGCACGCCCAGGACCACCGCGACGCCGAACTCCTCGCTCTGACCCTTCATCATCGTGGCGCAGACGACGCTCGTGAGCGCCATCATCGATCCGATCGACAGGTCTATCCCGCCGCTCATGACGACGACCGCCTGGGCGACCGCGGCCAGTGCGAGCGGCAGCACCCCGATCGCGAGGCCCTGTATGCCGCTCGAGTCGTAGCTCGACTGGATGAGCTTCGTATATACGAGGAGAAGGCAGAGGAACCCGACGAGGCCGAGCGTCCAGGCGTTACGGCGCGCCCAGGGCGCGACCGCGTCGAGAGCCCGCCGGCGAGCGACGAGCGAAGCGGCGGTCACTGCGGCACCTCCGAGCGACCCGAGTCGGCCGGGGTGGAGGCGTCGGCACCGGATGAGGTCGAGGCCAGCATCGCCGCGACGGCCTCCGGTACCGCGGCCTCGGCGTGAAGGTTGTACGCCGCGCGCAGAAGGGTGGGCTCATCGCCCTCCGCCGCGCTGACCTCGCCGACCACGCGGCCGCCGAAGATCACGATCGCCCGGTCGCACACGAGCTGGACCTCCTTCAGCTCCGAGGTGTAGAGCAGGATCGCGGCGCCTGCCTCGGCCATGTCCCGGAGCAGCCTGTAGATCTGGGTCTTGGTGCGGATGTCGATCCCGCGCGTCGGGTCGAAGCACAGCATGGTCCGGACTCCGCCCGCGACCCAGCGAGCGATGGTCACCTTCTGCTGGTTGCCGCCCGATAGCCGCCGCACCTCGCCGCCGGCCCGGGCGTCGATCTGGAGCGTCGCGACGGCGCCATCGACCTTCTCCCGTTCTCTGCCCAGGTCTATCAAGCCCCAGCGGCGGAGACGGCTCGAGAACGGCAGGGCGATGTTCTCGCGGATCGAGCGCTGCATCAGGAGCGCCTCGGCGCGGTCCGCAGCGACATAGACGAGACCGGCGCGGATCGCATCGGCAGGGTGTCGGAAGTTAGCGGGCTTGCCGTCCACCAGGAGCTCGCCGCCCTTTGGACGCTCCGAACCCGCCAGTATGTCGAACAGCTCGTCCTGCCCCTGCCCCTCGAGGGCGACCACTCCCAGCACCTCGCCCGGATACAGGTCGAACGTGGCGTCGTGCAGCCTGGTGCCGGAGCTGAGAGAGCGAGCCGAGATACGTGGAGTTGCCGCTCGCGCCCGGGACCCCGCGCCGGCCACCGCGTCGGTGCGCGCCGACAGGGCTTCGAGGTTCTGGCCAAGCATCAGTTCGACGATCTTCTCCTCGGTGCCGGCAGTCACGTCGACGACGCCGACGGTCTCGCCCTCGCGCAGCACGGTCGCGCGGTCGCAGACGGCGGCGATCTCGATCAGCCGGTGCGAAATGAAGATGACTGAGCGGTCGCCGCCGCGCAGGCGGCCGAGAACTTCGAGAACACGCTCCGTGAGGTTCGCCGGCAGGGCGGCGGTCATCTCGTCGAGCATGAGCACGTCGGGCTCGATCGCGAGGGCGCGGGCGAGGTCGATGATCCGGAGCGAGGCCAGCGGCAGCCGCCGGGCCAGGCTCGACAGGTCGAGGTGGGCGAGGCCGAGCTCGCCGAGCCAATGGCGAAACGGCTCCCGCGGCGTCTCGGTCAGGCGCAGGTTGGCGCGGATGTCGAGGTCCGGGATGAGGGATGGCTCCTGGTACACGGAGATCAGCCCGCCGCGGCGCGCCTCGGCCGGCGAGTGGACGGTGCGCTCCTTTCCGCGAACCACGATCCGCCCGGCATCCGGGTGGACCACTCCGGTCAGGATCTTGACCAGCGTGCTCTTGCCGGCGCCGTTAGCCCCCACGAGGGCGTGGATCTCGCCCGGGCGAACGGCAAGCGACGCCGACCTAAGCGCTACGACGGCACCGTAACTCTTCGATACACCCGTTGCCTCGAGCAGCAGGTCTGTTGTGACGGTCATCGTTCCCCTGGTCGTTGGAAGGGGACGCCGGCGGAGCCGGCGTCCCCTTCCACGCTAAATGACACCGATAAGGTTACGCGCCCTTACAGGACGACGGGACCGTGTTCGGGTCGTAGGTGGTCCAATCCTTGATGGACAGGCTCAGCGGCCACAGCGGGTCGAGCCCGGGGACCGACTGCCAGGCCTTGAGGGCGGCCTTGCCCGTGTCGGTCGTATTGTCGAGCAGGACCGGGTCGAGCAGGACGGTGTTCGGCCGGCCCGCGCCGGCGGACTGGGTGACAGTCTCGCCCTTGAGGAGCTTGAGGGCCATGGTGATGCCAGCTCCGCCGACGGAGGCAGTGTTGGTGACGGCCGCGCCCTTGAGGCCCGGGAAACCCACGGGATCAAGAAGCTGGGTAACGAACCCGCCGATGTCCGCATCGGCGATCGGAACGAACGGCTTGTTGGCAGCCTTGATCGCGTCAACGATCTGCTTGCCCATGCCCGAGGCCCAGATGCCCTGGATCTTGTCGTACTGGCCGCTCGAGATGAAGTCGTTGGTCAGGTTCGTCGTGGTCGCCGGATCCCAACCGGTGAACACGCCGGAGTTGCTCGGGACGACCTTGATGTTCGGGTACTGCTTGAGAATGGTCTGGAACCCGATGTCACGGTCGGAGTCGGCCGGGTGGCCGGCGAGACCGCGGGTGTACCAGACGGTGCCCGTGCCGCCCATCTGGTCGAACAGCCACTTGGCGCCGAGCTCCGCGTACTTGACCTGGTTGTTGTACAGGTTCCAGGTGTTCGGGTCGGTGACGTAGGCGTCAACCGAGACGGTGACGATGCCCTTGGCATGCGCCTCGGCGAGGGCCGGGTCGAGGGCGTCGGGATCGTTCGGGTTGAACACGATCGCGTTGACGTTCTTCGCGATCAGGTCGCGGATGTCGGAGAGCTGGCCCGCGGCGTCCGTGTTGCGATGGATCACGGTGAGCCCGGTGATCTCCGGGTACATCTTGACCTGAGCCTTGGCGGTGCAGACCTGCTCCTCGCGGAAGCCGTTGCCGACGGCGCCGCCGTTCGAGTAGCCGATGGTGAACGTCTTGGAGCCCGGCGCCGTCGTAGCGCCGCTAGAGGAGCACCCTGCGACGATGGCCGCGACGGCGGCCAGCGCGCCCAGCGTGCGCACTACTCCGTTTCGATTCATGGACGGAACCTCCCTACGATGACGGCGAACTCCTGGGTTGGATCGCGCGTCGGCCATTGATCGCTGCAATCGGTTGGGCAGTAGGCTCGTTATCCTCCTCCTCGTTGAGACGGTGCATTCTCGGCGTTAGCTCGCCGCCTTTTCGGCGTGCACCATTCCGCCGATGTAGCTACTCGCGCCAGGTCGCCCGACGGGTGTGCGGGATCCCGATGGGCCGCCGTAGTACCGCCGGTAGTCGGCCGGCGACATGCGCGTGTAGCGGTTGAAGACCTTGTAGAACTGGTAGATGTTCGTGTAGCCGACGGCGGACGCGACGTTGCAGATGTTGGTCTGCGTCTCGAGCAACAGCCGCTTCGCCTCCGCGAGTCGCAGCTTCGTCACATACTCCTTGAACCCGACCGTTGTCACGTCCTTGAACAGGTGGCGGGTTCGCGAAGCGCTCAGGTGCATCGTCTCCGCGATCTGGCCGAGAGTGATCGTCTCCCGGAAATGGTCGGCAACGTAGGCAAGCGCGGGGCTCAACTGCTGCTGCCCGTCGCCGGTGAGGTCCGCATGCGTCGCTTCCTGCCCGCGATGCTTGATCACGACGCCAAGGAAACGGCGCAGGTTTGCGTCGATGAGGTACCGGTCTGACCGGCTTCCGCCCTCGGCCGCCGCCTTGAGATCGAACAGGATCGGCCGAAGCTCCTGTGCCAGCGATGAGTCGTGCCGGATACGGCGCGACCCGCCGCCTTGCATGAAGGCGGTCAAGTACGCGGAGTCGAACGGGCGGCATCCTGGAGCCGCGATGAACTCGGGCAGGAACAGGGCCAGCAGGAGCCGCAAACGGACGCCGGGGTTGGCCGCCGCAACGTGCGCCTCGCGGTTGTCGATCAGGAACACGTCGCCCGGTTCGATGGGATCCGCGCGGTGACCGAACTTGAAGTGGCCGGTGCCTTCAAGGCAGAGGGCGACCTCCAGGTAGTCGTGCGAGTGCATCTGGTCGTCGTGGGAGGTCTCATACTCCAGCACACATAGTGGGAACTCTGGCTCAAGGTCGTACCGCCAGAAGAAGACGGCCAAGCGACGCTCCTGCTATGTCTCCAACGGCCCATGGGCGATCGACCGCAGCGCGACGTCCCCCTTGCTGCATCAGTCCAGCGGTCACGATAATCGATAATCGAGAGGAGTACAAGGCGACCGGGTCCGGCCTTTCGGCGGTCAGCCGTTCCTGCCAATCCCGCGGCCGGATATGTCATTGCCCGCTCCGACGCGCCGCCGGAAACTGCTGACCAACCGAGTGGTGGATGCCGCGCGCCGCATCCCTCGTTCATGCCTTGACCGCGAGGCAGACAACCAATCGGACCGCGAGGCAGGTAGCAAGATGCCATTCCCACACTTGTTCAGCCCGATCCAGCTTGGCAACCTCGAGCTCGCCAACCGCGTCGTCCACGTCCCGACCGACATCAGCTCGTCCCACGCCGACGGCGAGGTAAGTGAGCGCGACATCGCCCACCACGCCGACATCGCCAGGGGCGGGGCGGGGTTCATCATCGTCGGGGCGACGACGCCCGACATGAAGACGGGGCGTCCGACGGTCACCTGCCTCGTCGCCGACGGCGACAACTACGTGCCCGGCCTGGCCCGCCTCGCGGAAGCGATGCACCGCTACGGCGCCAAGTGCGCCGTGCAGCTCCAGCATCCCGGCCGCCAGTGCGCGATCCCGCGCTACAACACGCTTGGCGCCACCGACCGAGTGCTCAAGCTGCCGTGGTCGGCCGGCCACGAGATCATCTACGAGAACGCGGAGGAGAAGGGCAAGGAGATCCGAGCCGCCTCGGTCGCCGAGATCCTCGAGCTCGTGGATCTCTTCAGCGAGGCCGCCTGGCGGGTCAAGCAGGCAGGCTTCGATGCGGTCGAGCTGCATGCCGCTCACGGCTATCTGCTTTCAGAGTTCATGAGTCCGCTCCTGAACATGCGCACGGACCGGTTCGGCGGAAGCCTCGAGAACCGCATGCGCTTCCCTCTCGCCGTCATCGATTCGATCCAGAAGAAGTGCGGCCGGAGCTTCCCGGTCCTGCTCCGCTACTCCTTCGAGGAGTGGTGCGAGGGCGGACGAGGCCTCGATGAGGGCGTCGAGATCGCCAGGATGCTCGAGCGCGCGGGTTGCGCTGGGGTCGACATCTCGATGGGCATCCAGGAGAGCCCTGGGGCAGGTTTCGACCCCATGCACTATCCGCAGGGCTGGGCGACCTATGCCGCCGAGGCCGTCAAGAAGGTCGTCCGCATCCCGGTCATAACGAGCCACTCGCTGCGCGACCCCGAGTACTGCGAGCAGATCATCGCCGAGGGCAAGACCGACCTTGTCGGCCTGTCGCGCCAGATGCTGGCCGACCCTTACTGGCCCGTGAAGGCCCAGTACGACCGTGTCCGCTCGATCCGGCGGTGCATCTCCTGCCTGGGCGGCTGCTGGCAGGAATCGCTCATGGCCAAGCACGAGATCGCCTGCTCGATCAACCCGGGCTGCGGCAACCAGGCGTTCTCCGAGATGAAGCGCTCCTCCAGGCCGGTCAAGGTCGCGGTCGTCGGCGGCGGGCCCGCCGGCATGGAGGCCGCCCGGGTGGCCACGGAGCGCGGTCACAACGTGACCCTGTTCGAGCGCCACGGCGAAATCGGCGGCGCGATGCTGTACGTGTGCCTCGTACCCGGCAAGGAGAAGATGCGCTGGTATCTCGACTGGATCCGGGACCAGCTGCTCGAGCTCAAGGTCGACATCCGGCTCGGCCACGCCCCCACCGTCGATGAGCTGCGCGGCTTCGACGTCGTCGTCAACGCCACCGGCGCCATCTCCTACGTGCCGGAGGTGCTCGGCCGTGCCGAGGACGTGATCCCCTTCGAGGAGGCGATGGCCTGCCCGAAGATCGCCTGCGAGTGCCATCCCGGCGCGCGCAAGCTCCACAAGCTCGGCGACCGGGTCCTGATCTGGGGCGACCACTACGCGGCGGTGGACACCATCTCGTTCCTGGCCGACCACGGCAAGGAGATCACTGTCGTGACCGAGAACCGCGAGTTCGCGGCCGAGGTCGAGGTGATCCATATGTACGTCGCCAGGAAGCGATATGAGCAGGGCGACGCCGAGGTCCTCAAGTCCCGCCCGTACAAGCACCCGGTGAAGATCCTCACCGAGACCACCGTCCGCGAGATCCGCGAGGGTGAGGTCGTCCTCCAGGACAAGGAGTTCAACCTCACGACGATCCCGGTTGACGGCATCGTCGGTTGCCACACCCGGCCGCGCCTCGAGCTGTTCGACCAGCTCCGAGCCGCCGGCATTCACGTCCTCAACGTCGGCGACTCCGTCCGGCCCCGCAACCTCTACCACGCGGTCAAGGAGGGCGCTGGGATCGGCCTCGGGCTCGACGAGCACCTGCTGTTCAACCCGAACGGTGCGATCGTCAACGATCTGCCGATCGACGTGTTTGGGCAGCTCACCCGGCCCGAGGAGCCCGCATATTCACACAAGCGGATGCTCGAGCTGGCCGGGATCGCGCGGGAGGAACGCGCCGCGAAGCACTGACCGGCGCATGCTTCACGCATGAGATCGCGACCGCTCGGCCGTGGAGGTGGCCACCGAGCAATGAACCAGACTGTCGAGTCGGACCTTCCCGGGCCGGAGGCCGTTCGAGTCGGCCTCGTCGGCGCCGGCTTCATGGGCGAGACCCACGCGGCCGCGTGGCGCTCGCTGGGAGTCCAGTCGCTAATCGTTCACGACGACGTGCCGGCAGCCGCCCAGCGCCTTGCCGGGCAGTTCAGCGCCAGCGTGGCCGCGTCCCTCGACGACCTGCTGCAGCGCTGCGACGTGGTGGACGTATGTACGCCGACGCACGTGCATTCGGAGGTGGTCAAGGCCGCCGCGGCTGCACGGCGGCCCGTCATCTGCGAGAAGCCGCTCGCCCGGACCGTCGCCGATGCCGAGGCGATGATCGCGGCCTGTCGGGCCGCGGGCGTCCAACTCTTCGTCGCTCACGTGGTCCGCTACATCAACGAGTACGTGGCGGCCAAGCAGGCCGTCGAGGCAGGTCGAGTTGGGCGGCTCGGGGTCATCCGCCTGCGGCGAGAATCGGCTCGGCCCAACAAGCCAGCGGATCACTGGTTCTTCGACCCGGGCAAGTCCGGCGGCGTGATGATGGACTTGCTCGTTCACGATTACGACTACGCACGCTACCTGGCCGGCGACGTTGAGTCGGTGTGGGCCAGGACCGTACGCGATGCGAGCGGGGCCGATGTCGATTTCGGCTTCGCAGTCCTGCGCCACGTCTCCGGGGCGATAACGCACATCGCCGGCGGCTGGGTCTACCCGTGGCCGGTATTCCGGACCGGGTTCGAGATTGCCGGTGATGGCGGGCTCATCCAGTACGAGTCGTCGGATGCGGTACCCGTGATGCCGTATCTGATCGGGCGGCGCGACGGGGCCGAGGCCGGCACGGGGCTGCCGGACAGCCCGGTGACCGAGAATCCGTGGGCCCTCGAGCTGGCCGACTTCGTCGCCTCGATCCAGGGCGGGGGACCGCCCAGGGTTTCGGCCCAGGACGGGCTCGAGGCGGTGAGGATCGCCAACGCGGTGATCGAATCGTCCCGGACCGGCCGTCCCGTGAGACTCCATCCGGCCGCCCCGGAGGACTCTCGATGAACGGCAGGCTATCGGTCGGGCTCACCTCGGCGGCCCACGTCCACGCCGACACCTACGCTGACCTCCTGCGCTCCATGCCGGACGTGCAGCTGCTGGGCGTCGCCGACGCGGACGCGCAGCGCGGCCGGGACTTCGCGGAGCGCCACGCGATCCCGTTCCTCGGCGAGCTTCCGGCGCTGCTTGCGCTGCACCCCGATGCGGTCGTGGTGACATCGGAGAACGCGAACCATCGCCGGGAGGTCGAGGCGGCGGCCGCCGCCGGCGCCCACGTCCTCTGCGAGAAGCCGCTGGCAACCACAGTGGAGGACGCGCGCGCCATCGTCGACTCGTGTGCTCGAGCCGGCGTCAGGCTCATGACCGCCTTCCCGATGCGGTTCTCGCCCACGATTGGGAGAATCGCCGCCTCACTGGCCGCCGGTGAGATCGGGACTGTCCGCGCCGTAAACGCGGTGAACCAGGGCCAGATCCCCACTCGTCATCGCGCCTGGTTCGGCGATCGCAAGCTGGCGGGGGGCGGAGCGGTCACCGACCACACCGTTCACGTGCTGGACGCGCTTCGCTGGCTGCTGAGGGCAGAGCCGACCGAGGTCTGGGCCACGGCCAATCACATCCTCCACGCCGACCGCACGGAGGTTGAGACGGGCGCCGTCGTCGCGGTCACCTTCGACGACGGGACGATCGCGACGATCGACTGCAGCTGGAGCCGGCCGGACAACTATCCGACGTGGGGCGGGTTGAGCATGGAGATCGTCGGCGAGCGCGGTGTCCTGGACCTGGACGCGTTCCGGCAGCGCTTCACCGTCTTCGACGCGCACGAGCCCGGAGCGAACTGGATCTACTGGGGCAGCGACGCCGATCGGGCGATGATCCGTGCGTTCCTCGGCTCCGTTCGGGACGGCTCCGAGCCGCCCGTCACCGGATTGGATGGCCTGCGGGCCGTCGAGGTGGTGCAGGCCGCGTACCGGTCGCTGGAACTAGGCGAGCCCGTGAAGGTGAGCGCCGTCGAGCCTTCCTGAGCTCCCGGCGGAGGACGGTCGCGTTCCTAGCCCAGCGGTCCGACCGCCTCCTCGACGGCCTCCAGGATCTCGCCCGACTCGACAAGATCCTTCATCCGGTTGTGGTCGGCATACAGCGGCCGATCCTCCTCCAGGTGCGCCACGTGCCGCCGCACGACCTCGCGGGCGACCGACACACCCCGGCCGAAGGCGAAGTCGCGGAAGTCGAGCGCCTGGGCGGCGGCCATGAACTCGATCCCCAGGACGCCGTAGGCGTTGTCGAGGATCTGGCCAGTCTTGATGGCCGTGTTCATGCCCATCGACACGAAGTCCTCCTGGTCGGCCGCGGCCGGAATGGACTGGATGGAGGCCGGTGCCGACAGGATCCGCTGCTCGACGATGAGGTGGTCTGCCGTGTACTGGCTGAGCATCAGGCCGGAGAACATGCCCGCGCCCTTCGTGAGGAACGCCGGCAGGCCGACGCTCAGGGTTGGATTCGTGAGCCGGTTGAGGCGCCGCTCGGACAGGACGCACACCATCGTCACCGCCGCGCCGACCATGTCCATTGGCAGCGATACGGGGCTGCCCTGGAAGTTTGCGCCGGTGAGCGTGAGCCGGGCCTCGGGCAGGAAGATCGGGTTGTCGCCGACGCCGTTCAGCTCGATCTCGACCTGCCGGCGAGCCCACTCCACCGCGTCGATCGCTGCCCCTATGACCTGTGGCGAGGAGCGCATCGAGTAGGCGTCCTGCACCTTTGTCTTGATCTTGCCGGTGGCGAGGTCGCTGCCCTCGATGCAGCGCATGATCGCCCGCGCTGCCTGGATCGCTCCCGGGAAGCCCCGGAGCTCGTGGAGACGCGTGTCGTAGGGCTTCAGGTTGGCGAGCAGCGCCTCGAGCGTCATGGCGCAGGCAATCTCGACCTGCTTGAGCCAGCGCGAGATGTCGTAGAGCTCGATCGCGCTCATAGCCGTGAGCAGGTTCGAGCCATTGATGGCCGCCAGACCGTCGCGCGCCTGAAGTCCCGGCACGGCGATCCCGGCACGCTCCATCGCCTCCCGACCCGGCAGGCGCTCGGCGCCGTAGAAGGCCTCGCCCTCGCCGATGAGCAGGAGAGCCGCCTGGGCCATCGGGGCGAGGTCGCCGCTCGCGCCCACCGAGCCCTTCTGGCAGACGACCGGTGTGACGCCGCGGTTCAGCATCTCGACGAGCGTGAGCGTGATCTCCGGCCGACATCCGGAGTGCCCCCTTGCATGGACATTGATCCGGCCGGCCAGCGCGCCTCGAACCGACTCGATCGGCGCCGGGTCACCGATCCCCGCCGCGTGGTTGTAGATGAGGTAGCGCTGGAACTCGCGGACCTGCTCGTCGGACAGGACGATCTCGGAGAACTCGCCGATGCCCGTGTTCGTCCCGTACATGATCTCGCGGGCCGCGAGCTTCTCCTCGAGCATCCCCCGGCAGACTCGGATCCGGTCGAGCGCCCCCGGATCGAGAGCCACCTCCTCGCCGTGACGGGCGATACGGACGAGGCGATCGATGGTGAGCGACGATCCGTCGAGGACGATGGGCATGGCCGGTTACTCCTGTCGGTTCGAACCGCCGTGGGTTTCGTGAAGGCGCCCGAATATGGGCTCGGGCGGCACCGGTGCTGTTAGTCGGATGGTAGGCCTACTCGCACCTCGGCGTCGCAGGCGCGGCTGGTTCACCCAGGGGGAGCGGACGGACTACCGCCGGCGTCCCTCCCGGTTGAGGCGGCGTCCCTCCTAGTCGAGCCAGCGCCGAACATGGACCGGACATAGAATCCGGGCCATGAGCCTGGCCAGACTTCACGGCATAGACCCGGGCCGCATCGGTCTGTTCGCGGGTCCGCTCAACGGCCAGTCCGCGAATGTCCAACGCGACTTCGTGCGCGAGATGGAGCAGCTCGGCTACGGGACTCTCTGGTACGGCGAGTCGCTGGCACGAGAGGCGTTCGCGCAGGGGGCGATCTACCTGGCCGCATCGGAGCGGCTGGTGATCGCCAGCGGCATTGCCAACATCTGGGCTCGTGACGCCGCTGCGATGGCCAACGGCGGCCGGACACTCGCCGAAGCGTGGCCGGGACGATTCATCCTGGGCATCGGCGTCGGCCACGCCACGAACGTCCGGGTGCGCGGCCACGATTACGCCCGGCCGTACTCTGCCATGAGCGAGTACCTCGACGCCATGCGGACGGCGCCATGGCGCGGGCCGGACGTGGAAGTGCCGCCGATCGTGCTGGCCGCTCTCGGGCCCCGGATGGTCGGCCTGGCCGGTGACAGGACGGCGGGGGCATACCCGTATTTCACGACGACGGCCCACGTCCGCGAGGTCAGGAGCATTCTCGGGCCGGAGCCGTTCCTCGCCGCGGATCTGCCGGTCGTTCTCGCCGCCGATCTGGCCGCTGCCCGGGCTGTCGGCGACCGTCATCTCTCGTACTACCTGGGATCGGTCAACTACCGCAACAACCTTCTGCGGCTCGGCTGGTCCGAGGCGGACCTGGAGCCGCCGGGCTCGGGGGCGCTGTTCGAGGCCATCGTCGCCTGGGGCGGCCTCGACGGCATCGCCCAAGCGGTTCGCGAGCGCTTCGAGGCCGGGGCCGACCAGGTCGTTCTCAATCTCGTCGCCGCCGACGCATCAACGCCGCCACTGGCCGAAATGCGGCAGCTGGCCGCGCTGAATAGCAGGGGCTGACTCAGCCGATCACTTCAGCGACATCTCGGTACATGCCCTTACGCCAGGTATGGTCGAGCATGTCACCGATGCACCCGTTCAGGAGATCGGCAAACTCCGGGTCAAGGATGTGAAGGTCGCAGGCCAGCAGGTCCAGGTTCGGGTTGTCGAGGTTCAGGTGTTCCCTCAGGACGGACAGCATCAGCGTCGCCCGGAGTGACCAGTCTGGACGGGCCGGATCGGGCAGCCAGTTGGGGGCGTCGCCGTTGCCCGCTGCCCAGCCGCGCTCCAGGGTGGCCGATTCCTCGCCCTGGTCGTAGGCGGACCAGCCGCGCATCGGGATGACGAGCGCGGTCGGTCCGCGGGTGTCGCTGAGCTTCCTGGCGATCTCCAGGGAGACCTGCTCCACTTCCTCGAGCGTCGGGATGATGATCGTCACGGAGTCGTTGTGCTGATATGGCAGCCCGGTCCCGTGGTACGACTGGCGCCGGCCCTGGCGGATATCATCGAGATACCGCCCGGGAATGCTGTGCAGCGGACCCAGGGCAGCCTGGTCCAGCCCGCCCGGCGCGACCACCTGCGGTATTCCCATCTCCGCCGCCGCGGTGAGCCGCTCGCCTTCCCACGTCTTCGGCGTCCCGTAGACGCTGCCGAGGAGATTGTTCGTCAGTTCCGCCGGAGTGACGTCGACGATCGCGGTGATCAGCCCCGATCTGATCAGGTCCTCCATCGTGGCGCCGACACCGACCGCATGGAAGACGCTGACGTCCCAGCCCCGCCGCTCCAGGAATTCCGCGCACCGCAGCACCGTCGGCGTCGTGCTGCCGTAGGACGTGATGGCTGCCAGCGGCTTCGAGCCCGGCGGCACCTCCGGAACCAACGCCATCGCGACCACGGCGGCGGCAGCGTTCGCCACCGCCTTTCTGGTCACGACGTTGATCCCCTGTTCGGCGGTGGGATTGACGATGTAGATGTCCTTGTTGCCAAGCCACATGCTGACGTCGCTGGACGCCATGTCGGTCAGCATCACTTTCGGCACGCCGAAGGGCAGCGCTCGCATGACACGGGTTGCCGTGGTCGTCCCGACCGATCCCGCCCACGAGATGATCCCGTCGCACTTGCCGGCAGCGTGCAGCTCCAGGATCTTCACCGCGCCGGCGTGACCGACCAGCTCGATCGCCTCGGCCCGGGGTGCGGCGAAGACGTCCTCGATTCGTGTGCCGGTGGACGCCAGTACCTCCGCCAGCGAAACATCGGCCCAGTCGACCGCCGCGCCAAGGCTAAGGTCCATGACGACGGGCTCGCCGCCCTGCGCGGCGACCTGCTCGGCCAGGTATTTGATCTCCGCGCTCTTGGTATTGCACATACCGGCGCAGACGATCGTTGGCTTGCTCGTGCCGTGAACACCTTCGCGTGTCGTTTGAGGTCTCCATCTCAATGGCGAACCCGGGTGCTTCATTGTGCCCGGTTTCGTTCCCGGGCCCATCTTGGGCCGCGCGCCGTCCTGCCAGGGAGCGACAGGCAATCGACGGCCGGGGACGTTGAGCCGCCGCCGAGACGTAGAATCGCCGGGCATGCGACGCGCGGTCCCACCGGCGCCCTTTTGGGGGTCAGACCGCCAGACTGCGGCCGAAGTCGCCGGCGCAACCGAAGGAGGCTTCGCGGTGAAGGAACTCGTCGAGACCCTGGCGGCCTGGCGAGCCGATGGGGTCGAGATCGGCCGGGCCGTCGTCGTCCGCACCTTCGGATCCGCACCGCGGCCGGAGGGCGCGGTCTTGCTCGCCGCGGCTGACGGCCGGATTGCCGGATCGGTCAGTGGTGGCTGCGTCGAAGGGGCCGCCGTCGAGGAGATACAGCGCGCCTGGGCGAACCGCCGCTCGCGCGTGATTCGCTACGGCATCACCGACGAACAGGCGTGGGACGTCGGACTTGCCTGTGGCGGCGTCATTGACGTGCTCATCGAGCCTGAGGTGCGCGAGCCGGTCGAGTCCGCGGCTCGGGCGGCGGCAGCCCCCGGGGCGAGTCACGGGCGCGCCGTGATCACGCCGCTCCCCGTCGACTTGCCCGGTGCCGAAGCCGGAGCGCGTCCGCGCGGAGAAGGTGAGGCGTCGGCCTCCGCGCTCGTGGCCTGGGACGACGGACGTCTCGAGGGCTCGCTCGGACACGCGGTCTTGGACGGCGAGCTTGTAAGGCTGGCCCTTGAAGAGCTGGCCAGGGGAACCTCGCGGACGGTGGAGCTCGGCGATCGCTTGCTGTTCATCGAGGTGTTTCCTCCGCAACCACGGCTGGTAGTGTTCGGCGCCGCCCAGATCGCGATCCCTCTTGTCTCGATCGCTCATGCGATCGGCTATCAGACGATAGTGGTGGACAGCCGGCCCGCTTTCGCGACCAGGGAGCGGTTCCCCGACGTCGATCAACTCGTGGTGGGCTGGCCGGATGAAGTCGCGGACGGGATCGGCATCGGCCCGTCGGACGCGGTGGTGGTTCTGTCTCACGACAACAAGCTGGACGAACCTGCAATCGTCACCGCCTTTGCCCGCGGCTGCCGGTATGTCGGCGCCATAGGCTCGCGCAAGAGGCTGGCCGCCCGCAAAGAACGGCTGGTTGCCGCAGGGGCTCGCGGTGAGGATCTCGAACGTCTGCGCAGCCCTATCGGGCTGGACCTGGGTGGGCGCGGGCCGGCCGAGACCGCCCTCGCGATCATGGCCGAGATCGTGGCCGCGCGATACGGCGGAACGGGCTCCGTGCTGCGGGACAAGGCGCGAGCCGAGGCCGGTCGGGGGCCGGCGACGATCGCCGGCGCAGCGGGAACCGGGGGTTGATGGAGGCCGGCCGGACCGCCGCGATCGTCCTGGCGGCTGGCGCCTCGTCGCGCTTCGGACGACCCAAGGCGCTCGCCCTGCTGGCCGGCCGTCCCGTGCTCCAGCACGTGCTCGACGCCATTGCACCTGTCGGAGTCGCGGAAGTGGTCGTGGTGCTCGGCGCCGACGCCGACCAGATCGAACGGAGTCTGCGCTGGCGATCCGAGCGGCGCCTCCGCAATCCGAAACCGGAGGAGGGCCTCTCCAGTTCGCTGCGCGTGGGGCTCGACGGCGTGAGTCCCGTGTGCGACGCCGCCCTCATCCTGCTCGGCGACCAACCGCTCGTCCGGGTTGACGTCATGGCGCGGCTGCTGGCCGGGTTCGTATCCGCGGCACGGCCGATCGTGCTGCCTCGATACCGGGATGGCGGCGGCTCGAACCCTCTGCTCATACATCGCAGCGCATGGTCGCTCGCCAGAGAGGCGAAGGCTGATCGAGGCCTCGGGCCTGTCCTGCGAGGCCACCCCGAGCTGCTGGTCCAGGTCGACGTCGACGGATCGAACCCCGACATCGACACGCCGGAGGACCTTGAGGCAATCGAGGCTTCGTTCCACCGGCATCCCTGACCGACGATCCGTCGTCCGGACATGGCGATGGCTCGTTGGCTAGACTTGACGAGACGGCAGGACCCCGCGCTCGGCGGTTTGCCTTCGTGCCCGCGAGTCTGGGCGGCGTCATGCCGCGCTCGCCAGGCTCCAATCTGGCCGCTCGCTTGCGCGCTCGGCACCACAGGAGAACCGTCACGGACGCCGCCCGAATCATCCCGATCGCCTCGGTTCCGAACCTGCGAGACGTGGGCGGCCTCGTCACCGCCGACGGGCGACCCGTTCGGACCGGGCTGCTGTTCCGCTCGGCAGCGCTCGACGGACTGGACGGCGCGGATGAGGTCGCGTTCGCCAGGCTTGGGGTTCGCACCATCTTCGACTTCCGCACCGAGGCCGAGCGAGCCGAGCGGCCCGATCGAGTGCCTACCGGCGCGAGGCACGTCGTGGCGGACGTGCTCCAGGACATGGCCAGCAACAAGCCGGGCCAGATCATGGAGACCATGCGCAATCCCGCCACCGCCCGTCAGGCGTTCGGCGACGGGAAGGGTGCGGCGATGTTCGTCGACCAGTATCGCAACTTCGTCAGGCTAGACAGCGCGCGTCGGGCCTTTGGTCGGGCGTTCACCAGCGTAAGCGACGAACTATCGAGGCCGGTCCTGATCCACTGCACGGGGGGAAAGGATCGAACGGGCTGGGCGGCGGCCGCGCTGCAGTTGATGCTCGGCGTGCCGTCAGAGCTTGTCATGGCGGACTACCTCGCCAGCAACCAGCATCTGCGGCCCGGTTTCGAGTCCTTGTTCGCGGACTTCGAGGCCAGCGGCGGCGATGCTGAGATTCTCGGCTCGTTTCTCTGGGTCAGCCCGGAATACCTCGAGGCGGCCCTCGACGAGATGCGGCGCACCTTTGGGACGGTGGACCGCTACTTCGCCGATGGGCTGGGGCTGGGCGACGACGGACTCGAAGACCTCCGGGCGACCTTCCTTGCGGTCGGTTCCGCGCCGGAGGAACGCGTCAGCGACGCTCGCTGACCGTGCCCGCCTTCTGCTCGATCCTCCCGATCAGCGAGCGCCACGCGTTTATGAAGGCGTCCGTGCCCGCTTCCTGGAGCCGGCCGGCGAGCTCGGCGACGTTGATGCCGGCGGCCTCGAACCGGGCCAGCAGGGCGTCGTTGTCCGGATCGGGGCCGAGCCCGAGCGTCTGCGTGACGGTCCCGTGGTCGGCAAACGCCAGCAGGGTTTCCTCGGGCATCGTGTTCACCGTGAATGGGGCCGCCAGGGCTTCGACGTAGTAGACGTCTGAGGCGGTCGGATCCTTCGTGCCCGTGCTTGCCCAGAGGAGCCGCTGTGGTCGGGCGCCCTCGTTCAGAAGCCGCTGCCAGCGAGAGCCGTCGAGCAGTTCTCGATAGGCAGCCCAGGTCCGCATCGCGGTCGCCGCGCCGAGCTGCATGTGGAGGTCCGCCGGCAGGTTGCCCGCAATCGGCCCATCCCAGCGGCTGACGAAAACCGACGCCACCGAGGCGACGTACGGGTCGAGTCCAGCTTCGACGCGACGCTCGATCGCTCGGGTGTAGGCGTCCGCTGCCGCCAGATAGTCGTCGGCCGAGAACAAGAGGGTGACGTTCACCGGAACGCCGGCGAAGACCGACTTCTCGACCGCCTCCAGGCCCTCGCGCGTTCCCGGGATCTTGATGAACAGGTTCGGACGGCCCGCCCGGGCATGGAGACGGACCGCCTCGCGAACCGTCCCCGCGGCGTCGTGAGCGAGGAGGGGAGACACCTCGAGTGAGACGAATCCGTCCACTCCGTTCGTTCGGCGGTGGATGGGCAGGAACAGGTCAGCGGCCCGGCCCAGGTCGTCGAGGGCCAGCTCGAAGAAGATCTCCTGGCTGTCCAGGCCTTTCGCTCGGAGGCTTGCGATGGCCTCGTCGTAGGCCGCGGAACCGCCGATCGCCTTGTCGTAGATCGAGGGGTTCGACGTCAGGCCGGTCACGTCCATGTCGGCGATATACCGCTCGAGCGTTCCGCTGTTCAGCAGGTCTCGAGTGACGTTGTCGAGCCAGATGCTCTGTCCCAGCTGGGCGAGCTGCTTTGTCCTGTACATCGTGCCTCCGCCTGGGTCTATCGGCTCAGCCGTTCAAGACGTCGCCGCGAAATGCCGCGGCGTCTTCCAGTCTCCGACGCAGCGAGTTGAGGAAGCGGGCAGCGAGTTCGCCGTCTACCAGCCTGTGATCGGCCGTGAGGGTTATCTTCATGACCTGGCGGATGCCGATCCCGTCGCCCACGACGATCGGGGTCGGAATGACGCTCGAGACTGCGAGGATCGCCGACTCCCCGGGGTTGATGATCGCCGAGAACTCCTCGACACCGAACATGCCGAGGTTCGAGATGGTAAAGGTACTGCCGGTCATGTCGTCCGGGGTGAGCGTCCCGTTGCGGGCTGCCTCTGCCAGTTCCCCGGCCCGAACGTGCACGTCGGTCAGCGAACGACGAGCGGCGTCGCGGATGACGGGCACGACGAGTCCATCCGGCACCGAGACGGCCAGTCCGATGTCGATACGCCGGCGCGGCCAGACCGAGACCCCGTCAGTTCGTGAATTGACGGCCGGAAACTCCACAAGGCCTTGGGCTACCGCCGATACGATGAAATCGGTGAGGGTCAGGGCGATGCCTGCCGCCTTGAACTCGGTCCGAAGCGCGACCAGCCGGGTCATGTCGACGGCAACCGTGACCGTGAATTGGGGCACGGTCGTGGCGCTCAGGGTGAGCCGTTCCGCGATGACTCGCCGCATCCGGCTCATCTGTTGCGGCGCCCCGCCGTCGGCGCCGGTGTCAAAGGCGGCCGGCTGAGGCGCCGGCGAGCCCGCCGCGGCGATCGGCAGCACCGGCGCCTGGACCTGGCGCCGTGCCGCGGCCGCTGCCACCCCATCCGCAGATGCCGTATCGAGCGCCGACCGCACATCCCGCTCCGTGATCCGACCTTCGGGACCGGTGCCGGTGATGGAGCGCGGGTCGATGCCGGAATCAGCGGCCAGGCGGCTGGCCCGGGGGCTGATGCGGAGGTGGCTCGAGAGGCCGGAAGACCGCGTCGTCTCGGTCCCGGCGGCGATCGGCGAAGGCTCTTCTTGCCGTTGGGGCCGCCCCGGGACTGGCACGACTTCGGCTACGGCGGCTGGAGGCACCTTGGTCGTCGCCGCTCCTGCCGCGTTCGCAACCTGGGGCGGAGCCTCGTCGGGGACCGCCTCTCCGACTTCGCCGACGTACGCGCACAGCGCGTTGACCGGAACGGTCTCTCCTGCCTCGACGTAGCGCTTGAGGAGTACGCCCTCTTCGAACGCCTCGACGTCCATGTTCGTCTTGTCGGTCTCGATCTCGAAGAGCACATCGCCCTTCTTGACCGCGTCGCCCTCTTCCTTGTGCCAGGCGACGATGACGCACTCCTCGGTCATTTGGCCTGGTTTAGGCATCAGTATCGGATGCGCCATTGGAGTTCCCCTTGCAGTGGGCCGGGCGGCCGTTGCCTACAGAAGCGCGGCCACCGCCGCCAGGATATCGCTCGCGTTCGGCAGAAAGGCCCGTTCGAGACCCTCGGCCTGGGGCGAGATGCCGTTGGCCGCGCCGATCCGGCCGACCGGTGCGTCCAGGTAGTCGAAGGCTTCGAGCTGAATCCTGGCCACGATCTCATTGACGTAGCTGCCGATGAGGACGGCCTGGCTCGCCACCACGCAGCGTCCCGTCTTGCGAACGGAGGCAAGGACGGTTTCCATGTCGAGCGGAACCAGGCTGCGCAGGTCGATGACCTCGGTCTCGACGCCCTGTTCTGCCTTCAGTCGTTCGGCCGCGGTGAGCGCGTCCAGCACGGCCGGACCCCAGGCTACGATCGTGGCGTCGGTGCCTTCGCGGACGACCCGGGCCACGCCTAGCGGCTCCAGGTATTCCGTCTCGGGCACGACGCCCTTGGTGCTGTAGAGGCCCTGGCTCTCGACGAAGAGGACGGGGTTGTTCGTCCGAATCGCGGACTTCAGCAGCCCCTTGGCGTCGGCCGGAGTTGCCGGGTAGACCACGTAGAGTCCCGGGATGTGGGTGAAGACGCTCTCGAGCGACTGGGAGTGCTGTCCGCCGTAGCCCTTGCCGGCACCGACGGACGCTCGGATCACGAGCGGGATCTCGGTCTGGGCGCCGCTCATGTAGTGCCACTTGCCGGCCTGGTTGGCAATCTGGTCGGAGGCCATGAGGGCGAAATCCATGTACATGAGCTCGACGACGGGCCGAAGGCCGGCCATCGACGCCCCGACGGCCGTGCCACAGATGCAGGCCTCCGAGATTGGAGTGTTGAACACTCGCTGGCGGCCGAACGCCTCGAGCAGATCCTTGGTTAGCTTGAAGGCACCGCCGTAGTCGGCCACGTCCTCGCCGTACACGATCACCCGGCGGTCTCGAAGCATCTCCTCGACGAGGGCCTCTCGGAGCGCGTCCTTGTAGCTGATGACGCCATTCACACGCTTGGCCACGGGCGGCTCGGCGTACGTGACGATCGCCCGGTCGGCTTCCTGGACGACGTCGGCGGCGGTGTCGGTGTACAGGTACTTGAGCAAGTCGGCCGGGGCCGGGTCCGTTGCGTGTGACGCCCGCACCGCGGCACGGGCGTTGCGCTCGCGGGCCCGCGATTCGACCGCGGCGATTGCCGCCGCGTCGGCGACCCCGGCGGCGAGCAGCTGATCCTTGAGCCGCTCGATCGGGTCCACGGCGCGCCAGGCTGCCTCCTCCTCCCTCGTCCGGTACTCGATGCGCGGGTCCGACAGGGAGTGGCCGTAGTAGCGGTAAGTGCTCGCCTCGATGAGGACGGGGCCGCCCCCATCACGGCAGATGGCGGCGGCCCGAGCCATGGCGTCCCGCACGGCGAGCACGTCCATGCCGTTGACGACCTCGGCGTGCATGTTGTTCTCGGCGAAGCCGGCCGCCCGACGAGCCAGGTGATGGACGCCCATCACTTCCTCATCGGTGCGATGGGTCATGCCGTAGTGGTTGTTGACGATCAGGTAGATGACGGGCAGGCCGGAGGCGTGCTCGCCGGCCAGGTGATTGGTCCACTGCTCCTGGGCGGCCCAGTTGAGCGATTCGAGCACGACCCCGTTGGCATATGCGCCGTCGCCCGCGAAACAGCAGACAACCCGATCGCTGCCGCGGTAGCGGAGCGCCATCGCCGCTCCCGTCGCGATCGGCACGCTGCCGCCGACGATCGCGTTGGCCCCGAGATGGCCCGTCGAGAAGTCGCCGATGTGCATTCCGCCGCCACGACCGCGGCAGTAGCCCTCCTCCTTGCCGAAGAGCTCCGCGATCGTGCGGTAGACGTGCTCCTCGAGGGCATCCGCAAGGAGCGCTTCGTGGCTCCGGGCCTCCGACCACGGGACGCGAGCCCGAAGGCCGTCGTCGTCCATCATGCGGATTGCGGCGAAGCCCTTGGCGATGGCGTCGCCGTGGCCGCGGTGCGAGCTGGTGACGTGGTCGTCGGGTCGGAGAGCGTCGCAGGCGCCGACCGAGGTCGCCTCCTGGCCGATCGAGACGTGGGTCGGACCCCGGTAGTCGTAGCCAGGCAGCGGATCGTAGCCCCCGGAACGCAGCCGGACGATCATCTCCTCGAGCTCGCGGATCGCCAGCATGTCGTCGAGCAGGTCGATTGCGGCTGACGCGCTCAGTCGCTTCGCTGCGATCTCGGACCCGGCATCGCCGGCGTAGTCGAAGCCGCGGATCGAGCCGGCGGACTCCTCGAACGGCGCGAAGTCGGGCCGTGTGTCGCTCTTGTACGCGGGCTCCGTGACCATGCTGTTCACCTCTGACTGGGGTCCTTGTGGTGCCGCCGTTTCGCGGCGCGCTTGGGTTGTCTTCATGCGGCAAGGAGCAGCCGTGCTGCCTCCTCATCCGTGATCAATCGATGGATGAGCCCGCTCCGGAGGGCCGCCAGGATGGCAGGCGCCTTCGCGGCGCCTCCGGCGATGGCCACGACTTCCGGTACGGCCCGCAACTGGTCGAGGCTTATGGCGATGAAGCGACTGGGCAATCCCGCGGCCTTGAGTTCGCGGCCGTTCGCGTCGAGTATCGTCGAGCAGATGTCAGCCACGGCACCCAGGGCGTCGAGATCGGCGGCCAGGGGCTCGGGTAGCGCCGCACGAACCGTCGATCCGCTGGCCGTCCATGACCCGATGCCGACGACGGCCTTGGTGAGTCGATCGAACATCTCGACGGTCTTATGGACATGCGGGTCGCGTCGGAGCGCGTCGGCCATCTCCGGACTGTCGACCAGCAACGGCACGTGCAGCGGATAGACCGGGCCGCCGGCGCAGTCGGCCACTCGCCGGACCAGCTCCATGGAATTGACATCCAGCTCGAGCGTCGGAACGCTGCCCACGATCTGGACTACCGTGCAGCCGGGCAGTCTGGCCAGGTGTCCGACCATCGAATGAAGAGTCCGTCCCCACGAGATCCCGAGGACATCCTGCGGTTCGAGCGTCTGGGTCAGAAGCTCGGCACAGGCCCGGCCGAGCTGGCCTCTCTTGAAATCATCCGGTCCGTCGATGACCCGGACCACGAGCGCGTCCCGCAGACCGTGGCGCGCCGCAAGCTCGATCGACAGGTCGATGTCGAATTCCGGCGGCCCCCCGATCTCGATCTTGACGATCCCTTCCCGACGGGCCGCATCCAGCAGGCGCGCGACCTTGAAGCGAGAGACGCCCAGTTCCTCTGCGATCTCGCTCTTGCTCGCACCGTCGACGAAGTAGCGGCGCGCGGCGAGGACGGTGTTCACCGCCTGCAAGCGCGTGGCTCCCTCATACCGGACTGACGGGTTCATTGCACCTCTTGGGGATCACCTGCCGTCATCCGGTCGCTCGTCTACGCCGCATCGACCTCAGGGGCTCGGGCATCCTAACACCCTCTCATTTGAGCGGCAACCGCTCAAATGAGCGCGCACAGGGTCGATCCACACGAACAGTCGGGAATGAGGCGACGGCCGGCTCCAACGCGGGCTACCCTGGCCATCGAGCCGCGTGATGAGGCGATAACTGGCTTGATCGATGATCTCAGGACACGTAGTATGGGAACCAGCAGGAACCAATCGTAAAGATACGAAACATGGTGTCTGCGAGCCGCAGGGCTTTCGTCGTGGTCGCGCGTGGAGTCGGGGGCGCGCTTGGCAGCATTGGTTTCAAGGGGCAGCGTGGACGACAGCGATCACAGGACCGGACACTCCAACTCGGGTCCGAGCGTCCCTATCGTCAACACGCACATCCACCTGCCGCCCAACTTTTCCGCCTTCGCATCCGCCGACGAAGCGATCCAGCTCGCCGCTTCAGATGGCGTGACGGTCGTCGGTACGGCCAACTACCACGACTTCCGTGTCTATCGGCGCTTCGCTTCGGCCGCCGAGGCGGCGGGCATCGTGCCCCTCTTCGGGGTCGAGATCATCGCGTTGATAGAGGGCCGGGACGGCCGGGACACGCTCGTCAACGACCCGACGAATCTCAACCGGATGTACTTGTGCGGCAAGGGCCTGACGCGCATAGATCCGCCGCCGTCCGCCGCCGCGCGCCGAATGGCCGCGATGCGCGCGGCGAGTGACTCCCGGATCCAGCGGATGACGAACCTCGTGGCCGCACAGTTCGGGCGGGTCGGGCTGGACGGAGGTTGGACGGCGGACCGGATAGCCGAATCGGTTGCCAAGAGATGCGCTGTCCCGATCGAATGGGTCGCGCTCCAGGAGCGTCACGTAGCCCAGGCATTTCAGGAGCTCCTCTTCAGGGAGGTGGCACCGGCGGGTCGCGCAGCGACGCTGGGTAGCCTGTTCGAGTCGCCGGTCAGCCTCGACACAAACGACGCCCTTCAGGTCCAGGAAGCGATCCGTTCAAACCTGCTTAAGGCGGGCAAGCCGGCGTTCGTTCCCGAAGCCGCCGTTTCGTTCGACGGCGCGTATCGGTTGATCCTCGAGTTGGGCGGCATCCCTTGCTACCCGATCCTGGCGGACGGCGCCTCGCCGATCTGCGGATTCGAGGATCCCCCTGAGGCGCTCGTGGAGCGGCTCCTGGGCCTGGGCATCTACTGCGCCGAGCTGATCCCCGTGCGAAATCGGCCGGAGGTGGTCGATCGGTACGTCACCGCGCTTCGTCGGGCCGGCATCGTGGTCATGGCAGGAACGGAACACAATACTCAGCGCATGATCCCCCTGCATCCGACGGCTCTCGACGGTAAACCCCTGTCCGAAACGGCGCGCGATGCATTCTGGGAAGCCACTTGCATCGTCGCGGCTCACCAGGAGCTGTCCAAGTCCGGCCGAGCGGGGTACGTCGACCGAAATGGAACACCCGTCGCCGGGTTCGCCGACAGCGAGGCGCGCATCAGGCACTTCCGGGACATTGGCGCAGATCTCATTGGCAATCGGTCCGCTTCGAGGATCCAAGCGTGAAGAACCAGTCGGCGTCGCCGCGTCCGTCAGTCGCCCATGCCCTGCTGCGCGACGTCGTAGCCCTCTCCCATCGGTTCGGGCACGACCCGGAGTTTGCCCGCGGCGGCGGCGGCAACAGCTCGGTCAAGGCCGACGGGGTCCTGTACATCAAGCCCAGTGGGACGTCGCTCTCGACGCTCACGCCCGAGTCGCTCATTGCCCTCGAAATCGCCCCATTGCTCGACCTCCTCGAACAGTCCCCGCGGCGGCCGGTAGCCGGCGGCACGGACGAGGTGTTCGAGGTCGCGGTCGCCGCGAGAGTGGGCCAGGCGGACGACAGGCGACCGTCGGTCGAATGCCTCTTCCACGCCCTCCTGCCCCAGCGCTTCGTCCTGCATACGCATCCATGCACGGTGAACGCCCTGACCTGCGCGAGCCACGGAGCCGAGATCGCCGAACGCCTGTTCGGTGGGAGCGTGCTTTGGGTGCCCTATACCGATCCCGGGCTGCCGCTCGCTCGCGCCATCCGTGACGCGAGGCGGAGTCACGAGCAGCGCACCCAAACGCCCGCACCGGGGACGATGCTCCTCCAGAACCACGGTCTCATCGTCGCAGGCGACACGACGACCGAGATCGAGCAAGCCTGCGTTCGCCTGGCGGCCGACATCAAGGCGCATCTCGCCGGCCTCCCGGCTGTGGACTGGGGTGACTTCGAGCAATTCGAGCCCAGCCGGGCTCGAACGGCGTTGCGAGTCGTGGGTCCAACTCTGCGGGCACTCCTCGCGACGGGCGAACGACTCAAGGTCGTGACGTTCGACGATTCGCCGCTCGCCGTCTCGGCCGCGGGATCGGCACTGGGCCGGGGTTTCGCGCTGGGCGGCCCTCTGACCCCGGATCAGATCGTGTACACCGGCTCGTTCCCACTCGTCGTCGAACTGGCGGCGGCCGGCTCGGCCGACCAGATGGTCGACGTTCTGACGCGTGCCATAGCCGAGCGATGCGGATCCGGAGCCGGCGAACCGGTCGTGGTCATGGTGCCCGGGCTGGGGCTGTTCGCGGCGGGCGAAACCTATGCTCTCGCCGGCACGGCCCGAGAGGTCTATCTCGACGCGATCGGCGTGTCCGTCGATGCTCATCGGCTGGGCGGCGTCCGCCCTCTCGCGGACAAGGAGCGGCAGTTCATCGAGCAGTGGGAGGCCGAGGCCTATCGCAAGCGGGTTGGGGCCGGCGCGCCGGTCTCCGGCCGAGCGCGAGGTCTCGTCGCAGTCGTGACCGGGGCCGCCCAGGGTTTCGGGCTCGCGATCGCCGCCGACCTGGTGGCCCAGGGCGGACATGTGGCTCTTGCCGATATCAATGCCGATCAGGCGGCGCGCGAGGCCCAGGCTTTGACATATACCGCCGGCCTCGGACGAGCCGTCGGCGTCGGGCTGGACGTGACCGACGATGCGTCGACCGAGGCCTGCTTCGACGAGGTCGTACGCCGCTACGGCGGACTGGATCTGCTGGTTTCCAACGCCGGCATCCTTCGAGCCGGCAGCGTCACGACCCAGGGTATTGCCGAATTCGATGCCGTCACGCGCGTCAACTACAGGGGCTACTTCCTGTGCGTCCGACATGCCGCACCTATCATGGCCCGCCAGCATGGAGCCCGGCCCGAATACTGGGGCGACATCGTCGAGATCAATTCGAAGTCCGGGCTCGAAGGCTCGAGCCGCAACTTCGCCTATGCGGGCAGCAAGTTTGGAGGCATCGGACTGACGCAGTCCTTCGCCCTGGAACTCGTCTCCGACGGCATCAAGGTGAACGCCATCTGTCCCGGCAACTTCCTCGAAGGACCCCTCTGGGCCGACCCGGACAACGGGCTCTTCGTTCAGTACCTTCGGGAAGGCAAGGTGGCCGGCGCGCAAACCCTCGACGACGTGCGCCGCTACTACGAGGCGAAGGTGCCCATGGGACGCGGATGCACCCCTGCGGACGTCCTCGAGGCTCTGTACTACCTGGTCGCCCAGCGGTACGAGACCGGTCAGGCCATCCCGGTCACCGGTGGCCAGGTAATGGTGCGCTAGCGAGGACCAAGGCGTGAACCAGAAGGAGCCGGCTCAGCGGCCCCTGCCCGCAACCGAGCACGCGATGCAGATCGTTGATGTAGGTCGGATCGTGCACAACCGGAACAAAGCCGTGCCTCTTCCGGGCCCGCATCAGGTCGTCGTCCAAATGGAGGCGTGCGGGCTCTGCTTCTCCGACACGAAGCTCCTCCATGCGTTCAGCAGCCACCCCCGCAAGAGCGTCGTCCTCTCGGGCCTCGACGCGGGCGTGCTGGCGGAGATCCCGTCGTACGTTCCGGAGGGACTCCCCACGGTTCCCGGGCATGAGCCCGTTGGGCGCATCGTCGCCGCCGGCGATCAGGTGCGCCGCCATCGCGTAGGCGAGCGCTGCCTGATCCAGACCGACTACAGGCAACTCACGACGGTCGCGGCGAACGCCGCTTTCGGATACAACTTCGAAGGCGGGCTGCAGCAGTACGTGGTGCTGGACGAGCGGGTGATCATCGAGCCCGGGACCAACGAGAGGTTCCTCATCCCCGTCGGCGAGGAACCGAGCGCGTCGGCCGTGGCTCTGGTCGAGCCCTGGGCGTGCGTCGAAGCTTCGTACGTGTACCGCGAACGTCGCCAGCCTCTCCCGGGCGGCCGCCTCCTCCTCGTCGCGGATGCCGCCCATCGAGTCAGCGGCATCGCGGCCCTGATCGAGCAGGCCGGGCCGGCCCGGGTCACCGCCGTCTTGGCCGATACACCACAGCAGCAGGCCGTCACGGCGGCGTTCCCGGCCGTCGCGATGGCCACCGATATCGCCGCTCTGCCCAGGCAGTCTTATGACGACATCGTCTACTTCGGGGCCGATGCGGGCAGGATCGAGGCGCTTCAGGATCTCCTGGCGTTCCAGGGCATCATCAACATCGTCACCGGTGGCGTCTCCATCGGTCGCCCGATCGCCCTCGACATCGGCCGCGTGCACTACGACCTGACGCGCTGGATCGGGACATCGGGCCAATCCACCGGCGACGGGTACACGGCGATCCCGGCCGATGGTGAGCTCCGGGCCGGCGACCGCATGGCCGTCATCGGAGCCGCCGGTCCCATGGGCCTGATGCACGTCGTCCGGGCGGCCTCTGCCGGCTGGAAGGGTCTGTCCATCACCGCGCTCGACATCGACGAGGCACGCCTCGAGCACCTGGGCCGGGCGGCCGGGCAGATCGCCCGGTCACGCGGCGTAGGCCTCGAGATAGTCAACTCAGCCAGCAGCAAGGTCGCGCCCGGCTTCAGCTACATCGCGCTGATGGTTCCGGCGCCGCCGCTCGTGGGCGAGGCGGTGGCGCTTGCCGGCCCCGGCGGCCGTATCAACATCTTCGCCGGCTTCGCCAGCGGCACTCGCGCGCGGGTCGATCTCGATAGCTATCTCGAGCGCCACTGCTACCTCCTGGGCACCAGCGGCTCAGGTATCCCCGACATGAAGGCGGTCCTCCATAAGCTGGAAAGCGGCGAGCTCGACACGAACATCTCGCTCGATGCAGTGGCCGGCTTCGAAGGAGTCGCCGACGCTCTCGCAGCGATCGAGGGTCGCACGGCGGCGGGCAAGATAATGGTCTATCCCTCTCTGCCCGAGCTCGGGCTGGTGCGTCTCGCGGAACTCGGTGCGCGATTCCCCAGCGTTGCCGCCGCCCTCGACGACGGTCGCTGGACGAAGGAGGCCGAACAGGAGCTCTTGCGGGTGGCCGGCGGATCCGAGGCGCCGGCGTGAAGTCACTTCGGCTCTACGGCCCCGGCGACATCCGCCTGGTGGACGAGGCTCAACCCGCTCCCGGACCCGGCGACGAGCTCGTTCGCGTAACGGCGGTAGGTATCTGTGGTTCCGATCTCCACTGGTATGCCGAGTCGGGGATAGGGGACGCCACGCTGTCGCGGCCGATCGTCCTGGGTCACGAGGCTGCGGGCGTCATCGAGTCGGGGCCCGGGCGCGGCCGGCGGGTTGCGATCGACCCGGCCATTCCGTGCGAGGCGTGCGAGCAATGCCACGCCGGGCACGCGCATTTCTGTCGAGCCCTTCGCTTCGCCGGCGATGGCACAACAGACGGCCTGCTGCGCGAATTCGCGGCCTGGCCTGGACGGAGCCTCGTTCCCGTCCCCGATAGCTTGAGCGACACGGATGCGGCCATGCTCGAGCCGCTCGGGGTCGCCCTCCATGCCGTCCGGCTGGGACAGATTCGGCCGGGCGCGCGTGTCGGCGTTTTCGGCTGCGGGCCGATCGGGCTGTTCCTGATCCGGCTCGCCCGTGTGTCCGGCGCCACCACGATCCTCGCCACGGACGTGCTATCTCATCGGGTCGCGGCCGCGCGCGAGGCCGGGGCGACGACCGCGGCCATCGTCGCCGGGGGCTCGGAACGCGGCGAGCTGCTGGCGGCTACGGGCGGGCACGGCGTCGACGTGGCCTTCGAAGCCGCCGGCGATGACGACGCAGTCGAGACTTCGATAGCGCTTGCCGCTCCGGGCGGCGACGTGGTCGTCGTCGGGATCCCGGCCGTGGATCGGATGGCCTTCACCGCCTCCACGGCCCGCCGGAAAGGCCTCACGATCAAGCTCTCGCGCCGCATGAACCGCGTCTACCCGGAAGCCATCCGGCTCGTCGAGTCGAGGCTGGTGGACGTTGGCTCGGTCGTGACGGCGAGCCACCCGCTGAGCGAATTCAAGGCGGCCTTCGACGCTGCTTCGGCCCGAGAGGGGCTCAAGGTCGTCGTACGGCCCTGACCCGCAGCGGGCTTCGCGGCCCGCGGACAAGGTCGCGGGTTACACCAGGGTGGTATTCACGTCGAAAGCGGAGACGACGGCCCGCAGCTCATCGAGCGTCAGGCCTTCCGCCCGCCCGCCGATCACCAGGTCCATGTACTCGTAGTTGGCCGCCGCTTCGGCGTACTCGATTCGATCGACGGCCCTTTTCACGGAGATGTCGGAACGTGCCATCACACCGTGCTTTGCCCACACGGTGATGCGGTGCGCGCGCAGGCTCATGACATTCGCCTGCATGAGCTGAGCGGAGCCGGGCAGCATGAACGGCAGGACCCCGATCCCGGCCGGCAGGTTGATGATCGTCTCCGGTTCCCACCGCAGGAGGCGCCGGTTCAGGTAGGCCTCGTCCCGGTAGTCGGGGATGTGGCTCAGGTAGGTCAGGTGCCGTGGCTGGGCGTGGACGACGGCGTGGAAGTTGGTGCCGGTGCGTTCGACCGTGTCGTCGTGGACCGCGAGGTGCGAGTTCCACTCCGACGTAAGGCGATCGAAGAGCCGGTTGTGGGCCGTATGGAGGGTGCCCGTGGTGCCGTCCGGCGAGATGCGGACGACGCCGAGATTGGCGGTGGGGTCGACCTCGATTTCACGGAGCCGGCGCCCGGACCCCGTCACGATGACGAAGTTGTTGGCAAGATGGGGTGCCGGCTGAGGAAGCTCGATTTCCTCGGCGATCGGGAATCGTCGACGAACCTCAATCGGCCAGCCGACATACACGGAGATGTTGCCGGCGGCCCCTTCGCTGGCTTCGATGGCGGCCACGTGGCTGCCGCCCGCTCCGATGGAAACGAGGATTTCCTCCAGGTCGGGGAAAGGTTCCGTTAGTGCCATGTCGCCGAAGACCTCCTGCTGTGGACGCTGCCTGCCTCGGGCAGCCCACGGCACCTGAATCGTAATCCTCTTCCGGCTCGCAACCCTGTTTGCCCGGCCTCCCCCCGGCTACCGCCGGGCTCAGTCGAGGTGGAATACCTCGTCAAGGCGGCGGTGGAAGCCGGTCGCCGGATCGATGGAAGGGTCGATGAGAGCTGTCATGTCCGCCTGCCAGCGGGCGTTGACCGGAGCCCCGTCCATCATGGACCGGAAGCGTGCGAAGTCGTCGACCTCGAGCACGCCGAACAGATCGTCGCCATGCAGGTAGATGGAGTAGTTGTGAGCTCCCGCTGCCCGAAGCGCGTCGAGCATCTCCGGCCATACCGCGGCGTGACGCCGCCGGTACTCGGCCTCTGCCCCGGGCAGAAGCTTCATCGCAAACGCAACACGTTCCATGGAGCCCCTTTGGAAATGCCGACCCCGGCGCGGGGAGATTCCGGGCCGGGGTCGGCTTGAATACGACCGGATGTCCTGGCTAGAAGCCGAAGGACGTCACGTACTGGTCGATGTTCTGGGCGTTGAAGACGAACGGAGGTCCAAGAACGACGATGCTGTCGGCACCGATCGTGTAATTCACGGTGCCGTCCGCAAACTTGACGGTGAACGTGTCGCCCACGTTGCCCTTGATCGTCCCGTTGAGGAGGTCAACGGCCACGGCGTACGCGAGGTAGCCGAGGTCGGTGACGTTCCAGAGGGCGAATTCGGGGGCCTGTCCGCCCTTGACGAAGTCGACCATGCCCTTGGGCGTGCCGAGGCCGGTGACGAAGACCTGGCCGGTCTTGTTCTGGGCCTTGACCACCTGTGCCGCGGCAACGATCCCGACGGTCGTCGGGGCGACGATGACCTTGAGGTTCGGGTGAGCCGTGAGCAGCGCCTGGGCCTGCGTCGTGCTGACCGCGGGGTCGTCGTTACCGTAGACGACGCCGTCGAAGACGAGCTTCGAGTACTTGGCGTCCTTGAGGGTGGTCTTCATGGCGTCGATCCAGGCGTTCTGGTTCGTCGCGGTCTGGGCGGCCGAGAGTACGGCGATCTCGCCGGTGCAGCTCGGGGCTTCGTCGCAGGCCATGTCCGCGAGGCCCTTGCCGATACCGGCGGTGTCGGCCTGGTTCACGAACACGTTGTAAGCGCCCTTCGCCGGGCTGGAGTCGTAGCCGACGACCTTGATGCCGGCAGCCATGGCCGCCTGCAGGGCCGGGGCGATGGCGGTCGCGTCGTCAGCGGAGACGAGGATCGCCGATGCCTTCTGTGTGGTTGCGGTCTGGATGAACGGGATCTGCTGAGTCGCGTCTGCGGCGCTGGGGCCGACCTGGCTGACGGCGCCGCCGAGATCGGTAGCAGCCTGCTGGGCGCCCTTGAAGGCGACATCGAAGTACGGGTTGTTGACCTGCTTCGGGATCATGACGACCGTGATCGGAGCGGCCGTGGGGGCCGGCGTTACGGGGGCTGCGGTAGGCGTCGCCGCCGTCGAACTACAACCTGCTACGAAGAGTGCGAGCGCCACGGCTGCGACGGCTCGCGGAACACGATGGGACATTGACCGAATCCTCCTTCGAGCATTGAGGAGCACTGAGGGGCTCCTTCTTACAACCACTTGGAATGTCGAGCAACTCCTCCCTTCGAGCGTTATCGAACGGCCTCGCCAGGCGCCGGGCCCTGAGCTTGTCGCGGTCGACCTATACGCAGGCGATCGACCAGAGCCCGAGACTGACGAGCAAGTTGGGGGGCGATGACCGAGACGATCAGAAGCAGGCCGATGGCCACGTTCTGGTACTCGCTCGAGACACCGGCCAGACGCAGCGCGCTCTGAAGCGCGGCGAGAGTGAATACGGCCACGATGACGCCGGGGATTGTTCCCTTGCCACCGTTGATGTCCACGCCGCCGAGCACCGCGATCATGACGACCGTCAACACCAGCCCGCTACCGTTGTCGGCCCGGACGCTGTTGTAGCGCAACGCGAGCACGACGCCCGCAAATGCCGCCACCATGCCCGAGACGGCGAATAGAGCGGTCTTGAGGGTCGCGACGCGAACGCCCGAATAGCGAGCCGCGTCCTTGTTCTTGCCGATGGCGAACACCTGGCGTCCGATCCACGTGAGGTGGATGACGGCGGTGAAGACCACGGCCAGGATCAGGAACGCGAGTAGCGTCCAGGGAACCTGCGTGCCCGGCACGTAGCCGAAGCCGAAGGCGGTGAATTCGGTAGGGAAGTTCGTCACGTAGCTCGTGCCCAGCACGGCGTTGGCCAGCCCGCGGTACAGAGCCAGGGTCCCAAGGGTCACCACGAGTGCCGGCAGGCCCCAGCGGGTGACCAGCAGGCCGTTGAAGAGGCCTCCCAGCAGGCCGACAACGAGGACGATGGGGATGCCCAGCTGAAGCGGGACGCCCGCCGCCCAAAGGACCCCAAGGATGGCACCCGACAGGCCGACCATCGATTCGACCGAGAGATCGATGTCACCGCAGATGATGATCGGGGTCATGGCCAGGGCCATCATCGCGACCTCCATCGTGCCGCTGATCGAAGCCCCGAAGTTGGCCGAGTTCCAGAAGTCGGGCTGGATGAAGAACGGAGAGATCTGCGAGCCCCACCAAACGATGACGGCGAGGATGAGGACCAGGAGCACTTCCCAGCGGGCGAGCGAGCTCAGGATGCTGCCAGCGCCAGCCAAGCGGCTGCCCGGGCGGCGGCCGGCAGAAACCGGAGCCGGCGTCGTGGGGACCGATGTGGCTTCCGAAGGTTGGCTCACGGCTCGTGGATCCTGTGTCATCGGATTCGACTCCGGGCTTTGGCACGCTGCGTCCGCAACTGGATGAGCGCGTCGGTGGATACGGCGAAGAGGATCACGGCGCCGTAGATGAGCTGGAGCCACTCCTGCGGAGCGCCAAGGAGGATGAGGGCGTTGTTGATCAGGCCCAGGAAGAGCGCTCCGAGGGCGGCCCCGATCACGGTCCCCGAGCCACCTGAGATCGAAACCCCGCCGACCACGACCCCGGCAATGACTGCGAGCGATTGGCCGGATGCGGAGTTGGCGTAGATGGCGCCGTAGTTGATGCCCCACAGGACGCCCGCGATGCCGGCCATCATGCCGCTCAGGGCGAAGGCCAGGAAGATCGTCGCACGTGAGCGAACGCCGATGGTCGAGGCGGCCTCGGCATTGCTGCCGACGGCGTAGAACAGGCGACCAAGAATGGAGTACCTGAGAACCACCGCCATGACGGCTACGACGGCGACGGCCAGGATCACGAACACCGGGATGCCGAAGAAGCTCTGGCTCGCGGGATTCGTGTAGCCATCGGGCAGGTCGTTGAGGTTGATCTCCTTGCCGTTCGCAACCACGAAGCACAGACCGCGGAAGATGCTGATCGTGCCGAGAGTGGCAACGATCGAGGGCACCTTGAAGACGGCCACGATGACGCCGTTGCACATGCCGAGCGCGAGGCCGAGCCCGATGCCGCAGACCCACGCCAGCTGAACGGGGAGTGCGTGCTCCTTGAGGATCAGGCCCACGGTGAAGGCGACCACGCCGATCGTCGATTCGACGGACAGGTCGATGTTCTTGGTCAGGATGACGACGGCCTCGCCGACGGCCGCTATGGCGATGATCGCCGCCAGCGTCGTAACCGGCCCGAGGTTGTCGGTCGTGAGGAAGTTCGGGGCGAAGACGGCGACGATGGCCGACAGCACGACGATGACCCCGGCGAGGGTCAATTCGCGGGATCGCGCCAGCCCGCCGATCAAGGCTCCGACGCGGTTGCGCTGGCTGTTCGCCACCGCGACGTTACTCGCCACTCGACGTAACCTCCGCTACCTGTCCGGTGGCCGCGAACATGACCGTCTCCTCGGAGGCCTCCGCTCGCGGTATCTCGGCCGCGATACGGCCTTCGTGGAGAACGAGGATCCGGTCGCTCATGGCGAGGACCTCCGGAAGCTCGCTCGAGATGAGGACGATCCCGAGCCCGGAGGCCGCCAGGTCGGAGATGATTCGGTGGACCTCCACCTTCGCGCCGATGTCGACGCCACGGGTCGGCTCGTCGAGGATGAGCACCCGCGGATTGGTGGCCAGCCATTTCGCGATGACGACCTTCTGCTGATTGCCTCCCGAGAGCGCCTCGATGAGCTCGGCGGCGCCGGTCGAGCGGATCCGCAACCGCTCGATGTAGCCGTTGGCCAGCCCACGTTCACGACTGCTGTGCAGGAACAGGCGCGGGAAGAGTCGCGGCAGGATCGGCAGGGTCACGTTCTCGGCGATCGAGAAACCCTCGACCAGGCCGTCCAGGTGCCGATCCTCGGGGACGTAGGCGAGGCCGGCTCCCAGCGCCGCCGAAGCGGTCGCGAAGCGGACACGCTTGCCATCGAGCAGCACCTCGCCGGCATCGGCGCGATCGAGCCCGAACAGGACGCGAGCAACCTCGGTACGACCCGCGCCGACGAGACCGGCGAGGCCTACGATCTCGCCCGACCTAACGGAGAACGAGATGTCGCGGAAGGAGCCCGCTCGAGTCAGGTTGCGAACCTCGAGCAGCACGTCGCCGATCTTCGCGGCGCTCCTCGGGAAGAGCGACACGGAGCGGCCGACCATGTGGCGGACGAGATCGGCGGCGGTGAACTCGGATGTCGGGGCCGTGATGACGTGGCGGCCGTCACGGAGGACGGTCGCGCGGTCGCACAGGTCGAACACCTCCTCCAGGCGGTGGCTCACGAACAGGACGGCCACGCCGCGCTCGCGGGTCTGGCGAACGATGGCAAAGAGCCGCTCGACCTCGTGCGCGGAGAGGGAGGCCGTCGGCTCATCGAGGACCAGCACGCGTGCTTCGATCGAAAGCGCCTTGGCGATTTCGATCAGTTGCTGGTCCGCCATCGAGAGACCGCGCACGACCTCTCCGGAGTCTATGTGGACGCTGAGGCTCTTGAAGATCCGGTCCGCGGCCCGCCGCATCTCTCGCCAGTTGATGCTGCCCAGCCCGCCCGTCGGGGCATGGCCCATGAAGACGTTCTCGGCGACAGTCAGGTCCGGGAAGAGGCGTGGCTCCTGGTGGACGACGGCGATGCCCTGCGAGCGCGCATGAGCGGGCCCGTGGAGCAGCACCGGCTTGCCGTCGAGCACGACCGTGCCCGAATCGGGCTGGTAGATGCCGGCGAGCACCTTGACGACCGTGCTCTTGCCGGCTCCGTTCTCGCCCACGAGTCCATGGATCTCGCCGGCAGTCAGGTCGAGCGACACGTTCGCAAGCGCCTGCGTGGCCCCGAACCGCTTCGAGACATCCGCCAGGGCAACGGGCGGTATGCCGCCGGGCTTTGCGGTTCCTTCTGTCGCCGCCACGGGCGCTGGATCAGTCATGCCGGATTGTCCTTAGCTGTCCGAGAGGATTGCCGCACGGCTCGACGCTCCGACGTCTTGTCGCCGGCGGGCGCTATGTGCACGGCAATCCGGCGGCGACGTAGTTCGTCGGCGATGTCGGCCGGAGCCCCCGCATCGGTGACGACCGCGGTTAGCCTGTCGGTGCCGCAGAAAGTCGCGAACGCCGACCTTCCCCATTTCGTGTGGTCTATCAGCGCGACGACTTCGCTCGCTTCGTCGACGATCAATCGCTTGATCTGCGCCTCATCGTCCGTCGCGTCACTCAGGCCCGTCTCGATGGTGTAGCCGGCGGCGCCCATGAATGCCTTCTGGATGTTTACGTTCTCGAGCAGCCCTCTGCCCAGGGGCCCAACCACCGAGAGCGCCTCCCACCGGACGAAGCCGCCGGGCATTGCCACGGTTATGCCTGGGTGGCCGGCCAGCTCGGAGGCAATACGGAGTCCGTTGGTTATCACCGTGAGATGAACCCAGCCACCCCGCGCCTTCAGGTGTCTGGCCATGGCCAACGCGGTCGTGCTTGCGTCGAGGGCGATGCTTTCGCCGTCAACCACCAGGGCTGCCGCCGTCGCGCCGATCTGCTCCTTCTCTTCGCGCTGGAGACGCTCGCGGATCTCGAATGCGCGCTCCGGCCGGCTCCGGCCCGGCGCAAGAGCGCCGCCGTGCGCTCGCACGAGCCGCCCCTCGGTCTCGAGCACCCGAAGATCCTTCCGGATCGTGACAGCGGAGACGCCGAACCTCGCCGTGAGGTCGGCGACGAGCGCCCGGCCGTTCTCTTCAACGATCCGAGCGATGTGCTGCTGGCGCTCGCGTGCGAACACCTCCGGGTGATCGCTCGATTCCATCTAGACGCCGACTCTCCTCCGGGAAAAGGCCCGCTCTGTCCGCTTTGGGCGACGCGAACGATTGCGGATTCCGACAGTAGTTGAGAAGCAATCGAACTGTCAACAAGGAGATTGAAACAAATCGGAACCTGTGGCAAGCTGCTGGCTATAGCCGCGCAAGGCCGCCGGAGGACTCGGTCGCCCGGGGCCCGCCCGACCCAGGAGCCTTCGCCAGCCAGACAGGGATGGAGCCGACCGTGACCTCAACCACTGCACCTAGTGGCTCGGCAGGAGCCGCTCTTCGAAACCAGAGGATCGAGCTCCCGTCGTGGGCATTCGGCAACTCAGGGACCCGGTTTAAGGTGTTCGCGCAGAAGGGAGTCCCGAGAACCGCCTACGAGAAGATCGATGATGCCGCGCAGGTGCATCGCTTCACGGGCGTCGCACCGACCGTCGCGCTGCACATTCCGTGGGATCGCGTCGACGACTTCGGTGATCTGGCCGGGCACGCGGCCGAGCGCGGACTCGCGCTTGGAACCATCAACTCGAACACCTTCCAGGATGACGACTACATGCTCGGCAGCGTCTGCCACCCGGACGCTCGCGTCCGCCGAAAGGCCGTCGACCATCTTCTAGAGTGCGTCGACGTCATGGACCAGACCGGCTCGCGCGACCTCAAACTGTGGTTCGCGGACGGCACCAACTACCCGGGGCAGGATGACATTCGGGCTCGCCAGGACCGGCTGGCAGAGTCGTTGGCGCAGGTGTACAAGCGGCTCGGCCCTGACCAGCGAATGGTCCTCGAGTACAAGCTCTTCGAGCCAGCCTTCTACCATACCGACGTTCCGGATTGGGGCACGTCGTTCGCTCATTGCGTTGCCCTCGGACCCAAGGCGAAAGTGGTCGTCGACACGGGCCACCATGCGCCGGGCACGAACATCGAGTTCATCGTCGCCTCGCTCCTCCGCGCGGACAAGCTCGGCGGCTTCGACTTCAACTCGCGCTTCTACGCGGACGACGACCTCATGGTCGGCGCCGCCGATCCCTTCCAGTTGTTCCGGATAATGCACGAGGTGGTGAAGGCGGGCGCGCTCCGACCGGAGTCGGGCGTTGCCTTCATGCTCGATCAGTGCCACAACCTCGAGCCGAAGATCCCGGGCCAGATCCGGAGCGTCATGAACGTCCAGGAGGCGACCGCGAAGGCGCTGCTAGTCGACCAGAAGGCGCTCGAGACGGCGCAGAAGACCGGCGATGTCCTGGGAGCGCACGCGGTGTTGATGGACGCTTACGAGACCGATGTCCGCCCGCTGCTGAAGCAGGTGCGTGTCGAGATGGGCCTCGACCCCGACCCCATGGCCGCCTTTGCCCGTTCCGGCTACGCGGAGCGAGTCGCGGCAGAGCGGGTCGGCGGGCAGCAGGCCGGATGGGGTGCATGAGAATCGAGACGGGACTTCGCATATCGAGGCAAGCTCGGAGCCTCGTTGCGGAACCGGCGGCGCCGTTGCCACGGTGACGGGCAACGTCGCCGCCGTCGATCTCGGCGCGTCCTCTGGACGCGTCATGGTCGGCCGCGTCGGCTCGCGCACGCTGGAGCTCGAAGAGACTTACCGCTTTCCCAACGATCCCGTGGTGCTGCCCGACGGCCTTCACTGGGACGTCCTGCGGCTGTATCACGAGATCACCGAAGGCTTGCGCCGCGCGGCGAGGCTGGCACCCGGGCTCTCGAGCGTCGCGATAGACGGTTGGGGTGTTGACTACGGCCTGATCGATCCGGCGGGCCGGCTGCTTGGCAACCCCTACCACTACCGTGACGCACGTACTGCCGCCGGGACGGAACGGGTCCACGCCCTGGTGTCGCGAGAGCGCCTGTACGCGAAGACCGGGACGCAGTTCATGCCCATCAACACCGTCTACCAGCTCGCGGCCGCCCTGGGGACGGCAGAGCTCGAAGCGGCGAACGCCCTTCTTCTCATCCCCGACTTGATCGGATACTGGCTGGCAGGCGGCATCCACGCCGAGGCGACGAACGTTTCGACTACCGGTCTCTTCGATCCGGTCGCCGTTTCGTGGGCTCTGGACCTCGTCCACGAGCTCGGCCTGCCTGCGGCGATCCTGCCCGACCTCGTCCACGCCGGTGACCCGCTCGGCACGATCAGGCCGGAGGTGGCAGCCGAGACGGGACTTCCGGCAACGACGGCGCTCACCGCCGTGGGGTCCCACGACACGGCGTCCGCCGTTGTAGGGGTGCCGGCGGACGACGAGCGGTTCGCGTACATCTCGTGCGGGACCTGGTCGCTTGTCGGCGTAGAGCTTGCCGCGCCGATCCTGGGAGAGGCCAGCCGGCAGGCCAACTTCACGAACGAGCTGGGGGTGGACGGCCGAATCAGGTACCTGCGGAACGTGATGGGTCTGTGGCTGCTCCAGGAATCGGTGCGGGCCTGGGAACGGGATGGCGATCGGGTGGACTTCGCGGCGCTCCTCGCGGCGGCTGCAGAGCTGCCCTCCGGCGGCAGTTTGATCGACGTCGGCGAGCCCGGGTTCATGCCGCCCGGCGACATGCCGGCCCGGATCGCCGCCCGCTGCCGCGCGACCGATCAGCCCGTCCCGGCTTCGCGGCCGGCGCTCATGCGGTGCATCCTCGACAGTCTGGCGGCAGCGTTCGCACTGGCGATCGCCGATTCACGCCGGCTCTCCGGGCTCGACATCGGAGTCATTCACATCGTGGGAGGCGGCAGCCGGAATGACCTTCTGTGTCAGCTCACCGCAGACGCCTGCGGCATTCCAGTGGTTGCGGGTCCCGTCGAAGCAACGGCACTGGGCAACGTCCTGGTGCAGGCCCGAGCACTCGGATTGATCCGAGGCGACCTCGCAACCTTGCGATCGGTCGTCCGAGCGACGCAGCCTCTTCGCCGGTTCGAGCCGTCGGCCCACGCCCCGACGCCGGTGGCCTGATCCGAGTCGGGCGGTGACCCGAGCGCCTCCAGCCGATTTCACGGCAGAGTTCCTGCGAGGCTGCGGCGACCGCACCAGCCTTGACAGCCGGCTGCGGGAACCCTAGCATCAACAAGCCTTTATATAAAGGCTCATTGTTATGGAAGATGCCGGTCACAACGGAAGCCAGCCATGATGGCCGTCAGCCGCCTTCGTACGCAGCTTCGCAAAGAGGAGCAAGGAGCACAGTGAGCGACAAGTTGAGCAGCGACGCCGCGAACGCGAGCCACGCAAGCGTGGCTGCGGCGCCCGTCAGCGGCAACGGCCGAGCGCCCGAGAAGGGCAAGAAGATCCGGGTCGCCATCGTCGGCGTGGGCAACTGCGCCAGCAGCCTCATCCAGGGCCGCTACTACTACGAGAACGCGTCCGAGACCGACTTCGTCCCGGGTCTCATGCACGTCAACCTGGGCGGCTACCACGTCCGCGACATCGAGTTCGTGGCCGCCTTCGACATCGACAAGAACAAGGTCGGCAAGGACCTGTCCGAGGCGATCTACGAGAAGCCCAACAACACGATCGTGTTCCAGAAGGTCCCGCACATGGGCGTCAAGGTCGAGCGCGGCATGACCCACGACGGCCTGGGCAAGTATCTCTCCCAGATCATCGAGAAGGCCCCCGGGCCCACCGCCGACGTGGCCGGGATCATGCGCGATCGCAAGGTCGACGTCATGATCAACTACCTCCCGGTCGGCTCGGAAGAGGCGACCAAGTGGTACGTGGAGCAGGCCCTCGCCGCCGGCGTCGGCGTCGTGAACTGCATCCCGGTCTTCATCGCCCGCGAGCCCTACTGGCAGCGCCGCTTCGCCGAGAAGGGCCTGCCGATCATCGGCGACGACATCAAGAGCCAGGTCGGGGCCACGATCAGCCATCGGGTCCTGACCCGCCTCTTCATGGACCGCGGCGTCCGCGTCGACCGCACCTACCAGCTCAACTTCGGGGGCAACACCGACTTCCTCAACATGCTCGAGCGCGAACGATTGGAGTCCAAGAAGATCTCCAAGACCAACGCGGTCACGAGCATGCTCGACTACGACATCGACCCCGACAACATCCACGTCGGCCCGTCGGACCACGTGCCCTGGCTTCTGGATCGCAAGTACTGCTACATCGTCATGGAGGGCACGACCTTCGGTGACGTGCCGCTCAAGTGCGAGATGAAGCTCGAGGTCTGGGACAGCCCCAACAGCGCCGGCGTCGTCATCGACGCGCTGCGCTGCCTCAAGCTCGGTCTCGATCGCGGTCTCAAGGGCGCCCTCGTGGCACCCTCGGCGTACTTCAAGAAGAGCCCGCCCATCCAGATGCCCGACGACATCGCCTACAACCGCGTTCAGGCCTTCATCCGGGGCGAGGACAACGAAGCCCTCAACGGCACGGAGACGTTGCCCAAGAAGGTCAAGAAGAATGCCCCGGCTCGCGGCGGCAGGGCGGCCGTCGAGGCAAAGTGACTCAGGAACCTCTCAGCGTCGGTTCCGAATCGGTGAGCGGCGTCGGTCAAACCGGCGCCGCCCCGACCGCGGCCGGCACGTCCAAGAAGAACGGGGCGCCAGACGAGCCCACGAAGAAGTTTGTGGCGCCTCACCGCATGGAGAAGGAGACCTTCGGGGCTCACCTCGGCGGTCTCATCGCCGTGAGTTTCTGGCGCACGTCTTCGTGGATCGTCGGCCATCTCCCGGCCGGACCGACGTACCGGATCGGCGGCTGGCTGGCCATGATCGGCTACGCCACCAGCCCGCTCCGACGCCGCTGGCTGCGGGCCAATTTCGGCCACGTCCTGGGCGTTCCGCCCAACGACAGGGCCGCCCACCGCATGGCTCGGGCGGCGTATCACAACTACTCGCGCTACATCATGGAGCTGATGCGGCTGCCCTGGCTCCAGCCCGAGCAGGTCGATCAGCTGCTCGAGGTCCACAGCCTCGACAAGTTCCTCGAGATCTACGAGGCCTCCGATGGCGTCGTTCTCGTGGCCGCTCATCTCGGCAACAACGAGGCGGCGGCGGCCGGCTTCGCCAAGCACGGCCTCGAGATCAACGTCGTCGGCGACGACAGCTCCTACCGCGAGCTGTACGAGCTGTTCGAGCGGCAACGGGAGAGCTGGGGCGTGAAGATGATCGCCTGGCGCAACCTGCGCGGCATCTTCGGTGCGTTGCGACGCCACGAGGGCCTGGTTCTCCTGGTCGACTGGGGCTACCGAGAGGACGGTATCCCGGTCAAGCTGTTCGGCTCGTGGACGACTCTCCCCGCCGGTCCGGCCACTCTCGCCGCGAAGCATGGCTCGGCGATCGTCCCATTCTCCATCAACCGGCAGCCGGACGGAACCTTCCGGGCGGCGGCCGACGATCCGATCCTCGTCCCGTCCGACTCGCCCTCGGACCTGGCCATCGCCACGCAGAAGATCGCTACCGCCCTGGAGGGCCACATCGCCCCCGCCCCGGAGCAGTGGTACAACTTCAAGCCGATCTGGCCGGCCACGGCCGAGGAGGCAGCCCGGCTCGAGGCCCGGCACCGGGCGGCCATGGCGAACGACGCCAAAGGCGCGGCCCCGAACGGTCACGGCACGAACGGCGGTGCGGCTCCGACCCAGCCATCGGTGAAATGACCGGCCGGGCCGCCTCTGCCACCGCCGGTCGCCCAGCTCCTCGCCGTGGCCTGCGCCGCAGGATCGTCGAGGAGTTGACGGCTTTCGCCGCAATCGGCGGAATGAAGCTGCTTCTCCACCTCCCCGAGCGTGTGGCTTGGCCGCTCGCCGGCCTGGCCGGACGGATCTCCTACCGCGCCTCGGCGAAACGGCGCGACCGCGCCCGCCGCAACCTTCGACGCGTGGTCGATTGGATGGCGGCCAACGGCCGAGGCGATGACCGATACCGCCGCGCCGCGACGGATCCGGCGGCCCTGGAGGAGCTCGTCCGGGATGCCTTCCGCCACCACGCCTGTTACAACGTCGAACTGGCCCGAGCCCCCAGCTGCGACGCTCGCTGGATCAGCGAGCGTCTGATCGTCGAGACTCCAGAGAGTGTCGCAGAGTGCCTGACCGAACGGCGGGCAATGATTCTGATCGGCATGCATTTCGGCGCGATAGAGATGCCGGGCATCCTGGCGGTCCAGGGAGTCGGCCCGCTGGTCACGCCGATGGAGTTCGTGGCCAACCCACGTATCGAGCGCTACATCTACTCGACCCGGGCCGCGGTCGGGACCAGGATCGTCAGCCTGAAGGACGCCCCGGCACAGCTTATCTCCGCTCTCCGCCAGAACGAGCCGGTTGGGCTGGTGGCCGATCGCGACATCACCGGCGGCGGCGTCGAGGTGGAGTTGTTCGGCGCCACGACGAGAATCCCGGCCGGACCGGCGATCCTGGCCGTCGAATCGGGCGCACCCGTGTGCATCGGAGCCGTGCGGCGGACCGCGCCGGGTCGCTATCGTGGCAAGCTGTTGGCGCTGGCGGTACCCAAAGGCGCGAGCAGGCGTGAGCGGAGCAGGGCGATGCTGCGCGAAGAAGCGAGGGTTTTCGAACAGTTGATCAGCGACGCGCCGGAGCAGTGGCTGGCCGTGTTCCACTCGATCTGGCCCGACCTGGACGGGCCGGAGATGAGCCATAGCGGAGGCGACGCGTGACCGACGGCAAGACGCAGCGGCTCGGCCAGGCGGACATGCACATCCATTCGATCGCCTCGGATGGAACGGCCTCGGCCGCCGAGATCCTGGAATACGCCGAAAGCCGCACCGATCTCGATGTCATCGCCATCGCCGACCACGAGCGCATCGAAGCCGCGGTCGAGTGCCGGCGCCTAGCCCACGAGCGCGGCAGCCGGGTCGAGGTCGTCGTGGCGGAGGAAGTCACGACCCGCAGCGGTCACCTGCTCGGCGTCTTCCTCCAGGCCCGCCTGAAGCGCGGCCAACGCCTCGAGACTACGGTCGCCGAGATCCACGAGCAGGGCGGTCTGGCCATCGTGCCGCACCCCTTCTCGGCATTCACGAAGGGCATGCGCAAGCACGCCATCATGCGAGTCCATCTCTCGACCGATCCGCTCGTCTACTGGGACGCGCTTGAGGCCTATAACCCCTCGACGGCGGGGCGCTACGGCCGGACCGCGACCCTCCGGTTGGCCGCCGAGATCGGCCTGACGCTCGTCGGCAACAGCGACGGCCACACCCTCGACACCATCGGCGACGGCCGCACGTACTTCCCCGGTTCGACGGCGGAGGACTACCGGCGTGCGATCCTCGAAGGGACGACGAGCGGTGGCTGCGTGGACTGGGGCTTCGTCCGGGAAGCCTTCATATACACCCGCCAGGTCCGCAAGCAGGCTAGAGACGTGACGCGCTGGGGACGGCGCAACCTCCTGCGGGACGACCTGCCGCGTGACCTGGGTGTCCCCCACGAACAGCTGGCCCTGCAGCGGGAGCGCGAAGAGGAGTACTTCTCCCGCCGAGGAGGCACCCACCAGGCGGCCAGGTTGGAGAACCTCGAAGCCGAGGAGCCGTCCGCGTGAAGATCGGCCTCGTCACGCCCTACGTCTACCCCCTGCCGGGGGGCGTGAACGAGCACGTCCGCTTCCTCTACGAGAATCTCCGCCTGCGCGGCCACGACGTCCGTATCCTGACCAGCAGCCACGGCCTGCAGCGCTCGTCCGAGGGCGACGTGATACGCATCGGCAAGGGTTTCAGCGTCCCCAGTAACGGTTCGGTCGGGACGATCACTCTCTCGCCGCGATATGTGTCGCAGGTCCAGAAGGTCCTCGACCGCGAGAAGTTCGACCTGCTCCACTTCCACGAGCCCTTCGTGCCGTTCCTCTCGCTTGTGGTGCTGCGCCAATCAACGAGCGTGAACATCGCGACCTTCCACGCGTACGCCGGCTTCTCGCCGGCGATGGAGCTCGGCAAGCGGACGCTCTCGCACTACGCCGCCAGGCTGCACGGCCGGATCGCCGTCAGTGCGGCCGCCCGCCACTTCGCCGACCGGTTCTTCCCGGGCGACTTCAAGGTCATCCCGAACGGCGTGAACGTCGGCCGCTATCAGCGGGCGGTCCCGATCGCACGCTGGCAGGACGGCACCCTCAACATCCTGTTCGTGGGGCGCCTGGAGGATCGCAAGGGCCTGCCCCACCTGTTGAAGGCCTACCGCCTGGTCCGGAAGAGAGGCTTCGCATGCCGGCTCCTGGTCGTCGGATCGGGCCCGCAGGAGCGCGAGGCGCGCCGCTACGTCATGACCCGCGGCCTCCAGAACGTCGAGTTCCTGGGCCGGGTCAGCGATGCGGAGAAGGCCCAGCTCTTCAAGACGGCCGACGTCTTCGTGTCGCCGGCCACCGGACGCGAGTCGTTCGGGATCGTTCTGCTCGAAGCAATGGCCGCCGGAACGCCGATCGTCTGCAGCGACATCCACGGCTACAAGGGCGTGGTTCAGCGCGGGCGCCAGGCCATTCTCGTGCCGCCGAGAGACTCCAAGGCGCTGGCCGCGGGCATCTCCGAGCTGCTGGCCGACCCGACCCTGCGAGAGCGCATGGGCGCCGAGGGGTTGGAACGAGCCGCCCAGTTCAGCTGGGAGCACGTCACGGCCCGGGTGGAGGCCTACTACGGCTTCGTCATCCGCCGGCTCGCGGCCCAGGGCGCGCTCCCGTCCGGGTTCGCGGCCGAGATTCCGCCGGCACCGCCGGTGCTGCACCCGTCCCTGGCCGATCACGAGGGCTGATCCGGCCGAATCCCCGGTCGGCGCGCGAGATCGTCCTGGCAGGGTGGCCCGCCGAACGCCCGGCTCAGGAGCGGGGCTTGTCCTTGCGCGAGCGCCTCGGTGCGGGACCTTCCGTGGGGCCCGCCGAGTCGCCGGCGACGGCCGACTCAGGGCCCGTCGACTCGCTTACCGCGGTCGCCTCGGCCGCGCCTTCGGCCTCAGTTCCGGTCCCGGCATCGCCCGAAAGCCGCAGCCAGCGGCGGTAGCCGACCACGACCCGCCGCTCCCACGCAGCCCAGGCGAAGAAGCCGGCCACGAAGAGCGCCACCATCGTCAGGAGGATCGACCATGTGCCGAAGAGCTGGACCGAGGCCCCCTCCTGCTGGTTGACGGAGAACTGGAAGCCGTAGAACCAGGTCGGCAGGAGCGCCTCATAGACGTTGATGATCTTGTTCGGCAGGGGCAGAGCCGACAGGTTCGGATACAGGACCAGGAACGTCACGATGACGGCGGCGCAGACCCCCAGCACGAACCGGCGCGGGTTCCTGGCCGTCAGGGCGATGAAGGCCACCACCGCCAGGACGGGCAGCAGCACCCAGGTGATCGCGTCCGACGGCAGGGCCGCCCCGAAGACCGTGTCGCGCGATCCGTTCGTGCCGAACCACCCCAGCAGGGCGCCGGCGACGCCGACGGGCAGGAGCAGCTGGAGGATCCACAGCGGGTCCTCCTCGCCGGCGTTCTGGCGCCGCTCGAGCCGCCACAGGATCAGGGCGAGCGCGATCAGCGCGACGACGAGGACGATGGCGACCTCCAGCATGCGCGTCTCGATGCGCACGTCGCCCGTGCCGTTGCCGCAGATGGTGTTGCCCCAGTAGTCGCCGGGAGAGACCCGGGCGAGGCCGCACAGCGGGTACTTGAGCAGCCATGCAGCCGCGGGGAAGATCAGGGCCCCGGCCCCGGCCGCCCTCGCCAGCAGCCACGTCCGGCGGGACGGTCCGTGCCACAGCTCCGCGAGGAAGTAGGCCAGCGCTAACAAGAAGAACGGCAGGGCGGTGTAGAAGTGGTATTGGAACGACGCCCGGTCGATGCGCGCCCACGACAGCCATTGCCAGAAGAAGGCCACGACGACCAGGGTCAGGCCGAGGCTCCGCCGCTTGAAGGCCTGCCACGTGACGAAGGCCATGGCGAAGATCGCCATCCACCATATCGCGGGGTTGCCGCCGTCGTAGATCATGGTGCCGAGGTCGTTGGCGTAGGTCTGGTTCTCGAACCAGACGGGCTTGAGATCCATCGGCCAGGCCCACCACGGTGACGACGCCGCGTGCGGCTGCCGCAGGTCGTTGTGGTAGTTGTACATGCTGATCGTCAGGTTCCAGAGGTTCTGGCCGGTGTGCCCGGCCGGCCAGGCGTTGTCGCACACGCCCGTCGTCGGATCCGTGTGCCAGCAGGCGATCGCCGGCAGCTGGCCCGTCGCGTCGGTCTGGGGCTGCCACGGCATGGACCACGGTATGTAGAGCATCACGTAGATCACGATCGGCAGGATCAGCACGCAGGCGGCCATCCAGGCGGCCGGAAGGCCGAAGCCCGTGCCGAGGCGGAGCCAGCCCTTTGGGGCGGGCGCCGGCGGGTCGGCGAACCTCGCCGGATCGTTCGGTCCGGGCGGCGGCGCCAGCGGTCCAAAGCCGAGCGTGCCGGCAAACCAGAAGGCCGCGGCGATGGCAGGACCGGCCGCGATCGCCACGGCGCCGACCGCCAGAGCGAGCCCGTTGCCGCGCAGGACGCCGTCCAGAGCGGCCAGCACGCCGATCACGACCGGCGCTCCGATCGCGAACCACAGCTCCTCGTGTGTCCAGGCGATCGGGTGGTACGCGTTCGCGGCGGCGGCGAGGGCCATGACCGACAGCATGATGACGAAGAAAGTGTAGTTCGGGGCGCCGTTCTGGAGCGCGCCCGGCGACATCGTCAGGCCGGCACCCACCAGGGCGGCCGCCACCAGCGCGGTCACGACGCCGATCAGCGCCCTATCGGCCGTCGCGCGGACCGACATCGCCCACACGAAGCCGCCGATGACGACGAACGGGGCGAGACCGATCAGGAGGATCACCGCCGCGGGGTTGCCCGTGTTCGGCTCCGTGACCATCTCGCCGATGGCCATCCAACCCAGGACGCCGGTGCCCCCGGCCAGTCCGAGAATGGCGATCAGCCGGCCCAGCGCCGACCGGATCAGGATCAGGACGCCGATGCTGGCGATGGCATACAAGGCCACCCATTTGGAGGCCAGGGCGAATCCCAGGATCACGCCCATGACCGGCATGCCCAGCCAGAAGGCCACCCGGCTCTTCCAGACATCCAGCCAGAGGAGGGCGAAGAGCAGGTAGGCGAGTAACAGGAAGCCGCCCACGTACGTGTCGTTCATGGCGATGCGCGACTGGACGAAGAGCATCCCGTCGGTCATCGAGAAGAGTGCCACGAGCAGGCCGATCGACCGGCGCTTGAACAGGAGCCGTGCCAGCAGGTACAGGCAGACCGCCATCAGGGCGCCGAAGAGGACGCCCATGATGCGCCACGAGAACGCGAACTGGCCGACGTCCACGGTCGCCATCGATCCATCCGGGGCGACCGCGAGGACCTGCTCGTGATCGGTGTCCGGCATCATCGGGCTCGAGTCGAGACCGATGGCGACAGGCTGGAACGGCAGCCTGGCATCTGAGAAGACGGCGTTGCCGTTGGTCTCGATCGCGTAGACCGTCCAGCCAGTTCCGTCCGGCGTGCGACCCAGGACCTGGGCGACGCGGGTGGCCCTGTCGAAGACGACCTGCGTGACGGCGCCCGGCATCTTCTTGAGGATCTGGTTCGGCTCCTTGGTCACGGTCCATGGAGATGTCGTCGAATCGATGTGAAGGAGGACCAGCGAGTCGCCCGCGGTCACGTAGGAGGACTGGCTGCCGTTGATGCTTGTGCCCTGGAGACCCGAGTAGTTGATCGCGATCGATGTCGCTGGAGCATCCGTCGCGAGCGTCGAGGTGATGACGAGGGTACGGGCGTTCACGAAGCCGATGCCGTTCTGGTAGGCCACCATGACCTGCGGCGTACCCGACTGGACGGCGATGTCGGGCGCCAGTCCCTGGGTGATCAGCGCCTGGACGGCCGATATCTGACTCGAGGTGAGCGGACCGAAGTCGAGGGCCTGGGAGATCCCGGCGGCGAACACCTGGTCGAGGGCGGACTGGACCACGGCCTGATCCAGCCCGAGGGCGGTGGCCAGGGCCTGGACCTCCGCGAGCGGGGTCGTCCCGGTCGGGCTGGAGGACGCGGTGTCGGTGGGGCTCGAAGAGGGCGTGTCGGTCGGAGTGGCCGAGGGCGTGTCGGTCGGACTGCTCGACTGCGAAGTGGCCGGCTCCTTGACCAGGCTGGACGGCCCGACGCCGAGATCCGCGAAGTCGGCGACCCCCGGGACTAGGCCGGTGGCGACGACAGTGCCGCCGTTCTTGCTCAGGTCGATCGAGACCATGTTGCCGGTTGCGTCGGCTGCCAGCAGGTAGGGCGGCGTGCCGGCGTAGAGACGAGCGATCGACAGGCCCGTGTTCACGGCCATCTGCTTGGGCGGAGCGATCGCGTTCGAGTTGCCGAGCCGGACATCATCGAGATTGTTCGTGTCGATGGTGTAGACCCGCCCATCCGAGCTGCCCACGTAGAGGAGCCCGGTGGAGCCGATGTCCGAGAAGGCCGACGCGCCCGGGATTCCGTATTGCCCGACCAGGGCCCTGGTTTCGAGGTCGTAGACCCGGACTTCCGATCCCGTGGCGACGAATATGCGGTCGCCGTAGCGGGCGTCCGTGTTCTGGGCGTCGGGGTTGTTCGGATCGGCCAGCGGCGAGGCCGCGGTTCGCGGTTGGACGAGGATGTCCTTGACGGAGGAATCGAGCGCGCCGCTGGCGGTGACCTTGTCGTCCGAGAAGAGCGTGATCCCGGCCGCGATGCCGTACTTGGCCACGTGCGGGTGAGTCCACTCGTATACGTAGCCCCCCGGGAGGTTGTAAGGAATCCCGTACCGCCAGTCCTGCAGGAACTCGGTCGCCGTCCGGGCGTGATACACCTCATCGAAGTGCATCTGCTGCGGCTCGCCCAGGCGATAGACCCGCATGGACAGGACGACCACCACGAGGGCCACGACGACCCAGATGTCCAGCTTGTCGAGGCGACCTCGGGGCTCCGAATCGATCGAGGCGGACCGGTCGGGATGAGTCGACGGGCGAGCCAGGCGGTGCCACAGCCTCATGACCCACGCCGGCACGTAGAGCGGCCGGTCGGGCTCTTCGAGGTAGCCGGACTCGTCGACCCACCCTGCCTCTTCCTCGGTGTAATCGAAGTCGTACACGCCGCCCGGCGCGTAGCCCGGGCCCTCGGCGGCGAGCGGTGCCGCGGCCACCAGGCCGGTCCCGGGGACCGGCGCAGCGGCCGGCGGGGCGGCCGAGGCGGCATCCAGCGGCGGTTCGCCGGCGTACCACCCATCGCCGGCGGCTTCTGCTGGATACACCGGAATGGTCGACCACCACAGCGACGACTCGGGCTCCAGCGCCGCCCGAGCCACCTCGCGGTCCAGTGCCTCGACGGCTCGCGGGCGGAGCTGGAGCAGGGCCCAGGCCATCGCCAGACCCGTGGTTACGCCGCAGACCCAGATCGGCCAGATGACCCCGCCCTCCCACTGGGCGTTCAGCAGGCCCGTCCCCCAATCGTTGAGCGTTTGGGCCAGGGAGCCGTCCCCCGCCGGGATGCCCTGGTACTGGACGAGCACGGCAAGCAGGTTCGCGGAGTTGACGACGGCGAGGACCGCGTAGGTGAGGCTCCACCGCCAGGAGACCGCCAACAGGACGGCGCCGAGGCCGAAGAACGGGAAGAGATAGCGCTCGTGGGCTCGCGTCGGGACGACGAAGAACGCAATGGCCAGAATCGTCAGGGCGACCAGAAGCGACTGGGCGTCGTCCCGCCAGGCGGCCCACAGGCCGACCCCGAGCAGGACGGCGACGAGCAGGACGTCGCCTAGGATGACCGCATACAGCTGTCCGGAGAGGCTCGCCACGACCACGCCGGCGACCACTGCCGCGACGACGACCGAGGCGCCCCAAAGGCCGCCCAGCTCCGCAGCCGCCGCCCGCATGGCGCGAGCCCGGTTCCCGGGGGCCACCGGGGCCGTCCCGGCCCCTTCGGTGACCTCGTTCCTGCGGGTCCACAGCCGGGCCGCGAACGCGGCGACGACGAGGAGGGCGACGGCGGCCAGTACGAGGGCGACGGTCTCACCCGAGAAAGGGCCGATGACGTAGCCCGGGCCGCTCACTCCGGACTTGGCATCCGTCCAGGGTGCGTCGTGGAGCCAGGCGTGGGTGCGGTCCATGGCATTGACGCCGTCGGCAACGAGAGCCCACGGGTTGTAGGCGTTGAGCGTCAGGTACGGGTACTCGCCGAAGGTCGAGAGCATGTGGCTGGCGATCGAGTCGAAGACCATCCCGGAGAAGGCCACGACCGTTCCGATGCCAAGCAGGGCCGACGCTTGCGTCCGGCGAGCCGCCTCGGCGAGGGGCAGGTATCGCCGGCCAAGGCTGAAGACTCCGACTCCGGCCACAAGCCCGGCGGCGATCGTCAGAAGCCCCGGGCCCGTGCCGATCCGTTGCACGGCGCCCCCGAAGTCCAGGCCCGTGAACGGCAGGCAGACGAGGGCCCCGGTGAGCAGGCCGGCCCCGACCGAGCTCAGCACCCGCTCCGGCTGGCGCTCGCCCATCTTCGGCAGCAGCGACCGGCGGAGCACGACGAAGCCGACGACGAAGCCGAGGATGCCGAGCTGCATCTTCGTGAGCGCGGCCAGGACCGCCAGCGCCGAGGCAGTTTCGCGTCGATCCTTCTGGAGCTCGCGCAGGCCCAGCAGCAGGAGTATCGACCCCACCGAATCTGCCTGGCCCCAAATGGAGCTGTTGAACCAGGTGATCGGGTTGACCAGGACGATCAAGGCAACGAGGAAGGCCCGCCGGCGGTTGACCCCGAGCTCCTGGGCCATGAGCCAGACGACGGCTGCGAGCCCAAGGTCCGCCAGCATGGGAACGAGCTTCACGACCTCGCCGATGCTCCCGCCGGTTAGGAGACTGACCGCCCCGAGCAGCAGCAGATAAACGGGCGGATAGTCGATGAAGCTCTGCCGATCGTAGAAGCCGATCGGGCCGTGCCTGGCGATGTCGTTGGCCCAGGCCTGGAACGCACCGAGGTCGTTTGGAAAACCCGACCCCGGAAAGAGGACGTATGCGATGATGAAGCGGAGGACGAAACCCAAGGCCAGGAGAGCGACGATGGCGGGAATCCCGGTGACGGCACCACTCGTGACGGCACTTATCGTTCCTGCCGACGCGCGCCCCCGTGGGCTGCCCTCACGCAAACTCGGTCCTGCCAACCGATACGGCCTCCTGGGCGAGCGCTGAGGTGGAGCGGAGTATAACCCAGCCCGAAGGTATGGACGGCGGGCGGGTCCCGGCGGTGCCCGGGCCGCGAATGTCCGAGGAGGCGCCGGCTGAGGAGGCCGAAGAGCCGGCCGAATCGTTCGACCGGGCAGCGTGGGGCCGGATTCTGTGGGGCATCGGTCTCGTGGTGGTCTGCCTGGTCGTCTACTACCTGAGCCAGCCGAATCGCGGCAATCCCTATCTGCATTTCGTGCTCCAGGCCCAGGCCTGGCTGGATGGGAAGACGGCGATTCCGCTGCCCCAGTACCAGGACGTGATGCCGATCCTCGACGCCGACGGCGCTCCGACGGGCGACGGCATCATCCCCTTCCCGCCCTTCCCGGCCTGGGTCCTGCTGCCCTTCGTCTCGATCTGGAACCTGGCCACGAACGAGCAACTGCTGGCCGTGGTCTTCTCCGCGATCGACGTCGGCATCGCCTACTGGATGCTCGGGTACCTGCCGGTCCGCCAGGCCGTTCGGGTGCTCACCTCGCTCTTCCTCGGTCTGGGCACCGTGTTGTGGTACACGGCGGCCATCGGCTCCACGTGGTTCTGGGCCCACGTCGTGGCCGTGGGCTGCCTCCTTCTGTCGGTCGGCCTGGCCCTGCGCGCCGACCGCGACGCCGCGCAGCCCGTGCCGGCGCGGGACTTCATCGGGAGGGTCCGGCGGTCCAGCTGGCCGGGCGGCTGGAAGTCCGCCGTCCTGCTGGTCGCGCTGGGTGCTGCGGGCGAGACTCTCTTCCTCCTGGCAGGGGCGAATACTCCGGCCGCCGCCCTGACCGCGGTCGGCGTGCTGTTCAGCGTGGTCGCCGTGACGATCGCGGTCGTCGTCGCGGGGCGGCCCGGTGTCGTGGCGCCGTTCGCGATTGCCGTCGCGGTCGTCGGCGGGATCCCCCTCGTGGTCATCGGCGGCGCCAGCGAGAAGCTCGTGATCGCCGTCGTCGATCTCATCCTGATCCTGGTCGTGTTCGTGCTGTGGTGGTTCAGCCGGCGCAAGGGCGGGAGGGTGGATCGGGGTCTCTCGTCGCTCTCGGCCGCCCTGTCGAGCCCCGAGGCGCTGCAGGTCGCCGCCGGCATCCTGTTCGGGCTGGCCGTGACGGCCCGGCTGACGATCCTGTTCGGCTTCCCGTTCCTGATGCTCGTGGGCGGCGGTGGCAGCCGGCTGCGAAGGACCATGCTGGCCGGCGCCGGAGCGGCCGTCCCGCTCGTTACTCTCCTCGTCGTCACGTACGCGACCAGCGGCCATCTCTTCAACCCGGCCTACGACTACCTGTACCACTACGAGGTCTCGACGGGCGCCTTCAACTACAACGCGGACTGGTCGATCACGGATATTCGCTACATCCCGCAGAACCTGGCGATCATGCTGTTCAGCGTGCCGCGGATCATGCCCGACTTCTACTCCATCTACCCCAACGGATCCGCCGGCACGGCCCTGTGCGTCGCCGGGACCGCCCGCGGCCTCTTCGACCAGGGCTGCCCGCTGGCGATGCCCGACGCGATCGGCACGAGCATCATCCTGACCAGCCCGGCCTACCTTCTCGCCCCGCTCGCCTGGCGCCCCATCCGGCACCTGCAAATCGACCGGGTCACGGCCGGGGCCTCGATCGCCGTCGTGGACATCGCCATCGTCAACCTGATGCATTTCAGCCAGGGCTGGGTCCAGTTCGGCTACCGTTTCAGCAACGATTTCGTGCCGTTTGCCCTGATCCTGGTGGCCCTGGGTGCAAGCCGGCTGGGCCGGCTGTGGCCGCTGGTCCTGCTCGTCGGAATGTCGATCGTCGTGAACCTGTGGGGCACGATATGGGGAGTGATGCTTGGCTGGTGAACGTTTGAGCAGCCTCAAGCCGGACCTCGCTCGTCTGGCCAGTCCCAGCCTCCTGGGAGCGCTGGCGGCTCCCGCGGCCGCGGCCGGGCTGACTCTCCTCTTCGTCATCCCCACGCTGGCCCCGACCGTCGGCTTCTGGGACACGGCCGAATTCCAGACAGTCGGTCCCGTTCTCGGCACTGCTCACCCCACGGGCTACCCGAGCTACGTGATCCTGGGCTGGCTCGCCTCGATCGTGCTCCAGCCGTTCGGGGAACCGGCCTACCGGATGAACCTGCTCCAGGCGATCCTGGCGGCCGTGGCCGTGGCCGGGGCCACGGGCATCGTCCAGGTGCTAACGGGCCGGCGGATGATCGCCCTGGCCACGGGTCTGCTGCTGGCCTGCAGCCAGCTCTTCTGGCGGCTCTCAACGCACGCCGACCCGCACATGTTCCACATCGCGCTCACGGCTCTGCTGTTCGTGGTGCTGCTGACGTGGGACAACCGGCGCCACAGCGCGGACCCGGAGACGGTTGCCCACGCCGACCGCTGGCTCGTGGCGGCGGCCGGCATCTACGGCGTCGCCGTCGCCAATCACTCCCTGGCCCTACTGCTGCCGCCCGCCATCGGGTTGTTCGTCCTGGCCGTGGACTGGCGGGTCGTCTTCCGACGGCGCACGATCGCGGCCTGCGTCGCCGTGCTTGCCGGCACGATCGTTGTCCTCTTCCTCGAGCTGCCGATCCGGGCGGCAATGCACGCCCCCCTCGTCTACGGCCACCCGGATACGGTGGCCGGCTTCCAGTACGTGGTCCTGGCCGAGCAGTTCCGGGGCAGCCTCGTCGATCCGTTCGGCGACCTTCCGGCGAAAGCCGGCCGCGTCCTGGACCTCATGACCGGCTGGCTCGGGCCGATGGCGGCTCTGGCGGCGCTCGGGCTGGTCACGAGCCTGGTCCGGCGCCCGCGCTACGTCCTCCTCAGCGGACTCTCGGCCGTCGTCACGTGCGTCTTCGCGGCTTCGTACGCCAACGCGGATATCGAGCGCTACTACCTGCTGCCACTGATGATCGCGTTCACGTGGATCGGCCTCGGTTTCGCCGACATCGTGACCCTCTTTGCCTGGGCCGTCGCGGCGTGGCAGCAACCCGCCCGGAGCTCCGCTGATGCTGCCTCCGAGCCGGCCGGCGAGTCGGCGAGTCTGGCCGGCGTGGAGCCCGCGCCGGGGCCCGAGGAGGGGTCCGCCGACGGCTGGGCCGCCCCTCAACCGCCCCGGACGGGCAGCCATGACGACGGCTGGGCCAGCTGGGTCGTCCTGATCGGCGAGATGGTCGTGGCGGCGGCGGTCGTCTTCTCAACCGTCGGCGTCGTTGCGGCACGCCAGGGGATCAACGCCGGCGACAACCCGGGGGGCGTAAGCGAGGCGGGCAACACTCAATACTCGACCTGGATGAACGCCGTGCTGGCGCCTCCGGGCCAGGGCGGCCTGGCGAAAGACGCGGTCATCGAATCCACCTGGTCGGCTTCGACCATCCTGTGGTACGGCCAGAGGGTTCTGGGACTCAGGCCGGACGTCCTGATCGTCGATGACAGCACGCGCAAGGACGACCACATCGGCCCCTCGGGCGAAGTCTGGGACGTCTTCGACATGTACCTGGGCACCCGGCCGGTGTACACCGATCGAATCCAGGGCGGCTGCGACGGCATCGACGCGTTGGGCACGGCCTACGATCTGCGGCGGACCGCTCTGACGAACATCTACCAGGTCGTGAGCCGGCTCGAGCCGCGCGTCGACCTGCCCCCATGCGATCCGGTCAAGCCGTAAGGCGTGGCCCAGTGAGATCGGCCGCACCTCGACGACGATCTGAGATAGGCTCAGGATGCTTTCAGCAGTCTCATCGGTAATGGCCAGGTCTCAACGATCTCAGCTAGCAGGCCGAAAGGAAAGCCAGTGAGCGCAGCCGCGGGTCCGGCAACGGCAAACGAGGGGTCGGGATCGCCGGTCCGGCGTGTCAAGGAGCTGTCGTTCTTCTTCCCGGCCCACAACGAGGAAGCCAATCTCGAGGGTCTGGTCGACGAGGCTCTCGGGGCCCTGCCGGCGCTGGCCGAGAAGTTCGAGATCATCGCCGTAGACGATGGCTCACGCGACCGCACGCCGGCCATCGCCGACGAGCTCGCGGCCAGAGACCCCGGCGTGTTTCGTGTCGTCCACCACCCCACGAACCTGGGCTACGGGGCGGCGCTCCGGTCCGGGTTCCGGGCCGCTCGCTTCGAGCTGGTCGCCTTCATCGACGGCGACCGCCAGTTCAAGGTTGCGGACGTCGGGCGGCTGACCGAACGGCTGGCCGCCGCGGATGCCCCGGATGTCGTCGTCGGGTTTCGCCTCAAGCGCGCCGATCCGCCGATCCGGCGCTGGTATGCCCGCATCTACCGCCTCTCGAACAGGATCTTCTTCGGAGTCCGGGTCCGCGACATCGACTGCGCCTGCAAGCTCTTCAAGCGCGAGGCCCTAACCGCCATCCGCGTCTCCTCGGGCGGCGCCTTCTTCACTGCGGAGCTCCTGATCAAGCTCAGGTTCAACGGGCGCAAGATCGCCGAGGTCGGCGTCCCTCACTACGCCAGGACCGCCGGATCGCCGACCGGGGCCAAGCCGAAGGTAGTCTTCCGGGCCGTCCGCGACTTCTGGTCGCTGCGTTTCCGCCTCTGGTTCAAGCGCCGCGGCGCCATGCAGGTCGGCGAACCGATCCTGGGCTAGTCTCGCCCGTCGGACGGTCGATCCCCTCGTTGCCGTCTGCGCTCCTCGCTCACGCACGTTCAGGTGCGCTCGCTCCAAAGCCAGGCTGGCCTGGCTCGTGCTCGGCGGCGCCTCGGCCTCGGCTCGTCACCCGGGCGAGGTCACTCCGCGGGGCCGGTCACGCGGCCGGATGCGCGAGCGTCAGCCGGCACGTTGGCGCCTGCGGTGCGTAATCCGGACGAGCGGCGGTCAGATCGCCGGCCCTGGTCCCGGCTGCTCCGAGCCCGGGCCCTCGCGGTGCTCTTCTTCCAGATCGACGTCGAGCGAGTTGACGAACTCCCGGAATACCTCGAGCTTCTCGTCCACCTGCGTCTCCGGCTCCACGCCGGCCCGGTCGAGGACATCTCGCGAGGCGAAGATCCGGACGCCGGTGCGCACGGCGAGGGCGAGCGCGTCGGACGGGCGGGCATCTATGGCGAAGGTTCGGCCGCCTCGCTCCAGTTCGATGGTGGCGTGGAAGGTCTCCTCGGCCAGGCTGGAGACGATGATCCTCACGAGCTTCACGCCCAGCTCGACCAGCGTGGCGGCGAACAGGTCGTGGGTCATCGGTCGCTCGGGCGTCACGCCCTGCAGCCGAGTGGCGATCGCGTTGGCCTCCCACGGCCCGATCCAGATGGGAAGGTAGCGCTCGCGTTCGGTTTCCTTGAGGAGCACGACGTGCTGACTCGACAGCATGTGCACCCGAACGCTCTCGACGACGACCTCGGCGAGCGAATCTGCCATTGGCGGATTATCCCACTCCACGACCCGAGGCGGGCCGGTGGCTCAGGGCTTCGCGGTCGCGGAAGTCTTCGGGCTCGACGGTATGGTGGCGGCAGATCCGGACGTGCTCGGGACGGGGCTCGGGGTCGTGGCCGCGACCGGGATGGACGGGCCCGCCGGAATGAGGGACGCCTTCATCAGGCTGCTGGCCTCGGTCCAGTACAGGATCGGATTGGCGCCGCCGGTGGCGGGGAGGACGAACATCCCGGTTAGCGCCGTGAACCAGGGCGTGTCCTCGGGAACCGTGTACTGCCCGACGATGCTCCCGTCCGACTTCAGGAAGGCGACGATGCGCCGACTCTTAACGTCGTAGGCGTAGAACGTGCCGTGATCCTGCGTGGGATCGTCAGCCGTAAGGCGCGTGTACTCGGGGGGCGGCCGAAGGGCCGTGTCGCCCACCGTGTCCGGGGGTGGATCGACCGTCCAGCCCTTGGCCTGGCCGAGTTCGTACTGCGTGACCTTGCCGCCCTGCACGACGAAGACCTTGCCGTCGACGTACAAGTCGTCGACATTGCTGACATCCTGGGCGACGATCAGGTAGTTGCTCCGAGAGGTGTTCTTCGGGTAGCCGCTGCCGTCGGGCGCGGCCGTGTACTTGATGATCTGCTTCTGGCTCGGCACGACGATATACAGGTTGTACAGGTTCTGGGCTTCGTTGATGACGAAGGTGCCCATCGCACGCACGCCGATGCCCCAGTTGACGTTGTCAGGTATGTACACCGGGATCAGGGAACCGACCCCCGTCTTGTTGCCCTGGACGGGGTGCCATTTCCACAGCGAGTTGATGCCGTCCAGGACGACGATGTCCCCGCCGCCGACCGTCATGAGCCGCGGGTAGTCCACGGTCGCGCCGCCGCTCAACGGCTGCTGACCGGCGGAGACGACGGCGATCTTCGCGCCGGTGTCCAGGTTTACCCGGTAGACCTTGTTGGCGGTGTTGTCGAGGACGTAGGCGGCTCCGTCCGGCCCGAGCACGAGTCCGGTCAGGTTGTCGGTGCCAAAGGTCAGGACGACCTGCGGCTGGACGACCGAGACGTGGAAGTAGCGGTTCAGCCCAGTGAGCACCTTGGCCCGGGAGTCGGCGAGCAACTCCGCCGGATAGCCGTTCTCCTGGGCGATCTTGAGTTCGTCCCAGGCATCCTTGTAGTAGCCGTAGGCCGTCGTCGGATCGCTCAGCATGAGGTCTTTGCCGTTGCCGATCACGTTGTTGAGGTCGGTCTGTATCTGGGTGAACGCCTGCTGAGCCACCCGCTGCCGGTCCGGGTTGTCACCGCGGCCGGTGCCCGAAAGGAACCACATGCTGGCGCCGATGATGGTGATGACGGCGAGCAGCCCCATGACGGCGACGGCCGCCCGCTGCTGCCGTTCGCGCCGGACCGTCATCGGTGTAACCCGGCCTCGGGACATCGGCCGCTGCGGCATGCGATCGAACAGCCCATAGACGCCGCGGCGCAGCCAGCTGTCCGCCACGACCTGGGCATGCCGGGCCGTGGTCTGCATCGCGGTCACTCCGCCGACCACGGTGTCCGCGAGCGGGATCGGCGAGCGCTCCGGGGCGCCCGCCATCGGGTCTGCCGGCCAGACCGGCTTGAGCGGGGCGGTCTTGTGAGTGGCGGCCACCTCGGTAGCCTCGATGAAGAGCATGCCGTCGCCGCCGGTGCTGCCGAGGCTGCCCGAGCCGAACTGGCGATGGATCTCCTCGACCGCGGCCTGGGGGTGCAGCTGCAGGACCGCGTCCTGGATCGGCCCCAGCCCGATGCGCCCGGTGATGTTCGGCGACATCAGGATGAGGCAGTCGCCGGCGGTTATCTCGCCGTGCCAGACCTCGGGGCCGTCGATCTCCTCGGCCGGGAGGCCCGTCTCGGGACTCGCGTCGGGAAGCGTGAGGAGCCTCGCCTGCCGGACCATGTAGGCCTCGGCCGGGCCGAGCGTGGCCACGTACAGCTCGTTGCCCCGGACCACGGCGAGAGCGAGGCCGATCGGGCCGGCCTCACCCTGGGCAACCGGCGGCCGCTCGGGAGAATGCAGCAGGATGTTGTTGGCCGCGCGCACGGCTTTCCGCAGGCATACCGAGATGCCGGCCGACAGGTCGTAGTAGTAGTCGTCCTTGATGCGGTCGGCGACGATCTTCGTCGCCTCTCGGAGTTTGCGTCCCCCGGCCCCGGTGACGAGCAGGTAGAGGTTGCCCTTCGTCCGAGACGTGGAGCCGATATTCGGCTCGACGACGACAACGGTGTCGGCGGAGTCGGGTAGTCGTTCTGACTCGGCCAGTAGGCCGAGGTTCATGTAGAGGCGGACTGCCATTGGCGGCTGCTAGCGGCGGGACTGTGGGCGCTCGTGGGATCCGACCGCATCCCTGGCGGCCGAACCGGCGTTCGCAGGTGGGGATTATACGTGCCGCGTGGTTACCCGGAGCTGACGGACGGGGGTCCGGGCCCTGGCGCGCAGGGCGGCGAGGAGCTCCAGCGAGCGGAGACGCAACTCCTGGGCCACGATTGGTTCGTCGGCCTCGATGGTCGCGACGCCCTGGCTCAGGTCGACCAGACGGCACGCCCCGGCGGCCGCGGGTATGCGCTCCGCCACCGTCGACAGCCACACCGAGGCCAACCTGGCCTGCTCGAGCTGGTCCTCCAGGCCGAATTCCCTGGCGGTGCCGGGCAGCAGATCGGCAAGGCGTTCCATGCCCCGGGGCTTCTCGTCGGGATCGCGGTCGCCGGGGTCGCCGCCCGAGCCGGGGTCGCCGGGTCGCCGTGTCGGGCCGCTCACGCCGGGCCCTCCACGACCCGCGCGCCGGCGTCATCGTCGGGTACGACCCGCCACGGCCGTGCCTGCCGGCGCAGGTCGGGGTCGATGTCGTTCGGGTCGGTGGTCGTGATGAACGCCTGGGGCAGCTCGGCGATCCGCCGCACCAGGTGACCTCGCCGGGCGGAGTCGAGCTCGCTGAACACGTCATCGAGCAGGAGCAACGGTGGCCGCCCGTCCAGCTCGGTCAGGAGATCGAGCTCGGCCAGCTTCAGGGCCAGGATGGCCGTGCGCTGCTGCCCCCGCGAAGAGAAGGTGGCCAGATCCCGCCCATCGAGGCTGAAGACCAGGTCGTCGCGATGCGGTCCGACCAGGGTCGAGCCGTTCCAGGCCTCCTTCTCGGCCGTCTCGCGCAGTCGTTGCGCCAGAGCCTCCCGCGGCGATTCTCCGGGGAGCGGCGCGGCGTTCGATGAGTAGCTCACGGCGAGCCGTCCTTCGGTCGGGGCGATCTCGCGGTGAGCCGCGGCGATCGGCTCCGCCAGCAGTTCCAGCAGACGCAGTCGCGCGGCGACGATCGCGGCCCCGGCAGCCAGGAAGGGCTCGTCCCACAGCCGCAGCTCGTCTGGGCCGGCCTCACCCTCGCGGATCGCCCGCAGCAGGCTGTTGCGCTGCTGGAGAGCCCGGCCGTACGTGGACGTGCTCGATACGTAGCTCGGATCGTGCGGCGCAGTCAGGCCATCGAGAGCCGCCCGCCGAAGGGCCGGCGGGCCGATGACGAGGAGCATCTCCTCGGGCGCGAACAGAACCGCCCGCAGGTGCTCCGCGAGCGCCGTGGGACGCCTCGGCACGCCGTTGACCTGGATCTTCTTGCGACCGCCCGCCTGGAGGGTCAGCTCGAGGGCAACGCCGGCGGCGGGCGGCGGAGCGGCGTCCACCTCGCCGGGAGCGCGGCTCACGAGGCCATCCAGCCGGACGAACGTCTCGCCCCACCGGATCAGCTCAGCGTCGGTCGTGGTCCGGTGGGAACGGCCCAGGGCAAGCAGGACGACGGCCTCGAGCAGGGTCGTCTTTCCGGCGGCGTTGGGCCCCCAGATCAGTTGCGGGCCGGGCCCGAACTCGGCATCCAGCGCGGCATAGCCCCGGAGATTCCGGATGGCCAGGGAGCTGAGGAGCGTCGCCGGTCTACGGTTCGAGGCGACGGAACGAGCGTCGGGGATCTGCGGCTCCTACTAGGTCGTCCCGACCTACGAGGTCGTCTTGACCGGCATGACGACGTGGACGTACTGCGGGTCGCTGACCGGTCGGAAGACGCCGGGAGACAGGGGCCCGTTCAACTCGATGGCGAACTGATCCGCGTCCACGTTGGTCAGGACGTCCAGCAGGTAGCGGGCGTTGAAGGCGATGGTGGTGCCGTCGCCGTCTACCTTCGCTTCGACGTCGCTCTTGTTGTCGCCGACGTCCGCGGCCGCGCTGACGGTGACCCCGATCTCGGCGTCCTTGCCGACATGGAGCTTGACGATGTTCGCCGACGAGCTGGCGATCAGGCTGGCCAGCCTGACGGCCGCCAGCAGCTGGTCGCGGTCCACCACAGCCCTGGTGGTAAAGCCCTTGGGCAGAACCTGCTGGTAGTTGGGGAACTGGCCGTCGATGAGGCGGCTGACCAGGTCGATGCCCTCGAGGTGGAAGAGGATCTGGTTGCGGGCCGGCGACAGCACGATGTCGACCGGTTCCTCCGTATCGGAGAGGATTCGGGTCAGCTCATGCAGCGATCGGGCCGGCACGACGACGCTTGTCTCTTCGACGGGATTCAGAACCGTCAGTTCCTTGACGGCGATGCGGTAGTTGTCGGCGGCGGCCAGGGTCAGCTTGTCGCCCTCGAACCTGGCCAGAACGCCGGTCAGGATTGGCCGGGCCTCGTCCGTGGCGGCGGCGAAGGTTACCTCGCCCAGCGCCTGCTTGAGCACGTTTTGGGGCACACGTGTGGTGGGCCGCTCACCGGCCGTCGGGATAGCCGGGAATTCCTCGGCATCGATCCCTTTGATGTGTGTCTCAAACCGGCCGGCCTGGATATGGAGCGTCTCCTGGGCCTGGAGTTCGAGGTTAACGCGCTCATTGGCGGGAAGACTGGCGACGACGTCCGTGAGCAGGCGTGCCGGCACGGTCATCGAGCCCCCTGTATCGACCTTGCCGGGCACCCAGTACGTCATCCCGATCTCGAGGTTGGTGGCAGTCAGCTTGAGGCCGCCGTCCTCGGTACGAAGGAGGACGTTGTTCAGGACTGGAAGGGTGCTCCTGGTCGAGACGGCTCGACTCACGACCTGGAGGCCACGAGCCAGGTTCTCCTGCATGACCGAGAGTTTCACGTTGGGTTCACTCCCCTGAGGTCGGGCTTAAGCGGGCGAACAGATCGGAATACGACGTGACGGACATCGATCCTACTCCTGGTGGATTGTCTATCTATCTTCTCTTTCCGTCATCACCGTAATAATGGTGTGGAGAGTGTGGGTTCGCCGCAAGGCCACGCTCGAATCTTGTGTGGAGTAGCCGGGTGTGACGGTGGACCGGCAGGCCACCTCGGGGGATCGACGGGTAGCTCGTCGGTGCACAACTTCGTGGCTGGGGCGCGATGACAGCGTCCCGGGCGTTCGGAGGTCCACCACCGAGCGTGCTATTCAAGCCGATCTTCTCCACACCGCCCCCCAGTTCTCCACCGATTCGGCCCGCTTATCCACGATTCCATGCGGAATCGGCACTAACTGGACGATGTACTCAAGGTCGTGATTGGCCACCGCGGGCCCTAAACCCGCGCCGTCGTCGAGGGTCTTGAGCCGTATTCTGATCGAGTGAAACCAGCCACGGCCGTTTGCCCTGCCGCCGCGGTGTTTGGCCGGGCGGGTTTGGGGGTCGTCTTGGGCCCGACGTCCGATCGGCTCACCGCGGAGCTCGTCGAAGCCGCGATGGCCGGCGCGGCCGACCTGGGCCTCGAAGCCCGCGGCATCCGCCGGGGCGATGACCAGTCGCAGCTGGGCGTTCTGCTCGGCATCGGCTACCCAACCAGTCTCCTGCCGGTCTTAGCTGAGCCGTCGAGCTGCCCGAGGGTCGTATGGGTAGGCGAGGCTTTGATGCCTCGAGACGCGCTCCGCGCCGGCCACTTTGCGCCGCTCCCGGATCGTGCTGAACGTGGCTCGCATGCCGGGCGAGTTCGTCGGCATGAGGCTAGTGCTGGCCCTCGCCGTTTCGATTCGTAGCGGGCGAGCACTTCGTCGAGGCGCCGCTCCGGGATCTCCTCGACGTCGCACGTGATCTCGAGGCGGACGAGGGGCGCCGCCGCCGGATTGCGGCAGCAGGTCAGACCCTCCTCGTGACCGAGCTGTCGCGCTGCGCCGATGCCGGCGCCTCGATCGTCCACATCCATCTGCGTGACGCCGAAGGCCGGCCCTCGCAGGACCCGGAGGTGGCCGCGGAGTTCATTCGCGCCGTGCGAGCCGCGGCGCCGCAGATCGTCGTCTGTATCACGACCAGCGGCCGGATCCGTCATGAGCTGGCGGGCAGGGTCAGGGTCGTCGAGCTCGAAGGCGACGCGAAACCGGAGATGGCCAGCCTGACGCTCGGGTCCCTCAACTTCCCGAAGCAGGCATCGATCAACGCGCCCGAGACGATCCAGGGTCTGGCTCTTCGGATGCGAGAGTGCGGGGTCGTGCCGGAATGGGAGGTCTTCGACTTCGGCATGCTCGACTACGCCGGCCACCTCCGAGATCGCGGTCTCCTGGGCGGGCCGGTCTACGCCAACCTCCTGCTCGGCTCGCTCGGCTCGCTGGCCGCCACGCCCCTCAACCTCGCGCTCCTCGTGGAGCGGCCTGTCGCGATCGCCCGGGCCATGGGCCGCGAACCCGCCACGCCCGACCAGGTCCGCCAACGGCTGGGAATCCCGCTGAGGCCGTCCGCTCCCGCCTGAGCCGCGCGTGAGCGAGTCCCGCAGCCGCCAACGAAGCATCCGGCCGCCCGAGCGCCGGCTCCTAGTCCGAGTAGATCAACTCGCGGACCGCGGCGAGCTCACGTCGCAGCTCGTCGTTGATACCCATCTCGCGGTTGATCTTGTCGCACGCGTGCAGGACCGTGGAGTGGTCCCGGCCGCCCAGCTCGGCCCCGATGCGGAGCAACGACACGTCCGTCTCCTCGCGCATCAGGAACATGGCGATCTGGCGCGGGACGACGATTGCCTTGTCGCGCTTCTGGCCCTTCAGCGCCTCGATCTGGACGCCGTAGTAGTCCGAGACCGCGCGAGTGATCCGCTCCGGGGTGACCTGGCGCTTCTTCGGGTTGTACAGGACGTTCGAGAGCACCGCCTGGGCCAGCTCGATCGTGATCGGCACCGCGCCCATGCTGGCGTACGCCACGATCCGGTTCAGCGCACCCTCAAGCTCTCGGATGTTGCTCACGACCTTGCGGGCGATGAACTCCAGGACGTCCGAGCTGACCGGGACCGCCTGCTCCTCCGCCTTCGCCCGAAGGATCGCGATGCGCGTCTCCAGGTCCGGTGCCGTGAGGTCGGCGATGAGGCCCCACTCGAACCGGCTGCGAAGCCGCTCCTCGAGGGTAAGGATCGCCTTGGGCGGCCGGTCCGACGAAAGGACGATCTGCTTGCCGTCCTCGTGGATCGCGTTGAACGTGTGGAAGAACTCCTCCTGCGTTCGCTCCTTGTCCGCGATGAACTGGATGTCGTCGATCAGGAGCAGGTCTATCCGGCGATAGCGCGCCCGGAAGTCGTCGATCTTGCCCTGCTGGATGCTGGTGATGAACTCGTTGGTGAACTTCTCGCTGGTCGCGTAGACGACGCGTTTGCGCGGGAAGCGGGCGATGACCGCGTTGCCGACGGCATGCATCAGGTGGGTCTTGCCCAGGCCAACGCCGCCGTACAGGAAGAGCGGGTTGTAGGCATGGCCCGGTCGCTCCGCCACCGAGAGGCTGGCGGCGTGGGCGAGCCTGTTGGCCGATCCGACGATGAAGTTGGCGAAGGTGTAGCGGGGGTTCAGGTTGGTCGAGGCGCCTTCGGGTGCGCCCACGCGCGTCGGCTCGAGGCGTACCGGCGGCGGCGCCACCTGGGCCGTGGTGCCCGCCGGGGCGCCGTTGGCCCCGTTCGTCTCACCGGCCGGTCTGACGACGAACTCGACCTGGACGCTGTACCCGACGATTCGAGCCAGGGTCTGCGAGATCAGCGATCGATAGCGGGTCTCGAGCCAGTCCTTGGCGAAACCGTTGGGCACGGCGATTCTGAACCGGTTGTCGTCGACGTCGACGAGCGCTGTGTCCCGGAGCCAGGTTTCGAAATTGGCAGGAGACAGGGAGACCTGGAGCTCTCCCAGTGCCGCGCGCCAGACTTGCTTCGCGTCCATCGAGGCAGGCTTTGTCCTGAACAAGACTGATATGAATAACCAGGTCCGTGACGGACACCTGGTCCATTTACCGCCTTCTTGGCGCCGTGAGCCTCCGGCTGCCGGGCTCTCCTCCGGAGCAGTCTGGCAGCTTCTCACGGTTCCTCTGAGCCGATGCCCAGAGTTGTCTGGCGCCGCGGGCCGACGAAGAATAGCACCGGCCGGACGGTGCGGGCAAGGCTCCGGACCGTAACGAATCGCATACCCCTGGGGAGTATCGGCCGTCAGCCCCTCCGGAGGGGCCTCGTGAGTCCCCGGAAGTTGTCGTCCGTTTGACAGTCTGAGTTACACGTACATATAATCCGCCGGCAGACGCGCCGAAGCGCTTTCGTGCGCCCGGCGCGTTCGCGTGCCTTTCGGGGTATCCTGACCCCGAGGCCGAATGGAGAGAGACACACCTTCCGATGAAGCAGACCTTCCAGCCCAAGAAGCGGCATCGCGCCAAGGAGCACGGCTTCCGCGCCCGGATGAAGACCACCGGGGGACGCCGGGTGTTGGCCGCCCGCCGCGCTCACGGCCGCAAGAAGCTCACGGCCTGACGACGGACCGCGGCCACAACCCGCCGCGGCTGGTGATGCTCTCCAAGCCGGAGGATTTCGCGGCGCTGCAGGGAGAGGGAACCGTCAGGTCTCATTCTCTGCTGGTGGTTCGGATCCGATGGACCGGTCTCGAGGAGACGCGCTTCGGTATGTCAACCGGACGCAAGCTCGGTGGAGCAGTGGTTCGGAACAGAGTGCGCAGGCGACTCCGTGAGGCACTAAGGGTGATGGCGCCCTCGTTCCAGCCGGGCTGGGACGTCCTGATCATCGCCCGACCGTCCGTCATCGGCGCGGACTTTCAGACGCTGGCGGGCGCACTACAAGACCTCCTCCGCCGAGGAGGAGTACTCGGAGGGCGGACCGTCTCGTGAAAACGGTCGGCATCGGGCTAATCAGGCTCTACCGCCGCCTGTTCGCTTGGCGCCCGTCGGTATGTCGTTATGAGCCCACCTGCTCGGTCTACACCGAACAGGCAATAGCCAAGTACGGTCTGCTTCGAGGGAGCTGGATGGGAATGCGTCGAATCGCTCGCTGCCACCCGTGGAGTCCCGGTGGCTACGACCCAGTTCGCTGACATGAATGCTCTCGGGCGCAAGCCCGTCGCCAGGACCCGTGCGCGCTGGGCCGCTTTCGGGCTGTTTCTCGCCCTCCTAGCCCTGGCCGTGGTTGCCTGCGGCACGGCTCGTGCCGCGGATTTGAGCCCCACCGCCCCGGTGATCGCCGCCGCAGCCTCCGCAACGGCCGACGCCGGGAATGCTGTTACGGCAACGTCGCCGTCGCCCAGCCCCACGGCCGAGCCCCAGCCGATCCGGCCTGCATCACCTGGAGCAGATCCCACCTCCCTCTTCGGCTGGGCCTTCACGCCGATCTTTCAGGGACTCTTCCTGCTGCTCGCCGGGCTATATGCCCTGACCGGCAACATCATCGTTGCCATCGTGCTGATGACGCTGATGATCAGGCTGGTCACGATCCGCCTGTCGTCACGTCAGATCGTGTCGCAGAAGCGGATGCAGATCCTGGCACCGGAGCTGCGCGAGCTGACAAAGGAGCTCCAGCGCCGCTACAAGGGCGATCGGATGGCCATCCAGCAGGCCACCCAGGCCTTCTACAAGGAGCGCGGCGTCAGCCCCACAGCCGGCTGCCTGCCGTCGCTCCTGCAGATGGGCCTCCTGTTCCCGATGTACTGGGTTATTCGGGACGGACTCACGAACTTCGACCCGAGCGCCATGCTGAGGGTCTTCGGGGTCGACCTCGTGCCGTCCTTGACTTGCCCCAATCCGGACCACGTGGTCAACGGCGTGGTCAACAAGGCCCTGCCGTGCATCAACACCGTCGTCCTGGGGATCAACGTCGGCCAGCCGCAGGTCCTCTTCAACCTGCCGCTGGTCATCTTCACCCTCGGCGTGAGCGCCCTGGCTATCACGGCCGGTCTGCTGCAGTTCGTCCAGAGCCGGATGCTCATGCCGCCGGCCGCCGAGAACGATCCGTCGGCGAGCACGCAGCGCACGATGATGGTCATCTTCCCGTTCTTCTCGGTCATCTACGGCGGGTTCCTTCCCGCTGGGCTGTTCGTGTACTGGATCACGACCTCGGTCTTCTCGATCGTCCAGCAGTATCTGATCGTTGGGTGGGGCTCGATGTTCCCGCTGTTCGGCTGGAGCCCGGCCTTCGCCCAGAACCACACCCCAAGGTTCCCGGTCACCATGCCCGAGCCGGTGGATGCAGGCAAGTCACTGGCGGCAACCCGGCACAAGCCGGAGGAGCGATGGGCATCGGCGGCCTCAACAGTTCGCCCGAATACGCACAGGCGCACGGGCCGGCGAGGGAGACGACGCTGACATGACTGCCTATCGCGACGCTTACCGCGAGTTCACCGGCAAGACGGTGGAAGAAGCTCTACGCGGGGCCCGAGACGAATTCGGTGTTGGCCTCGACGAGCTCGATTTCGAGATCCTGACCCCGGGCAGCCGGGGCGTCCTCGGCATGGGCGCCGAGCCCGCCCGGGTCCTCGCAGCTCCCCGGTCGGCGCTTGGCGGCGCCGCGCCGAAGCGAGAGGCCGCTGCCCAGGTTCCGCTTCCGCCCCCGGCTCACGACCGGGACGATCGACCCCGCCCGGACCGCGACTTCGGCCACGACCGCGGCCCGCGCCCGGCATGGCGTGACGACCGCGGCCCCTCCGCGGATCGTGGTCCGCGCCCCGGCGGCGATCGTGACCGCGGCCCGCGCCCCGGTGGCGACCGCGGCCCGCGCCCCGGTGGCGGACATTTCGACCGTGACCGCGGGCCTCGCCCGGGTGGCGACCGCGGCCCGCGCCCCGGTGGCGACCGCGGCCCGAGGCACGAAGGCGGAGCCCGCCCCCAGGCCGGCCTGACGGCCAAGGAGCTGGCAGAGGTCGCGGCCGCCCGAGGGACGCCGCATGCCGAGCGCCAGGAGTCGGCCGAGGTCACGCCCGAGGCCATGGCAGCGGCCAAGGAGATCCTCGAGCAGGTGATGGCCAAGCTCGAGTTCAACGTCCGCGTCGAGATCGCCGCCGGCGAGACGAACCGGCTGAACGTGGTCGGTGAGGGCGACGAGAAGGAAGCGCTGGGCGCCCTGATCGGACGAAAGGGCGAGCGCCTCTCCGCGCTGCAGCACCTCGTCAACCTGCTGCTCTCCAAGCGAGTCGGCGAGTGGACGCGCATCCTCGTCGATGTCGAGGACTATCGCGGCCGCCGCGAGCGCCAGCTCCGCGACCTGGCCAACCGCGCCGCCGAGCGCGTGATCGAGACCGGCAAGATGCTCCAGCTCGAGCCGATGCCGGCTCTCGAGCGGCGCTGGATCCATCTTGCCCTGCGCGATCACGATCGCGTCGCCACTCAATCGATCGGCGAGGAGCCCAACCGACGCGTGGTCGTGCTTCCCCGCGAGATCTGAACCATATGATCGGCCGGCGAGTGGCATCGCCGGATCAGACGGGCTGTTTGGTCCCAATCACCGCTTTTGGATGACAGGCCGTACCATTCTGCTCAACTATCTGGGCGAGCAGCGTAACGAGGCGTCACGCATGCGCGTCTATCGCGCGATCGATGCCGAAGCCTCGGTCGGTCTGCCCATGCCGCTAGTTGCCGAAGCGTCAATTCCCGGCCGGCGCGGTAGAAAAGGAAAGTCATGACCACGGACTCATTCGAGCCCAAGGAGCAGAGCAAGGGCTCCGTTCCTGCCGTCGCTCCGCGATCTCCCCGCGCGGCACCGAGGCCAACCTCAGCTGAGCCGGTGGAAGACGAGATCGCCTATTCGGAGCCGGTGCGAACCTCCCGGACCCGCCATCCGCGACCGGAGGTCCCGGTTTACACGCCGCCTCAGGAAGACTCGGCCTACTCGCTGCGCGACCTCCGCATCGTCGGCTTCCTGGCGGCATTCGCGGTCGGCGCCGTTGCGACGCTTTTCCTTTTCACGGCCCTCGCCTTCGGCTTCGCGGGCAGCTACGCCAACCGCGTCCTGCCCGGCGTCCACGCCGGTTCGGTGGACCTCTCCGGTCTCACGCGCGACGAGGCCATCGCCAAGCTGCAGGCGGGCTACGCCCATCTGAGCCGTGGCGAGGTGACGGTCACGACGCCCGTCGGCGTGGCGACGATCACCTACCAGCAGGCCGGTCGCGGACCGGACGTCGAGGTGATGGCTGACGCGGCATTGTCCATCGGCCACTCCGGCAACCCCATCGCGGATGCCTCCAGCGTGATCCACTCGGCGGCCTTCGGGCAGGATATCCCGGTCGTCATCGCCGTCGATCCCACGGCTCTTGCCCTGCGCATCCACGACCTCGTCGGCACGAGCTCGGTCGCGCCGCTGGACGCTCAGGCCACCGCGAAGGGCGGCTCCTTCACCTTCGTGCCGGCGTCGCCCGGTAGCGGCATCGACGAAAAGGCAATCGGGGCCGCCATCATCGACCAGCTCACGGAGACCGCCGCCCCGGCGGACCTACAGGCCGGCGGTGCGTTCGTCTCGCTCTCGCCTCAGGTCACGGACAGGGCCGCACAGGATGCCATCGCCCGTGCCCAGAAGATGGTCGTCGACGTCAACCTGACGTGGAAGGTTCCGCCCGCCGGGGCTCCTGCCTCGTGGAAGCCTCAAAGCTGGAAGATCAGCGCGGCGCTGATCCGCAGCTGGATAGTGTTCGGCGTTCGCGATGACGGCACCTATGCGCCGGCCGTGGACCCGGCCCAGGTGGCGGCTTATCTGTCGGGCATCACCGCGAAGGCAAGCATTGCCCCGAAGCCGCCCAAGATCGACTTCCCCGCCCCCGGCAACCCGGTCCTCACGACTCCAGGCGTAGACGGCGTCGGCGTTGACCTGGATGGGACCACCACGGCCGTCGCGGCATACCTGGACTCCCTCGCCTCCGGCGGAGCTACCCAGCCGAGCGTGGAGGTCGTCGCGGGCCCGATCCACCCGGAGCTCGCCAGCGTCGACACCTCCGGGATGGTGGTCATCGGCCAGCAGACGATCTTCTTCTTCCCCGGAGAGAGCAACGGGTTCGGCGCCAACATCCGCGTGCCGGCCCTCAACCTGGAGGGCCAGGTCGTGGCTCCCGGGGCACAGTTCAGCTTCCTCCGGGCGGTCGGCCCCATCGACGCGGCACACGGTTTCGCCATGGGTGGGGTCATCCTCCACGGCAAGAGCGATCACACCGGGGCGATGGGCGGCGGCATTTGCTCCGCCTCCACGACGATGTTCGACGCAGCCGCCAACGCGGGCCTTCAGATCGACGAGCGGCACGCTCACTTCTACTACATCGATCGGTACCCGATCGGCAAGGACGCCACGGTTTACTCCAACGGCACGAGCACCTGGGACCTCCGCTGGACCAACGACACGCCCTACCCGATCATCATCAGGTCCTGGACCACCCGCGGCTCCCAGAGTTCGATGGTGGTCCAGCTGTGGAGCAAGCCGCTGAACCGTAAGGTGGTCTGGCCGACCGGGGTCAAGAAGAATATCGTGCCGGCCACCGACGACCCGATTCGCTACGTCCGGACTCTGAAGCCGGGGCAGACATACCGAGCGGAGTATCCCGATGACGGGTTCGAGACCTCCACCACTCGGACCGTGACCGACGCCGCCGGCAACGTGATTCACAAGGACACGTGGCTCTCTATCTACGGCGTAGTCAACGGCCAGCTTCAGATCGGCATCACGCCGACGCCGGGTCCGGCAACGCCGACGCCCTCGGCTCTCCCCTCGGTCATACCCTCGCCGGCGCCAAGTGCGCGGCGTCGCAAGTTCAAGTAGGGCGCGGCCCCGGACAAGGTTCATCGGCAAGAGCCGGCGCATCGCGCCGGCTCTTCTGTTTACGCGTGGGCCGAGAGTTGCTGAGGCGACGATCGTCAACCGGCGGCCAGGCCCCTGGCTCCCTCGTCGCCGGCCGGTCCCTCGGCGTGGCCGAGCTCGTAGGCCGTCAGCTGCGGGAAGAGGCGGACGACCACGATCAGCCCGAGCAGGCACAGGACCCCGCCCGAGACGACGGAGAACTGCGGTCCCGCCACCGCGGCTACCGCGGCCGCCTCGGCGTCGCCGAAACGCGGCCCACTCGTAACCACCAGCATGTAGATCGACGAAAGCCGGCCACGCAGCCGGTCGGGCGTGGTGAGCTGGACGATGGAGCTGCGCAGGACGGCGCTTACGACGTCGGCGCCGCCGGCCACGGCCAGGCAGATCAGGGCCAGCGGGAAGTATGCCGTCAGGAGTCCAAACGCCACGATCGCGGCACCCCAGCCGGCCACGGCGACCACGACTCCACGGCCGGGGCGGCGCACGCTTCCCACCCAGCCGCTGAACGCCGCCCCGATGAGCGCGCCGACGGCCGGAGCCGCGTTGAGGAGACCGTATCCTGCCGCGCCGGTGTTGAAGACGGTCAGGGCGAGCTGCGGAAAGAGCGAGCTCGGCATGCCAAAGATCATGGCGTCGAAGTCGACAGCGAGAGTCGCCAGGACGATCCGTCGATCTCGGGCGAAGGCCAGGCCCTCGGCGACCGAACGTAGGCTCGGCCGCCGCGCGTTGGGATGGGGCGGGATCGGGGCGATGACCAGCAACGCGGCCAGGCTGGCGAGGAAAGTGAGGACGTCGAACGCGAAGGCGGCCGCGACGCCCGAGGTGGCGATCAGCACGCCGGCGAAGACGGGTCCGGCAACGGCAACGGTCTGACCACTGAGCCAGTTGACGGCGATCGCCGCGGGCAGGCGCTCGCGGGGCACGAGGCGCGGCAGGGCCGACGTTCTGGCGGGCCCGTCCACCGCGCCTACGCCGGCGGCCACGAACGCGACGGCGTACAGCGCCCAGATCGGGGAGCTCGGCTGCGTGGCCAGGACGGCCAGGGTCAGGCTCGTGGCGGCCAGGAAGAGTTGGGTGACGATGAGGAGCCGGCGTCGATCAACGGCGTCGGCCACGGCTCCGCCGCCAAGCGATAAGATGAGGATGGGCGCGAGCTGGACGAGGGCGAGCAACCCGATCGAGAGCGAGCTGTGGGTGAGCTGCCAGAGCTCGAATGGCAGGGCCACGACCGTGACCTGGCGGCCGAGGCCGTTCACGAGCTGGCCGAGCCAGAGCATCCTGAAGTCGCGGTCGCGCCGGACCGGCTCGAGGTCTACCAGGAGACCACGCAGGCCTCCGCGATTGGTTCGCCGGGAATCGGGCATGGCCGAAAGGATAGGCGAAGCCGGGTCGTGCGCCGCCGGGGCGCGCGGACGCCAGTCCGCGCCTAATCGGCCGGCTCGCGCAGCAGGACGAGCGACACGAGCCCGAACCAGACCAGGAGGCTCAGCAGCGAGGCCCACTCGAGATAGGCGATGCTCCAGAAGGGGTCCGGTCGATTCAGAATGCGGCCGGCCGCGTCAGTCCCGATGTAGGTCGAGTAGACGGCGATGAAGGCCCAGGAGATGGCGACCGTGGCGGCTCCGGGGATGAACAGCCAGCGCGGAAAGCCGGCTCTCCGAGTGGCAAGCAGCCAGGCGCTGAAGAGACCGGCAACGATCCAACCGGTCAGGAAGAAGACGACCGACACGAGCCGGTGCGTGCCCACGTAGTCCATCGGGAAAACTCCAACGAGCGTGCCGGAGACCCCGGCAACCACGCCGGCCGCGACGAGGGCGGTTCGGAAGCGGCCGGTCAGCCGGTCGGTGAGCAAGAGCAGGAACGTCCCCAGCCCGACTCCTCCCAGCACGATACCCAGGTTGAAGGCCCAGGCCAGCCGTGACGCGGCTATCTCACCAAGCTCGGAGACGAAATGGTTGAGCGGCGAGTAGGCCTCGTTTTCGTAGCCGCGGTATGGGATAGCGGAGATCACCATTCCGCCAAGGATCACGCCGACAGAGGCCAGCCCGAGGAGCCCCAGCCGGCGCGAGGTCACCGCGACGGAGATCGTGCGTTCGGGAGTTCTGACCACGGGTGGCCTGTTCACACGTACGGGCCGCGCTGGCCCAGCATCCGGTAGTAGTCGATTCGGGTCGGCGCCAGGGCGATGTCCATGGTCTCGCTTCAGGCGTGTTGAGCCCAGGTCAGATCCTGGCTCAAACGATAGCAGAGCGCCATCGAGCGGCGCGCCCGAACAATCTCCGTATCGCGATGGATGGGTGGCGCCGCCGCACCACGTGACACCGGGTCGATCCACGACAGGAGACGGATTGTCATTCGTCCCGCCCTGAGGCCATACTGACCGGACGCCATACCGCTTCGGCCGTGTCCCCCGGGGACGGTCAAAAGCTAGACGGAGGAGTCATCGTGGCAGGTCCAACCAACGCCAACACCGCTCGCACCTCGAGCCCCACCCGTCCCGCGCCGGCCAGACGCGCGGCCCCCGCTCCGGCCAAACGCGCGGCACCCGCCGCGGCCCCCGCCGCGGCCCACAGCGGCGCCGCCCAGACCTCGGCCGCCGGCGTGCCCGCTCCGGAGGCCGTGGCCCCGGTCGCGGCTCCGGCAGTCGCGACTCCGGCGCCCGCCCCGCACGCGGCGCCCGCGCCCGCTGCCCATGCTCAGGCCGCCCCGGCGCCGGCACCCCGCGAGAGCCAGCCGCTCCTGTACGGCTTGATCGTCGTCGTGGCCGGCTTCGTCGCGATCCTGATCGGGCTGACCCTTGTGCTGCTCAACAAGACCGGCAACGATGCCACCGCCGTCCTCGGGTTGATCACGACCTCGATCACCGGGCTCGGCGGCGCCGCCATCGGCTTTGCCGTCGGCCAGCAGGGGACCTCGTCCGCGAACAAGGAGCGGGCTGCCGCGGAGGCGGCCAAGGACGCGGCCCAGATGCGAACCATCAAGTTCGCCGCATACATGGATGCGGCCGTCGGTCGGCGCCTGGTGGAATAGGCGTCACACGCGGCGGCCTCGGGCCGCCCGGGCTGAGAATTGGTGGAGATGGGGGAGAGTCGAACTCCCCGTCCAGAAACCTTCTCCGGAGACCACTACGAGCGTGTCCGGTGATTTGTCGTCGATCGCCCGGACGACCATCGGCAGCCTTCCGAGCGCTCCAGTCACGTCCCCTTGCGGGCTTTGATTCCGGCTACGCGACGCTACCCGAAACCGCACCTCCGCTGAATGACGCTTCCACAGCCCACGGAGGCGAGGCTGCTTCCACGCTCACCTTACTGCCTAAGCAGCGAGGGCGAGAGCAGACTGGTTGTTGCCAGTTACTTCGTTTGCCGCCTGTTTAACGAGGCCTGACGGCACCTCGGCTCGCGTTCTCCGGTCGCCGGCCCCTGTCGAAACCACGCATCCCCACAGAGCCACGGACCGAGCGCGGTCCCGGGGTCGATATCGGCCGAGCGACCAGCGCCCGCGGATTGTACCGCGCGCGCGGAAAGAGGCAACCCGGCCGGGGTATGGGTCCGGGGGCGTCCAGCTCGAAAGGCTAGGAGCCTGTAGGCGTTGGGGTCGGGACGGGCGTCGGGGGCGCGGGCGGAGAGCCGCCGATGAGCAGCTGGCCGTTGACCACCGCGTAGGTCGAGCTCCACTTGTCGTCGTGGATGACCGTTCCCGACGAGTCTTTCACCACTCGCTCGACGGAGGTGCTGAAACCGTCGGTCGCGTACTCGGCCCGAGCTACCTGGCCTTTAGGCAGAGTGTTGGTGTACTTCGGCGGATTCTCGCCGGCCTTGACCTTGTTGGTTACCGCGCCGCCCGTCCAGGTCACGGTGCGATTGGTCGGCCAGCTCCATATCTGGATCGTGATCGTGCTCTTCGAGCCGGGGGTAGTCCAGGCGTGAATGACGATGGGGTAGGGCGTGTCGTTCGTCCACTTCAGGTCCCAGGTCGTCTCGCCGTTGGAGTAGACGGTCGCGTCTCGACCGACCGGGTAGCGGGTGATGTAGTAGAAGTGGGGGTGCCGTTCGTCGATCTGGAGGCCCGAGTTGGCGGCGGCGTTGAACATGGTCGTGGAAGCGGAGCAGATGCCGCCGCCCATGGCGCCGGTGTGGTCGCTCTGGCCGTGAAGGATGACGCCACCCATGGCGTAGCCGTGCGCCGCATCGATCGGGCCCACGGCGTCAAGGAAGCTGAAGTGCTGCCCCGGGCCGATGACCATGCCGTCGAGGTTCGTGGCCGGCTGGCGAATGTTCTTGCCCATGCCGTTGCTGATGTCCGGGAAGAACACTGTCGTGTGGCTGCCGATCATGACCATGCTCGACACGGCGTCGAGGCTCACGAGCTGCGGGTGGATCGGGGTGGTGACGACCTCGACGTCCGGCCCGGTTAGTACGCCCCCCGCGAGCGCGTCGAGGTGGGTCTCTATGGCCGCTGTAGTCGCGCCGACGTCTACGACCGCACCATCCTGGGGCGCGACGAGGTCGACCATCTTGCCGGACGAGTCGAACTTGACGCGGGGTTCGACGGCGGCAACCCCGGCGCCCGACGTGACGCTGGCGACATAGGCCTGGAGCCGGGCCGGATCGACGTCGGGAGCGTAGGTGCCGTCAGGCTTCACGCCGAAGACGATCCAGTCGCGTATCTGCTTGGCGCTGATGGTCCATTTGGAGGCCTTCCACGACGCGGGGGCGTTGGCCGGCGGAACCTTCCATGTCAGGCCGACGTCGACGGCCATCAAGTTGGCCTCATCGATCGCCTTCTGGGCGGCCTTGTCCGTGATCTGCGGCGTCACGGTGACGAAGGCTCCGCCGGCCTGGAGATCGGCCGGAGCGCCGGTCTCGGCAAGCTGGTCGAGAATCGCCGAGCCGATCGAATTCTCGTCGAGCTCGTTGCCGGTCGTCGCCGGCATCACGCCGAAGGCGCCCGCCGTGGCGGTGGCCTGTGCGTTCTGCGGTTCGATCGTGCTCGTGCCGACGAGCTGGCGGATGCGCTGGGCGAGAGCCGTGGGATCCAGGCGAACGACGAGCGGGATCGCCTGCCCGTACACGGCGGAATGAACCATGGCGGCGGCATCGGGAATCAGCCAGCCGGAGTGACCGATGGACATCGCCGCGTCGGCCATGACCTGGGCGTCGGGCCCGCGGCCGACCTGCTGGTAAGTGATCGTGGCCGCTCCGACGGGGGTCGTGATCGTCACCTCGCCCTTGCCGAGGTACGAGTACTCCGACTGCAGCCTGGCTACCGCCTGGTCGCGAGTCAGACCGGATAGATCGACCGGGCCGACGTGCACGCCGGGCAGCACGCGGTTGGCGTAGCTGGCCGAGAAGCCCAGGACCACTGCCGAGACCAGGAAGAGGCCGAGCAGTGCGCTCACGATGAATGCGACGGCAAATCCGAGGAAACGCCTGATGCGGGAGGGCCTTGCCGGGGCCGTTCGTGGCGACCGGCGAAACCACGAGCGGCGCACCCGCTGATCGGCCGGCGCGGCGTCGCCGAGAGGCACCAATGGAAGTGTGCCCCCAAGCTCGGCTATGGCCTGGCTGACGGCCGCTTCGGTGGCTTCGGGTGGCTCCGGCGCAGGGCTCGCCATCGCGGCGGGCTCCGCGGCGGGCTCCTCCGCGGCATCTGCGTAGAGCGCGGCCGCGACGGGCTCCGCGGCGGGCTCCGCGGCGGCATCTGCGTAGAGCGCGGCCGCGGCCTCGGCGAGGGGCATCTGCGGGGGCGTAGCCTCACCGGCCGCCTGGTTCTGGCCCTCGGTTTGGGGCGCTTCGAGCGGGTCCGCGGTCAATTGTTGTCCTCTCACGCAGTTAAAGGATCACCGTCATGGTAACGGATCGAGCCGACATGCCGGATTGGGCGACTTGCCGATATGGACGCGCGAGTGGCCCGATTCGTTCCGCGCCCGCAGGAATGGACGTCGTGTTGCGGCTGGTGACGCCGGCGAAGGCCCGTGGAACACGCCGAACCCGCGGACTTCAGCCCGGGCGGGACCGCCTAGCGGCCCCCATCGCGGCCCCGTTCCGCGTCGGCGATGGCCCTCTCCACTTCGCGGCGCGAGTCGCGATCGGCGATGTCCCGGCGACGATCGTGGAGCTGTTTGCCGCGGGCGAGGCCGATCTCCAGCTTTGCCCGCCCGCGCTCTGTGATGTACATCTTGAGGGGGACGAGGGTGAGCCCCTTGGCCTTGGTCTTGAGCAGGAGCCCGACGATCTGGTCGCGGTGGAGCAGCAGCTTGCGCGGGCGCTTCGGCTCGTGGTTGTAGCGGTTGCCGCCCTCCCATGGCTGGATGTTCGCGCCGATCAGCCAGGCCTCGCCGTTGTCGATGCGCGCGTAGGACTCGGACAGGCTGGCCTTGCCCGCTCGGATGGACTTGATCTCCGTCCCGGTCAGGACGATGCCGGCCTCGAACGAGTCCTCGATCGTGAACTCGTGGCGGGCTCTTCGGTTCTGGGCAACGGTCTTCTCTTCGCCCACGCTGGCTCCTTGGTTTGGGCTGGCTGCGACGAGGTTAGCTGACCTGGGGCTCGATGGGTAACGGCCGGCTCCCGCTCGTCGCGAATGCCCCAGACGCACGAATGCCGGCCCAGAAGGACCGGCATTCGTTCTGCGTTATGTCACCACCCGCCGGTGTTCTGATCCCTAGAGGTCAGATCCTAGCGAGGTGGTGCAGCGCATCGGCAAATCCGACACTGCACATCACCTCCTTTCGTTCTCCGGCATGGTATCGGAAGTCGGCCCGATGGCGCAAACGACCCGTCCGGGGAGTTCGCTATACGGACCCTTGGTGAGGACGGGGCTGCGAGGCCGTCCGCTCAGCTCGGGCTCAGCTCGGGCTCGCGCTCGGGCTCGCGCTGGAACCGGCGGAGGGGCCGGCAGATGGGCCCGCGCTCGGGCTCGCCGCCGGGCCGGGCGAGGTGCTGGGCTCGGGCGGGAAGCCCAACTGAGCCAGGCCGGCGTCGAGGACCGGGTCGGTCCCGGCGCGGGCGTTCGCTGAGTCGATCGGCACGTCCGGCAGGAGACCCTTGCCCTGGATCCAAACCTTGTCGGGGGTGAGCCATCTGGCCACGGTGAGGTGGATGCCGCCGAAGTTGTTGGACAGCGGCAGCCATTCCTGGACGACCCCCTTGCCGTATGTCTTGGCCCCGATCAGCTTGGCCCGGCCATGCGACTGGAGCGCTCCCGCGATGATCTCGGCCGCGGAGGCCGTGTTGCCGTCGACGAGCACGACGACCTTGACCGATCCGTCGGTCGCCCGGCCGCCGGAGGTGGCCGGGACCTCGCTGATCTTGCCGGAGGCATCCTCCTGATAGGCGATCGTGCCCGACGGAAGGAATTCGCTGGCTATCTTCACGGCGTCGCCGACGTAACCTCCCAGGTTGCCGCGGAGGTCGATGATCACGTTGTGTTGACCCGCGGCGAGGGCCGCGGCCAGGGCCTGATCGAACTGGGAGCTGGCCGGCCCGTTCACTCCATCCACGTGGATGTAGGCGACCTGGCCGTTGGCGAGGGTCTTCGTGTCGACCTGGGGCTGGCTGAAGACCTTACGCACGATCGTGACCTGGATCGTCGTCGCTCCGCGGAGGATGCCGATCGTCACCGACGTGTCCTTGGGGCCCTTGATCAGGGCCGTGGCCTGGTCGATCGTCTTGCCGTCCAGCGACGTGCCGTTGACCGAGGCGATCACGTCACCCGCCTTGATTCCGGCCGTCTCGGCGGGCGAGCCGGGGATCGGCTTGACCACTGCCAGTTCGCAGCCGCTGCCGATGTTCGTGCAGCTGGCGGTGGAGCTGGGGTCGACCGGCTGGAGCTGGACCTGGACGCCGATCCCTTCGGCCTGACCGCCCACGCTCAGGAGCGAGTTCTGGAAGTCGGTCGGACCCTGGTAGTAGGACCACTGGTCGTTGAGGCTCTCAAGCATGCCCTTGATGGCGCCCTGAACGAGCTGGTCCTGAGAAGGCCTGGGCGAACCGGCGTAGTCGTTCTGGATCAGCGAGTAGACGTCCCAGAAGGGGCCGAAACGAGTTTCCTCGTCGGTCGGGGTTCCAGGCGTCGTGGCAACGTGGGCTCCCAGTGAGTAGCCGCCCACGAACAGGGCGCTGCCGGCCAGGATGGCCACGAGAACCAGGCTCAGGCGGTGCGGTGCGACGAAGCGCCCGCGACGGGGCGCCGAGTCCGCCGGGGCGGCGGACTCGAGTTCGTCCGGGCCGTCTGTGTTTGGCGTGGAGGACATCGATCGAACCTCAGAAAAGTGGGGACGACGCCGATCGGGAGGTCGATCAGCGGATCAGGTAGCTCCGAACGGAGAGATACGAGCCGAGGACGCCGACGCCGACCCCGGTTCCCAGCACGATCAAGGCGATGTTCTGGCCGACGGTCGCGCTGGCTTCGACCGGCAGAACCTTGAAGTAGTCGGAGAGGAAGCCGGTTATAGGGCCCTGCCCCAGGAAGAGCAGGAGGATCGTTATGAGGGCCCCGAGGAGGCCCACGAGGGCGCCCTCGAATATGAACGGCCAGCGGATGAAGGCATCCGAGGCGCCGACCAGGCGCATGATCTCGATCTCATCGGCCCGGGCGACGACCGCCAGCCGTATCGTGTTGACGATGATGAACAGGACGATCAGGCCGACGACGACGAGGATCACCGTACCGCCGGCGCGAAGGATGCCGATGACCGTAACCATCTGGTCGACCGTCTGCTTGATGTTCAGGACGCGATCCACGGTGGGCTGGCTCTTGAGGTAGGTCGCGACGTCGAGGTAGTCATTCGGGTCGCGAAGATTGATCTGGAGCGAGGCCGGCAACGGGTTGGTCGGAAGGGAGTTGATCACCTCCGCTTCGTCGGGGTGGCGGGCCAGGAAATCCTTCATGGCCTGGTCCTTCGAGACGAAGTTCACCTGAGTCACCTGGGCCATTCCCTGAAGGGAGATCTCGAGGCCCGAGATTTCCTGCTGGCCGGCCGAATCCTTGAGGTAGGCGACGACCTGGACTTCCTGCTGGACGAAGTTGAGCGTGGCGTTCAGGCCGGTCAGGAGGATGATCAGGCCGGACAGCAGCACCAGCATCAGGACCATGGTCAACGTCGCGGCCAGGCTCATCAGGCCGTTCCGCCAGAAGCCGAGCCAGGCGCGCCGCAGGCTGAAGGCGACAAAGGCGACCATTCAGTCCTCGCGGTGGTAGGCGGCGCCGAGCTCGTCGCGCACGATCCGGCCGTTCTCCAGGGCAACGACCCGCTTCCGGACGGCCGTGACGACCTCGGCGTTGTGGGTGGCCATCAGGACCGTGACGCCCAGCTCGTTGATGCGGAGCAGGAGCTGGATGATCTCCCAGCTGATCAGCGGGTCGAGATTGCCGGTGGGCTCGTCGGCGATGAAGAGCCGCGGGTTGTGGACCAGGGCGCGGGCGATGGCCGTTCGCTGCTGCTCGCCCCCGGATAGCTGGCTGGGGAGCTGGTCGGCCTGGCCGGTGAGACCGACCACCCGCAGGACGCGATCAACTGCCGGCTCGATGTCGCGCCGGCGCGCGCCGGTGACCTCGAGGGCGAAGCCGACGTTGTCGCGGACGGTCTTGTTGGGCAGAAGCTTGAAGTCCTGGAAGACGATGCCGATCTTGCGCCGGATCTTGGGCACTTCGCGGCGCTTGAGGCGCCCCAGGTCGCGGCCGTCCAGCAGGACCACGCCCTTCGTGGGCAGCTCGTCGCGGATGAGGAGCTTGATGACGGTCGACTTGCCGGCGCCGGAGGGTCCTACCAGGAAGACGAAGTCACCCTCGGGGATGGTCAAGTCCACGTCGTGGAGGGCCTCTCGGCCGTTCGGGTACGACTTGGTGACACCCTGCATGGCCAGCACGATCCTCGACGGGATCGAGGCCTGAGATTGCTGGTCGGTCGCGCCGGGTCGGTGGATCTGACTCGATTTGGATCCGGAGGGGGCCGCGCTCACCATGACCATGAGGCTAGCACCGATCCGGCCCGCCGGTGGGCGTCGCCAGGCGGGGGTGCCGGCCTCCGACGCGCGAGGCTCACAGGAGGGCGAGGCTGGCCGGCACGTAGCCTTCGAAGCGGGCGAACGGACGCGTCCAGCACACCAGGGCCGGGAAGCCCTCTATGCGCAGCCCCGCCCGCAGGAGAGCGACCATCGCCCTGTCGTTGGCCCCCGGTATCCAGGCCGTGGTTGCGCCGCGCGGGCGTATGGCGTTCATCAGGTGGCCGAGGACCGGGGCCGTGAGAGTCTCGTCGAGGAGGGCGACCGGCCCGAAGCGGCCGACCTCGGAGCTGTAGCCGTAGCCGATCGGCTCGCCGTCCTCGGAGCGGTAGACGAAACCCGTGCGGCCGGTCGTGCGCAGGTACGCGTGATCGGCCTCGTGGGCGTAGCCGAGGATGGCCCGGTCTATCGAGGCGACGGCTGCCGTGGGATCGCTCTTTCCGAACGCGACCGCCTCGATGCCGGCAGGCAGCCGAGCCAGGGCCGAAGGATTCGGCGTGCCGACGAGGTTGAAGACCGGGACGCGCGGCACGATCCCGAAGCGGGCGTACAGGCCGTTGGCGACGGGCTGGGCCGAGTCCGTGCACATGGCCAGGATCCCGGGTGGTGAGTGGACGGGGTCGGAGGCGGCGCCGGCCGCCGCGCCAGGTCCATAGGCGGGCAGCGAGGGCAGGATCTGGGTCAGGAGGGCGCGGCCTATGCCCTGGCCCTGCTCGTGAGGCAGCACGTACAGCTGCGACAGGAACCAGACGTGCTCACGCTGGGCGGCGATCCCGAAGCCGACGATCTGGTCGCGGCCGCCCCGGGATGTTGGCGGGCGGACCGCCACCAGGAAGCGTTCCGGGTCCGTGGCGAGAAGGTGCGCCAGCAGGGTGACGAGCGGGTCGAGGTACGGCGACGGCAGCGGCCGGTTGAGGCGGGCCATGTAGCCGTCGACGGCGGAGTACCAGACCAGGGCGCAGTCTCCGAGCTCCGATGGTCTGGGCGGCCGGTAGGTGACGGCCACGCTATCCGGCCGCCGGGCGCGGCCCGTCCGCGCCGACGACCGCGCCAGTCGCCTCGCGCTCGAGCTCCGCCTGCATGAAGACGTCCAGATCGCCGTCCAGAACGGCCGAGGTGTTGCCGGTTTCGACCTCCGTGCGGTGGTCCTTGACCATCTGGTAGGGGTGCAACACGTAGCTGCGGATCTGGTTGCCCCAGCCCGCCTCGACGTGCTCGCCGCGCAGCTTGCGGAGCTCCGCCTCGTGCTCCTCGACGGCTCGCTCGAGCAGCCTGGCCTGCAGAATCTTGGCCGCGGTCTCCTTGTTCTGGGTCTGGGATCGCTCGTTCTGGCTCTGGGAGACGATGCCGGTGGGGATGTGGGTCAGCCGGACGGCTGAGTCTGTCTTGTTGACATGCTGGCCGCCCGCGCCGGTGGCCCTGAATGTGTCCATGCGGATCTCGTCCCAGTTGAGCTCCACCTCGAGATCGCTCTCGACCTCGGGCAGGACCTCGACAAGGGCGAAGGTCGTGTGGCGGCGCTTCTGGGAGTCGAACGGGCTGATTCGGACCAGCCTGTGGACGCCGCGTTCGGCCTTCAGGAAGCCGTACGCGGCACGGCCGTCCACGGCCACGGTGACGCTCTTGATGCCGGTCTCCTCGCCCTCGGTCTGGTCCAGGATCTCCGTGGCGAACTTGTGCCGCTCGGCCCAGCGCAGGTACATGCGCAGGAGCATCTCCGCCCAGTCGGTGGCTTCGGTGCCGCCCGCTCCCGCGCTGATCGTCAGCAGGGCGTTGCGCCCGTCGTACTCGCCCCCGAAGAGCAGCTCGCGACGCGCCTTGGCGTATTCGCGGTCCAGTTCGGCGGCCTCGCCGGAGATGTCCTCGAGGAGGCCCTGGTCGGACTCATCCTGGGCGAGCTCGAGCAACTCCAGGGTGGACTGGGCGCGGGATTCGATCTGACGCCACAGCGTCAACTCTTCGCGGAGTCCCTCAGCCTCGCGCAGCAGCTTTTTGGCGACGCGCTGGTCGTCCCAGAAGCCGGGCTCGCCTACATGTGCGTCCAGCTCGGCTAGACGCTTCTCCTTGGCCTCGAGGTCAAAGACGCCCCGATGTCGCCTGGATCCGTTGGACCAGGTCGCGGATCTCAGCCGGCTCCACTACGAGCGGCCTCTCGCGTCCTGAAGAAGGATCGGGCGGAGCTCAATCAAGCGCAGCGCGCTCTTGCTCCGGGCAACGACGGGGTTCACGCAGGGGCAGTAGATGTTGTGGGGACAGACTCCGCAGTTGCCATCGCAGTCCAGGGCAGCCGCGTAGCTACAGTTCCGGCAATCTCGCTCACAGGCGATGAGATCGATGAATGCCGCTTCCTCTGCCTGCTTCACTACTCTCCTCTAGTGTGACGGCAATCGCCCCCCGGGAGCCGCGACCAGCTGACGGGTCCCGGCCGCGACCGGCGATGCACCGAGTATACGGTCTCAATTCGGTCGAGCCAAGAGGTCAAATGGGATCGTTGCGCATAAAAGGCCGGGTGCGGGCGATGTCGCCCTGCATTCGTGTTGCGCGGTAACGCCACCCCGGCAAGAGTCCGCCGTGGGGGGTCAGGGTTTCGGGGTAGCCGAGCGGAGGACGGGGGCCGCCGATCGGAGCGGCTGGGCCGGCGACGCGGCGGGCGAGTCCGATGGGGCGGTGGCAGGCCCGCCAGGGGAGTCCGAGTCCTGATCGACGAACAGGTAGAGCCCGAGTCCGCCCATCTCGTGCACCATCGACTTGTAGATCAGGCTCCCGTCGATGTCGTCCGGGCTGGTCTCCGTGGGCGACGACCAGGCCTCGATGCCGAGGTCCTGGGCCAGCCGCAGGACTCGCAGCATGTGGCTTCTATCCGAGACGAAGAGGGCGGTCTGGAACCCGTGGGCATCGAAGATCGCCCGGACGTTCCGGAGCGACTCCAGGGTCGTGCCGCCGGTGTTCTCCATCAGGATGGCCGAGGCGGGCACGCCCCGCTTCGTGGCGTAGTTGAACCCCGTCTGGGCCTCGGTGTAGTTGTCGCCGGGCAGCTTGCCCCCCGTCGTGATCAGGTACGGGGCGTCGCCTTCCTTGTAGAGCTCGATGGCGTGGTCCAGCCGGGCCGCGAGCGCCCCTGAGGGGCGGCCGTTGTACTGGGCGGCGCCGAGGACCACGATGGCGTCTACGTGACGCCGGCCGTCCACCTGCCCCACCTGCCAGATCCGGAACGCCGTATAGGCCGTGAGAAGGCAGGCTCCCAGGGCGAAGGCCAGCCCGACCAGGAGCACGTCCGTGAGTCGCTCGCCCCAGGTGAGTCGGGGCCGGGTCACCGGGCTCGCCGCCCGCCGGTAGCCGGCCGGTTGAGTCCGGCCCGGGTGAGCCGCGGCCGAGCGCAGGGGACCCGGGTCGTGCCCGTTGCGGCCGCCGATGCCGCTAGCGCCCGTGGCACTTCTTGTACTTCTTGCCCGACCCGCACCAGCATTGATCGTTGCGGCCCATGCGCACGCCAGCCGGCGAGTAGCCGGGTCGGATCGGGCCGCCGGCTGCCCCGCTCGAGGCGCCGCCCGCGCCGCCCGAAGGCCGGCCCTGCGGCAGGCCCTTGGGGAGCGGGCGTCCACCCGTTCCGGCGGGAGCACCGCCGGGGGCGGCCGCTCCGCCGCTACCGGCCGGGGCCTGGCCGGTGCCCTCGACGCCGACCGGCGGCGCCGGCTGGCGGACGATGGAGACGCGGAAGATCGTGGTGGCGACCTGGTGCCGGATGAGCGCCCCCATCTCCTCGTAGAGGGCGAAGGCTTCCTTCTTGTAGGCGTTGAGCGGGTCTTCCTGGGCGAAGCCTCGCAGGCCGATGCCCTGGCGCATCTCGTCGATCTCGGTGAGGTGCTCGACCCAGATCGAGTCGATCGTCCGCAGCAGAACCAGGCGCTCGATGAGCGCCCACTCCTCGGAGTTCTCCTGATCCTTCTGCTCGAGCCGCTCGGCGGCCATGTCCTTGAGGTGAAGGGCGATTGCCTCGCCGCTGCGAAGGTCCCACAGCGAGTCTTCCGTCAACTCGGGGCTGCTCAGGCCCATCGCCTCGATGGCCCCGACGAGCCCGGCCATGTTCCAGTCCGATGCGGCGGCGGTCGGCGGGAGGAACCTGTCGACGATCGAGTCGATCTCCTGATCGACAAAATCCTGGACCGTGTCCGTCAGGTCCTCGTTGCGGAGGACCTTGTCGCGCTCCTCGTAGATGGTCTCGCGCTGCTTGTTGATGACGTCGTCGTACTCGACGACGTGCTTGCGGATGTCGAAGTTGTAGCCCTCGACTCGAGTCTGGGCGCTCTCGATCGTCCTGGAGACGAGGCGCGACTCGATGGCCATGTCTTCTTCGAGGCCCAGGCGCTCCATCAGGCCGGCTACCCGGTCCGACGCGAAGCGCTTCATCAGGTCGTCTTCGAGCGAGAGGTAGAAGCGCGACGAGCCCGGGTCGCCCTGGCGGCCGGCACGGCCGCGGAGCTGGTTGTCGATGCGGCGCGAGTCGTGCCGCTCGGTGCCGATGATGTGGAGGCCGCCTACTTCGACGACCTTCTCGTGCTCGGCGTCGCAGATCGCCTTCGCCTCGGCCAGGGCCGCGGCGTATGTCTCCTTGTCCACCTCGGCCGGGTTCAGGCCACGACGGTGGAGGATCTCCGAAGCGAGTCCTGCCGCGTCGCCGCCGAGCTTGATGTCCGTGCCGCGGCCGGCCATGTTCGTGGCGATGGTTACGGCGCCGATCCGGCCGGCCTGGGCCACGATCGGAGCTTCCTTCTCATGGAACTTGGCGTTGAGGACCTCATGCTTGACGCCGCGTCGCTTGAGCATGTCGGCCAGGTGCTCGGACTTCTCGACCGAGACCGTGCCCACCAGGACCGGCCGGCCCTGGTCGTGCATCTCGACGATCTCATCGATGAGAGCCGAGAACTTGCCGTTCTCGTTCCGGAAGACGAGATCCGCCTCGTCATCGCGGATCATCGGCCGATGGGTCGGGACGGCCACGACCTCGAGCTTGTAGATCTTGTGAAGCTCCTCGGCCTCGGTCATTGCCGTGCCGGTCATCCCGGCGAGCTTGGTGTAGAGGCGGAAGTAGTTCTGGAAGGTGATCGTGGCCAGCGTCACCGACTCGCGCTGGACGTGCAGACCTTCCTTCGCCTCGATGGCCTGATGGAGGCCCTCGCTCCACCGGCGGCCGGGCATCTGGCGGCCGGTGAACTCGTCGACGATTACGATCTCGCCATCCTTGACGATGTAGTCACGGTCGCGCTTGTAGAGGGCGTGGGCCTTGAGGGCCGACTCGAAGTAGCGGGCCATGGTGGGGTCCGCGTCGTACATGTTCTGGATCCCGAGGAGGCGTTCCATCTTCTCGACACCTTCTTCGGTTGGAGAGACCGCCTTCTCCTTGAGGTCGACGAAGTAGTCGCCGCCCTCCTCCGAGCCCTCCGGCCGCCCCACCAGGCGGGGCACGAGACGGGCGAAGAGGGCGTACTTGTCGGCCGACTCCTCGGCCTGGCCGCTGATGATGAGCGGCGTCCGGGCCTCGTCGATGAGGATGTTGTCCACCTCGTCGACGATCGCGAAATAGCGCCCACGCTGAACGCGCTGGTCCAGCTCCGTGACCATGTTGTCGCGCAGGTAGTCGAAGCCGAACTCGTTGTTCGTGCCGTAGGTGATGTCCGCCTCGTAGGCTTCGCGACGCGTGCACGGCCGCAGGTTCAGGAGCCGCTCGTCGCTCGTCGGGTAGCCCGGCTCGAAGACGTAGGCCTCGCCCTGCCCGCTGCTGGTCTTGCTGCCGATGATGATGCCGACCGACAGGCCCAGGAAGTGGTAGATGGGGCCCATCCACTGGGCGTCGCGCCGGGCCAGGTAGTCGTTGACGGTGACGAGGTGGACGCCCCGGCCGGTCAGGCCGTTGAGGGCAATCGCGAGGGGGGCGACGAGGGTCTTGCCTTCGCCGGTCTTCATCTCGGCGATCCGGCCCTGATGGAGGACGACGCCGCCCATCAGCTGGACGTCGAAGTGGCGCATCCCCAGGGTCCGCTGCATGGCCTCGCGCGTCGCGGCGAAGACTTCGGGCAAGACCTTGTCCATCGCGTCCTGGACGCGTTCGTGCTCGCGCTTGCGCCGGTCGCGGGCGATTTCGCGGCGACGCTCCAGTTCGGGGTGATGGCGCTCGTCCTCGGACGGCTCTTCGGGCTCGCCGGACTCGCGGATCTCCTCTCGGATCTCGGCGATGAATTCGCGTATCTCCGCGTCGGAGCGCGCCTGCATCTCCGGCTCCAGGTCGTTGATCCTCTCGACGAGGGGTTCGATGCGCCGGAGCTCCCGATCGTTCGAGTCGACGAAGCGGCTCAGGAAGCCAAGCATTGAAGCTCACGTTCGTTGGCGGCCCGCGCCGCGGGCCATTGGCCGGGGCCTCGGCCGAGGCGGCGACGCCCCTCGGCGTCGGCCGATAGCAGCCCGTTGGTCACGCCGCGGGCTGGGCCGAAAGTATAGGCCAGCGAGGGCGAGCGGCTCGCCTCCGGCCCGATCAGTGCCAGAAGTGCGACCCGTAGCCCCACAGCAGCAGGGCGAAGGTGAGGGCCGCCAGCCCGACCCAGAACGCCACGGCCGCGACCGTGGAGGTTGGGTTCATCTCCGAGTTCCGGAGCGGCGCCACCCGCCAGCGTCTCGATAGCAGCCCCTTGCGCCAGTCCTCGGACGGGCTCTTGCCGGGCGGCGGCGTCGGGACCAGGCCGCCCCGGCCGTCGGGTCGGTGGAGCTGGAGTGTCATGGCTGGAGGCTCTCCTTGGTTCCGATGGTTCGCTCGCGCCGGGCTCAGCGGCCCTGGGGATCGGAGGCCCGTGCTCCCGAGACGATGCCGGTGACTTCGCCGGCATCCTCGATGTCGTCTTCAGCCGGCTTTGCCGTCAGGCGTCCGTTGGCTCCACCCCCGGGGCGGTCGGCGGCGTTGTCCACATCCCACAGGAGCATCTCCTGGGTGAATTGGACCTCGCTCGTGAAGAGCGCGCCCACCGACTGGCCGCGATGGATGCGAACGATCGCTTCCGCGATTAGCGGGGCGAGCGAGATGACCTTGATCTTGGGACCGCGCTTCTCCGGCGGTATCGGGATCGAGTCCGTGACGACGACCTCGCGCAACGCCGAAGAGGCGATCCGCTCGGTTGCCGGATCCGACAGGACGGCATGCGTGGCGCAGGCGTACATCTCGGTCACGCCTTCGCGCTGAAGCGCATGGACTATCTCGATGAGAGTGCTGGCGGTGTCTATCTCGTCGTCCACGATGATGGCCCGCTTGCCGCGGACGTCGCCGATGACGTTGAGCACCTCGGCCCGGTCCTGGTTGCCAATGCGGCGCTTCTCGACGATGGCCAGTGGCGCGTCCAGCAGCTCGGCGAAGGCGCGGGCCCGCTTGGCGAAGCCCAGGTCCGTGACGACGACGAGGTTCTCGATCGCCTTCTGCCGGAAATGGCCCGACAGGAGATGAACGGCCGTCAGCTCGTCCACCGGGATGTTGAAGAAGCCCTGGATCTGGCCCTGGTGCAGGTCCACTGTGAGCAGCCGGTTCGCGCCGGCGACGGTGATCATGTCGGCGATGAGGCGGGCCGTGATCGGGACGCGCGGCTGATCCTTCTTGTCGGAGCGACCGTAGCCGTAGTACGGCACGACGGCGGTGATCCGCCCGGCGCTGGCCCGCTTGAAGGCGTCGATCATGATCAGCAGCTCCATGATCGACTTGTTGACCGGCCGGGAAGTCGGCTGGATCAGGAAGACGTCCTTCTCACGGGCGTTGTCGATGATCCGGACGAAGATGTTCTCATTGGAGAACTCGAAGACCTCGGAGCGGCCCAGATCTACTCCCAGGTAGCGGCAGATCATCCGCGCCAGCTCCGGGTTGGCGTTCCCGGTGTAGACGTCGAACTGGTCTGCTGCTGGCAAGGCTGCCTCCGGGGTGTCGCTTCGGGTCACTTGGTCTTGCCGCCGCGCGGCGCAGGCTCCGTGCCTTCGGGGCCATTGTCCGACAAGCCACTCCGTTGTGCCAGCCCGGCGCGGAAAGCGGCGATGCCGACGACCTTGTCGCCGGCGTTGAGGCGCATGACGATGACGCCGCGGGCCTGCGACGAGTAGCGGTTGATGGTGTTCGTCTCGGTCCGGACCACCTGGCCGCCGGCGCTGATGAGGAGCAGCTCCTCGTCCTGTTCCGTCACCTGCTGGACGGCGGCTACGTCGCCGGTCTTCTTGCCTTCAAGGGAGATCAGCCGGACGCCCTGGCTGCCGCGGTGCATCGGCCGGAACTCCGTCAGCGGGACGCGCTTGCCGTAGCCGGTCTCAGTCAGGACCAGCAAGTCTGCCGTCGGCTGGACGACGCTCATGCCCACGACGTGGTCCGTGGGGCTGGCCAGCCGGATGCCGATGACCCCGGCCGCCGGGCGGCCCATGGGCCGGACCTCCTCCTCCGGGAAGCGGGCGATCTTGCCCTGGGCCGTGGCGACGATGACGTCGTCCGTGCCCGTGGCCACGTCCACCCAGGCCAGCTCGTCGTCCGGGGCGATGGTGATGGCGATGATGCCGCTGCTGCGGACCTTCTCGAATTGCTCGAGCGGGGTCTTCTTGACGATGCCGTTGCGGGTGGCCATGACCAGGAACTTGCCGGCGTTGAAGTCCGACAGGGTGATGGTCGCCATCGGCACCTCGCCCGGCTCCACCTGGACGCCGGGGAGATTGATGATGGCGATGCCCTTGGCCTGACGGCTCGCGTCCACGATGGTGTGGACCTTGGCCGAGAAGACCCGGCCGCGGTTGGTGAAGAAGAGCGCCCAGTCGTGGGTGTTGGCGACTAGGAGGTGCTCGACGGCGTCCTCTTCGCGGGTGACGTGGCCGATGATGCCCTTGCCGCCGCGGGCCTGGCGGCGGTACGTCGCCACCGGCTGACGCTTGATGTAGCCGCGCCGGCTGATCGTGACGACCACGTCTTCGTCGGCGATTAGGTCTTCGTCGGTCATCTCGCGGCTGGAGTCGTCGGCGATGCGCGTGCGGCGGGCGCCGGCGTACTTGGCCTTCAGGGCGGCCAGCTCGTCCTTGATGACGGCCAGGATGCGCGACGCGTTGGCTAGGATGTCCTCAAGCTCGGCGATGAGCTGGATGACCTCGAGGTATTCGTCCTCGATCTTCTTGCGCTCGAGGGCGGCCAGGCGGGCCAGGCGCATGTCCAGGATGGCCTGGGCCTGGATCTCGGTCAGGCCGAACCCGAACATCAGGTTGTTGCGGGCTCGCTCAACGTCAGCGGACTCGCGGATGGTCCGGATCACCTCGTCGAGGTTGTCGAGGGCGATCTTGAGGCCTTCCAAGATGTGGGCCCGAGCGCGAGCCTTTTCGAGGTCGAATTCGGTCCGGCGCCGCACGATCTCGCGGCGGAACTCGATGTAGTGCGCCAGGACTGCCTTGAGCGGCAGAGTCTGGGGCTGGCCGTCCACGAGCGCGAGCATGTTCATGTTGAACGCGGTCTGCATCGCGGTGTGCTTGAACAGGTTGTTCAGTACGCGATGCGGGTCCGCGTCTCGCTTGATCTCGATGTAGATGCGCATGCCGTCGCGGTCCGACTCGTCGCGCAGGTCGGCGATGCCGTCGAGCTTCTTGGCGCCGACGAGATCGGCCATCTTCTCGAGCAGGGCAGCCTTGTTCACCATGTAGGGCAGCTCGGTCACGATGATCGCCATGCGCCCGTGGCGCGTCTCCTCGAAGGCGACCTGGGCGCGGACGACGACACGGCCGCGACCGTGCGCGTACATCTCGCGGATGGCGTCGACCGTCTCGTTCTCGCCGGTGATCGGATTGCGGCGGGTCTCGTAGCGGAACATGATCCCGCCCGTCGGGAAGTCCGGACCGGCGATGTACTTGCAGAGATCGTCCGACGTCAGCTCCGGGTCGTCGATCAGGGCACGGGCGGCGTCGCAGACCTCGCCGAGATGATGAGGCGGGATGTTCGTGGCCATGCCGACCGCGATCCCGGAAGCGCCGTTTACGAGCAGGTTCGGGAGCTTGGCGGGCAGGACCGTCGGCTCTTTGTTGGTTCCGTCGTAGGTGTCTACGAAGTCGACGGTGTCCTTGTCTATGTCCGCGAGCATCTCGGCGGAGATGCCGGTAAGGCGGGCCTCGGTGTAGCGCATTGCGGCGGCGCTGTCGCCGTCGATGGACCCGAAGTTGCCCTGGCCGTCGACGAGCGGGTAGCGCATCGAGAAGTCCTGGGCGAGGCGCACCAGGGTGTCGTAGATGGCGGCATCGCCATGGGGGTGGTACTTGCCCATAACGTCGCCGACGATGGCCGCGCACTTCCTGTAGGAAGAGGTGCCCGACAGGCCCATCTCGCCCATCGTGTAGAGGATGCGGCGGTGGACCGGCTTGAGGCCGTCGCGGACGTCCGGCAGGGCGCGCGCGACGATGACGCTCATGGCGTAGTCGAGGTAGCTCGTCCGCATCTCGTCCTCGATGCGGACGACGCGGACCCGGCCCAGATCGTCGGTCACGGTGCGCTGTTCCTCCCGGTGGATGAGGCGAAGTCAGCCGCGATGATCGCGGCACGAGATGTCGATGGGGCGCCCGGCGCCCGGCGAATGCCGTCGAGGCTCGCGCGCAGGTATGTCGCCGTGTCATCCGGCAGCTTCGAGAGTGAGTCGCGTATTACCCAAGCCCGGTTCCCGTCCTGGTCTCGGCGCGCCGCTTGGGCCTCGGCCTCCAGGAAGACAGTGACTTCAGGCGGGTTCAGTTGTGCGTAGGTCCGAAGGGCCCAGCTGAGAGCCTTCTGGACATCCGGCTCGGAGTCGCCGATCAGCTGGGAGATGAGCGCCAGGCCGCGCCGCACCATGAAAAGTGGGTCCTGGCCGCCCGGTACGTTCACGTGGGGCATTGTCGCAAGCGTGGAGCCCACCAGGCGCCGCTCCCAGCGGGATGGCGAGAACACAAGCTGCTCCAGCTCCGCCCAGCGGCGTTGGTCGCGCAGGATGCCGGCGGCGTAAGGATGGGCGAGCGTATCGACCGTGATCCATTCGGCCGCCTCACGGGCAGCGCGGCGCATCAGCTGCCAAGTTCGCTCGGGGTCCGTGGGCAGGAGACGCTCGAGGTTCCACATGCCGAACCAGCGGATGTCGCCGTACCGGTTGCCGATCAGGCGATCGACGACGTCCAAGAGCGGGCTCGACGGGCCGTGCTGGGTTCCACGCTTGAAGGCCTTGTGAGCGGCCTCCATCAGCGGCAGGCGGACGCCGACGATCTCTCCCAGTCCGGGTGTGATCCTGCGCGAGACGTCTATGTACGCCGGATCCGCCAGTTCGCGGAAACCGGCCTCGAGCTCGGCCGCGAATTCGTCCGGGCGGCCGAGGAGCGGGATGAGCCGCTCCCCGAGGGCGGCGGCCTGGGCCAGGTGATCCGCCACGAATGCCTGGGCGGCCGCAGTGACCGCCGAGGTCAGCGCGGCGCGCGGATCGGAGACGGCTGCTTCGGTCACTTGGCCGGCTCCAAGGTCACGCCGTAGCGCTCCTTGAGCTCGCGCTTCCGGGCTTCGGAGGCGGCGACGTAGGTGGCCTCCGCCGTGGCCAGCACCCGGCCGGATTCGGCGTCCACGATCCGGCCCGCCGTGACCTGGAGTCGGCGCTTCGCTTCGGTGATCCACCCTTCCGCACGGATCGACTGGCCGACCGTCACCGGCTGCCGAAAGTCGATGCTCAGCCGGGCCGTCACGCCCCAGTTGTCGTGGACCACGAGGGCCCAGGCCATGACCTCGTCGAGGATCGTGCAGAGGATCCCGCCGTGGATGATCCCCTCCCAGCCCTCGAAGCGGCGCGGCATGACGAGCTCGGTCCAGCACCGCTCGGGTTCCAGGTTGAGCTTGAGATGAAGGCCGATCTCGTTGAGCTCGCCACAGGCGAAGCAGTTGTGCGGCCTGATCCGGAAGTCCTCGTAGGAGAGTATCGCCGGCCGGACCGTCGCCTCACTCGCGCCCGCTGCCGAGCCCGTGACGGCGGTCCCGTTGGAGCCGTCGGATCCGGCCGCGCGCCCGGCCGCGCGCCCCGCCGCCTTGCCGGCGGTGGCCGCGCCGGTCGTGGCCGTCTGTGGCGAAGTGGCGTCAGACATCGAGGTTCTGGACCTTTCGGGCCTCGGTCTTGATGAAGTCCTTGCGCGGCTCGACCCGCTCCCCCATGAGCATGGTGAAGATCGCGTCGGCCTCGGCCGCGTCTTCGACCTCGGCTCGCAGGAGTGTCCGGGTGTCCGGGTTCATCGTCGTGTCCCAGAGCTGGTCCGCGTTCATCTCGCCAAGGCCCTTGAACCGCTGAACGGTCACGCTCTTGACCGCCAGCTTCTTGACGATGGCGTCGCGTTCCTGCTCCGAGGCCGCGTAGTGGGTCACCTTGCCGGTGCTGACCCGGAAGAGCGGCGGCTGGGCGATGAAGAGGTAGCCGTTTTCGATGACCTGGGGCATGTGCCGGAAGAAGAAGGTCAGGAGCAGCGTCCTGATGTGGGCCCCGTCGACGTCCGCGTCGGTCATGATGATGATGCGGTGGTAGCGGAGCTTGGCCAGGTCCAGCGAGTCGCCGATGCCGGCACCCAACGCAATCACGAGCGGCCGGATGTTCTCGCTCGAGACGATCTTGTCCAGCCGCGCCTTTTCGACGTTTAGGAGCTTGCCCCGAAGAGGAAGGATCGCCTGGAAGCGGCGGTCGCGACCCTGCTTGGCCGAACCCCCGGCCGAGTCGCCCTCGACGATGTACAGCTCGCTCTTGGCGGGATCGCGCTCCTGGCAGTCGGCCAGCTTGCCCGGCAGCGACATGCCCTCCAGCGCGCCCTTGCGAATGACCAGGTCGCGGGCCTTGCGGGCGGCCTCGCGGGCGCGCGCGGCGGTGAGCGACTTCTCGATCATGCGCCGCCCGTCGGCCGGGTTCTCGTCGAGGTACTGGCCGACTCCCTCGGCGACGGCAGCCTCGACCTGGCCCTTGACCTCCGCGTTGCCCAGCTTCGCCTTGGTCTGGCCCTCGAATTGGGGGTCGACGAGCTTGACGCTGACGACCGCCGTCAGACCCTCGCGCACGTCGTCGCCGGAGAGGTTGGCGTCGGCGTCTTTCAGGATGCCGGCGCGTCGCGCGTAGTCGTTCAGCGAGCGAGTCAATGCGGCCCGGAAGCCGGTCAGGTGGCTGCCGCCGTCGACCGTGTTGATGTTGTTGGCGAAGCTGAAGACGTTCTCGGCGTACGAGTCGTTGTACTGGAGCGCGACCTCGATGGTGGTAGACGATTCGCGTCGCTCAACGTAGATCGGGCGGTTGTTCAGCGTCTCCTTGTTCTTGTTGAGGTGGCGGACGAAGGAGACGAGCCCACCCTCGAAATAGAACGAACGTTCACGTTCGGCCCGGTCGTCCAGCAGACGGATCCAGAGGCCCTTGTTGAGGTAGGCAGACTCACGGAGACGCTGGGCGACGGTGTCGAAGGAGAACTCGATGGTCTCGAAGACCTGCGGGTCGGCCTTGAAGATCGTGGTCGTGCCCTTGCGAGCGCCCTGCGGGCCGATCTTGTGGACGGCGGTCGTGGGCACTCCACGCGAGTACTCCTGGACCCAGATGTGCCCGTCTCTCGCGGACTCGACACGGAGGTGCTCGGACAGCGCGTTCACGACGCTGACGCCGACACCGTGGAGACCGCCCGAGACCTTGTACCCGCCGCCGCCGAACTTCGAGCCGGCGTGAAGAACCGTGTGGACGATCTCGAGGGCGTCCTTGCCACTTGGGTGCCGGCCCACCGGAACGCCTCGACCGTCATCGGTGACGCGCACTGAGCCGTCTTCCAGGATCCGGACCTCGACGTGGGTGGCGTGGCCGGCCATGGCCTCGTCGATGGAGTTGTCGACGACTTCCCAGACCAGGTGATGCAAGCCCCGCACGTCTGTCGAGCCGATGTACATGCCCGGACGTCGCCGGACCGGGTCGAGGCCTTCGAGGACCTGGATGCTCTCGGCGTTGTAGTCGGTGGAAGCCGACTTGCGGGCACGGCGGGACGCGGCAGGCTCGGTCGCTCCGGTGGCGGAACCGTTGGCGGATCCCCTGGCAGCGCGCGGCAGATCCTGGGTCAAGAGACTCCTCCGGTCAGGCGGTCGAAGAGGCGGGAAAACTCCTCGTCGCTGTAGTACTCGATCACGATGCGTCCGCCCTTCCTGGAACGGGCCAGGAGGACTTTGGTGCCAAGAGCTCGGCGGAGGTCTTCCTCGAGGCGCTCCATCTCCGTGTTGGGATCGGCTGCGGGCCTGGCGTGAGTGGCAGGCTTCTCGCGAAGTCGGCGAACCAGCTCCTCGGTCTGACGGACGGAGAGATCGCGAGCGATCACTGCCTCTACGAGTTGCCGCTGCCCCGCCGGCGTAGCCCCCGCCAGCGCTCGCGCGTGGCCTTCGGTGATGTTGCCTTCGGCCAGGGCTTGCTGGACCGGTCCTTCGAGGTCGAGAAGCCGCAGGGTGTTGGCGATGGTGGATCTGGCTCGACCGACGCGCGCCGCGATCTCCTCCTGCGTGAGGCCGAACTCGTCGGCCAGCTGGCGATAGGCGTGAGCCTCTTCGATCGCGTTGAGATCGGCGCGCTGGACGTTCTCAACCAGGGCGATGGCCAGCTGGTCGCGCTGGGCCATCTGGCGGACGATCGCCGGCACGCGGTCGAGGCCGGCCATCTGGGCCGCACGGACGCGGCGTTCGCCGGCTACGAGCTGGTAGCCGTCCAGGACTTCGGTGACGAGGACCGGCTGGAGAACGCCGTGGATGGCGATGCTGGCGGCCAATGACTCGAGGGTATGCTGCTCGACACGCTGGCGCGGCTGGTATGGGTTCCCGCGTATCCGCGAGATCGGGATCTCGACTGGTGCGGCGCCGGCCGGGCTGGTCTGAGGTATCAATGCCCCGAGCCCGCGTCCGAGGCCCGTGTGCCGCTCGACGTGAGGCGGCGTCAATGCGGGCTCCCGTCGGCGGTTGCGGCGGGGTTCTCGCTGCCGGCTTGCTCTTCGCCGGCCCTGGCGGCAGGCCTCGCCCGCCCGTCGCGATCGCGCATTTCGGTTGCCAGGGCCGAGTACGCGTCCGCACCCTTCGAGTCGGGCCGGTAGAGGGCGATTGGGAGCCCGTAGCTGGGCGCCTCGGAAAGACGAACGCTCCGTGGGATGACCGTTTCGAAGACGGCTTGACCGAGATGCTTCCGGACCTCCGCATCCACTTCTGCAGAGAGATTCGTTCGAGGGTCGTACATGGTGAGCACGACACCCTTGATCGCGAGATCGGGATTGAGGTGGTTCCTGACCAGGTTGATCGTGGCGATCAGTTGAGACAAACCCTCGAGCGCGTAGTACTCGCACTGGATCGGGATCACGACGGCGTCGGCGGCGGTGAGTGCATTCACCGTCAGCAGGCCCAGTGAGGGCGGGCAGTCGAGCATGATGTAGTCGTACGAGGCGACGAGGTTGGTCAGGATGCGAGCCAGCCGGCGTTCGCGCTGGGGGAGCGGCGCCAGTTCGACTTCGGCCCCGGCCAGTGAAATCGACGATGGGACGATCGAGAGCCCGGGTATCCCGGTCGAAACGATCAGCTCGGCGACGTCCGCATCTTCGATGATCGCCTCGTAGACGGAATGCTGGATCTCGCTGCGATCCAGACCGAAGCCGCTGGTGGTGTTGCCCTGCGGATCGAGGTCGATGACGAGGACGGCGTCGCCGGCGAGGGCCAGGTACGTCGATAGATTGACGACGGTGGTGGTCTTGCCGACGCCCCCCTTCTGGTTGGCGCAGGCGATTATCTGGCCCACTCAGGCCCCCGTTGCGGTGGTCGGCACGTTCAGATTCTATCATTCGGGGCCGTTTCACGGGTTCGCCGCAGCCATTCGCGGGGCCCGTTTGATGCGGTCTCGGCCGGCGCGGAGCGTGTCCGGTCGGGCCCTTGAACCCTATCCGAAGCACCTTGGCTGCGGCTTATCTGGGATGGCCAGAGCGGCTGTGTTCCGCAGGGTCATCGGCGGCAACCCGGTTCGAGCGGCCGTCCCGTGGTCTTGCTCGTAGGTCTCGGACTGCTCCGCCATGACCTCCGGCGCGACCGCTGTGGCCCCGAAATCCCGGTCAGTTTTCAGGTTTCACGTGCAACATCCGCCTCGGTCTCGCGTCGGTGACTCGAGTGTCGTCTGGCTCGGTCCATGGACCAGGGAGGCCGCCCGGGATGTCACCCAGAAGTGATGCGCCGCCGCCGACGGCTTGCTGGCGGTCCCAGCTTGGACGCATATTCGCGGCTCGGACAGGCCGGTCGGATCGGGAGCCGGCATAACAGCTGGAATTGGAGATCAGGCGGAGTCTGTGGAGCAACCCATGTTTCACTTGCAACCCGTGCGAGAGCGCGGTCCATTCGAGCGTGGCCGCCCCGCTTTCGCATGGTTCCGACCGGGCCCGGACGGGAGGACCGACCGGCTGCGCGATCGACCGATGATCCATTCGTACAGCGGGAGACGCGCCGTATGGCTGGTGCACCGCCGCACCAGGACGAGCTCTCCGCTATCCGTCCGCTCGGTTCAGGAGGCCATCCCGCGAAGGGCCCGGACAATCGCCGCATCCGTCCTCCGGAAGGCCCAGGTCCACGGCTTGGCCGGGGTTCTGTGGATAGGTCCGCGGGGCCGTCCAGGCCGGGCGGCGGGGTCGGACGGTCGCGTGAACCCTCTGTCCGCGCGTCAGGCCAGCCCAAGTCGGGCCTCCGTTTCCCGGATCCGAGGCCCCCGACGCCGATCGGCTCCCGGCCGCTCGAGGGGGCGTCCAGGGCGGCGCCCGGGTCCTTGCCAGGAGGGCCCGTCGTTGTCCCGAAGTTGCACTCGGCCCTATACTCCCCCCGTCGATGCCGCTAGTCGGTCGCACTCCCAGTATCGGAGTGCCCTTCCACCTCCGCTATTGAGGGCTGGCCGCAATGGGTCCCGCATTCGCTGCGGTCGGCGCTGGCGTCGCGGCGCTCCTCGAAACCACGATCGCGTCGCGATACCAGTTCGCCGGCGCCCAGCTACAGATATCGCTCGTCCTTGCGATCACCGTGACCCTCGTCTACGGCTTCGAAGAAGGCATGGCCTGGGCCTTCGTCGGCGGCCTCTGCCTCGACTTCTTCGCCTTGCGCCCGCTTGGGTCAACGGTGTTCGAGCTGCTCGGCGTCGTGGCCCTGGCTACGCTCGCTCAACCTCTCCTGTCCCGATCGCGGTATCCGGGATGCGTGGCCGCCACGCTCCTCCTGACCCCGGTCTTCCTAGTCGTATCCGACGTGACCACGGGACTTCTAAGGCCCCCGGCCCCGCCGCTATCGCTCACCGATCTTGTCGTGGCGGGCGTGACAAACGCCGTCGTCGCGGCCATCGCGGCCCCGATCTTCATAGGACTCAGGAGGCGATCGGAGCAGCGAGAACGCGTCGTCTGGTGGAGGTAATGCCATGAGCGTGATCCCGGATCACGACCGCGGTGAACTGAAGAACGTCTATCGGTTTGGGGCGTTCGCTCTTGCCGTAATCGTCGGCGTCACGACCCTCTGCGCGCGCATGTTCTTCCTTCAGGTTGTCCCGAGCAACGCCGCCACCGGACAGGGAGGCAACACGACTCAGACCACCCAGAGCCAAACGATCGCTCCGTCACGAGGCTTGATCTACGCAGCGGATGGGACGCCCCTGGTGAAGAACGTGGTGGACCTGTCGGTCACCGTGACGCCGAGCGACCTTCCGCTGGACCAGGAACCGATCGTGGCCGCCCGCCTGGGATCGATCCTGAACCTGGATCCCGACATCATCCAGAAGGAGATCGACAGCAAGACAGGATCCCAGTACCTCCCGGTCAAGATCGCCGACGGGGTCGCGGACAATGTCGCCCGATTCATCGAGGAGAACGCCGACGCCCTGCCCGGCGTCAAGGTCGTGGTGGCCTCCAAGCGCCAGTATTTGAACAAACAATTCGCCGAGATCGTTGGCTACGAGGGGCAAATCACCGCGCAACAGTACGCGCTGCTCAAGAACCAGGGCTATTCCGACAGCGACATCGTGGGTCAGGCCGGCCTCGAGAACTCTTATGAGCAGCAGCTGCGAGGCACGCCTGGAACCGAGACGGTCGCACTGGATGCCAACGGCAAGCCTATTCCGGGTCTCGTCACGCCCGTCAAGGCTGCCGTCCCAGGCGACTCTCTCACGCTGAACATCGACCCCAAGGAGCAGGCGTACGCCACGCTGGCCCTTCAAAGCTTGCTGACCAAGGCCAAGCTCAACAAGGGCGTGATCATCGTCGAGAACCCGCAGAACGGGAAGATCCTGGCGATGGTGAGCCTGCCAAGCTACGACAACCAGCTATTCGCCGACGGGATCAGTGACACTGACTTCCAGGCACTGCTTTCGAGCCCGGATCAACCCCTCGCCAACAAGGCGGTCGGTGCGCAGTACGCGCCCGGGTCGACGTTCAAGCTCGTGACCGGCACGGCCGGGCTCGTGGCGGGGCCACCCCTGAACGTATGCACGTTGGTCGCCCCGAGTACGCCGGCTGCCTGTGAACAGCCGGCCGGAACGACCGCGGTTCCGAGCCTGCTACCGTCGATCGATACGACCAGCACGTTCGTTTCGCAGGCCTACGTCCAGATCGGCGAGTACAAGTACTGGGAGTGGAACAAGCAGGGCTGGGGACCGCTGAACATCTTCGGGGGAGTCTCGTATTCGAGCGACACCTTCTTCTACCAGCTGTCCGAAGCGGTCGGCCTCACGAAACTCACCTACTGGGCAGACCAGTACGGCTTCGGGAAGCCGACGGGCGTCGACCTGCCCGAGCCGGCCACCGGGATCGTCCCGACCGATGCCTGGGCCCTGGCCAACCACGGCACGAAGATGTACGAGGGCGAGCTGATGCAGGCCGGCATAGGCCAGGGCTACGACGCCTCAACGCCTCTACAGTTGTTGAACGCCTACTGCGCGCTCGCCAACGGCGGGACGGTCTGGCAACCTCAGATCGTCAAGTCGATCACCTCGACCACCGCCGATGGACGCACCGTCGTCACGAATGTCCAGCCGGTGGCCATGAATCATCTGCACACCCAGGATGGAACGCCCATCAATCCTGCGGTTCTCGAGACGATGCGGCTCGGCATGCGCCAGGTGGTCACCAGCCGGCACACCGGCAACCTCGTCGACATGCAGATACCCGTCGCCGGGAAGACAGGCACCGCCGAGTTCGGCGTCCCGGACCGGTTCGGGGTCCTCCCGTACCACGAGTGGTTCGTGGGCTATGTGCCGGGCAATCTCGACTCCCCCGACTGGTCCAAGCCCGACTCGCCGCTGGCGGTCCTCGCCTTCATCTACGGTGCCAACACCTGGGGCAACGTGGCAACCGAGGTGGTCAAGAACTACATGATGCTGCACTACGGCGTGATCAGGCGTGAGGACTCGGCCTTCGACTTCCGTACGCCCGGTTACATCCTGCCGTATGTCACCAAGAGAACGAACTTCTACGGCGCCCCGGCCAGGGACTGATCGAGCGATCGTCCGATGAGACTCCTTAGCGCAGAAACCCTGAGGCTCCGAGGCTGGGCGCCCAAGTCCGGCTGGCTGGCGTGGCGCAACTACGACTTCCAGCTCACGACGTATGCCGTCCTGCTGACCCTATTCGGCATGGCGATGGCATACAGCAACACCGTCGGTCAGACCCACGAATCGGTGACACTCAGCTCGCCATTCGTGCGCACGATCATGTGGGCGGTGATAGCGGCGGTGGTTCTCGGTCTGACCACCGTCTTCGACTACAAGTGGCTTCGCCCGCTTGCATGGCCGCTCTACATGCTCGACATCGCCCTGCTCGTGCTGACGCTCCGAGTCGGGACCGGCACCGGCGAGGCCGGATCGGCAGCGCGCTGGGTCGTCGTGGGCGGATTCCAGTTCCAGTTCAGCGAGCTTGCCAAGATCGTGATGATCGTCGTCCTCGCCTCGTTCATGGCCGATCGCCAGAACAAGATCAAGTCGCCCTGGACCATCATCGGATCGCTCATGATCCTGGTCCCGCCGTGGATCCTGATCATGATGCAGCCGGACCTCGGGACGTCGCTCGTGCTGGTCGCCATCATCTCCGGCCTCCTCTTCATGTCCGGCGCGAGCCTATTCTGGCTCGGCACGCTGGCGACCGGCGTCGTCGCGGCAATCCCGTTCGTCTGGGCCAACATGCGGGACTATCAGCAGGCCCGCCTCCTGACGATGCTCAACCCGGGCGCCGACCCAAACGGCGCCGGCTTCCAGATCATCCAGGCCCAGAAGGCCGTGACGGCCGGTGGCATAGTCGGCAAAGGTCTCACCAACGGCAACGTTCCCGTGCCGGTGGCGACGACCGACTTCGTGTGGGGCGTGCTATCCGAGGAGCTCGGCTTCATCGGATCGCTCGTCGTCCTGATCTTGTTCGGGCTCCTCATCTGGCGGATGGTCATGTGCGCATGGCGTGCAAACGACCCATTCGCGATGCTCATCGGCTGCGGCTTGGCCACGATGATGTTCTTCCAGGTCTTCGTGAACGTCGGCATGGTCACCGGTCTCAAGCCGATCCCCGTGACGGGCATCCCTCTTCCTTTCATCTCGTACGGCGGCGCGTCGCTGGTAAGCCTCGCCGCCGGTCTGGGCACTCTTCAGAGCACGAATCTGCGCCGCGAGATGCCGGAGTGGTAGCCGGTCCGTGCCTCCGCGGCGGCCGGGGGTGATACGCCCGACCGGGGGTATGCGGTGGCGTCGTGTCGAAGGACGAGCCGGCGAGCCATGACCAGGAGCCCCTTCGACGGCGGAAGGTCCGAACCGGAGCCGGCTCCTGACTTCCACTCCCCGGCTCCCGTTCCCGCGGCGGTGATCGAGCGGCTCCTCAGCCGCGTTCGCAAGCCCGGTCGGTACGCCGGGGGTGAGCTGAACTCGATCCAGAAGGATTGGTCTGCAACTGCCTTGAAATGGTGTTTCGCCTATCCCGATCTGTACGAGATAGGCATGAGCAACCTGGGGCTGCGGATCCTCTACGAGGTCCTCAACGACACTCCGGACCGGCTGGCCGAACGATGCTTCGCTCCCGACGTGGACCTCCAGGCCCAGCTGCGGGCGGCCCGAGTCCCGCTTTGGAGTCTCGAGACGCGGCGGCCTCTCCGCGAGTTCGACGTCGTGGGCATGAGCCTCGGGTTCGAGCTCGTATTCACGAACCTGCTGGCGATGCTCGACCTGGGCGGTATCGGCCTGACGACGTCCGAGCGCTCGGCGGCGGATCCGCTCGTCATCGCCGGGGGCTCGATCGTTCTGAACCCGGAGCCGGTCGCCGATTTCGTCGACGCGGTGGTCTTGGGCGAGGGCGAGGACGTGATCCTCGAGATCAGCGACGCCCTCGAGACGGTTGGATGGAACCGGCGAGTCGCGCCCGGGCCCGCCGCGGCGGGGGAGTGGCGTCGCGGCGCCGACCGGACGACCGCTCTGCGCGCCCTGGCCCGCATCCCCGGCGTGTACGTGCCCTCGTTCTACCGGCCGCGCTACCTGGCCGACGGCCGGTTCGACCGGCTGGACCGTCTCGACGAGGTCGTTTCTCCCACGATCGCCGGGCGGATCGCGGCCGATTTCCAGACCAACGTTCGCGGTATCCGCCAGCTCGTGCCTAACATCGCCATCGTCTTCGACCGCGCCCAGATCGAGGTCATGCGGGGCTGCACGCGGGGCTGCCGCTTCTGCCAGGCCGGCATGCAGTCACGACCCCTGCGCGAACGAGCGCCCGAGGTCGCCGTTGCGGCCGCGGAGGCGATCCTGCGGGCCACCGGTTATGAGGAGATCGGACTGACCAGCCTCTCCACGGCCGACTACACGTACGTGGGTGAGGTCGCTACCGAACTTCGCCGGCGGCGGCCCGAGACGATCCTGTCGCTGCCGAGCACGCGCGTCGACGCCTTCACCGTCGAGCTGGTCGACGCCATCGCGGCCGGCGGGCGACGCGGCGGGTTCACCTTCGCGCCGGAGGCGGGCAGCCAGAGGCTTCGAGACACGATCAACAAGGGCGTCAGCGACGAGGAGATCGCCCGCTGCGCGCAGCTCGCCTTCGACCGGGGCTGGAGCTCGGTCAAGCTCTACTTCATGATCGGCCTGCCGGGCGAGACGATCGAGGACGTCCTCGCGATCGCCGCCATCTCGCGGCGCGTGCTCGAGGCGGGCCGGCGCCGCCACGGCGGCCGGGCCGCGGTCAAGGTCAACATCTCCACCTTCATACCCAAGGTGATGACGCCGTTCCAGTGGGACGGCCAGGACACGACTGGCGAGATCGAGGCAAAGGTCGATGCCCTGCGCAAGGCGATCCACGGCAAAGGGCTGGTCCTGTCCTGGCACGATCCGAACAGCTCGATTCTCGAGGCGGCTCTTGGGCGCGGCGACCGTCGCCTCGGCGCGGTCATCCGCTCGGCGTGGCGTAAAGGCGCCCGCTTCGATGCCTGGGACGAGCACTTCAAGTTCTCGCTCTGGCTGGAAGCATTCGCCGAAAACGGCCTCGACCCGGCCTGGTACGCACAACGTGACATCCCGATCGACGAGCCGCTGCCCTGGGCGCACATGGGCGGCGGCGTCTCGGCGGACTTCCTGACACGCGAGCGGAAGCGGGCGTTGGCTGCCTTGACCACGGCCGACTGCCACTGGGGGCCGTGCTCCAATTGCGGCGTGCCCGCGGCCGCCGGGTTCGCGTGCGACACGGGTGAAGACGGACCGCGCCGGCTCCTGCTCGAACTCGGAGATACGGGGCGCCGCTGGCGGTACGTAGGGCCGCCCGGGGACCCGAGGCGCCTGGCCGGGACGGCGGTGAGCGGACGGCCGGACGAGCCTGACAACGAGCACCTCGCGAATACCTCCGGACAGCCGAACGGACCGGCCACTGCAAATCCCCCGGCGGCCGAGGGCGGCGGTGATAATGTGGCGGCAGGCCACGGCGAGCGGCGCGATTGGCCATACGATCTGCTGGGAACCGAGATGCAGTCGAAGGATGCGGGCCTGAAGGGTCTTGCGTCGCTGGTGGAGGCGGCCGGCGGCGAGTCCACGGGGTGAACTCGGGCGACACGACCCTCGAGCTGATCCGGCTCTTCGTCCTCCTCGTCGGCGCGGCCGCGCTGGTCACGATCCTGGCCCGCCGCATCAACCTGCCATACACCGTCGCCCTCGTCGGGTTCGGGATCGCCGCCGGAGCCCTCGCCCCGCCGTTGCGCGTCGAGATCACGCCCCAGCTCGTCCTGGTCGTGCTGCTGCCCGCCCTCATCTTCGAGGCCTCGTATCAGACCGACTTCGCCAAGCTCCGCCCGTCACTTGGGGGAGTGGCGCTGCTCGCGGGGCCGGGCGTCCTCGTCAGCGCCGCTATCATCGCGGCGGCCCTCCACCTCGGGGCCGGGCTGGCCTGGCCGGAATCGTTCGTTGTGGGGGCGATGCTCTCGGCGACGGATCCGGCGGCCGTCATCGCCACGTTCAAGAGGCTGCGATCCCCCCGTCGCCTGTCCACGCTGGTGGAGGCGGAAAGCGTCTTCAACGACGGCACGGGCATCGTCGTCTTCGCTATCGCCGTGGACTTCGTAGCCCGGCCGATCGGTCCGGGCGAGGTCGCGCTGGCGTTCCTATCGGTCGTGATCGTGTCGGCCGCGCTCGGAGCCGCTGCCGGATACGCGGCGTCGCATCTCCTGCCCAACGTCGGGGACCACTTGATCGAGATCAGCCTCTCTGTGGTGCTGGCCTACGGGACGTACCTTGCCGCCGACGCGCTCCACCAGTCCGGGGTCATCGCCACGGCCGTCGCCGGCATCGTCCTGGGCAACTACGGCCGGCGGCTGGGGCTTTCGAAACGGACCGAGGAGGCCCTCGACACGGTCTGGGAGTTCGTGGCCTTCCTGGCAACGGCCTTCGTATTCCTGCTCGTCGGCTTCGCCATCTCGGTCCGCTCGCTGGCGGACGTGGCGACGCCCATCGCCTGGGCGATCGCGGCGACGCTGGCCGGCCGGGCCCTCATCGTCTATGGGCTGCTCGGCGGCTGGCGTCTTGCCCGACACGGATGGCGGGCACGGTCCGGGAAGGCCGACTCGGTGGCCCGATCCGGTGCCGCGCCGACGCCGACGGACGCCGAAGCGGTCGCCGTCGGGAAGCGTCACGGACCGGCCGCAGCTGACCGAGACGAAGGCGCCCTGCCGTTCGAGTGGCTGCACGTCGTCTTCTGGTCCGGCCTGCGCGGTGCGGTATCGACGGCGCTGGCGCTGTCCCTGCCGGTGGACTTCCCGAACCGTGCCGCGCTCCAGGACATCACATTCGGGGTCGTCCTGTTCACGCTACTCGTGCAGGCGACGACGGCCGATCTAGTCGTTGGTCGATGGGGTCGAAAGGATCGGGCGAGCCCGAAGGATGGCAGCAGGTCGAGCGCCAGATCGCCCGCCGGCGAGGCGGCCGGGGAAACTGGTACGGGCTCGGCGTCGTGAGCGAGGTCAGGCAGCGCTGGCGGCTCGTCTTCTCTCGAGGCGAGGAGGCTCGATACCTCTCGCACCTCGATGCCGTCAGGCTGTGGGAGCGGGCCTTCCGTCGCGGTGAGATTCCCGTGGCCACGAGCGAAGGCTTCAGCCCCAGGCTCAAGCTGATCTTCGCGGCGCCTCTCCAGCTGGGCATGCTGGCCGAGCACGAGCTGGCCGACCTCTTCCTGTCCGAGCGCCTGACGGCCCCGGAACTGCGCGATCGGCTGGCGGCCGGGATGCCGCGCGGGTACGCGGTCGTGGACCTCCACGACGTCTGGATCGGCGACCCGGCGCTTGCCCCCCAGCTTGCGGCGGCCGATTACCGAATCACCCTGTTGAACGTGGAACAGGCCCGTCTCGAGGCCGCCGCCGGCCGTCTCCTAGCCGCGGAACGGCTGCCCCGCGCGCGTCGCAAGGAGGCGCGGGCGATCCCGTACGACCTACGCCCTCTTCTGCTCGAACTCCGGGCCCGCACCGCCGACTCGGAGGCTCTGCCGCCCGATGCCGACCCCGCACGGGCGGCCGGCCTGTGGATGCGGCTGCGGCACACGCAGGATCGAGGTAGCGGCCGGGTGGAGGAAGTGGTCGCCGCGCTCGCGGGCGAGATGGGGCTGCGGGCCGGAACCGGAGGCTGCGAAGAGGAGGCTGCCGGGGCCGACTCGATCGGAGAGCCGGTTATGCCGGTCGGCGCGACCGACGCGGCCGAGACCGCGCGCGAATCGCTGGGGCCGCAGTCCGCTGGATCCGTGCTCGAGGTAGTGCGGCCCGTCCGGGAGCGCCTCTGGCTCGCGACCGAGCTGGAGTCCTCCGGGGCCCCGCATCCGGCCGCGCAGGCCGTCTGAACCCCGCTCCGGGGGCGCGGTTGACTAGGCCGGAGTCGCGCCGTACACTCGCACTTCGCGCCCCGGCCAGGCCGGGGGCGTATTCGTGTCATGCGCCAGTGGGGCCGCACCGCCCCGTCCACTTCCCGAGGACCCATGTACGCAGTCATCGAGACCGGCGGCAAGCAGTACCGCGTCGAACTCGGAACCGAGCTCGAAGTTGAGTTGCTGGATGCGGAGCCGGGCCAGGAGATAAACCTCGACCGCGTGCTGCTGGTCGTGGATGGAGACAAGTCGGCCGTCGGCCAGCCCGTCGTAGCGGACGCGGCCGTCAGCGCCAGGGTCCTGCGCCAGGATCGGGGCGAGAAGACCATCTCGTTCAAGTACCGGCCAAAGGCCCGCCGCCGCGTCAAGAAGGGGCACCGCCAGGAACTGACCGTTCTGAAGATCACGGACGTCCGCCTGGGCGCCAAGAGTGCCGCCGAAGAGGCCAAGGAAGCGGAGTCCGCCGCCGAGGCCGAGCGCAGCAAGGTCGCCAAGGCCGCCGCGCGCCAGGCCGCCGAGGACGCCGCCCTCGCCGAGAAGCTCAAGGCCCGCAAGGCCGCCGAGGCCGAGGAAGCCGCGCCGAAGGCGAAGGCCAAGCCCGCGCCCAAGGCCGCTCCCGCCAAGGAAGAGGCGCCGGCCAAGCCGGCGGCGCCCGCGAAGGACAAGCCCGCGTCGAAGGCCGCTCCGAAGGCCCCCAAGACCACCAAGACGGACGAACCGGCCGGCCAGGCTGCTCCCAAGCGGCCCGCCAGGACCAAGAAGGACGAGTAAGCAATGGCCCACAAGAAGGCAGGCTCCAGCTCCAAGAACGGCCGCGACAGCGTCGGCCAGCGTCTCGGCGTGAAGGCCGGCGACGGCCAGTTCGTCACCGCCGGCTCGATCATCGTCCGCCAGCGCGGCATGACCTTCAAAGCTGGTTCCGGGACCGGTCTGGCCCACGACTACAGCGTCTTCGCCACCGTCGACGGCACCGTCCATTTCGAACACGAGACTCGCGAGAAGAAGCGGATCCGCGTCGAAGCCCTGGCGGGCGAGTAGCCCCCAGCCACAAGTTGCGGACCGGCGCCAACCCGCCGCCCGCGCCACCGACGACCACCGGCGGGAAGCCGCACGGAAGGCGCCTGGGAGTAGCACATGAAGCCGAAGATCCACCCCAAGTACCAGCAGGCGAACGTCAAGTGCGCCTCGTGCGGCACGATGTTCGAGATCGGCTCAACTCGAACCGAGCTACGCGTGGACGTCTGCAACAGCTGCCACCCGTTCTTCACGGGTAAGCAGATGATCCTCGACACCGCCGGTCAGGTGGAGCGCTTCCAGCGCCGCCTCGAGCGCACCCAGCGAGCCTAGTCGGGCGCCTGCCCGGAGATCGGGGCAGGGTGCTCTTCTCGCCCGCCGACGCCGTCATTCGTTACGGCTGCGGCCCCAGCCGTGGCTCCCGGTACCTCGGAGGCTAGAATCCGGCAATGGCCAGCTTTCAGTACGGTGGGCAGGCGCTCATAGAGGGCGTCCTGATGCGCGGTCGCAACGCGCTGGCGATCGCCCTGCGTCATCCCGACGGCTCGATCGTCTGGGCCACTGAGCGCCTGGACCTGGGACTCCGAGCCCGGCGAGCCATGAAGCTGCCGTTCCTGCGGGGCCTGGTCGTCCTGTACGACACCCTCGTCACCGGCACGCGCTGGCTGGTTCGGTCGGCCACGATTCAGGCCCTCGCCCTCGAGAACGAAGAGCCCAAGCCCGGAGCGGGCGGCGGCGCATCGCGCGCCGCCGGGGCCATTCTGCGGACGCTGACCCTGGCTTTCGCAGGTCCAGCCTTCTGTGCGGCCACCGGCGAGGGCGACCACGGCGACGCCACCGTCGCCGCCTACTCCGACCCGGACGCGCCGGCGGCACCGACCCCGGCCCCGGCAGATTCCGGGCTCGGCAAGGGCTACGCCGTCGCCGTCGGCGGCATGCTGCTGCTCAGCCTGGTCGTCGGCATCGTGATCTTCTTCCTGGTGCCGCTCTTCCTGGCCCAGGCCACCGTTGGTCGCGTGGACCAGGGCTTCGGGCTTCAGCTCTCCGAGGGCGGCATCCGCGTCGTCATCTTCATCGGCTATCTGCTGCTCGTGGGGCGCGCCGCCGACGTGCGCCGCACCTTCCAGTACCACGGCGCCGAACACATGTCGATCCACACCCTCGAGGGCGGCGACCCGCTGACGGTCGCGGAAGCCCGCAAGTACCCCACCGCCCATCCGCGCTGCGGCACCGAGTTCCTGGTCGTCGTCCTGATCGTCTCCATCCTGGCCTTTGCCGTGGTCGGCAAACTTCCCCCGCTCTGGCTCGTAGTGTCGCGGGTCGTTCTGGTCCCGGTCATCGCCGCGATCAGCTACGAGATCCTCCAGCTCGGGGCGCGCCATCGCCGCCACGCCCTGGTCCGGTGGCTGTGGTCGCCGGGCATCTGGGTCCAGGCAATCACCACCCGGCAGCCGACCGACGACATGATCGAGGTCGCCATCGTGTCGCTGGAGCGGGCCCTCATCGCCGACGGCAACGAAGTGCCCGCCGGCAGCGCCGAGTTCGCCGCCCGCCCGCTCGACGTCGAGTCAGCGCCTGCGGCGCCGACTCTGGCAGTTCCTGCGGAACTGCCAGGGGCTGGCGGCGCAACCGCCGCGGCAGCCGGTGCACCCGAGGCGAACCCTTGATAGAGGACAGGCTCGTCGAGATCGCCGCTCAGTACGACGCCCTCAACGCCGAGCTTTCCCGGCCGGAGACCGGCTCCGATCCCGCTGCGCTCAAGCGCCTCGGCAAGGAGATCGCCCAGATCGAGCCGGTCGTGGGCGCCTGGCGCGAGCTGCTGGCCGCACGCAAAGAGCTCGCCGAGGTCCTCGAGATGCGCGACTCGGGCGACGAGGAGATGCACGACCTCGCCCAGGACGAGGTCCGCCGCCTGGAGACTCGGGAGCAGGAGCTCCTCGAGAGCCTGCGACTCCAGCTGCTGCCCCGCGACCCCAACGACGACAAGAGCGTCATCCTGGAGATACGGGCCGGGGCCGGCGGCGAGGAAGCCAAGCTGTTCGCCGCCGAGCTGCTTCGGATGTACCTGCGCTACGCGGAGCGGCATCGAATGAACGCCGAGGTCCTGAGCGTCGGCGAGACCGGCATCGGCGGCATCAACGAGGCGATCGTCGAGATCGCCGCGAGGGGCGCCTACAGCCTGCTCAAGTTCGAGGCGGGGGTTCACCGGGTTCAGCGCATCCCGGTCACGGAGTCGAGCGGCCGGATCCACACCTCCACGGCGACGGTGGCGGTCATGCCCGAAGCCGAGGAGATCGAAGTCGAGATCGACGAGAAGGACATCCGGGTCGACGTCTACCGGTCCACCGGGCACGGCGGCCAGTCGGTAAACACCACCGACTCCGCCGTTCGAATAACCCACATGCCGTCCGGTCTCGTCGTTGCCATCCAGGACGAGAAGAGTCAGATCAAGAACAAGGCCAAGGCCATGGCCGTCCTCCGAAGCCGGTTGCTCGAGCGCGAGAGGGCCAAGGCCGCCGAGGCCGAGTCGGCGGTCCGGCGCAGCATGGTCGGCTCCGGCGAGCGATCCGAGAAGATCCGGACCTACAACTTCCCCCAGGATCGCCTGACCGACCACCGCATCGGCCTCGACCTGCACAACCTGCCGCAGGTCATGGACGGGGACATCGACAAGCTGATCGAGGCGCTCCGGACCACGCACCAGGCCGAGCTGCTGGCCTCGCTCGGCGATGGGTCCGGCCAGTGATGCGATCGACGCCCGCGTCGCGGCGGTAGCGGCGCCACCAAATGCCGGCCGTCGGCGAGCTCCTGAATTCGGGCACGGCCCGTCTCCGCGCGGCCGGATCTCAGAGTGCACGCCTCGATGCCGAGCTGCTGCTCGGCTGGGCCATCCGCGCCGACAGGACCGCGTTGATCGCGCACTCGGAGGCGCCCGTGGGCGCAGACGCCTCGGCCGCGTATGAACGAGCCCTCGTACGGCGTGAAGCCGGCGAGCCCGTGGCGTACATCCGCGGCCTGAAGGAGTTCTACGGGCTCGCCTTCAGCGTCGACTCGCGGGGCCTGATCCCGCGGCCGGAGACCGAGCTGCTCGTCGACGAGGCCCAGAACGAGGTCGCCTGGCGACTGACGTCGGCGCCGCGACCGGCCGGGACGCCGCGGCTCCGGATCGTCGACGTGGGCACGGGTTCCGGCGCGGTCGCGATCGCCCTGGCGGCCGTGCTGCGGAAGCGGCGGATGCTGCCGGAGGTCTCGATTCTCGCGGTCGACAGCTCGGCCGATGCGCTCGGCCTGGCCCGCGAGAATGCGGTCGGACACGGCGTGGCGGAGGACGTGGTCTTCGCCGAGGCCGACCTGCTGCCCGAGGGCGCGGCCGCCTTCGACCTCGCCCTGGCGAACCTGCCGTACATCCCATCGGCCGAGATCGATCGTCTGCCCATCGCGGCCTCGTTCGAACCGCGATCGGCCCTCGACGGGGGGCCCGACGGGCTGACCGTGATCCGTCGGCTCCTCGCCGTCCTTCCGGCGGCGCTTGCTCCGGCCGGCACCGCGCTCCTGGAGATCGGGTTTGACCAGGGGCCCGCGGTCGAGAGTGCCGTCGGCGACCTGCCCGGCCGCTGGTCGTGCCGGATTCAGCCCGATCTCTCGGGACGCCCCAGACTTGCCCACGTGGAACGATGGGCGGAGCCGGCACGCCATTCGGGAGCCCGCTGATGCCGGAGCCGCTTCTGCCGATCCGACTGATCGCGCTCGACATCGACGGGACCCTCGTCGGGGAGGACCAGGTCATCGGCGAGCGCACCCTTGCCGCCGTCGCGGAGGCAACCAGGCGCGGGATCGCCGTCTCGCTGGTCACCGGGCGGATGGCGACCAGCGCCGTCCCCTTTGCCGAAGCCCTGGGTCTGTCCGGCCCGCTCGTGGCCCAGCAGGGAGCCATGGTCCGGGCAATGCCGGTGCCCGGCTCGCAGCGCCCCGGCAGGCTCCTGTATCACCGGCCCCTCGCCCCGGACGTCACCGGCGAGATCGTGCGATGGTGCCTGGAACGCGACCTCACGCCACACTTCAACCACCTCGAATGGATGATCGTCGGCGCCTCCGAGGCGCGGCTGGAGGAGTACCGGCACTTCGTCGGCGACCGGCTCCGCATCGTGCCGGACGTGATCGTCCGGGCGGCCAGGCCGGTCACGAAGGTCGTCGCCATCGGCGAGGGCAACCATTCGGTCGAGGTGCTCGACGAGGGCCGGGTCCATTTCTCGGGCCGGGCCGAGGTCACCCTGAGCCACCCGCGCTTCCTCGAGTTCCTCGCCCCGGGAGTCTCCAAGGGTCTCGGCGTGCGCTGGCTGGCCCGTCGCCTGGGCGTGCCGCTGGCCCAGTGCCTCGCCATCGGCGACCAGTACAACGACCTCGAGATGATCAGCGAGGTAGGGCACGGCGTGGCGATGCCGAGCGCTCCGGCGGCGGTCCAGGCCGCGGCGCGGTATGTGGCTCCGCCGGTGGCGGAGGAGGGCGCGGCCCAGATGATCGAGCGGATCGCGTTTGGCGGGTTTCGGCCGGCGCCGGGCGACCCGGCGGGCGGCCACGGCCGCGCCGTAGAGCGGCGATGAAGCGCCAAGGCCCTGTGCCTGGGCGAGCACGGCTGCTCGCCGACGATGCGGCCGGGCGCGACGCGGCCATAGACACTCTCCGCGCCGGGGGCCTGGTGGCGATCCCGACTGACACGGTCTACGGAGTCGGCGTCGCGTTGGACGCCCCGGACGGCCTGCCACGGCTCTTTGCGGCCAAGGATCGCCCGCTTGATCGCGCGATCGTGCTGCTCGTGGCCGACCTCGAGCAGGCGGCCTCGGTGGGGGTCGTCTCGCCGGCCGCGCGCGTGCTGGCCGAGCGGTTCTGGCCGGGCGGCCTGACCCTCGTCCTGGCGCAGGCTCCGGATGCGACGCTGCCCGCGGCGCTCACCGCCGGCGCCGCCACGATCGGCGTGCGCCTGCCCGACCACGACTGCCCGCGCGAACTCGCCCGCGCGCTGGGGCCGTTGCCGGTCACTTCGGCCAACCTCTCCGGGCATCCCGACGCCCGCAACGCCGCAGCGGTCCTAGCCCAGCTCGGCGGGCGGATCGATCTGGTCCTGGACGGCGGTCCGGCGCGCGGCGGAACTCCATCAACAGTGGTGGATTGCACGGGCGAGGAGCCAAAGGTTCTGCGGCCGGGTGAGATCTCGGCGGAGACATTGTGGGTCGCCCTGGAGGCTTTGTCGGCAACTCTCGGGGAGGCTGTTCGAGCCATTGGGCTGGATGCCGTCGTCGAAGCCGCCAGGAGGAATGCCGAGTACTCCTGGACGCACGACGACGTTGCCAACCCGGACGATTGGACCGTAGGTCTGGGCTATCGGCTTGGCGAAGGGGAGGCAGAGCTGGGCTGGGAATTCGTCTGCCGGCTCGTCGAGGTTGTGGAGGAGGACGCCCGCGGCGTGGTCGGTGCGGGCGAACTGGAGGAGTTCTGTACTGTCGCCGGCCGCGCGTTCATCGAGCGCATCGAGGCGCAGGCCTGCAGGAGTCCAGCCTTTCGCGAGGCCCTGGGCAACGTCTGGCCGCAGGGCGACTCAATCCCACCCGCCGTCTATGCTCGCATCCGCGCGGCCGCCTCGCCCGACTGATTTCGCGAAAGCGTCCGCCGACACGGCGACCGCCGCCATGGGCGACAATAGAAGCGGACGTGGGCCGGGTCGCGGAGTAGTCCTGGTCGCGCGTGGCAGTGCCGCTCGACCCGCCGCGAGCGGTCGGCCGAGGCCGCAGCAGCAGTAAGGAGAAGCCATGACGATCGCACGTCGAGAAGGGATCGCCTGGGCGCGGCTGGCCGATGTCGACCCCGAGTTGTGGGCGGCCATTCGCGGCGAGGCCGATCGCCAGCGCTGGAAGATCGAGCTGATCGCCAGCGAGAACTACACGTTCGCGGCCGTCATGGAGGCGCAGGGCTCGCCCCTCACGAACAAGTACGCCGAAGGGTTGCCCGGCAAGCGCTACTACGGCGGCTGCGAATTCGTGGACGTGGCCGAGCGTCTGGCCCAGGAACGGGCCCTTGCCCTCTTCCCCGGCGCCGAGCACGTGAACGTCCAGCCGCACTCCGGCGCCCAGGCCAACATGGCCGCCTACCTGGCCGTGCTGAACATGGGCGACAAGATCCTGGGCATGAACCTGGCCCACGGCGGCCACCTGACCCACGGCTCGCCGGTCAACTTCAGCGGCAAGTGGTTCGAGGTCCACGCCTACGGCGTCGACGAGACGACCGAGCAGATCGACTACGACGCCCTGGAGAAGCAGGCGGCCGAGGTCCGGCCGAAGATGATCATCGCCGGCGCCAGCGCCTACCCCCGCATCATCGACTTCGAGCGCTTCGGGAAGATCGCGCACGGCGTCGACGCGCTCCTCTTCGTGGACATGGCGCATATCGCCGGGCTGATCGCGGCGGGCGTCCATCCCACGCCGTTCGGCCATGCCGACATCGTCACGACCACGACCCACAAGACCCTGCGCGGCCCGCGGGGCGGCTTGATCTTCTGCCGCGAGGACCTGGGCAAGGCCATCGACAAGAGCGTCTTTCCCGGCACGCAGGGCGGCCCGCTCATGCACGTGATCGCCGCCAAGGCGGTTGCCCTCAAGCTGGCGGCCACGGACGAGTACCGCGCCGATCAACGTCAGACCATCGCGAACGCAAAGCTGCTCGCCGCCACCCTCACTGAGAATGGCGCTCGCGTCGTCTCGGGCGGGACGGACAACCACCTCATGCTGGTGGACGTCACGCCGCTCGGAGTGACCGGCAGGGAGGCGGAACACCTCCTCGACGAGATAGGCATCACCGTCAACAAGAACGCGATCCCGTTCGACAAGAACCCGCCGAACATCGCCTCCGGCATCCGGGTCGGTACTCCGGCAACGACCAGTCGCGGGTTCCGCGAGCCGGAGATGCGCCAAATCGGCGAGACGTTCGTGTCGGCCATCGTGACCCGCGACGACCCGTCCGAGCAGGCCAAGCTCGCGGCCCTGGTCCGCGACATGTGTGCCCGGTTCCCGGTCCCGGGGCTGCGGGAGGACTGACCACGCCATCCGTTCCGCGCCCAGCCGGAGATCGAGTCTGGTCCACGGCAGCGTCGATGCGGCCTGGCGAGAAGGGCCCGTCGGTTCCGGGCCATGAGGCGCGGTCGTGAACCTCTCGCACGATGCCGTCGAGGCAATCGCGCTCGTGGCCGGGTTCGTCCTGGCCTGCCTGGTGACGTTGGCGACGACGCCGCTGGTCCGCACGTACGCCCGCAGGCGCGGAGTCGTGGACAAGCCGGAGGCTCGCCGCGTCAACAAGCGGGCGATCGCCCGCGGGGGCGGCATCGCGATCGCGGCTGGGTTTGTCTCCGTCTCTCTCCTCATGCTTGCCCTCGACTCCTCACTCGGGTGGAACCTCGCCGCCGGGACGGCGGGCGTCGGGCCGCGTCAGGTCCTGGCCCTGCTCGGCGGTGCGGTGCTGGCCGTCGGGATCGGTCTGCTCGACGACTTCTTTCAGCTGCGCGCCCGCTGGCAGTTTCTCGGCCAGTTCACGCTGGCCGGGGTGGCCGTCGCGCTGGGAGTGAGTGTCGGCTCGGTCAACTTCCCGCTCGCCAAGGACGGCAGTCTCATCCTCGCCGGGCTCGGTCCGATCGCGGCGGCAGCCGCCGTGGTCTGGATCGTCGGCCTGGTCAACAGCATCAACTTCATCGACGGGCTGGACGGCCTCTCGACGGGCATCGCCTTGATCGCCGCAGTCACGCTCGGCGCCATCAGCCTCGGCGTGGGCACCGACGAACCGGAGCCGGTAATCGCCCTCTTCTGCTTCATCCTGGCAGGCGCCCTGGCCGGGTTCCTGCGCTGGAACTTCCACCCCGCCTCGATATTCAGCGGCACGAGCGGGATCATGCTCGTCGGCTACTCCCTGGCCGTCCTCTCCATCCTGGGCGCCGCGAAGATCGCGGTGGCGCTGCTCGTGCTGGGCGTGCCGATCATGGATACGTTCTGGATAATCGTCCGGCGCACCGCGGCCGGACGGTCCCCCTTCGCCCCCGACAGAGGCCACATCCACCATCGCCTCCTGGACCTGGGGTTCTCCCACCGCAACACCGTCCTGGTCATCTATGGGGTCTGCATTCTTCTGGCGGTCCTGTCGCTCGTCCTGTCCGTGAACGGCCAGATGTACGCGTTCCTGGGCCTTGTCGTCGTGTTCGGACTCGCCCTCTTCTTGATCGAACGTCTCGGCGGCGGGGCGGCGGCGATCCAGGAAAGCCTGGAAGCAGACTCATATGCGGGGGGCAACGGCAACGGCGACACGGCGGCGCCCGCGGACGGCGGGGAGTCGGAGCACGACCGGCCCGAGCTCTGATCCTGGCTCTTTCGGGGCATGAGCGTCCCGGTAAGTCGGCTGCTACACTCACGGCGCCCTGCCAGGGAGACGGGATGAACGATCCAGGGAAGGCGTCGGCCTATATCGCCCTCTTCTCGGAGATCGCCTTCGTTCTGCTATTCACCGTGCTGGCGGGCACGCTCGCTGGGTACTGGCTCGACCAGCGCCTGGGGACGGTTCCGCTCTTCGTCCTGGTCGGGTTCGCGGTCGGTACCGGCAGCGGCGCAGTTGCCTGCTGGCGGCTGATGGCCCGGTTCCTCAAGAGCATGGACGATGACTATCGACGATAGAACGGCGGCTTCCGGCCGCCGCCAGGCGGAGCGATTGTGACGACCGACCCGGGCCGGCTGCCCGAGAAGATCGAATCTGAACAGGGATCGGCCCGGCCGGACGAGCCGGTGAAGAAGCGCCGGCTTTCGGCCGGTCGCATCCTGTTGCTCATCGCCCTGGCCGTGGTCGTCCTGGACTTCCTGGCGGTCCTTCTCGTTCCGCCTTTCCCAAAGGGCGGCAAGGCCGGCGACACATGCGGCTTTCCGGAGTGCTTCATCACCAGCGCCATCGAGTTCCCGCCGCCGGCCATCGTGATCGACCTGCAGCCCGACACGGCGCCTTCGCCGGCCCCGATGGTCTACTTCCACCCCAGCATCAGCAACACGATCTTGACCATGTGGATCGTGATGGGCCTGATCCTGCTGCTGGCCATCCTGGCCACGCGGCGAATGAAGACGATCCCGGGCCGATTGCAGAATGCCGTCGAGTGGGCCTACGAGTTCGGCTCCGACTTTGCCGTAGGGATCGGGGGCGAGAAGGCCCGCCCCTACTACCCGATATTCGCTGCCTTCTTCGTCTTCATCCTCTTCTCCAACTGGAGCGGGCTCGTCCCGCCGGTCGGCAAGATCGACCTGCTCCGGGCGCCAACCAGCGACGTGAACATCACCATCGGACTGGCCTTGACCTCGTTCGTCCTGTTCCAGGGCGAGGGCTTCCGACGCCTCGGCGTTCGCGGCTACTTGGGCAAGTTCTTCCCGATCGGCGAGTTCCGCCACGGCATCGGGGCCGGACTGCTGGCCATGTATGTCGGCCTCATCGAGCTCTTCCTCGAGTTCGTCAAGCCGGTGACGCTTTCGATGCGACTCTTCGGCAACATCTACGGCGGCGAGGTGGCGCTGGCCGTCATCTCGGCCCTGACCATCGCGGTGGTGCCGGTCGCGCTGGTCGGTCTCGAGGCACTGCTCAACCTGATCCAGGCCCTCATCTTCTCGGTCCTGACCCTGATGTTCATCATGATCGCCATCGAAGGGCACGGAACCGAGGAACACCATCCGGCAGGGGTCGGCGCTATGAAGGATGATCAAGCGGTGCCGAGTGGCGCCGACAACCACCAGCCCGCGGCGGCCTGACCGCCACCAGTCGACTACCCGGCGAACGGTCGGGCTAGAGGAGGTCCCAGCAAATGGTTGAGCACATCGGAGCCGGCCTGGCGGCCCTGGGCGTCATCGGCCCCGGCATCGGCATCGGCATCCTCGCCGGCATGTCCAGCAATGCGATCGGCCGGAACCCCGACGCGGCCGGCCAGATCCGCGGCCTGGCGATCATCCTGGCCGGCTTCGCCGAAGGCCTCGGCGTTCTCGCGATCGTCGTCGGCCTGCTGGCGCTCTTCCTCAAATAGGCTGATTCGACGGAGCGCTAACCGTGTACCTATTCGCGGCCGCAGCAGCGACGGCGCCGGCAGCTGAAGCGTCGGGCCTCTCGATCAACCTCTTCTGGGTGATCGTCGCCGCCCTCAACTTCATCCTGTTCCTGGCCCTGATCTCGGCCTTCGCCTTCCGCCCGATCGCGAACATCCTTGCCGACCGCAAGGCTCGCATCGAGCAGGGTCTGGCGGATGCCGAGCAGGCCCGCCGAGATCGGGACGCCGGCGCGGCCGAGCAGGCCCGGGTCATCGCCGAAGCGCGCCGCCAGGCCCAGGCCCTGGTCGTCTCGGCCCAGAAGTCGGCCCAGGATCTGCGCGACGCGGATATCGCCGCCACCCGCGAGGAGCTGGAGCGGCTCCGCGTGAAGGCCGCCGCCGACATCGCCGCCGAGCGCGACCGGGCCCTGGCCGACCTGCGGGCCCAGGTCGCCGACCTGGCCCTCGCCGCCGCCGGGGCGGTTGTCGGCGAAACGATGACCGACGCCCGCCAGCGCCGCCTCGTCGAGGAGTTCCTCGCGAAAGGCGGCCCGGTGGAGGGGCGGCAGAACTGATGCCACGAAACGGCGCCGGGCGGCGCTACGCCGAGGCGGCATTCCAGCTGGCCGAGCGCGACGGGAAGGTCGAGGCATGGCAGCGAGACCTTGCTCTCGCCGCCGGGCTGGCCAGTGACGAGCGGCTGGCCCGGGCCGTGGACAGCCCGGCCGTGCCCTTCGCGGCGCGGCGAAAGGCCGTCGAGCAGCTGCTCGGCCCGGCCGTGTCGCCGGGAGCGTGCAACCTGGCGCTGCTCCTGGCCCAACGAGGCCGCTTCGCAATCCTGCCCGAGGTGAGCGCCGAGTACGATGCCCTCGTCCGGGAGTCTCGCGGCATCGTAGCCGCGACCGTCACGACGCCGGCTCCACTCTCGCAGAAGGAGCTGGCGGCAGTGAGGGCTCGCGTGGAGCAGCTCGCCGGCGCCGGCGTGGAACTTGCCACGGCAACCGATCCGGCCCTCCTTGGAGGCCTGACGGTCAGGATCGGCGACAGATTGATCGATGCCAGCCTCCAGGGCCGCCTCGCGCGGCTCCGCGGACGGCTGATTCAGGGAACCAGCTAAACGTGGCGGGCCGGTAGAGACCCGGCGAACGGAGAAGGCGTGGCCATTCGCTCAGACGAGATCGTCAGCATCATCAAGAACACGATCGAGAGCTTCGACGCGGGCACCGAGTCGCGCGGGGTCGGCACCGTGGTCCAGGTCGGCGACGGCATCGCCCAGATCTACGGCCTCTCCGGCGCTCTCTCGTCGGAGCTGCTGGAGTTCCCCGGCGGCGTCATGGGCATAGCCCTCAACCTCGAAGAGGAGACGGTCGGGGCCGTCATCCTCGGCAATCCGACGGAGATCAAGGAAGGCGACACCGTCAAGACCACCGGCCGTGTCGTCGAAGTCCCGGTCGGCGCCGGCCTGCTCGGCCGCGTGGTGGACCCTCTCGGCCGGCCGCTCGACGACAAGGGCCCGATCGCCGCCACCTCCACCCGCCCGGTCGAGCGCATCGCTCCCGGCGTCATCACCCGCCAGGGGGTCGACACGCCGGTGCAGACTGGCATCAAGGCCATCGACGCCCTCATCCCGATCGGCCGCGGCCAGCGCGAGCTGATCATCGGTGACCGCCAGACCGGCAAGAGCGCCATCGCCATCGACGCGATCATCAATCAGAAAGGCAAGGGCCTGATCTGCATCTACGTGGCCATCGGCCAGAAACTCAGCACCGTGGCCAAGGTCGTGGCCGTGCTCGAGCAGCACGGGGCCATGGAGCACACCATCGTCGTGGTGGCCGGCGCCGACGACTCGGCGGCCCTGCAGTTCCTTGCCCCGTACTCGGGCTGCGCGATGGGCGAGGAGGTAATGGAGAACGGCGTCAAGATCGGCGGGCAGCTGGTCAAGGACTCGCTGTGCGTCTACGACGACCTCTCCAAGCACGCCTGGGCCTACCGCGAGATGTCGCTCCTGCTCCGCCGCCCGCCCGGCCGCGAAGCCTATCCCGGTGACGTGTTCTACCTCCACAGCCGCCTTCTCGAGCGCGCCGCAAGGATGAGCGCCGCCAACGGCGGCGGTTCGCTCACGGCCCTGCCGCTGATCGAGACTCAGGCCGGCGACATCTCGGCCTACATCCCCACGAACGTCATCTCAATCACGGACGGCCAGATATTCCTGGAGACGGACCTCTTCAACTCGGGCCAGCGCCCCGCGCTGAACATCGGCATCTCGGTCTCGCGCGTCGGTTCTGCGGCCCAGACCAAGGCCATGAAGAAGGTCGCCGCGCCGCTCAAGCTGGACCTGGCCCAATACCGTTCCCTGGCTGCCTTCGCCCAGTTCGCGTCGGACCTGGACAAGGCCACCCGCGATCAGCTAACCCGAGGCGAGAAGCTCTCCGAGGTCATCAAGCAGCCGCAATACCAGCCGGTTCCGCTGGAACGCCAGGTAGCCATCCTGTACGTGGCCACGAAGGGCCTGCTGGACGACATCCCGACGCCGCGCGTCAAGGAGTTCGAGGCCCAGTTCACGCGCTTCCTCGACACCGAGCGCGCGGACGTCATGAAGAAGCTCGCCTCGACCAAGGTACTGGACGACGAAACGGCTGCGGCCCTCGAAGCGGCGGCCAACGATTTCCGCAGCACGTTCCTCGCGTAGGACCGGAAAGCAGCAGCGTGCCAAGCCAGCGAGACATCCGAAGGCGCATAACGGCGTCGAGGAACATCAGGCAGATCACCCGGGCTATGCAGTTCGTGGCCGCCTCGAAGCTGCGCCGTGCCCAGGAGTCCACGCTCGCCGCCCGGCCCTATTCAGTCCTCATCGACGAGATCCTAGCCGATCTTGCGGCGGTCCTCGGCGGCGACGAGCATCCGCTCCTGAGCCGGCGCGAAGAAGGCAAGCGGCTGATCGTCCTCGTCACGAGCGACCGGGGCCTGGCCGGGCCTCTCAACACCAACGCCGTCAGGTTCGCCGCCAAGGAGATCGTCGAGCACCCGGGCGACCTGGAGATGGTCAGCGTCGGCCGCAAGGGCCGCGACGCCATGCGCCGGGCTCGCGTCCCGATCATCGCCCATTTCCCCGGCTTCGGCGACAAGCCCGTCTTCGACGACATCCTGCCGCTGGCCCGCCTGATCTCCGACGAGTACGTGTCCGGCACGTATAGCCAGATCGACATCGTCTTCACGCGGTTCGTGTCGACGCTGGTCCAGCGGGCAGAGATGGTCCAGCTACTGCCGATCGCGCCCAGCGCGGACACGCGGGGCATCCCCGGTGCCCAATTCATCTTCGAACCCGCCCCGGAGATCGTCCTCGACGAGCTGCTGCCGCGCTACGTGGGGACTCGCCTCTACCAGACCGCCCTCGAGAGCACGGCCAGCTTCTTCTCCAGCCAGATGGTGGCCATGAAGAACGCCACCGAAAACGCGGACGAGCTGATCGAGGACCTCACCCTCAGCTACAACAAGGCCCGCCAGGCCCACATCACCAGTGAACTGATCGAGATCGCGTCCGGCGCGCAGGCGCGCTAGGCCAAGAGCCGCCCGGCGGCTATAGGAGGCACCGACACGACGATGGCGACCGCCGCCCCAACCGCAACCGGCCGCGTGACTCAGATCACGGGCGCGGTCGTCGACATCGAGTTCCCGGCCGGGAAGCTGCCAGGTATCTACCACGCCGTCGTGGTCAGCCGGGGCGACGGGGTCAAGATCGTCTGCGAGGTCCAACAGCACCTGGGCAACAACTGGGTGCGCAGCGTCGCCATGACCACCACGGACGGGCTCGCCCGCGGCGTCGAGGCGGTCGACACCGGAAGCCCGATCACGGTCCCGGTCGGCCAGGTCACTCTGGGCCGCGTCTTCAACGTCCTCGGCGAGCCGATCGACGAGAAAGGCCCGGTCGGCGACAGCGAGCGCCTGCCCATCCACCGGCTGGCTCCCGCGTTCGACCAGCAGACGACCGAGACCGAGATCTTCGAGACCGGCATCAAGGTCATCGACCTGGTCTGCCCATTCGCCAAGGGCGGCAAGATCGGCGTCTTCGGCGGCGCCGGCGTCGGCAAGACGGTCATCATCCAGGAGCTGATCCGCAACGTCGCGCAGGAGCATTCCGGCTACTCTGTCTTCGCCGGCGTGGGCGAGCGGTCCCGCGAGGGCAACGACCTGATCCACGAGATGACCGAGTCGGGCGTTATCGCCAAGACGGCCTTCGTCTTCGGCCAGATGAACGAGCCGCCGGGAGCCCGCCAGCGCGTCGGCCTCACCGCCCTGACCATGGCCGAGTACTTCCGCGACGAGGAAGGCCGCGACGTCCTGCTCTTCATCGACAACATCTTCCGTTTCACCCAGGCCGGCTCCGAGGTTTCGGCCCTGCTCGGCCGGATGCCTTCCGCGGTCGGTTACCAGCCCAACCTGGCGACCGAGATGGCCGCTCTGCAGGAACGGATCACTTCCACGAAGAAGGGTTCGATCACCTCGCTGCAGGCCGTCTACGTGCCGGCGGACGACTACACAGACCCTGCCCCGGCCACGACCTTCGGCCACCTCGACTCCACGATCCGCCTCGAGCGGGCGATCGCCGAGCTGGGCATTTACCCAGCGGTGGATCCGCTGACCTCGACGTCGCGGGTCCTCGATCCGCTGGTAGTCGGCCAGGAGCACTACGACACGGCCCGCGAGGTCCAGCGAGTCCTCCAGCGTTACCGCGACCTACAGGACATCATCTCGATCCTGGGCATCGACGAGCTCTCCGAGGAGGACAAGGCCACGGTCGCCCGGGCGCGCCGCCTGCAGATCTTCAACAGCCAGCCGTTCTACGTGGGGGAGGTCTTCACGGGCCGACCCGGAGTGTACGTTCCAGTCCGGGACACGGTCGCCTCGTTCAAGGAGATCCTCGAAGGAAAGGTCGACGACCTGCCCGAGCAGGCCTTCTTCCTCGCCGGTACCCTGGACGACGTCCGCGCCAGCGCGGCGAAGCTCGCCAAATGAGTGCGCGCCAGCGCCCGCCGGCGCAGACTATCGGCGTGGACGCGGCCACGGCCCGGCCGGGACGAAGTGAAGGAATAGAGTAGATGCCCCTCCACCTGGAGATCGTGACTCCGGAGCGACGAGCCTTCGAGGGCGACGTCGACGAGGTCATCGTGCCCGGGAGCGAGGGGGAGATGGGGATTCTGCCCCACCATGCGCCGCTGATCTCGATGCTCGGGCAGGGGGTCTTGCGTCTCAAGCGGGGCGGAGAGGAGCAGGAGTTCGCCATCTTCGGCGGCTTCCTGCAGGTCCGCCCGGACCGCGTGGTCGTCCTGGCAGAGACCGCCGACCTGGCCTCGGAGATAGACCTGGAGCGGGCCGAGCGGGCCCGCCGCGAGGCTGCCCAGATCCTCGAGGGCGGATTCGTGGAGCCGGCCGACCTGGCCAGCGCCCGGGCGGCTCTCCAGCGGGCACTGGTTCGCATCCGCCTGGCCGAGCGCGGGGCGCGCCGACCGCGGGGAGAGCACGAGGCGCCCCGATCTACGGCGATGCCGCCGCGCGAAGAGCCGCCGGGCGAGTAGCGGATGGCCGAGCGACCGTTCCACTGGGAGTTCAAACCCGAGCCCGTGAAGCGCGAGATCTTTCGGATCGAAGGCGGGCGCCGTCTCGAGGGTTCGGTGAGGATCAGCGGAGCCAAGAACGCCGCCCTCAAGCTGATGGCCGCCGCCACCCTGACGGGCGAGCGATGCCGATTCAGCAACGTGCCCGAGATCGAGGACGTCCACGTCCTGACCGAGGTCCTTCGCGACATCGGCGTCACGGTTGATCATCCGGAGCCGAATGTCTACGAGGTCGCGTCGGGCGACGCGGAGTGGCTCTTCGTCCCGCTCGAGGCCGCGGCTAAGATGCGAGCCAGCTTCATCCTTCTCGGTCCGCTCCTGACCCGCTTCGGCCGGGTCATCATCAGCAACCCTGGCGGAGACCGAATCGGTCGCCGGCCTGTCAACCTCCACGTCGATGCGATGCGGGCCCTCGGTGCCGAGATCGACTACCGCAACGGCTACTACTTCGCCAAGGCCCCCGGCCGGCTGCGGGGCGGGCGCGTCAACTTCCCGCAGATCACCGTCATGGGCACCGAGAACGCAATGCTCGCGGCCGTGCTGGCCGACGGCCACACGGTCATCGAGCCGGCCGCCCAGGAGCCCGAGGTCGACGACCTGATCGAGTTCCTGCAGAAGATGGGCGCGCAGGTGGAGCGGACGGCGCCGAACCGGATCGAGATCGAAGGCCGCCGCCGGGTCCGGGGCGCCAACCACTCGGTCGTGCCCGACCGTATCGAGGCCGGCACGTTCGTAATCGCGGCCGGCGTCACGCACGGCCGGATAACTCTCCAGGGGGCACCGTGCGGCCATCTCGGCGCCTTCCTGAGCGTCATGTCGGACATGGGCGTCTCGATCAGCTGCGGCAACGACACGATCGAAGTCGACGCCACCGCCACGGACCTTCAGCCGCTGCGGAGCCGCGACATCGAGACGCGGCCGTACCCGGGTCTCGCCACGGACCTTCAGCCTCCCACATGCGTCCTGCTCACCCAGGCCGCAGGCGTCAGCCACGTCCACGAGTCGGTCTTCGAGGATCGCCTCGAGTGGCTCGGCGAGCTGCGCCGGATGGGCGCCCGCGTCGAGATCCTCGACCAGCACCACGCCCTCATCGACGGGCCCGCGCCGCTGCATGGTGCCGAGGTCGAAATCGGCGATCTCCGGGCCGGCGCCTCGCTTATCCTTGCGGCCCTTGCCGCGGATGGAGTCACCACGATCGGCGGTGCACACCACGTACACCGCGGCTATGAGAAGATCGACGCGAAATTCCTGGAACTCGGGGCCAGGATCGAACGGATCGCTGAAGGGACTTAGCCACAGGCATGAAGATCGGTATCGACCTGGGCACCGCCAACATCATCGTCTACGTCAAGGGCCACGGCATCGTCATGCAGGAGCCCTCCGTAGTCGCCGTCGACGACCAGAACCACATCGTGGCGGTCGGCGAAGAGGCTCGCGAGATGATCGGCCGCACGCCCGGCAACATCCAGGCCATCCGGCCGATGCGCGACGGAGTCATAGCGGACTACGTCATCACCGAAGCTCTACTGGACCACTTCATCCACCGGGTCCGGCAGGGCCGACGCTTCGGCTGGGGCAAGCCGGAGGTAATGATCAGCGTCCCGGCGGGCGTCACCAGCGTCGAGAAGCGCGCCGTGCGCGACGCGGCGATCAAGGCCGGCGCCTCCGAGGCGTACCTCATCGAGGAGCCGATGGCCGCCGCTATCGGCGCCAACGTGCCGATCAGCGGCCCCTCCGGGTCGATGATCATCGACATCGGCGGCGGAACGAGCGAGATCGCGGTGATCTCTCTCGGCGCGATCGTGGTCTCCACCAGCCTCCGAGTGGGTGGCAACAAGATCGACGAAGCGATCGCCAACTACGTCCGCAAGAAATACAACCTCATGATCGGCGACCGCACCGCCGAGGACGTGAAGATCCAGATCGGCACGGCATTGCCGCTCGAGCGCGAGCTCACAATGGAGGTTCGCGGCCGCGACCTGATCGCCGGTCTGCCCCGGACGATCCCAATCTCCAGCAGCGAGATTATGGAGGCGATGGAGCCGCCGCTCCAGCAGATCATCGGCGCCGTCCGTCTCGTCCTCGAACAGACTCCTCCGGAGCTCTCGAGCGACATCATCGACAAGGGCATGGTCATGTCCGGTGGCGGGTCTCTGCTCCGCAACATCGACAAGCTCCTGACGCAGGTCACCGGCGTGCCATGCCACGTCGCGGACAACTCGATGCATTGCGTCGCCCTGGGCACCGGCATCGCCCTCGAGCACTTCGACTTCTTCAAGAAGTACCTCGGCCCACAGGTCTGATGCCGTCCCCGCTGGAGGAATCGGCAGAAGGCGGCGACCGAGCGGTCGCGGACCGCGCGTTCATCGACCTGCATTGCCACACCAGCGCGAGCTTCGATTCTCTGGCCACTCCCGGCGCCGTGATGAGGGCCGCCACCTCACGCGGCCTGACGCACCTGGCGATCACGGACCACGACCGGATCGACGGGGCGCTGCGCGCTCGTGACGCCGCGCCGGAGGGCCTGACGGTCATAGTCGGCGAGGAAGTGAAGACGTCCGACGGCGATCTCATTGCCGTCTTCATCGAGAAACCGGTGCCGCCGGGACTGCCGGCTCTCGAGACGATAGCCGCCATCCGAGAGCAGGGCGGGCTGGTCGGCGTGCCTCATCCGTTCGACCGCCTGCGCGGCTACGGTCGCAGGAGCGGCGCCGACGCGGCCGGGATCGCCGCGGCGGTGGACTGGGTGGAGAGCTACAACGCTCGCGTGATCGGCTCCTCGGCCAACGAGCGCGCTGCCCTGTTCGCGAAGGAACACTCCCTGCCGGGGCTCTGCGCGTCTGACTCGCACACCGTCCTCGAGGTCGGGGTTTCGTACAACGCCGTCCGGGGCGACCCGGGCACGGCCGCCGGCTTGCTGGCAGCCCTGGCCACCGCGGACATCCATCCGTACCGCGCCAGCTACTACGTCAGGGCATGGACGCCGCTGGCCAAACTCGTCCAATCTATGCGCGGCAACGGCCGCCGACCCGCCCAGGTCAATCCAGGGGAAACTAAGTGACCGAACCGCAGGAGCATCACCAGCACCCGATCGGCGACTCGATCGCCCAGGAGGTGGACGCGCTGATCAACCCCGACATGCCGGTCGAGGTTCCGCCGCCCGAGCAAATGTCGCTCATCCGGCGTCTCCGCCAGCCCCGGACAATCCTCAGCATCGGCGTTCCCCTGGCGATCATCGTCATCGCTCTCTATCTGAACCGCGCCTCGCTCGAGGAGGTTCCGGGCTACATCTCCCACGCCAACCCGCTCTTCCTGCTGGCGGCCTTCCTCATCTACTACTGCGGCTTCCCGCTTCGCGGCCACCGCTGGGCGACCCTGCTGAAGGGAGCCGGCTATCGCGTTGCCACCAAGGACGCGACGGAGATCCTGTTCCTGTCCTGGCTGGTCAACTGCGTGGTGCCGGCCAAGCTGGGCGATGTCTATCGGGCCTACCTGCTCAAGTTGAACAGCCCGGTTTCCGCGACCCGTACGTTGGGCACCGTTTTCATCGAGCGCATCCTGGACCTGTTTGCGATCGCCGTTCTCGGTCTTGCCGCCGGCTACATCCGATTTCGCGGCAGTCTGGGCGACCTGCCGATCGGAGTCCAGGTCATCTTCGCCCTCGGGGTCGCCCTGGTCGTCTTGATGGCTGTCGGCCTGATCGTGTTGCGCAACTTCGGTCACCGGCTCATGGCCCGCCTGCCGCTGCCCGCCCGGGCCGTCGAGCTCTACGAGCGCTTCGAGGAGGGGGTCTTCAATTCCGTCGGTCTCAAGGGTCTGCCCTGGCTCGGCCTGCTGACGGTCCTGATCTGGGGGACGGAGGCGCTGCGCCTCTACTTCGTGATCCAGGCTCTCGGTTTCAGCGACCTGCATCTTGGCCTCAGCGGCGTGATGTTCGTGGCCTTGATCGGGTCTCTACTGACGGCCGTGCCGCTGACCCCGGCAGGCCTGGGCGCGGTCGAGGGCGGAGTGTGGGCCGTCCTGGTGACGGTCTTCGCTGTCGCCGGCAGCCAGGCGACCGCGATCCTGCTCATTGACCGAACGATCAGCGTCTTCTCGATCGTCGTTTTCGGGTCGATCGCCTACGTCCTCTCGTCCAAGCCGCGCGGCGGTGGGATGAAGGTCGAGGAGATAGCGCTGCGGAAAGCGCCGGCCGGCTGAGACCGGCCGAGATCGGCGCCCGTAATCGCCGGATTCCGGCGTGAGCGCAATCTCGTGACGTCCCAACCCGGCCTCGCAGACGGGACCGGCCTGCAGACGGCGCCGACGGCGGCCCGACAAGCGACGAACCGACTCGCGACGCCTTCGAACGGGTCGCCCGACCTCCCCTGACCGGCCGCAGGCACCTTGCCGTCACCTTGCCGGGTCCCGCACCGGTAGTCGTCATGAATGAGGTACGAAAAGGTCATTCACGGTTTAGTGATCGTCTCCGATAGTTCCAGTATCCGGCGCAGAACGCACCGTACCGCGGAGCCAACCTGGCGATATGACCGGACAGAACGGACGAGCCTTCAACGAATGGCTGAGGGCCCAGCTCAAAGCCAAGAAGATGTCGCAGCGCCAGCTGGCGCAGCAGTCCGGGGTCGATCACTCGACCATCTCGCGGCTCATCCGCGGCGATCGCATGCCGTCGCTCGGGACCGCCACGAAGCTGGCCCGGGGCCTGCGCGAGATTCGCGACGACGCCGAGGCGCCGCAGTATCTGGGCGCCGTTGCCGCCGGGACGGCCAATCCGACCGCGCGGGTCGAGTACGCCCTGCGCGCCGACGAGGTCCTGTCCGAGCCCCAGGTCCACCAGGTCATGGAGTACTACCTCGCCGTCAGAATGCACCGCTTCGGCCGCGGCTACGGGACGCGCACCGAAGACCGCCCGCTCGAGCCGCGCCGCCTCATCGACGATCGCCGCGAGACGCCGCTCATCTCCGCCGGGGTCGCGAGTCGAGCCGTGCGACCTCTGATCCGGCAGATGCCGCCGCGCGCACGCACCGATACCGGCCGCGAGGCCAGCTGACCGTCAGGTCACCTCGGGTTCGGGTTCCGGTCTCAGCCCCGGGGTCAGTGGCCGGCCCTCCGCCATGTCGGCCAGCCTTGCCACGTTGACCGCGTCCCAGCCGTCCTCCATGCCCGGTGTCTCCAGGTAGAAGGCGACGTGGTCGAGGCGGGGATGGCATAAAAGGTGGGCCAGGCCCTCGCGGCCGATCCGGCCCTCGCCGATGTGGGCATGACGATCGTGGCGGGATCCCCTGGCCGACTCTGAGTCGTTCAGGTGGACCATCACGAGCCGCTCCAGACCGATGAGGCGATCGAACGTGGTGAGCACGTCGTCGATCGCGGCCGGGTTCGAGACATCGTAGCCGGCGCCCCACAGGTGCGCCGCGTCCAGGCAGATGGCCAGGCCTCCGTCCAGTCCTCGGGCGCCCGCGGCGTCGAGGATCAGGGCCAGCTCCTCGATCGTGGCCCCGACGGCGAAGCCTCCGCCGGACGAGTTCTCGAGGACGACCAGCGGCGTGGAGGGATCCGTCTTGGGGGGATCGGATCCGTCCATGGCCTGCTGCAGGCCGTCCACCAGCCTGCGGATTCCCGCATCGACGCCGGCCCCTCGATGCGAGCCCACGTGCACGTTCACGAATCGTGCCCCGAACTCGTGGGCGTGCTGCAACTCGTAGCGCATCAGGCCGACCGACCGCCCGAACAGCTCGTCGTCCGGCCCGGCCAGGTTGACCAGGTAGGGGGCGTGAATCGCGACCGGCCCGATCTCCAATTCGGCCAGCCTGCGCCGAAACGCCCCGGCTTCGGGTGGCGCCTCGGCTCGACGCCGCCAGGCCGTGGGGTTGTCGCTGAAGATCTGCAGAGCCGAGGCACCGATCTCGTCCGCTCGTTCGGCGACCCGCACGAGGCCGAGGCCCATCGGCAGGTGAACGCCCGCCCGCCGCCCCCCGGGCAGCCGGACTCGGGCCGTCCGCATCCGGCCGACGGCGATGCCCTCTTCCTCGGATCGGGCGCGATTCGCGGTCAAGCGGCTGGTCCCCTCGGGCGAGCGGGCTGGTGCGATGGGATCAGCCGACGCGATGGCCGTCGCGCCGGGGCATGTACTCGCCGCCGATCATCGGCTCGATCAAGCCGTAGTCGCCGGCACTGCGCTTGTACAGCACGCAGACCTTCTCCGACTCCGCGTTGACGAAGATGAAGAAGAGGTGACCCAGCTCCTCCATCCTCTCGAGAGCGTCCTCCTCGAACATCGGCTCAATGGCGAATCGCTTCGTCTTGACGATGCGCGACTTCGGCGACTCCGATTCCTCCGAGGCCGATGGCTCCTCGCCGGCCAGCCGCCGGGCCCGGGCCTGATCCGGCCGGACCTTGCCGCGCGGCTTCTCGCGGGCGTCGACGGCCTGGCGCTCGATCCTGTCGATGACGATGTCCAGGCTGGCCTGGTAGGTAGGGCCGGAGGCGTGGCTGCGCAGCGTCTGGCCGTCGACCGTGAGCGTCAGTTCCGCGATCTGTGAGTCGGCGGTGCTGTGATGTTGCTCGTTGGATAGCTCGACGACCGCGTCCGCGGACTCGTCGGCCAATCGCTCGAGGCGGCGCATCTTGCGTTCCACGTACTGCCGCACGGACTCCGGAACGTCGATGTTCTTGCCCTTGACGATCGTCCTCACGGCTGACCTCCGCAACTCAATCGCGCGCTCGGCGGGCGGAACGCGGGCCTGAGCGGGCGCAATCCGGGATGAGCAGCTGCCACACCAGCCAGTATAGGAGTCGGCTCGATAGACCCGCCTGCGCACGGCGGCTGCCAGGCTGCGGGCGCGATGTCCGAGACGTGCGGCGGGCCGAGAGGTTTCCACGGCCTCTCACGTTCACGAAGCGGCGTCTCCCGGTTTCAGCGCTCGCGGGCTACCGTCACGGCCGAGACGGCGGCCGCCCCGGCGGCGCGCAGCGCTTCGGCGCAGGCAACGAGCGTCGAGCCCGTGGTCACGACGTCGTCGACCAGCACGATCCACCGCCCCATGACCTGCGCGGCTTCCCACTG
>JBEKKR010000007.1:0-127323 GCA_050010635.1 Candidatus Limnocylindrales bacterium
GAGCATCGCCTCGGTCTTGGCCAGGTCCATGATCGAGCTCATCGAGTCCTGGACCGAGTTGATGAAGCAGGCCGAGCACTGCGGGTGCTCTTCGACGCCGACGTTGAACCAGACCGGCGAGTTGAAGCTCATCTTCTGGTGGACGAGCAGGTGCGTCAGCTCGGCCTGGAAGGCGCGCAGGTCCTCTTCCGTGGCGAAGTAGTGCTGCTGCTCGGCCCAGGTGGCGATGGTGTTGACGACGCGGTCGATCAGCTGGCGGACGGAGGTCTCGCGGTCGGGGCTGTTGAGGTGGCCGCGGAAGTACTTGCTGACGACGACGTTGGTGGCGAGCTGGCTCCAGAACGCGGGAACCTCGACGCCCTTCTGCTCGAAGACGCTGACGCCCTTCTCGTTGCCGATGCTGGCGGTCCGGATCTCCCACTCGATCTCGTCGTAGGGGTGGACGCCGGGGCGGGTCCAGCGGCGCGGGAAGTGCAGGCCCTTCACGCCTTTGCCGGTGAAGCGGCCGTCGGGCAGCATGGCGGCGATAGTCTCATCCATGACGGGCACGGGCTCCTTCGCCGGGGGAGTGGCGGGGGTCGCCGTGGTTGCGGCAGAAACCGACGCCGCAGCGTCGGTCGCGGTCGTGGTCGCGGTGGCGGAGGACGCGCTCGAGGCGGCTCGACTCATTTCCTGCACCTCTCTGGGCTCTGCCAGTTCGTTCGTTCATCGCGGTGTCCGCTGTAGCTGGGGGGCGGCGTGATTGCGTGGCTTCGTTGAGTGGCGTGATTGCGTGGCGTAGTTGTGTGGGGCGGCGTGGATTCGGCGCGGGCCTCGATGCGAGCCTCGGGCGGCCGGGCGCCACGAAGCACTCGTACTGCTCGAAGGGGCGGTCGGCTCGAGTCCTCGCATCGCGGGCGCCGACCTCCCGTCTGCCGCCGACCCATACACCGCTCTCCCTGTCCAGCTCCCCGGCCGCCGCGATCTGGGCGACGTCCGGGGCCTCGTGCTGCCGGTTCGGGCGGTGCTGACGATAGCTGCGAGTGCTCGGTCGATGTGCCTCCAACCAGGGTCTTCCGACGCCGCGTCGACCATATCTCCGCTGGCCTCTTCGGCGCCTTCCGGGTCCTCCCGGCGACCCGGCCGACCGACCGAATGTACGCCTGCCGCTCTACCCCAGTCAAGCCCCAAAAACACAACATCTTGTGGTATCTTGCATCGCGCAACCACCACATCTAGGTGGCGACCCTGATTCGGTGGAGATCCCCGGTAACCCGGTGGATCGGCTGCGGACACCCTGTGGACTCCCTGTGGACCGTTCGGCGCGTTCCGTCCACGCCGCCGTCCGGCTGGGCCACAGCGGGCCGGCCGAACCCTCGTCCTCCGTACCAGATGAGAACGAGCGTTCTGTTGTAGCATGGTGGCGGGGCCGCGGGAAGGGACGGGGCCGGTTCAAGCGGCGATTGACCGCGTGGGGCGGCTGGCCCGCGCCCACGCCGGCTGCCCCGGAGGCGCCGCCGGCGGCTCCGGTCCGCCTCCGTCGTCCTTCGCCCACGCCCGGGCCCGGCGGCCGCGTCGGCGGCGCTGCGCAATCGGCAGATAAGAGCCCAAACCCATCCTTCGGGCGTGGATCGGGTCAAGATCGGCAGCACCTTCCGCGCCATCCGCCTGGAGCTGCATCTACGACAGGCAGACGTCGCACTGCGCGCCGGGGTCTCGCAGCAGGCCGTGTCTTCGATCGAACGAGGCTTGTTGGGTCCTCGTTCTGTCGACGCTCTCGACCGCGTCGCCGAGGCTCTTCAGGCCGACCTTTCCGTCTCGGTCCGCTGGCGCGGGCCCAAGCTCGCGCGTCTCCTCGATCGACGGCACGCCCACCTGCAGGACCGGGTGGTTGCGGCCCTGGGTGCGGCAGGTTGGACAGCCGTCCCGGAGGAGCCCTTCAACCACTACGGCGACCGAGGGTCCGTCGACATCCTCGCCTGGCGGCCGGATGCGAGAGCGCTCCTGATCATCGAGATCAAGTCCGAGATCGTCGATCTCCAGGATCTCCTGCGCACGCTCGAGATGAAGGCGCGGGACGTGCCATCGCTCGTGCCCCGATCGCATGGCTGGCGGCCGGCGCATGTGGCGGTCGTGGTCGTCTTGCCGAGCACGAATACGCATCGCCGAGCCGTCGCCACGTATGCCGCCCTTCTCGGCGCCTCTCTGCCGGCCCGAACTCGCGAGGTGCGCGCCTGGCTCGAGCAACCACGCGGCGCCCTCCACGGCATCTGGTTCTTTCCTTGTACTCCCGGCGAGAGTGGTATAGGGCAACTCCGCGCGACACGTCGGGTGCGGCAGGGCAGAGCCGGGCCCGGCCGCTCCAAGGCGGCCGAATCCGCGGACCGGGGGCTGCCGAAGCGTGGATTCGTGCCCCGGACGGCGCCCGGACTGCCCGAAACGAGCCCGGCCGACACGCCGGTGCCCGTCGGGCGTCTCGCCTGAGGCTCCCAGCTCGCGCCGTTGGTCAATAGCACTCCCCTAGGGAGTGGAAGGAACGACGGCCCGGCGAAGGAGGACGGAGGCGGTCCGGAGACGCCGGCGGCGCCTCCGGGGCATTCGGGTTGGGCGCGGCCGCAGCCGGCGGCCCGCGGCTGGAACCTACCGGCCGGTGCCGGGCCGCTTGCGGCCGTTGCCGCGCTTGCGGGTGGCGCCGCGGCCGGGCGACCAGCGCGGGCCTTCGGGCTCCTCCTCGGGGTTGAGGTTGGCGGGATCGCGGGGCCCGGAGTTGGGCCGGGGCGCGCGCGGTCCGGCGGGCGCCGGTGCCGGCGGGCGGCCGATCGACGGCGACGCGGGCCGGCCGGCCGAGGGCGAGGCGAGCCGCTGGCGTCCGAGCCGGTCGATCAGCCAGCCGTTTCGGACGGTCCGGCCGCCGACCCGTCGCACCGAGGCCGCCAGCTCGAAGTCGTCGGTCACGACGAGCAGCCCGGCCGTCTCGGCGGCGAAATCGTGCTCGGCCAGGCGCAGGATGAGTTCGTCGGCGGTGAACCGGCCGGAGTAGCGGACCTCCACGCCGGACGCGACACGCCGCGACACGAGCCCGTGCTCGGGCGAGCCGTCCAGCACGAGGACCACGGCCACTCCCGGCGGCACGATCGCGCGGAGCCGCCCGATCAGCGCCGCGGCAGGCAGCGCCGAAGGCGACCGCGTCAACGCGTGCAGGACGTTCGTGCCGTCCACGACGAGCCGGGTGATGCCCTCGAGGACGCGCCGGTCGTCAGGCATGGGGTCGGTCGGCGCGCAGGGGGCCGAAGGGCGGACCCGGCTGGGTCGGCGCGGCCGCCGCGCCCGGCTGGGTCGGCGCGGCCACCGCCCCCGGATCGAGGCGCCCGGACCCGGCCGCACGCATCGGGCGCTGCTCCGGTAGCATCCTGGCCATGCTCCTTCTCGTAGACCTCGACGGTGTCGTCTACCGCGGTGCCGAGCCCGTGCCCGGTGTCGCGGCCGTGCTGGCCGCCCGCGCCGCCGCCGGCGACGACGTCGTGTACGTCACCAACAACTCTATGTGGTATCGCGCCGACTACGTTACGCGCCTTGCTGCGATGGGCGCACCAGTCTCACCGGACCGGATCGTCTCGTCGGCGCGCGCGACGGCGCTCTACCTGCGCGACCTCGAGCCCCCCGTCCGGCGGGCGCTCGTCGTAGGCGGGCCCGGGCTGGTCCGCGAGATCGGCGACGTCGGGATCGAGGTCGTCTACTCGGGCGACGCGGCCGAACGCTGGAAGGCGAACGGCCGGGACGCGGCCGCCGCGGTCGGCTCGGTCGACGCGGTGGTGGTCGGGCTCGACCTCGACTTCTCGTACGCCCGGCTTGCCTGCGCCGCCGAAGCCGTCCGGGCCGGCGCGAGGTTCATCGCTACGAACCGCGACCCCGTCCTGGTGCAGGAGAAGGGGCTGATGCCCGGTGCCGGGTCGATCGTCTCCGCCATCGAGACGGCGAGCGGCCACACCCCGGTCTCGATCGGCAAGCCGGGGCCGCTGCTGCTGGAGGTGGCCGCCCACACCGCCGGCGGGGACGTCGCCGCGGCCGTGATGATCGGCGACAGCGTGGTCACGGATGTGCCGGCGGCACATGCAGTGGGGGCGCGGTCGGTGCTGATGCTGACCGGCATAACGACCCGTGCCCAGGTCACGGCGCTCGCGGCCGCCGACCAGCCGACGGAGATCGCCGTCGACGCGGCCGAGCTGGCGGCCGCGCTGGACCGCCTGGCGGGGGCCAGGTCCGGAGCCTGAGCCGGCGTCGCCCCGTTTGCGGACCGGCCTGCGCCGCGCCGGTGTAGCATCGCCGGCACGATGACGACACCGAACCTGCCGCCACGACCGACATCGGCCTTCAGCTCCCGCCCGATCGAGGAGAGCCACTTCGATCGAGACGGCTCCGCGCTCGATCTCGAAGGCGATGACATCGACCTCGAACACGGTGAGTACGAGCTCGGCTGGGGCGATCGAACCCGCGCCGCGATCGGCCACGTGCTGGTCCGCATCGGCTGGCTGATCCTTGCGGCCGGCCTCGCCTTCGGATCGGCCGGGATCGTGGCCGGGAGCGAGCATCTGCCGTCCGGCGGCGCGCGGCCCGAGCTTACCTGGGCGGCCGATCGGCTCCTTTCGACCAGGCTGGACGCCGCCGTCAGAGATCTGACGAGGCTCAAGGACGACGTCGATTCGCTCGGGACCATGGCTCGCCAGACCCTCTCGGCCATGGCCCAGGTGAATCGGCAGAGCCTGCAGGCGGCCTGGGACGGCGGCTCGAGCGACGTCAACTCGATCGACGCCGGGGCGGCGGACCTGAAGGCGCGGCTGCAGTGCGCCGACTGGAGCACGACCCTGCAGACCGAGCTGATCAAGACGTACAGCCCGGCCATGGTCGATCGCTATCACAAGGTCTGCCTGGCCCTCGATTCCGTGGCCCCGCTCCATGACGACTGGCAGGCGATGGTGGACGGAAGCGCGACGGCGATGCGGGTCGTGGACGACATCCAGACACACGACTCGAACGCGACGGCTGCCCTGAAGCTGGCGACCCAGGGCCGCTACCCGGAAGCCCTGATCCAGCTCACTCAGGCGACGGGCGCTCTCGCCGACGCCACGACCATCGCGAATACCCTGGCCAAGGTGACGGACGTGTCGACGCTTACGTCGTGGCTGACGCGGACCCAGAACTTCGACGACGCTCTCCGGCTGCTGTGGCAGACGATGATCGGCTCGAAGGGCAAGGTCACGGCCCAGGTCACGGCGGCGCTCCGAGGCGTCAACGCGGCCCAGGCGCTGCTACCCACGAACAACGACGTCCTCCAGGTCGTGCTCTACGAGGCGGCCGGCAACCTGACTTCGAGCGGCATCTCGATAGAGACGGCCAGGGGCGCGCTCGGCGCTGCCTTGGACGACCTCACCGGCGGCACCGTCGTCGGCGGGTAACCGGACCGGCACCGGCCGGGTGGCGACTCGGTAGACTTAGCTCCGGATGGGAGCGCCGGCGTACCGCGCCGACGCCACGGGTCAGCGGCGCCCCGATGAGTCGCGGCCGGAGGGCATGGGCATGCAGTTGCGCATCATCGTCGATCAACCGTGGGACGTTCCGGCGGATGTTATGGCGGTCCCCTATGTCGGCGAGCCCCGGTTCGATGGCCCGCTCGCGGAAATCGACAGGCGAGCCGGCGGTGAGCTTGCCGCGCTTGCCGCCTTCGGTGAGCTGAAGGCCGAGCGCTATTGCGCCGTCGTCACGAGTGCCGGCCAGTTGCGTGCGGGCCGGTTGCTCGCCATTGCCGCCGGTGATGCCGAAACGATCACCAGGCAGGTCGTGGTCCGGATCGGGGCCGCGATCGAGCGGCGCCTGGCCGGCCGCACCGTGAAATCGCTGGCCGTCTGGCTCGGAGATCTCGGCGATCGGCTGGATGGGGGCGCGGTCGCCGCGGCCGAGCTGCTCGCCCGGGGCGTTGTCGAGGGCGAGTTCGAGCCGGCCACCATCTATCGAGACACCTACAAGAACGCTCCGCCGGCCCTCGACGAGCTGATTCTCGTTGCTCCGGGAGCGGATGCGGCCGCCCTGAAGACCGCGGCCGAGCGCGGCATCGTGATCGGCGAAGGCGCAAACCTGGCCCGGCGCCTTGACAACCGGGCCGCCAACGACGTCACGCCGGAGGTGCTGGCCGGTGAGGCCCGCGCCCTGGCGGAGCGGCACGGACTCTCGATCGAGGTCATAGAGCCGGCACGCGCCCGCGAGCTGGGCATGGGCATGTTCCTCGCCGTCGGCTCCGGCAGCGACAACCCGCCTCGGATGATCGTGCTGAGGTCCGGCGAGGACGGTGCGAAGGACGTTCTGGGGCGGCGCCTGGCCCTCATCGGCAAGGGCGTCTGCTTCGACTCGGGCGGCATCAGCATCAAGCCGGCCGAGCGGATGGAAGAGATGAAGATGGACAAGACCGGCGCCTGCACCGTGATCGCGGCCATCGCGACCGTCGCCCGGCTGGCTCCCGGCACGCCGCTGCTCGCCATCGCCCCGGCGGTCGAGAACATGCCCGGTCCGCACTCCGCCCGACCCGGCGACGTGGTTCGGGCCATGAACGGCAAGACCGTGGACATCATCAACACCGATGCCGAGGGCCGGCTGATCCTCGGCGACGCGCTGTGCTACGCGGAGAAGCTCGGGGCCACCCACATGGTGGACGTGGCGACGCTGACCGGCGCCGTGGCCCGGGCCCTGGGCGACCAGATGAGCGGCGCCTTCGGCACGCCTCAATCGTGGTACGACGCCGTCGCCGCAGCCGGCGCGCGCGCCGGGGAGCGGTTCTGGCAGCTGCCGATCATCGACGAATACCGCAAGGATCTCGACAGCTGGTACGCCGACTTCACGAACACGGGACCGATCGAGGGCGGGCTGATCCGGAGCGCGCTCTTCCTGCGCGAGTTCGCCACGGTGCCGTGGGTCCACATGGACATCGCCGGCACGGCCTACTTCCACAAGAAGAAGGCCTATGCCCCGGCCGGCGCCACCGGCGTCACCCACGCGACGCTGGTCGAACTGGCCCTGGCGGGCGCCAGGTAGACTCGCGCTCGACGCGCCGGTCAGCCGGGGCGACCCCACCGTCGCCGGACGAAGCCGCGCCGCTGAGGGCTCACGCGATCTGATTAGGAGGTCAGGATGCCGTCACTGCCGGCCGGGCTCGACCCGATGGTCCCGCTGTTCGGACTCGCCGGGCTCGCCTGGGGATTGGTGGCAGCCCGTCTCGCGGCGCGCTGGCCGGCCCATGAAGACGGCAGTGTCCGGGGTCTCGACTGGCAGCTTTCGGTCGTGGCCATCTTCGGAGCCGTGGCCATGGCGGCGATCCCGGAACGCTTCGGCGACCCCGGGCAGCGGTTGCTCTTCGGCGCCGTCTTCGCCGCGTGCGTGTTGCTGATGGCCACGGACCTGGATCAGAAGCTCATGCCGGACGTGATCACGCTGCCGCTGATCGTCCTCGGGGCGGTGGCACTGGCCTGGGGCGGCGACTCGCTCGTGTCGCGGTCCCCGTGGTGGCTGGCGGTCGTCGGCGCGGTGGCCGTTCCCGGCCTGCTGTTCGCCGCCTCGCTGCCGTTCGGTGAGGGCGCCTTCGGACTGGGCGACGTCAAGTTCCTGGCCGGCGTCGGCCTGCTGACGGGGCTCGTGCGACTCGTGATCGCTGCCTTCGCCGGCGCGTTGATCAGCGGCCTGGTCATCTTCGTCCTGCTCGCGGCACGGCGGATCACGCTCCGAAGCTACATACCGTTCGGGCCGTTCCTGATCATCGGGGCGGTCTGGGCCGCCCTCCTCCCGGCCGCCTCGTAGGTCGCCGTCAGTCGGGGATCGTGGCTCGCCGGGCGTCGCAGCTCGGGCAGTAGTAGGTGGTGGCTTTGCTCGAGGTCCGCTCGAATCCGAGCAGCTCGACGATCGGCTGAGGCTGACCGCCGGCCGGGGTCTTGGTGGCCGGGTAGCCGCACTTGCAGAACTCGACGGTCTCGGCCTCGGGATCGAACAGGCGCTCCTCGACCAGGAAGGCCTCGAGGAGACCGCGCTTGTCGGCTTCCTCGCCCTCGGCATCGACCGTGGCGAGGGCCTGGTGGACCAGGTCGAGGCGCTGGAACGGGACAGTCCGAGGCTGGTTCATGGCGGCCAGGGCGCCGGCGGCCTCGACGCGAGTGCGCCACTTCGGGGTGCCGCGGAGGATCGAGTCCAGGACCTCGACTGCCGGCTCGCCCATCTCGACGCACTTGTCCCAGCGGCCCCGCGCGGCCCAGTACCGGGCCGCCATGGCCCCGGCCTCATCCGGCTGCCAGTCGAGCTGGGCGAGGGCGAAGAGGATGTCGTCCTGCTCCAGCGGGTCGACGCCGTCGAACGACGACACCAGCAGCGGCACGACGGCGGCGCCGCATTCGGCGCAGCGCCGCCACTGGCGGAGGGCGGCGAAGTAGCGAACTCCCGTCTCGTCCGCCGGCGGCTGCCAGCCCATCTCGCCGAGACCTCGCGCCGAGGCCCGGCGGATCGCCGGGTCCGCGTCGGTGAGGAGCGGAGTCAGGGCAGCGGCGACCTCCGGCGACCCGATCCGAGCCAGCCGCCGGATCGCGATCTCGCGAACGTCGGCGTCGTCGTGGGCGAGGGCGGCTTTGAGCGGCTCGATCGCCCTTCCGTCGCAAAGCGTGTCGAGCGCCTGCGTTGCGGCCCGCTCCATCGCCGCGTCCGCTCGACCCGTCGATCTGGCGCGACTCTCCTCGTGGGCCACGACAAGGACCAGTGGCAGCACCGCCTGCACGTCGCCGATGGCGGCAAGGCCCTTGATCGCGGCCACCCGCACGCCCTCATCGGCGTCCTTGATCGCCTTGAGGAGGGGCCCCACGCCTTCCGGAGTGCCGATCCGGCCAAGGGCCGTGGCCGTCGCCCGGCGAGTGTCGGTGTCCGCGTCCGTCATCAGGCGGCGGAAGACGGCCGTCGAGGCAATGGATCGAACCTCGGCATCGGTGTTCTCGAGGGCACGGATCAGCGGCTCGACCACACGGAGCCCGCCCCGTTCGGCCAGGGCGGCAGCCGCGGCCCGCCTCACGGCCACGCTCTCGTCGTCCAGCAAGACGGCGAGCGGCTGCACGGCGTCCGGATCCTTGAGCGGCGCGAGCGCCTCGGCCGCGGCCCGGCGGATGGCGGCGTCCTTGAAGGCAAGAGCCTTGATCAGGCCCTGAACGTCCCTCCTGGCCTCCAACTGGCCGATGTTGGGAGGACCGAAGAGCGGCATCGCGTAAAGCCTCTTTCCCTCATTGAGCTGCCAAGCCGGCCCTCGGGCGACAGACGGAACCTGAGGTGCGGCAGACGGCAAACCGCACCCACGGAGTGCGTCTCAATGAGGCTAGCACCGATCCGTTCACTTGTGCGCATGCCGCCGGCCGACCCCGTCTGCGGGCGGCACCACCGCCCAGACGCGCCCGGACTTGCCCGAAAGCACCCTCTGGCGGGTGAGGCCCGCGGCCTCGACCCTCGGTCCGTTGCGTGGCACACGAGGAGAAATCGATCGTCCGTGCTCTTGTAGTTGTATTATGTTGGTCAGCCGGAGTCGTCCTGAGGTAGTGCCCCTCCAACGGACGGCGTCAGACCGGCGGGCGTAACCGCACAACGTGCTCGTCCGGAGCACGTGCAACGGAGCTTGCTCGCACGATGACGACCTCGAACGACCGCCGCCTTCACCGCCGCCGGGGCCACCGGTGGCGCCTGCTCGAGCTTCTTCTGGGCGTTGCCCTGCTTGCGCCCGGCCTCGCGCTGCAGATCCCGGTCGCGCCCGTCAGGGCCGACGCCCTGAGCGACGCCATCGCCGAGCAGCAGCGGCTGGCCAAGCTCATCGCCAGTCAGAAGGCCCAGCTCGGAAAGCTGACGACCCAGCAGGCCGCCCTGCAGACCCAGATAGCCCAGACCCAGCAGAACCTGGACGGCGTACGTACCTCGATCGACGACGCCCAGGTGGAGGTTGACGCCCTGCAACTCCAGGTGGCTGGCGTCAAGGCTCGCTACGACAACCTCGCCTCCAGGCAGGTCCTGTTCGAGCTCAGGCTGACGGAGCTGACCAACGAGCAGACTGCCAAGCAGCGTGAGCTGGACGTCCGCCAGGAGATCCTGGCCAGTCGCCTGGCCTCGGCTTACGAGTCCGACCAGACGCCGCTACTGCAGCAGATTCTCACGGCCCACTCCCTGACCGACGCGCTGGCGGATGTCTCCTACTACTCGGACCTGGCCGACGCCGACAAGGCCCTGGCCGACGAGATCAAGCGCGACCAGGCGACGCTCGCCGAGATGCGTCAGAACGTCGAGATGGCGAGCGCGGCCAACAGCCAGCTCAAGGACGCGGTCGGCAGTCAGAAGCAGCAGCTCGTCGACCAGCAGGCGGAGATTGCCGCGGCCCAGAGACAGCTGACCGACCTCAAGGCCCAGCTGGAGACGCAGCTTGCCCAGCAACAGGCGGCCGAGGCAAAGGTCGAGCAGAACAAGGCCGCCCTGGACGCGGCCGTGAAGTCGAACGGTCAGGCCGTGGACCAGCTGGCCGCGAAGATCGACCAGCTCGCCGCCCAGCAGGGCACGATCGGCCGGATCCCGTCGCAGTACAACGGCACCCTGCAGTGGCCGATGGGCGGAAGAGTGACCCAGCAGTTCGGCTGCACCGGCGTGCTCTCGGAGCCCCGCGTCGGCAGCTGCGCCCACTTCCACCAGGGCATCGACGTCGCCGCCCCGTGCCTGACGCCGGTACATGCGGCCGGCGCCGGTATCGTCGTCTTCGTCGGCTACAACCCGTACGACGCCCCGCCCCAGGCGTGGCTGGTGATAGTCGCCCACTCGTCGAACATGGTCACCTGGTATGCCCACATGACGGGCAAGGCGCCGCCGGGCATCTACGTGGGCGCTCCGGTCAAGGCCGGCCAGGTCGTCGGAACCGAGAACACGACCGGGCACTCGACCGGCTGCCATCTCCATTGGGCGGTCCGGGTCAACGGCGTCTTCATGAACCCGCGGCTGTTCATCTAGCTCAGCCGCTCTCCGGGATCTCTCCCTCCGGGCGGGCGTCCACGCTCCGCCGGTTCACATCGAGCGACTCTCACGGCACTGCATCCGGGCCTGGCGACGTGGTGCTAGCATCGACCAAGCTCGGCCAGAGACCGGGCACCAAGCGAGAGGACGCCCGATGAAGCGAACTCTGGCGGTGATACTTGCCGGCGGTGAAGGAGAGAGGCTCTCCATCCTGTCGTCGCTGCGAGCCAAGCCGGCCGTCCCGTTCGGCGGCAAGTACCGGATCATCGACTTCAGCCTCTCGAACTGCGTCAACTCGGACATCGACAACGTCGTCGTCCTGACCCAGTACAACCCCCGCTCCCTCAACGACCACATCGGCATGGGCCGGCCGTGGGACCTGGACCGCAGCTACGGCGGCGTCAGGATGCTCCAGCCGTACATCGCCCGGGGCCGGGTCGCGGAGTGGTACCGCGGCACGGCCGATGCCGTCCTACAGAACCTAAACGTCATCGAGCAGGCACCGGGCGACACCGTGCTCGTGCTGGCCGGCGACCACATCTACAAGATGGACTACCAGCCGTTCGTCGCCGCGCATCGCCGCCACCGCGCCGACGTGACGATCGCCGTCCGGCACGTGCCGCTCGCCGACGCGACCAGGATGGGCATCCTGGCCCTCGACGAGAGCGGCCGGATCGTCGAGTGGCAGGAAAAGCCGCGCCAGCCCAAGTCGGACCTGGCCAGCATGGGCGTGTACGTGTTCTCCAGGCGCGCCCTGCATCAATGGCTGTCGGAATCTCGGGCCGACTTCGGACATGACGTGATCCCGGCCATGATCGAGGGGGGAGCGCGGGTCTACGGCTATCGGTTCGACGGATACTGGCAGGACGTCGGAACCATCCAGTCCTACTGGGAGACGAACCTGGCCCTGCTGGCCGACGCTCCGGAGCTGGACCTGTACGACCGCGAGTGGGTCATCCACACTCGTTCCGAGGAACGCGCGCCGGCCAAGATCGGAGCCACGGCGCAGGTTCACCGGAGCCTGATCAGTCACGGCTGCGTCATCAACGGCTCCGTGGTGAACTCGGTGCTCTCCCCCGGCGTCGTTGTGGATGTGGGAGCGGTTGTCCGAGACTCGATCGTCTTGTTCGACTCGGTCATCCGGCCGGGCGCCGTAGTGGATCGAGCCATCCTCGACAAGGAGGTGGCCGTCGGCCCGGGCGCAATCGTCGGCGAGGGAACGGACTTCGACACGGTCAACCGGCGCGAGCCGGGCCGCCTCAACACGGGTATCACCGTCGTCGGCAAGCGGGCGGTCATACCGCGGGGCGTCCGGATCGGGCGAAACGTGCTCGTCGGCGAAGGGGCTCGGGCGGCCGACTTCCTGTCGAGAGTGATACGCAGCGGCTCCACGGTCGAGCGACCCCGGGAGCGTGGGCCTCGCCCCGGTTCTCGGGCCAGGACCGGCGATTCGTTGGATGGGCACGAGCCCACCGCGATCAACCTCGATCCGACGGGCACCGACACGGATGCCGGCGCACGCTCGGTTCCCGGCGCGCGACTCGTCTCCGGGGAGACGAGCGACTGAGGCGCATGTCGATAAACGGCCACCAGAGACCTTGGCTGATGCGGCTGCTCCTGCCCGCCGCGGCTTCCGTCTGATCGGCAGATCCAGGATGGACCGCGGCGTTTGGCACCTTCCTTCCCGCGCTCTCGCGGTTGGGCTCCTGCTCGCCGCCGGCTCGATGTGGCAGGCCCTTGCGCCGGCCCCGGCCGAGGCCGCCCAGTACGACCTGACCTACTTCTCCAACTCGACGTGGACGGCCGATCCGCTGGACGGCCGGGTCCACGTCGTGACGGTCGTGACCGCGACTTCGAATACCGTGGACTCCGGTGGGCGCCGCTACTACTACGACAAGATCCAGCTGACCTTGCCGGCCTTCTCCACCGGATTCCAGGCACTCTCGGTCTTCAACCGGCCGCTGCCGACGACGGTCGAGTCGGCCACCACGTCGGGCGTGATCGTCGTCGTCGGTCTGGGCGAGCGGCTCTACTCGGGGGCGAGCGCGACCTTCAGCCTCAAGTTCGACCTGGTGGACAGTGGCGGCGCCACGGACCGCGACTTCCGGATCGGCCACAAGGTGATGTCCTTCCCGGTTTCCGCGTTCGGCAGCCCGGGTACGCGCGGCAGCACGGTCACGGTCGTGTTCCCGGCAGCGTTCACGGTCCAGGAGGAGCTGGGGAACCTGACACGGGAGGTCGACGGCTCCGGTGAGGTCGTCTTCTCATCCGGTATCGTCGACGACGCGACGCAACTGAGCGCCTGGTTCACCGCCGTCCAGCCGGTGCCGCCGAGCGACTTCAGAGTGCGATCCGTGTCCATCGGTCCGCTCAGCGTGACGCTGCGCTACTGGGTGGACGACGTCGGTTGGGCAGACGAGGTGGAGCGCGTCATGCGGGCGGGCTACCCGATGCTGAGCGAGCTGATCGGTCTCGGGGATCCGGTCGACACAACGCTCACGGTCGAGGAGGCCTCCGGCCAGGACCTCGGCTTCAGCGGTTCCTACGACCTGGCCCTCGGCCAGGTCCAGATCTCCTACTTCGCCGACCCGTACGTGATCCTCCACGAGATGGCCCACATGTGGTTCAACAGCGATCTGGTAGCCGACCGCTGGATCCAGGAGGGCTTCGCGTCCTACTACGCCCAGCAGGCGGTGAACAGGCTCGGCCTCCCGGACCACGCCCCGGTGCTCAGCGACCGGATACGCCAGGCCGCCGCCCCGCTGAACGACTGGGTCGGGGCCGGCCAGCCGAACTCCCCGACGGAGGCCTACCTGTACGCGGCCTCCCTCGAGGCGGCGCGGGAGATAGCCACCGAGGCCGGCCCGAGCGGCTTGCGACAGGTGTGGGCATGGGCACGATCCCGGAAGGCCGCCTATCAGCCCCTCCACGCTCCCCAAACCGAGCTGGTGGTGGATCGATCGACCGACTGGCGGCGGTTGCTGGATCTCCTGGAGCAGGGAACCGGCCAGTCGTACGCCTGGATCTGGCAGCAGTGGGTCGTCGACCCCTCGCAGGTTTCGCAGCTGCAGCAGCGCAGCACGGCCCTGTCGGCCTACACCGGTGCGCAGTCCGTGGCCGGTTCGTGGGATCTGCCGCCGGAAATCCGGACGGCTCTCGACAACTGGCAGTTCGAGCAGGCCACGGGGTTCATAGCGCAGGCCCGAGGCATCCTGTCGGAACGCGACCAGATCGCGGTCGAGGCGGCGAAGGAGCAGACGGCGCCGCCGGCGGCACTCCGCCTGGCATTCGAGAAGGCGGGCCTCATCGTGGCGACGTCGGAGGCGGGCACTGAGGTCGACGTCCTCGACCAGCTGGCGGCGGCGAGACAGGCGAGAACGGACAGCGGAGGCGCGGCCAGGGCGGTCGGGTTGATCGGGATCGACCCCGACGCCGATCTCGCCGCCGCGCGAGATGCCTTTTCGAAGGGCGATCTGAGCCGAGCCATGTCTCTCGCGACGAGCGCCCGGGGGGCCTGGCAGCGTGCGGACACTGCCGGTCAAGTGCGCATCGTCGGCAGCCTGTCCGTGCTCGCCGGGTTGCTTCTTCTGTTGGGCCTGGTCATCTGGCGCCGGAGCGACAGAGGGAGGGTCCAGCCGGCGGCGGCCGCCGCCGGTGCCGGCCACGAGGTGGCGGTCGTTGCCGTCGCGACGGAGGGCCCGATCGCCGAACCGCGCCGACGCAAGCAGACCGAGATACCGGTCGCCGTAGCCGCAATGCTGGATGAGCCGACCAACGGGGACGACGGCCCCGGCGACGACCGCCGCCACAACGGGCGGCGCCATCCGGAAGATGACGGCCACCGTGACGCCGGCTCGGCCGAGAGCGGCCCCGGCTCGGAGGAATCGGCCTACGAATTGCTGCAACGCGGCACCGCCCTGCTCCACGACCGCCACAACGCCCAGGCTGCGGTGGTCCTGGAGCGAGCCTCCCGCCTCGAGCAGAGCAAGGGCTCGATCCTCGAGGCCCTCGGACGGGCCTACTACAACAGCGGCCAGCACGCCCGCGCGGCGGAGACCTTCGAGGCTCTGCTGGAGGTAGACCCATCGGCCCACTACGGCCACTTCGCCCTGGGTCTCAGCCTCGCCCGGCTCGGTCGCGCCCAGGAGGCGAAGACTCACCTGCGTCTCGCCGTCGCCCTCAATCCCGCCAGCGAGACGTATCGCCGGGCCCTGGAGAAGATGGAGGCGATCAGGCCCTGAGGCCGCTCCTCGGCGCCCTTGCCCGGGCCGCCGAAGCCTCGATCCAGTCGTCCAGCCGGGGCGGGGCCGTTCGTCAGCCGGTCGCGGCCTCCAACCGGCGGGCCAGCAGCATGATGCCGGCGATCGACTTGGCGTCCTCGATCACCCCGCCCTCGACGGCGGCTACGGCATCGCGCCACGGCAGTCGCGACAGCCGCAGGTTCTCGTCCTGGTCGGGGCTGAGCCTGTTCTCGCCGGCCGCGCGAAGATCGGTGGCGAGATACAGGGTCAGATATTCCGTCGAGAAACCCGGGGCGCTCCAGAAGCCGCCGATCCGCTCCATCGATCCGGCGCGATAGCCCGTTTCCTCTTCCAGCTCGCGGTGGGCCGCGGCGAGCGGGTCTTCGACCACGCCGTCGTGAGTGTCCAGCGTGCCGGCAGGCAGCTCGAGCATGGCTCCGCGGGACGGGACGCGGTACTGGGTGACGAAGAGCAGGCGGCCTTCGGAGTCGAGCGCGGCCACGACCACCGCACCCGGATGGACGACGATGTCGCGCTCGGATTCAGACCCGTCGGGCCGGACGACGCGATCGATCTCCAGGGCGAGATAGCGGCCGGCATAGACCGTCCTGCGGTCCACGATCCGTTCGTCGAGCTCGGCGTCCGCCGCGCGCAGATCGTCGAGGAGTGAGTCCAGCAGAGGCCGGCCGGTTGGGGCGCGATTCGGTCGGCGTGGCGCAGGGGAGTCGGACATGGCCGAACTATACGTGAGGCGCCGCTCGCGCCATCGCGGCGCCGGGCCGGCCGCGCGGATCCCGGCTCCGGCAGGCCGCAGGCATGAAGACGCCCCGGCCGAAGCCGGGGCGTCTTTCCCGCAGACGTGGGTTCAGGAGGCCGCGGACCCGAACGGGAGGGCGAAGTTGGTCTCGGGGTCGAAGAGCTGGATTCGATCGAGCGAGATCCGGAGCTCGAGCACGTCGCCCGGCCGGACCCGGTACGAGGAGTCCACGAGGGCCACGATGTCCCGGCCGGCGCCGGAGGCGTGGATCAGCTCCTCGTTGCCGAGGTACTCGACGACCTCGGCCTTGGCGTTCACGGTGGCCGTGCCGCCGCTGACCGGGCCGAGGACCAGGTGCTCGGGCCGGAAGCCGACGATCAGCTGGCGCCCGGACTCGCCGACCGAGTCGCGGAACTGCGGCGGGACCGGCACGGTGATGTTGGAACCCTGGAGAGCGACCGCGCCGTCGCTGCCGGCGACTTCCACGGTGGCGAAGTTCATCGACGGGCTGCCGATGAAGCCGGCCACGAACCGGTTGATCGGCCGGTCGTACAGCTCTTGCGGTGTTCCGACCTGCTGCAGGCGACCTTCGTTCATGACCGCGATGCGAGTGCCCATCGTCATGGCCTCGATCTGGTCGTGGGTCACGTATACGAACGTGGTATTGAGGCGCTGGTGCAGGCGGAGGATGTTCGCTCGGGTCTCGACGCGCAGCTTCGCGTCCAGGTTGGAGAGCGGCTCGTCCATGAGGAAGACGGCGGGCTCGCGGACGATGGCTCGTCCGAGGGCGACGCGCTGGCGCTGGCCGCCGGAGAGCTCGCGCGGCTTCCGGTCGAGGTAGCGGGTCAGGTCGAGGATCGCGGCCGCTTCCTTGACGCGGGCCTCGATCTGCGCGTTCGGGATGTGTCGCAGCTTCAGGCCGAACGCGAGGTTGTCGCGGATGCTCATGTGCGGATAGAGCGCGTAGCTCTGGAAGACCATCGCGATGTCGCGGTCCTTCGGCGGGACGTCGTTGATGACGCGATCGCCGATGCGCAGCGTGCCGTCCGTGATCTCCTCGAGGCCGGCGACCATGCGCAGGCTGGTGGTCTTGCCGCAGCCCGAAGGCCCGACCAGGACCATGAACTCGGCATCGCGGATGTCGAGGCTGAGGTCGTCTACCGCGACGACGTCGCCGTAGCGCTTGGTTACGTTCTCGAAGGTGACAGTTGCCATCTCGGCGATGCTCCCTGGTTCTGGTTGGCAGATGCGGGGGACTCTAGCAGCCCGATCCGGCAGCGCCGACCATCGTTCCGGTGGATGGTAGGTAAACGTTTAGGAGCACCGCCGCGGGAATCGGCGGGCGCAATCACGGAACCTCGCCGGCGCTGGTTCCCGCGCCGATGGCTCATTCAGGATCAGTTCAGGCCGAATTCGTATAAGTCCGTCTCGACAGCGCACGATATGAGACCCATTGGAGCGCGACGATGAGCGCAAACGAAGTCAACCATCCGGATCGGACTCCAGGCGAGCCCGACCCCCGGCAGAATCTCAACGGGCCCGCGTCGGACGACGCGACGCCCCTGTGGAGCCCCGAGCCTCCGGACGCCGGCCCGGTCGAATCGGCGGGCGGGCCCCCCGACAGGATTACGGCCGTACCGCCGTCGCCTCCGGGTACGCCGTCGCCGTGGTCGATGCCGGTGCCGCCGCAATCCTCGCCCCAGCCCTACTACCCGGCCTTCCAGACGCCTCCGCCACCGCCAGCCTACCCGCCGAACCAGGAGTGGGCCCCTGGGCCCGCACCGGCCGCTCCCTCCGCCAATCCCCCGCGGCAGGACGGCCTGGTCAGGCGTCTCGCGCCGATCATGGTGGCCGTGGCGCTTCTCTCGGCCTCGCTCTCGGCGATCGGCACGTACGCCGCCATTACGTTGACGGCAAAGCCGGCCGGAGCCGCCGCGGCTACCGCCGGCGCACCCGGCGCGGCCCAGCAGGTCAACCTGACCCAGTCCGACGCGATCGTTCGCGTTGCCAGCATGGTCAAGCCGTCCGTAGTGACGATTACGAGCAGCGGCACGACCGGCTTCTCGCCGTTCTCGGTGCCGTCCACGGGTGTCGGCTCCGGGTTCATCGTCAGCGCCGGCGGGCTGATCCTGACCAACAACCACGTCGTCACCGGCGCGACCACGCTGACGGTCGTTCTCGACGACGAGCGCTCCCTGACGGCAACCGTCGTCGCAACCGACGCGGCGCATGACCTCGCCCTCGTCAAGGTGGATGCCACCGGCCTGACGCCGGTGACGCTCGGCGACTCGAGCAGCGTGCAGGTCGGCCAGCTCGCCATCGCCATCGGCAGTCCGCTGGGCACCTTCACCGACTCGGTGACACAGGGGATCGTGTCCGGGGTCAACCGCACCATCACCGTGAGCGAGCAGGGGACGCGCAACCAGGAGGACCTGACCGGGCTGATCCAGACCGACGCCGCCATCAACCCGGGCAACAGCGGCGGACCGCTGCTCGACGCGAGCGGTTCCGTCATCGGGATCATCACCGCCAGTTCCAGCAACGCCCAGGACATGGGCTTCGCCATCCCGATCAATCAGGCCAAGTCGATGATCGCGGACGCGACCAGGTAGGTCCGCGCGAGGATGGCGAGAGCCGGCTCCCGATGCGGGGCCGGCTCCTCCCTTTGACCGGTTCTTGCCTCGCCCCGCCAACGGAGGGCGAACGCCTGTTTCAGGGTAGTTTCAGCCTGCCGGGCCATACATATCTGGTGCGTCCCGCGGTGGAATGCCGTGACGTGACACGGCGCACGTGACACGGCGCAGGAGAGACGAGAGGCATGGATGTATGAAGATCAGACTGGCGGCGATCGCGCTAATCCTGGTGGGCGTTGCGGCCGTCGTCCTGGCCGTCGCCGGCCCTTCGTTCGGATCGACCCCTAGCTCTAAGTACATCACCTCGACCGTCGGCACGGGGACGGTCAGTGCCCAGTCCGTGGCCAACGGCACGATCGCCGCCAGCACGGTCTACGGACTCAAGTTCGGGGCCTCGGCGGACATCGTGAGCTCCGCCAGCACCACGTCCGGCGGCGGTGGCTCCACCAGCAGCTCGAGCAGCAACACGGCAAGCGTCACCTGGCCGGTCCTCACCGTCTCGGCGACGGTCGGGCAGCGGGTGACGAAGGGAACCCCGCTGGCGACGGCGGACACCACCGCGGCCCAACTCCAGCTGGCCTCGGCCCAAGCGACGCTGGCGTCGGCCCAGTCCAAGCTCGCGACGGACCAGGGCGGACCGGACGCCCTGACTCTGGCCCAGGCCAAGAACAGCCTCAGCCAGTCCTACAACAGCTACAGCCAGTCGGTCGCGAACCGCAAGAACACGAATGCGTCAAATGCCCTCAAGTTGTCCCAGTCTCAAGCGGCAGTGACCGCGGCCCAGGACCAGCTCACCGCCGACCAGGCGACCTCGCCTCCGGATCCGAATGCGATCGCCAAGGATCAGAACACCCTGGCCACGGCTCAACAGAACCTGGCCTCGACCCAGGTGAGCGTCAACCAGTCGAACGTGCAGGCCGCCCAGCAGGTCACCAACGCATCGCTCAACTATCAGGCGGCGCAGCTGTCCTACCAGGCCAAGGTCTCGCCGGCGGCGACAGCGACGATCCAGGCCGATCAGGCCACCGTCGCATCGGCCCAGGCCACCGTCAACGCCGATCAAGCGGCCGTGACGAACGCGACTCTCGTCGCTCCGGCGGACGGTTTGATCATCGCCGTGAACATCCTGCCCGGCGTCAACGCCCCCAGCGGCTACGCGGTGGAGCTATCCGTCGGGCCGATGGTCGCGACGGCGAGCTTCGCCGAGTCTGACGTCGCCAGTCTCAAGGTCGGGCAGTCGGCGACGGTCTCCGTCACGGGAGCAAAGGTTTCAGTGGCGGGCACATTGACCCAGATCGTACCGGTGGCTTCCGCCTCGAGCGGCGCCAGCAGCGTCGCGACCTACGCGGTCACGGTCACGCTGACCAGCCCGCCCGAAACCGTCCTCGCCGGCATGAGTTCCTCCGTCACGGTGACTACGGCCTCGGTCGACAACGCCATTAGGGTCCCGGCCACGGCACTCCAGGGATCTTCAACGGCCGGCTATTCCGTCCTGCTGGTGAATGCCGACGGAAGCACGACGAGCCAGGCGATCCAGGTCGGCCTCGTGACCAGCTCCATGGCCCAGGTGACCGGCGGCCTCAAGGCCGGCGACACGGTCGTGACCGGCACACTGAGCAGCCGAACCGGCACGACGACGACCGGCGCCGCACCCGGCGGCGTCAACTCGCTCACGGGCGGCGGCGGATTCGGTGGGTTCGGGCGATGACCGCCGCGCCGGGCGAGCCGATCATCAAGCTCGAGGAAGTCAGCCGGGTCTACGACCTCGGCAAGATCCAGGTTCCGGCTCTCGTCGATATCAACCTGGACGTGGCGAACGGCGAGTTCCTGGCGATCATTGGGCCATCCGGCTCGGGCAAGTCGACGATGATGAACATCCTCGGCTGCCTGGACCGGCCGACCTCCGGACTCTACGTTCTTGACGGCCAGCCGGTGGACGAGCTGAACGACGACGGTCTGGCCTTTGTGCGCAGCCGCTCGATCGGCTTCGTCTTCCAGAGCTACAACCTGCTGCCTCGGACCAGCGCCCTAGAGAACGTGGCCACACCTCTGATGTATCAGGGCGTCGGCAGGAAGGAACGGTTGCGCCGCGCGCAGTCGGCGCTGGAGCGGCTTGGTCTCGGCGACCGGCTCAGCCACGAGCCCTCCGAACTCTCCGGCGGTCAGCAGCAACGCGTGGGCATCGCCCGCGCGTTGGTCACCGAACCGGCGCTGATCCTGGCCGACGAGCCGACGGGCAACCTCGACAGTCATTCCGGAGCCGAGGTCCTCGACCTGTTCAGGGACCTCCACGCTCTCGGCCGCACGATCGTCCTCATCACCCACGACACCGACGTTGCCGCCGCAGCCGATCGGGCGGTTCACCTCCGCGACGGTCAGCTGCAAGAGGCGGTGTCGGCATGAAACTCGCGGATCTCATGCGACTCGCCCTGTCCCGCCTCGGGACGGGGAAGATGCGGACGGCCCTGACGATGCTCGGGATCATCATCGGCGTGGCGTCCGTGGTCGCCCTGGTGAGCGTCGCTCAAGGAGCCACGAAGGGCATCAGCGATCGCCTCCAGTCACTGGGCACGAATCTGGTCACGGTGAGCCCCGGCTTCACCCAGACCGGGGCAACTCGAGGGTTTATCGGCTCCGCTACCACGCTCACACTCAACGACGCCAACGCGCTTGCTCAGCTAGACGGCGTCGCGGCGATCGCCCCGGAGATCACGGCCAACAAGCTGATCGTTGCGGGGTCGCTCAACGAGACAGCCTCCGTGATCGGGACGACGCCCGGCTTCCTGTCCGTCTTTGCGTATCAGACGTGGGTTGGCTCGTTCCTCAACCAGGCGTCCGTCGACCACAACCTGCGAGTAGCCGTCATCGGAGCCACGACCGCAGACAACCTGAGCCTGACCGAGAAATCCATCGGCTCGACCATCTATGTCGGCGGCCTGCCGTTCGAGCTGATCGGGATCCTGCAGCCCAAGGGCGGGACCACATCCGAAGACGATCGCGTCCTTATCCCTCTCTCGACGGCTCGTGAGTTCTACACCACTTCCGCAAGCGTCTCGGCGATCGGCCTCAGCGCCACCAGCCAGGACGAGATCGATGCCCTCTCCGCTGAGATCACCTACACGCTACAGCAGCGCCACGGCATATCCAGCACGGGCACAAACGATTTCACGATCACCACGCAGTCTCAGCTGCTCGGCACGGTCAGCTCCGTCAGCGACGTGCTGACCTTCCTGTTGGCCGGGATCGCCTCGATCTCGCTGCTCGTGGGCGGGATCGGGATCATGAACATCATGCTGGTCTCGGTCCGCGAGCGGACCCGTGAGATCGGTATCCGCAAGGCCATCGGCGCCCGCGGCCGCGACATCCTGTCGCAGTTCCTGGTGGAGGCCCTGGCTCTTTCGCTCGCCGGCGGCGCGATCGGCATCGGCGTCGGGGTAGTGGCCTCGTTCGGCATAGGCACCTACGCCGGCTGGGGCTTCGTGTTCAATCCGGCGACCATCGTGGTGGCGGTCGGCTTCAGTCTCATCGTCGGGATCGTCTTCGGCGTCTGGCCGGCCAGCCAGGCCGCCCGCCTGGATCCCGTCGTCGCGCTCAGATACGAATAGCACTCGTCGCAGGAACGAAAGAGGAAGACAAATGACCGAATCGACGCAGCCGGCTCCGCAGCCCGTCCGGCCCCCGGCGAAGCAGGATCGCACCACGATCGCCCTTCTCATGATCGCCGCACTGGTGGCGGTCGGCGGCATCGGCTTCGCCCTCGGCCACTTGACCGCGCCGAGCGTAACCGCGGCCGCGAACCCCAGCGGTGCCGGCGGGTTCCCCCGGGGCGGAGCCTTCCCGTCTCTCGCTCCCGGCCAGACGTTCGATACCAGCCAGTTCGGCGGCGGTGCCGGCGGTCGCGGCGTGGGCGGCGTGACCGGCGGCGTAACCGGCACGGTCCAGTCGATCACCCCCACGTCCATGACTATCCAGGAAGCCAGCGGGACCAGCGTCACGATCGACCTTTCCGGCAACACCACGTACCACGCCGCGGCCGCGGCGAGTCCCAGCGACGTCAAGGTCGGTACGAGCGTTACCGTTCAGATAGACACGAGCGCCCTGGCCAGCGAGACGCCCGACCCGAGCGCGACCGGTGCCCTCGGCGGGCGTACTCTGACGGCCAAGGACGTGCTGATCACACAGCCCTAGGAGCAAAGTCGTGCACCTGCTCGTCGTCGAGGACGACGCCCGGCTCAGTCGCCTCCTCAAGCGGCTCCTGAGCCAGGATCGGCACGTCGTCGAGACCGCCATGACAGCGGAGGAAGGGCTGGAGGTCGCCACCTCCAGCCTGGAGCTCGACGCCCTGATCCTGGATGTCGGGCTGCCCGACAGGTCGGGCTTCGAAGTGGCGCGGACGCTCCGCAAACAGGGGTCCCAGGTGCCGATCCTGATGCTCACGGCCCGCGACTCGATCAACGATCGGGTCGAGGGCCTGGATGCCGGCGCGGACGACTACCTGGTCAAGCCATTCGCTTATGAAGAGCTGCTGGCCCGGCTGCGCGCACTCGGCAGGCGGCCGCCATCCCGGAAGTCGGCGGCCCTGAAGTCCGGGCCGATCGAGCTGGACGAGACGACCAGGCGCGTGACCGTCTCGGGCAAGCCTGTCGATCTGAGCCAGCGCGAGTTCTCCATCCTGGAGTGCCTGCTCCGCCGGCCGGGCCAGGTGCTGTCGCGCGATCAGCTGCTCGACTACGCCTGGCCGTACGGCGTGGCCCTGACGCCCAACACCGTAGAGGCCTACATCCATCTCCTTCGCGAGAAGCTGGGTGCCGAGGCGTCCGCGAGCGTCGAGACTGTGCGGGGTGTCGGCTACCGTCTCCGTGAGGTCTGACCGATGAGGCGACCCGGCTTGCCCCGACCGTGGCGATGGCATCCGGGCCGCTACGCCTCGAAAGAAGACGCCTCGGCCTTGCCGCTAGGTGCCACCCCCGACGACGTGCACTTGCTGCGGCGGACTCGGTTCCGCCTGATGGCCGTCAGCGGCATCGTCACTCTGCTGGTCCTGATCACGCTGGAGACGGCCGTATACGCGATCGTGTCGGACCGGATCCAGACGGCAGCCCGCGACCAGCTCACCGCGGCCGCGACGCACGAAGCCGCCGGCGACGACCCGTACGGATTCACGATCGAAGGACCCAACGCGGGGTTGATCGCGATCGTCGTCGATGCCCAGGGCAACGTCGGCCTGCCGCGTGGCCTGACCGGGATCCCGGCCGGCCTGCCGGACAAAGCCGGCCTTGCGGCCGTGACCAGGCCCGGCGAAATCGACATCCGCAACATCACCCTCCCGGACGGTACGCCCTGCCGGATCCTGAGCGGCTTCTCGGCCAACCCTCGCTTCGTCGGGGACCGCGTTCAGTGGGCGCAGTTTCGGACCGGCGAGGTTGGGCTGCTGGATACCCTCGGAACCGTCCTGCTGTTCGGCGGGTTGATCGCCCTGCTGGCTTCACTTCTGGCCGGCTACCTCTATTCCGGCCGGGCCCTTGTGCCCATCCGGCAGTCCATCGATCGCCGCCAGGCCGCCCTCCTGCGCCAGCGCGAGTTCGCGGCGAACGCGAGCCACGAGTTGCGAACGCCTCTCACCGTCATCGGGGCCAGCGTGGAGGACCTCAAACGCAACCGGCGCAGCAAGGTCGAGGAGGTCGGCGAGGCGCTCGGCGACATCGAGGCCGAAGTGCGCCACATGACCGCCCTCGTCGAGGACATGCTGCTTCTCGCCCGAACCGATTCGGGCGTCGTCCAGGTAGATCGCATCCCTCTCGATCTCGGCGACGTCGCCGCGGACGCTGCTTCGATGCTGGTCACGCTCGGCCAGGAACGCGGCGTCTCGGTGGTGCTCGATCCTCTGCCGGCGCCCGTCACGGGCGACCCGCTCCGTCTGCGCCAGCTGGTCACGATCCTGGTCGACAACGCCATCCGGCACAGTCCGGTCAACTCGATGGTGGCCGTCTGGGTTCGGCCCGAAGCAGGCGGAGCGCTGCTGCAGGTCGACGACCACGGGCCCGGCGTCAAGCCTGAGGATCTGCCGCGGCTCTTCGATCGGTTCTGGCGCGCGGACGACGCGCCGGCCGGCGGCACCGGCCTCGGCCTCGCCATTGCGAAGTGGATCGTCGAGCAGCACGGCGGCACGATCGGCGCCTTCAATCGGCCCGACAGCGGAGCCAGCTTCTGGGTCCGGCTGCCGAGCGTGCCGGTTTCGACCGTGGCTTCGACCGCGGCCGGCGCACCCGTCTTCGAGAGCTTCGGCGAATTTCAGGCGCCCGCCGAGCCGGAGGCGACTGAAGGGCCTCCTGCCCCACCTTCGCCGGAACCGGCGGGGCAGCCCCGATCGGGAGTTCGGGCGCTGCCTAGCCGAGCAGCAGCCTGGCTTCGGCGAGCAGGCCGACGCAGATAATCGCGAGCCGCAAGACCGGAGCGGGCAGTCTTCGCCCGACCCTCGACCCAACCTGGCCGCCGATGATGGAGCCGGTGGCGATAAGCAGGACAACGTCCCAGTGGACCGGGGCGATGGCGATGAACAGCAGTCCGGCAACGCCGTTGATCAACGCTGCCAGGACGTTCTTGAGGCCGTTCAGGCGCTGGATGTCGTCGGGTACGAAGATCGTCAGCAGGGCGATCATGATGATGCCCATGCCCGCCCCGAAGTAGCCTCCGTACACGGACGTCGCGAAGAAGAGCACGGCCAGTTGCCACGACCGGTGCGACTCGGCGTGGCGGTGCGCGGACAAGGCCTTCGACAGGCGGGGGCCGGTCGCCACGAGGATCAGGGCCACGGCGATCAGGACCGGCACGATCGCCTCGAACGCCCCCGGGAATGCCAGCAGGAGAACCGCGCCGGTCAGCCCGCCCGCGCCGGACGAGATCCCCAGGTTGATCGCCCGCGAGCGCTGCCCGACGAGCTCGCGCCGATATCCGAAAGCGCCGCTGGCGGAGCCGGGGACCAGGCCGACGGTATTGGATACGTTGGCGTCGAGTGGACGGAAGCCGAAGGCGAGCAGGGTCGGGAAGGTGATGAGCGAGCCGGAGCCGACGATGGTGTTGATCGTCCCGGCAGCCAGGCCCGCGCCGAAGATCGCCACGATCTCGAGGGGCGTCACGAGCAATGGATCCGGAGGCGGCGTCTCATCGGCGGATCGTAGCCGACCGGCTCGCTCGCGGCTCGGGACGCCCCGGCGAAGCGGGGTATGACCGGCTAGGCTGAGCATGGCGCTCCCATCGGGGGGAAGCGCGTTGCCGGGAGGAGGCACGCGAAATGCGCGATCGCGTTCGGTCGATTCGACTCACGATGGTCCTGCTCGCGGCCGCCGTCGCGGCGGCCGGCTGCAGCTCTGCCGGTCCCAGCCCATCGCCCACGCCGGCGCCGTCCCTCGTGGCCTCGGCGGCGCCTTCCGTCGCGCCGGACGGCGGCTCGGGGGCCATCACCGGCGAAACCGGGGATCCCGGGGACGAGCCGGCCGGCAGCGAGACTCCGGCGATCGATTTCACGCCGGGACCCACCGGCGCGCCGGCCCCAACTTCGGCCGCGGCGCGACTCCCCGGCGAGCCCGATCCAGTCCTGACGCCGGGATCGCTCAATACGGCAGTGACCCAGGGCACGATCGCGTCCACGATCTGCACGTCCGGCTGGACGGCGACGATCCGGCCGCCGACGTCCTACACGAACTCGCTGAAGGTGACCCAGATCGCCCAGTACGGCTACACGGACACGTCGGTCGCGTCATACGAGGAGGACCACCTCATATCGCTCGAGCTCGGCGGCAGCCCTACCGACCCGCGGAACCTCTGGCCGGAGCCCTATACGATCGCCCTGGCGGACGGACGCTCAGTCGGGGCGCACGTCAAGGATGCGTTCGAGACGAAGCTCAAGAACCAGGTGTGCACCGGGGCGCTGACGCTGGCCGAGGGGCAGGCCGAGGTCGGCATCCACTGGGTCCACTTCTACTACCACATCCCGTAGGAGATCCGGCCGCGACGGCCGCGCGCGTCAGCCGTAGAAGTCGGCGACGACTCGGACGCGGCCGCTGGTTACCCACACGCCCACACCCGCCCGGTGGAAATACGAGTTCATGATGTTGGCGTAGTGGCCGCACCTGCACCACGACTCGGCCTGGAAATAGGTCTCCACGGAGACCATCCCGCCCGCTCCCGAGTTGCTCGGCGAGGCGATGTTCTCGCCCCAGGATGGGCCCGGGAAGCCGACTGCGGCCAGCCTCGCGTGGACCGTCGTGCCGCCGTAGGTGTGAGTGAGCACGCCAGCGTCGGCCAGCGCCTTGGCGTACGGCCGCGCCGCCCCATCGGCGATGCCGTCGCTGTTGGCCAGCGCGGGCCGAGCCGGCAGGGTGTGGTGGGTAACGGTCGAGCAGAGCCCGCCGGACGTCACCCAGCCCCCGGTCCGGGTGCAGTTCATCAGGCTCAAGTAGTAGAGCTCGGAGTCATGGTACGGCCTCGTCGCGGAGGCAACGCCTCCGAGCCACGGGATCTTCCTGCCGCCTCCGCCGCCCTTCCCCGTCGCGGCCGCTATCACGGTGAAGCCGGCGCTGGCTCCGGCGGGCATGGTCAGGCCGCCGGCCGATCGGGCGGACTTGTTGACCGTGACCGAGACCCTCGATCCGAGGTAAAAGGCATACCGGGATGTGAAGACGAGCGTGAGACCGTCGTCGGTCCAGGCCGTCGAGCCGGCCACGGCCCGGCCGCCCACAGTCACCGAGAGCGCTGCGGCGGCCGACTTCTGGTCCATCGGCACCGAGAACTGGACCGAGATCGGCTGGTGCGTGTCGTAGACGACGGATCCGTCCTGGGGCGTGATCTTGAGCACGGCCGGGGCCTCGAGCGTGGTGACCGTGACCGGGGCGATCGGCTGGAGCGTCGCGCCGGCGGAGTCCGTGGCGTCGTTTCCGAAGGTGATCTGGTAGGTGGTGTTGGTCAGCAGCGCCTGTTTCGGCGTCATGGTGAAGACCTGGGACGCCAGATCCGTCGGATCGTCGCCGGTGATCGATGTCGGGGTCTGCGGGCTGATGCCGAGTCGCATCATGACCGTCGCCAGCTTTACCGGCCGGGTGAAGGTGATCTGGATGGCGGTGCTCGGGGAGGCGCGGTCTCCGACCATGCGTGTCACCGTGATCTGGCCGGCGGTGGGCTCACCGGACTGGAACGAGGCGTGAACGGGCGTCGTAAGGCCCAGCCCCTCCTGGTCGGTGGCGCTGCCGAAGATGTCCACCGTGTAGTCGGTGTGGGGCTGCCAGTACGGGTCCGGGGCGAGCGAGAGGACCTGGCCCGTGGCGTCCCACTCGAACCGCACGTCTATGGCCGGGGTGATGGAGAAGGCTGCGGCCACGGTGCTCTCGTTCATCGGCTTGGTGAATTGGACCGTGAACGGCACGTCCAGTGGAAGGCTGCTCTCGCCGCGGTGGGCAACGCCTTCGGGCGCGAGCGGAGCGAAGGTGGGCAGGGGCTGGGCCGAGACCGGCTTGGCCGGCAGACCCAGCAGAAGACCCGCGACGAGCACGGCCACCGGTCCGATGAAGAGGGCAGCCTTGACCAGGGAAGCTCCGCGAGGCCGCCTGATGGCGCCCGTCGAGTCGCTGGCTGGGAGGCCGGGGGAAGTGGCCGCCGTATTGCTCAAACTGCCGGTCTCCTTGTTCAGGGATCGCAGTCCCAGGCGGATGAGGCTCCGGCAGCTTAACACCGCCTCGCCGGGGGAGGCAAATGCCCGCTCCGACGTTCCGCCGTTCGTCCGGTCGATTCGGACGTGGAATTGGGGTGGCCTACGGGGGTCGAACCCGTAACCTGCGGATCCACAGTCCGCTGCTCTGCCGGTTGAGCTAAGGCCACCATCGCCGACCCGGGGCGCAGCGCCCTGTCGGGCGCGCCAGCAAGGGAGCGACCGGGAGTATAGCGGCTGCGCCGGGGCAGGAGCAGGAGAACGCCCGAAATCGTCGGCTGCGCGCCCGGAAGCGCGCGCGGAGGCGCGGTGTCGAGGCGGCGCCCGTGCGGCATTCCGAGCCGTGGACCGTGGCCGCTCTAACTGAGGCTCCCAGGAATCGGCTGCTCCGGCCGCGTCTCGAGGTCTCGTGCGCATGAATCAGGCCCGCGTCCGTGCAACTGAGAGATTCGGTATGTCAATCGCAGCGGAGGGTGGTACCACCTGACGACCGTCGCCCGGACCTGCGGGCGGGGGTCGCGACGGCAGCGACGGCCTACCGTGGTGGCAACCACAGGCAAGAGGACTCAGGTCGTCGATATGTTGGGTCATACAACCCCACCTTCTTCCGCCCCACGCCGCTCACTCCGTAGACTGCGGATCGCCAGCGTCTCGCTTGCCCTGAGCGCCGCGGTTCTTGCCGCGACTGCCGGCTCCGTGCTGGCCTGGGGCGTCTCCTCCTTCAGCACGGCCGACGAGCAGCTCCTCTTCTCGCTCACCAACCAGGACCGCGCCTCGGCCGGACTGACCGCCCTTGTGAACGACAGCTACCTCCACAACAAGGCGGAGTGGCGCTCCAAGGACATGGGCGATCGCAACTACTTCTCGCACCAGATCCCGCCCGACAACAAATACGTCTTCAGCTACATGCAGGCGGACGGCTACTGCTTCAGGGTCGCCGGCGAGAACATCGGTACCAGCACCTACGGTGACGACGTCGCCACGACCCGGATCGAAGCCGCCTTCATGGGCTCGACGACCCATCGGGCCAACATCCTCGGCAGCTGGGTGCGGATGGGAGTCGGCGCCTACAAGGCTGCGAACGGTCAGAAGTATTGGACCGTGCTCTTCTCGGTCCCGTGCAGCGCCCCGGTTATCACGCCCGGTCCGACCAAGCCGCCGGCCCCGAAGGTGACTCCTCGCCCCATCGTGACCGTCGCGCCGACGCCTACCCCCACGCCGACGCCGACCGAGACGCCGACGCCGACCGAGACGCCGACGCCGACCGAGACGCCGACCGCGACCCCCACCGAAACCCCCACGCCGACCCCGACCGCCACCCCGACGCCGACTCGGGCGGGCCAGCCTCAGTCGGGCGCCACCCAGGGTTCAGGGAAGGTCACGAGCCTTAGGGTCCACGAACGACCGGACTCGCAGGGGCCGTTCGACTCGCTCTTCCTTTGGCTGTTCGGCGGCCTGTTCGGCTGGTAGCTCCGGGGCCCGTCAGGAACGGCGGACGACACGGGCTGGCCGCCCGGGAGGGCGATTGGATACACTGGCGTGGTGCCATTCCAACCGCCCGTCGCTCCGTCGGCCGACGCTCGCTCGGCCGGGTCGTCAGGCGACCGGGCCGTCGATCCCGGGACGATCCTCGAAGCCCGCAATCTGACCAAGCGATACTGGCTCGGCAACCGCGGCATCGATGCTCTCCAGGGTGTCTCTCTGAGAGTCCGGCGCGGCGAATTCGTAGCCCTGATGGGTCCGTCGGGCTCCGGCAAGAGCACGCTGTTGCAACTCCTCGGCGGGCTCGACCGGCCGACAACCGGCGAGGTGGTGCTCGACGGCGAGGTCGTCAGCCAATTGAGCGATGCCCAGGCCACCCGCCTGCGGCGCGAGAAGACCGGCTTCGTCTTCCAGTTCTTCAATCTGATCCCGCTTCTCGACGTCTACGAGAACGTGGCGCTGCCCTTCACCATTGCCGGCGTCGATCCCCGCCACGGCGACGCGGCGGCTCGGATCCACGAGGTCCTCGAGCTGGTGGACCTGCTCGGCCGCGAGCGCAACCGGCCCGATCAGCTATCCGCCGGAGAGCAGCAGCGAGTCGCCCTGGCCCGAGCTCTCGTGGGCCGGCCGGCGATCCTGCTCGCTGACGAGCCGACCGGCAACCTCGATTACGCGGCCGGCGGCGAGATACTCGACGAACTGTGGCGCTCCTGCGACCAGCTCGGCCAGACTATCGTGCTCGTCACCCACGACGCTCGCGCCGCTGCCCATGCCGATCGAGTCCTGGTGGTCGGCGACGGCCGCATCCGCGACGAAATCGAGCTGGGGCGCCGGCCCAATCGCGACGCCGGACCTCTGATCGCGCGTCTCGCCCAACTGGGGCTCTAGTCGGTGCGGCGCCTCTCGTCGCTGGCCTGGAGAAGCCTGGGCGCACGCAAGATGCGCAGCTTCCTGACCACGGCCGGCATCGCTCTGGGCGTGGCCGTGCTCTTCGCGTCGCTTTCGGCCGGGGCGACGATGGACGCGGCAGTCGATCGGGCCGCCGCCGACGAAATGGGCCATGCCGACCTGCGCGTCGGGGCGCTCGAGGAAACGGGCCTCAGCCAGCAGACGGTCGACCTCATCAAAGGCGCCGCCGGCGTGTCGATAGCCGCTCCTGCCCTGGAGCGAAGGACCTACCTGTCAGCCAGCCCCAATCTGACGCCTTCGTCCAAGCTGCCACCGCCGGTCACCGTGCTCGGCATAGACTCTGTCCTGGAGCCCCAGCTTCACGACATGCCGCTGGCGTCCGGTCGGCTCCTGGCGGCGAGCGACACGCGATCGGCGCTGGTCACGCAGACACTCGCCGACCAGGAAGGCTACAAGCTGGGTGACTCGGTCACGCTGAACGGGTCGGTCGCCTCAGGTCCGACGGCATATCAGATCGTCGGCATCGTGATCGGCGACGGACCGCTGCCCGAGGCCGGCGGCCGGCTGGTCTTCATACCACTCACGTCCGCCCAGACCCTGTTTGGGACCACAGGCGTGACTCGCGTGGACCTGGGCGTGGCGTCGGGCATCTCCGTCGACGAGCTCATCGGCCAGCTGGACGTCACCATCACCACCGAGCCGTACCTCCTGTCGCGGACGGCCGATCTCGCCTCCTCGCTCCGCACCGAGATGGCCGACTTCCGCAGCGCCCTCCTGCTGGTTGCGGCAGTGGTCCTGTTCGCCGGCGCGTTCCTGATCTTCAACACGATGTCGATGACGGTCACCGAGCGCTCGCGCGACGTCGGACTGCTGCGAGCGGCCGGGACGACGCGGTCTCAGGTCATGGGGCTGGTGCTGCTGCAGGCCTTCGCGCTCGGGGTAGCCGGCTCGGCCGCCGGCATCGCCGCCGGAATCGGCCTGGCGGCGCTGACCCTGTCGTGGGTCGGCTCGTCCGGTCCTATCGTCCTGTCGGCTCCGTCCATGTCGGCCGGTTCCGTCGCCATGGCCCTCGTCATCGGCGTCGTCCTCACGCTCGCGGCGTCGCTCGAGCCCGCCTGGCGGGCCGGACGCATTCCGCCGGTGGAAGCCCTGCGGCGAGGTCCCAAGGGCGCTGCCGCGGGCGCGGCCCGTTTGCGCTGGCTGGTCGTGGTCTTCGGCGTCCTGGCCCTCACCGCCCTGGCGGTCTGGCCAAGCGGTACCGGCGCCACGAGTTCCGGCCTCGGCTCGGTTGCCGGCGGGAACGGCTCGGGCGCGTGGGGACCGCTGGCCATCTACGGCCTGCTTTTGCTGGCGGTGCTGCTCGTACCGCAGCTGCTCGGTCCGCTCGTTCGATTGGGCGGGCTGCCATTCCGAATCTTCCGCAACGAGGAGCGCCTGGCCCGCAGCTCCCTATCCCGAGACCGCAGCCGGACCGCCCTGACGATCGGCGCGCTCGTCGTGGGCCTGGCCATGGTGGTCGCCCTGGGGACGGCGGCCCAGGACGTTCGCAAGATCGGCGCGAGCTGGCTGGCGGAGACGATCCCGGGCAGCGAGTTGCTGACCTCGATTCGGCCGATGTCCACGACCGATCCAATTCGGGCACAACTGGCCGAGACGCCCGGCGTGAAGTCCGTCTCTCCAATCGGAATCTTCGGCGTTCCTTACGTGGACACCACGCAGAATGCCGGCCGGACGGAGAAGTCGGTGGTGCGACAGGAGGCGGCCGCGATACAGGGCAGCGACTTCCTCGCCGACGGTCGCCTGAACTTCGTCGCAGGCGACAGAGCCGCGGCCCTCGGCGCCATCGACGCCGGCGGCTCGGTCATCGTCCCGAAGTCTCTTGCCGACGCGGCGGGCATTCACCTCGCCGACTCGATCGAGTTCGCGACCGGCCCGACGCTCATCCAGCTCAAGGTCGTAGGAATCGTCACCCATTCGATCCCGACGGGCGCGCAAGAGGCGATCCTCGTCGGCTGGTCCGACGCCCTGGCCGATTTCGGCGTCACCGGAGCCGACTTCTACGCGGTCAGGTACGTCTCCGGCCAGGAATCGACGGCGCGAGCGGCAGTCGACGCGGCGGCGACTTTATACGCGCTCGAGCCGAACCAGCTCGACCGTGTTTCCGGGACGGTCGGCGATGCGCTCGATCGAATCTTCAGGCTTCTCGACGCCCTCTCCCTGATAGCCGTCCTGGTCGCGGGTCTTGGCATGGTCAACACCTTCTCGATGAGCGTCCTCGAGCGAGTCCGCGAGATCGGCGTGCTGCGCGCGACAGGCATGACCAGTCGCCAGGTATGGGGCATGGTCGTCATCGAAGCCGGGATGCTCGGTCTCGTGGGCTCGATCGTGGGAGCTGCCGTCGGGCTGCTGGTGGGTGTGCTTCTCGTCGCCTGGTCGAGCGCCGGCTACGGCCTCGTCTTCGATCCGCCGTGGTTGTCGATCGGCCTGGCCGTCCTCTTCGGTTTCCTGATAAGCCTGACCGCCTCTATCTACCCGGCCGGTCTGGCCAGCCGGGTCTCGATCGTCCGGGCTCTCCAGCACGAATAGCGTGCCGCGATGTCGGTTCTGGGTCGCCCGTCCGCTCCGGTACCACCGTTTGCTACACTCGACCCGCCGGGCCAGGAGAAGGGCACCGGTTGTGACAGCGCCGCAGCCGCGCCGCAGAAGGACCAACGACGCATGCTCGCGACCCATCAGCTGAACCGCCTGCCTGCCGCCGAACGCGGCATCACCATCGCCGACTTCCTCGTTCCGATCCGCATCGGCGAGCGCATAAGCGCGCGCATCCGCCACATCGCCCTGATCTGCGTCGGCGCCGCGTTCATCGCCGTCACCGCCAACGTGGCGTTCTGGCTGCCGGACAACCCAATCCCGGTCACCGGCCAGACACTGTCCGTCCTGGTCGTCGGAGGCGCCCTCGGCCTTCGCCGCGGTGCGCTCTCGGTGGCCCTGTACCTGGCCCTGGGCCTCTTCCTGCCCGTATACGCGGGTCAGGCGCACGGCCTCAGCAACATCTTCAGCATCGGGTCTGCGGGCGTCGTGCTGGGTGCCCGGGGCGGGTATCTCGTCAGCTTCCTGATCGCCGGGGCCCTGGTCGGGTGGCTCGCGGAGATGGGTTGGGACCGCCGCATCCCGGGCGCGATCGCGGCAATGATCCTCGGCGAGGTCGTGATCTACGCCATCGGCGTGCCGTGGCTGGCCATCGCGGCCCACAGCGACCTGTCGTGGGCGATCGACAAGGGCTTCCTGCCGTTCGTGATCGGTGACGCGATGAAGCTCGCCATCGCGGCCGGGATCTTCCCGTTTGCCTGGTGGCTGGTGGGCCGTCGAGCCGGCGAAAGGTAGATCCGCTCGGCGCCGGGCGGCCCATCCCGTGGGCCGGCCGTGGCCGGCACGTTGTCGCCTGCGCTCCTCGCTCACGCACCCTCAGGTGCGCTCGCTCCGGTGCTCAGCTCCGCCTCGGCCTGGGCTCGCCGGGCGCCGAGCGGGGCCACGTGGCGGGCGCGGGGCGCGCGCGGCCGAAGCGACCCTCAGAAGGCCGCCCACTCGTCGGGGCCGAGGTCGCCGACGCCGAATAGCTTCAGGCACGGTTCGAGGCCCTCGATGGTGACCGGCACCAGGCCGCGCCGCCACGACTCGCGCCCGACGTGCAGCCGCTGCTCGACGGCCCGCTTTCCGGATACAGCCCAGACGTCTTCACCGTTCGGGGTGTAGCCGAGCTTCTCGGATACGCGCGCCGAGGCGGAATTGCCCGGGAAGAAGCCGGACTCCGCCACCTCGGCACCGAGTCCGTCGAAAGCGAGGGCCAGCACGGCGGCCCGCATCTCGGTTCCGAGGCCGTGGCCCTGGTAGGCCTGTCCGATCCAGCTCGCGGTGCTTACCGTTCGCCGGACGGCGAAGCCGCGCGCCATCATGTCCTGGATCCCGATCGGCCGGCCGCCGGCGACGACGGCGAACCCGATGTTCCAGTTCTTGGGGTTCCAGCTTCCGCGCGACGCCCACCAGTGGAGCAGGAACTGGCGCTCGAAAGCGGGCGAGGGGAGCTCGTGCCAGGGAACCGCGAAGAAGGTCTGACCCTCATCCATCACGCCGGCCCGGGCGACGTGTGCCAGCTCCAGCAGGTCGTCGTCGGTCGGAAGGCGCAGCTCTAGGTGCGGCGTCCTGATTCGGAGGTCGAAGAGCGGCCATGGGTGCGCAGACATGGCCTCAGGTTAGCGCAGGGGCGAACCCGACGATGGGAGGTGCGCACCGTCTCGGGCGCGGGCGAACGCTCCGGCGGGCGGCGGTGAGCTGCGGATCAGGCCGACTTGCGGCGCCGGACGGGGGCGACCTCTTCCGCTTCCTCTTCTGCGGCCGGCATCGGCTCGGGGGCCTTGCGAGCCGGCCTGGCTTTCGCCTCGGCCATCGTCTGGGGCGCGGCGGAGGCACGCGACGCTTTCGCGGCGGCCAGGCTGGCCTCGAGGGCGGCCATCAGGTCGGTTACTCCTGCCGCCGGTGACGCGGCCGGTTCGGCGATCTCGGCACCGGCGGCCTTGGCTTCGATGATGCCCAGCAGGGCTTCGCGATACTCGTCGTGGTATGCGGCCGGATCGAACTCCCCGGCCATGGCGTCGATGAGCTGCTCGGCCATGGCTCGCTCGGCCGGCTTGACCTCGACTTCGGCCTCGGGCAGCTGGAGCTCGCCGACGCTCCGGACCTCGTCGGGCCAGTAGAGGGTGGAGAGCAGCATCGTCGACGAGAAGGGATCGATCGCGGCCAGTTGCTCGCGGTCCCGGAGAACGATCTTGGCGATCGCCCGCAGGCCGCGCTCGGCCAGCACCTGCTTCAGGAGGTAGAAGGCCTTTCGCGCGATCGGGTCGGGCTCCAGGTAGTAGGCCTGCTTCACGAAGCGGGTGGCCTCGCCGGCGGCGTCGACCGGCACGAACTGCTCGATCTCGATGGAGCGGACCGTCTTGAGCGGCACCGCCGCGAGGTCTTCATCCGTGACCACGACGTACTGGCCCGGGGCCACCTCGCAGCCGCGGACCGTGTCGCCGCGCTCGATGTAGACCTCGTCGGTGGGGCAGTAGGTCTTCATCTGGATCCGGCCGTGGCAATCGGCGTGGAGCATGTTGAAACTCACGCCCCTCGATTCCGTCGCGAGGTACAGCTTCACCGGAATCGTCACGAGGCCGAACTGGATGGCCCCTTTCCACATCGAACGCGCCATTGGACAGCACCTCGCGAGACGCGAACCCTTCTCGGTGGGCCCGCGAAGCGCGAGCATAGCGCGGTCTCCGGCGCTGTCCAGAGGGCGAGCCGAGGCGTTCCGCCCTACCGCCCGGCCGTCCGATCGCCGGACAGCCGGCCGATGCCGCGGGCCGGCGCAAGCCGGCACGTTGCCGTCTGCGCTCCTCGCTCACGCACGTTGGGGTGCGCTCGCTCCAAGCCAAGCTTGCCTGGCTCGTGCTCGCCGGCGCCTCGGCCTGAAGCCATGCTTGCATGGCTCGCCGTCGGGCCGGCGATCGGTTACTTGGCGCGGAGCTCGGCTTCGGCTTCTGTCAGGCGCGCCAGGATCCCGTCGCGCAGGCGGTCCAGGCCGGCGTAGACCTCCTTGGCGCTCGTGCCGATGGAGGTCAGCGTCACCTTGAGCGCGCGCAGGGTCTCCAGCTGCTCGCGAACGCCCTTGAGCGCCTCGGTGACCGCCGCGGCATCCACCTCGACGTCGTGACTGCGGACCGACTGGAGCGCGAGCAGCCGAGTCAATCGGACCGCGGCCTCGAGCGTGGCGGCGTCCGGCGCGGCCGGGTCCACGACGCAGTAAACGTCGCCGGCGCGGACGTCGAACGGGGCGATGCCTGCCGGGGCGTGGGCCGGCGTGAAGACGACCAAAGCGACGGCCGCGTCGCGGTTCGTCTTGGCTTCGCGCAGCTCGTCGCGCATCGCCCGCCCGGAGACGTAGCGGTCCTTGCATTCCACGACGATTCGCAGCTCCGCACCGTTCGTGGCCTCGGCGTTGAGCGTCAGGACGAAGTCGCCCTTCTTGGAGCCGATGATGGCGCCCGTTTCCGTCCCGATGCGCTCTACGAGGTCGCCCGACCCACGCGCCAGCTCGCCGAGCAGTCCCTCGATCAGGCCTTCAAAATCCCCGCCCTTGGCCGCGGACTTCGCGCGTTCGCCAGCCCGGGCGGCGCTGGCCGCCTCGATGGCGGAGAGCCGCTCGTTGAGCTTCTCGAAGCCGGCCGTTATCTCAACGCGGAACTGGTGGAGCGGCGAGCCGAGGCGCGTCGGGTCCAGCAGCTGGGCCAGCCGCGAGGCGTCTCCGTCGAAGTAGGAGCCCAGCAGGATCTTCATCCGGCCGATGGCGCTGTCGCGCTTGGCCTCGTCGAAGAGGTCGTCCACGAAGCCTCGAAGCTGGCCCTTGTCGCCCAGGAACTTCTCGAGCGTTCGCGGTAGGCGCCCGTCGCCGTCGGCGAAGTTCTGGCGCAGCACCGTGTCCAGGGCAGTGGCCGCTCGCTCGTTGGCGGCCTCCGTCTGGCGCAGCAGCCCCTGGAACTCGGCTCGGACGGCGTCCACGTTGACCGTGACGCCGACGCTCTGGATGGCAGTGAGGCCGATTCGCAGCGCGCGCTCCACCAGCTGCGCGCGTTCGTCGGCGGGGCGGTCCGCGACGAAGGCGACCAGCGACGAGTCCTCCAGGACCAGGTGGTCGACGACGAGCCGGTCCCCGTCGAGGCGGACGCCGGCCTGACGAGCCGATGCCGACGGGAGAGGGACCAATCGGGCGGTTTCCATGTCCTCAGCGTGGCGTACGCCTGTGACAGCTGTATGGCACACATGCCCGGCCCGCTCGACGAGGCCCCGCCGCTCGAGACCTGCGGGGCCGAATCCGCGCGCGGGTCAAAGAAGGGCCGACCCTCTCCCGAGACGGCTGAGGTAGTCGTGCCAGAAGAGGCGGGCCGCGACCGATCGCCACGGACGCCACTCCACCGCCAGCGCATCCAGCCGGGCGGGGTCGGGCCGGCCCGGCAGGCCCTTCACCTTTGCGACCGCCTCGGCCAGCGCGATGTCGGTCGCCGGCCACACATCCGGCCGGAGAAGCGCTTCCATCAGGTAGATCGAGGCCGACCACGGCCCGACGCCCTTCAGCGCCACCAGCGCTCGATGGGCCTCGTCGTCGGGAAGGCGGGCCAGGCCGGCCAGATCCAGGGCGCCCGCTTCGACCGCCCGCGCCAGGTTTCGGACGTAACCGGCCTTCTGCCGGCTGAACCCGATGGCGAGCAGCCGGGCGTCGTCGAGCTCCAGGAACCGCGCCGGGGTCAGCTCGCCGACGGCCGCCCGGAGCCGATCGAAGGCGGCCTGAGCCGAGGCCAGCGACACCTGCTGCTCGAGGACGATGTGCGCCAGAGTGGCGAATCCTTGGGGCCGATTCCACAGTGGGGGCGGCCCGAACCGCCCGACGATGGCGCCAAGGTCGGCGTCGCGCCCCGCGAGCGATCGAACGGCGAGGGCGAGAGATTCCTCGGTGAGAGGCCGGTCGGTTGCCATGCCCGGACGATACCCCAACCGCCTTGATCGCCTTCCCGGTGCTAGTCGCGGAGGCGAACCACGGTTCCGACGAAGGTCTCCCCGGGGCCGGATTCCAGAGGCGCGGCGAAGAGGCGGAACTCGAGTGACAGGAGGGCGGCATCGGCCGGCGGGGCCGGGACGATCGTGATCTGGCCTCGTGCATCGCGGCCGCCGCGGCTCCACGAAAGGGGGCGCGCCTCGTATCGCGTGCCGAGGTCGTCCCGGACGGTCAGCTCGGGGTCGACCCGAAGCGGCTGGCCGTCGAACCCGGCCTTCCAGTGGAGCAGGCAGCCGGCGAGACGGATCTCGAGGGCGATGAGCTCGAGGGAGACTCCCGGGTGAGTCGCGACCTGACCGATCGCGACGACGCGATCCAGCCGGCTGTCGTCGGTCTCCTCGAACGGGTGCGCGACCGGGACATCCGGAACGCGCGCCGGCGCGGGCCTCTCTGTCAGCACCCGAATGACCTCGTTGCGGACCTTGTCCAGGTTCACGCCCATCGACTCCAGCACGCCGGCCGCCACGCCCTCGCCTTCTCGGACGAGCCCAAGGAGCAGGTGCTCGGTCCCGATGTAGTTGTGGCCGAGGCGCCGGGACTCGTCGATGGCCAGCTCGATGACACGCTTGGCGCGCGGAGTCAGCCCGACCTCGCCTCGGGTCGGCCGGTCGCCGCGACCGATGATGAACACGACGGCAGTCCGGACCTTCCCCAGCTCGACGCCCAGACCGATGAGAACGTGGGCCGCGACCCCATCCTCCTCGCGGACCAGAGCCAGGAGAAGGTGCTCCGTGCCGATGTAGTTGTGCTGGAACCGCTGCGCTTCGTCCTGGGCAAGGGTCAGAACCTTGCGCGCACCGTCGCTGAACTTGTTGAACCGGTCCACCGCCAGCCTCCCGCCACTCGTCCATGAATGATAGGACCGGTGGTCGGCTCGGCGACGGTCTGGGCGTTCGAGGAAGCCCTGGCGAGGCGCTCGACTGGTCTCGCAGCCGATCATCCCCCGGGCCCGTCTGGCCGGCCCCAACTTTCACGTAAACGGTAAGGTTGCGCTAGAATCGCGGCGTGACAGAGACGAAAGACCGGGCGGCCGAAGGCGTGCGGCTGCTCAGGATTCACGAGGCCGCGGCCGAGGTCGGGTTGACGCCGCGCTCGGTGCGGTACTACGAGGAGATGGGTCTGCTCCGGCCTGCCGCGCGCTCCGAGGGCGACTACCGCCTGTACGACGAGTCCGACCTCGAGCGGCTGCGCTTCATCAAGGGCCTGCGCGACGACGCCGGCTTCTCACTGGCGGAGATATCGCGGCTGCTCGAGGACGAGCAGGCTCGCGAGACCGACCACGCCGCGTACCACGCCACGGCCGATCCGGTCGAACGGCTGCGGCTGCTGCGAGCCCGCGTCGCCAGCTTCGAGCGACAGGCGCAAACCCTGTGCACGAAGATAGAGCGCCTGCGGGCCATGGTCGACGAGACCGAGGCGCGCCGGCGGCACAGCCTGGCGAAGATCGCCGAACTCGAATCGGCCGACGTTGCCAGGGCCGAACCCGGGGCAAGACAGCCCCGATGAGCCTGGTCCGACATCCGATCGACCCGGCCACCCCCAGCTATCGCTGGTGGGTGCTGGTGGTGACGAGCATCGGCGCGCTGATGGCGTCGCTGACCGGCGGCACGCTCATCATCGCCCTGCCCGACATCCTCCGCGACCTCCACACCGACGTTTTCAGCCTGCTCTGGATCGTGGTCGGCTACACGCTGGTCGCCACGGTGCTGGTCCTCAACGCCGGCCGCGTCGCGGACATGGTCGGTCGGGCGCGCTCCTACACCCTTGGGTTCGTCATCTTCACGCTCGCCTCGATCCTGTGCGCCGTCGCCCCGAACGCGACGCTCCTCATCCTGTGGCGACTGGTTCAGGGAGTTGGCGGAGCGCTGCTGATGGCCAACGCCACGGCCCTCGTAACGGACGCCTTTCCTCGGCGGGAGCTCGGCCGCGCCCTGGGCATCAACGCCATGGTCATCGGTGCCGGCGCCATCCTGGGTCCGATCCTGGGCGGCTGGCTGACCGGCTTCGGCTGGCGCACCGTCTTCTGGTTCAACGTCCCGATCGGGCTCATCGGGGTCCTGGCTGCCGGCATCCTGCTGGTCGAGCAAGCCCTACCCGACCGGCGCGTCGAGATCGATTGGGTCGGCTCGCTGCTCTATTTCGTAGGGCTGATGGGCGTGATGATCGCCCTGGCCTTCGGTGGCGTGTACGGCTGGACGACGTGGTGGGTCGTCGCCGGCTTCCTCGCCTTCGTCGTCGCCGCGCCCATCTTCTTGTGGGTCGAGGGCCACCATCACGCCCCGCTCCTCGACCTGACTCTCTTCCAGGATCGGCTCTTCGCCATGGGAAACCTGACCGGGTTCCTCAACGCGATCGCCCGCAACGGCGTGCTGTTCCTGCTGGTCTTCTACCTGCAGGGGGCCCGGGGCGAGGACCCGGTGACTGCCGGTCTCATGCTCGCGCCGCTGGCGATCGGGCTCGTGGTGCTGTCGCCGATCAGCGGAGTGCTTGCCGATCTGTACGGCTCGCGTGCCCTGGCGACGGCCGGCATGGTCATCACGGCGATCGGCCTGGCCGGCCTGGTGACGCTCCAGACCGATACTCCCTACTGGCAGCTGGCCTTCTGGCAGCTGGTCATCGGCGCCGGGTCCGGCATCTTCAACTCGCCGAACACGAGCGCCGTGATGGGCGTCGTCCCGCCGAGCAAGCGGGGCGTAGGGGCGGGCACGCGGATGATGCTGATGCAGTCGGGATTCGTCATCTCGATCGCGCTTGCCATCGGCCTCGTTTCGGCCTCGATGGATCCGAAGGTTCTCGTGGCGGTCTTCTCCGGCACGCAGATCGGCGGGGGCGGGATCGGCCTCAAGTCGTTCATCGATGCCCTTCACCTGGCCTTCCTCGTGGGCGTCGTGGCCAGTCTCCTCGGTGCGGCTGTCTCGCTGATGCGCGGCGAGCATCGCTCCTACGAGGCTGAGCCGACGCGGCCGGCGCTGGAAAGCGAGGGCGCCCCATGATGCTCGGCGGCCGGGTCAGGTTCATGGCTGCCGGACGCGCCCTCAAGCGTCGCAACTTCCGCCTCTTCTTCTTCGGCCAGCTCATCTCCGTGACCGGCACGTGGATGCAGACAGTGGCCCAGGGCTGGCTGCTGGTGACTCTGGTCGGCCCGAAACAGGCCATCGTGTATCTCGGTCTGCTGGGCGCCGTGCAGTTCCTGCCGGTACTCCTGCTCGGCCTGTTCGGCGGGATCATCGCCGACATCTGGCCGAAGCGGCGGACCCTGATCGCGACCCAGACCGCGGCCGGCCTTCTGGCGCTCATCCTGGGCGGCCTGGTCTACTTCAACGTGGTGCAGGTCTGGCACGTCTTCGTTCTTGCGCTGCTGCTCGGGCTGGTGAACACCGTCGACATGCCCTCACGTCAGGCGTTCGTAGTCGAGATGGTGGGCAGGGACGATGTCGCCAACGGTATTGCTCTCAACTCGGCCGTCTTCAACGGCGCGCGCATCGTGGGGCCGGCCATCGGCGGCGTCCTGATCGCCCTCGTGGGAACCGCGCTGTGCTTCACTATCAACGGGCTCAGCTACGGGGCCGTCGTGGTTGGACTGCTCGCGATGCGGGAGAGCGAGCTGATGCCGGCCGCGCGGATGGCGATCCCTCGATCCATCTCGGCGGTCCGCGCCGGCCTGGGCGAGGGTTTGCGCTACGTCTGGCGGACGCCGGTCGTGCTGCTGGCCATCACCGTCATCGGGTTCGTCTCGACATTCGGCATGAACTTCAACGTGGTGCTGCCCGTCATGGCGGCCGGGGTCTTGAACGCCGGGCCGACCGGGTTCGGGATCCTCTACGCCTCGATGGGAGCCGGGGCGCTGACGGCCGCGCTATCCGTGGCGATGCTGACGAGACCACGGCTGCGGATCCTCATCGGCGGGGGCGTGGTTCTGGGCATTGCCGAATTCGTGTTGGCGGCGACGTCCTCGCTCCCTGTGGCCGCGGTCGCTGTCTTCTTTGCCGGGCTGGGTGCCATCGCGACGGCCATCAGCGCCAACTCCCTCGTCCAGGTGTCGGTGCCGGGGCCGCTCCGGGGCCGGGTCATGAGCGTGTACACGACCGTCTTCTCGGGCTCGACGCCCTTCGGAAACGGCCTGACGGGAGGCGTGGGCGGGTTGTGGGGCACGCCCGCCGCGCTCGTCATGAACGGGGCGGTGACGATTGGGGCGGAGGCGGTGGCGGCCGTCGCGATACTGCGGGGCCACGTGCCGCAGATCGGCGATCGAGTTGGCGGCGATCGCGGCCGATCCGCCGAACCCGCCCATCGTGCGGCCAGCCCGGCCGGCGCGCCTTCGCTCGACTAATCGCCTCTCGTCGAGGTCCGCCGGCTGCGCAGGGCCGCCCGCGACGGGGCTGTTTCGCCCAGCTCGAACGCGTAGCCGATGAGGTCGATGCCCGGAGCGGGTGAGAAGTCGATGGCCGTGTCGCGCTCGAAGCCGAGCGATTCGTAGAGGTGCTTGGCCGCGGCCATCCAATCGCTCGTGTGCAGAACGACCCTTCGCCGGCCCGCGGCCTGGGCCCGTTCTACGCAGGCCAGGGTGAGAGCCCGACCGATGCCACGGCCGTGGCGGGCCGGATCCACGGCCAGCATCCGGATTCCTGCCTCGCCCTCGCTCAACTCCTCGGAGTAGGGATCGTCGGGGCCGCTCACGTATGTCACACCACCGAGGAGATCTCCGGCGGAACCTACCGCAACGAGAACGCACGAGGTTCGGGCCCGAGTTGCCACGTCGCGGAGCCGCTCGTCGTAGATGTGCTGGTGCGGCATCACGTCGGGGAGCGAGTGGTACGCGGCGACCGTGAGCTCGCCGAGCCGCTCGTACTCCGCGGGGCGGACCGGGCGGATCAGCGGCGTCGTCTCGCGAGCAGTCATGACGGCAGCGTAACTCCGCGGCCGGACCGTCTGCCCGACGCAGGCGCGGCTTCAGGCGGCGGGCTGCCTTCCGACCGACCTTTGCCCCGGCGGGCCGTCATCCGGGCGTCCATTTGCCGCCGGAGCGATCATTCGGGCATGGCTCGCGACACCGGCGCCGATCGTGGCTGACGGACCGCTCCTCGTCTATGGGCAGCGCTCGCTCGAGTACGACTTCGGGCCGCGGCATCCGCTCAGCCCGCGGCGCTTCGGGCCGGGGATCGAGCTCTTGCGCGCAGTCGGAGCCGAGCCGGGCCTCGCGCCCGAGCCGGCGGCGGACGCCGAGCTCGAGTGGCTCCACTCGGCGGGCTACATCGCCGCGGTCCGCCGTTTCTCGGCCGATCCGTCGAGCGAGCCGGAGACCGGCATCGGGCCGGGCGACGACCCGCCGTTCGAGGGTATGCACGAGGCCGCGGCAGCCGTGGCCGGAGGTTCGATCCGGGCGATCGAGGCCATCCTGCGCGGCGACGTGCAGCATGCCTACCACCCCGGCGGCGGGCTCCATCACGCCATGCGGGCGCGGGCGAGCGGCTTCTGCGTCTACAACGACGTCGCGCTTGCGATCGCGAGGGCACGGCGCGAAGGCCTGCGAGTCCTCTACGTCGACCTGGATGTCCACCACGGCGACGGCGTCCAGGCGCTCCACTACTCCGACCCCGGCGTGCTGACGATCTCGTTCCACGAGTCGGGTCGATCTCTCTTCCCCGGCACGGGCTTCCTCGACGAGATAGGGGAGGGAACCGCCGCAGGAACCGCGGTGAACGTGCCGCTGGAGCCGCGGACCGGTCCGGAGGCATGGCTGGCCGCGGTTCGCGCAGTCGTCCCCCCGCTTGCGGCGGCATTCGGGCCGGACCTTGTCGTGAGCCAGCACGGCGCCGACGGCCACGCCTGGGACCCGCTGGCGCATCTGTCGCTGACGACGACGGCGATGGGCGAAGCGGCCCGTCTCGTCGATCGAATCGCCCACGCCTATGCCGGCGGGAGATGGCTGGCGACCGGCGGAGGCGGCTACGCCGTCTACCGCGTCGTGCCGCGGGCCTGGGCCCTGACCTGGCTTGCCGGCGCACACCGGGAGACGCCGGCGCGCTTGCCGGAGGCGTGGCGGGAGCGTTGGGCGGGCGACGCCGAGCGGTGGGATGGCGGACCGCTCCCCGCGAGCTTCGACGACGAACCGGGCATGACGGACGAGATCGCGATCGGGTCGACGGCGGGCCGGCGGGCGAAGGAGACGGTCTCGCTCGTAACCACCGTCATGGTGCCGGCTCTGCTGAGCGTTGCCGGGAGCCGGGGCTGGTGGCGCCCCGACGGCGGCGCGACGAGCACGATGGCGCGCGCCGCTCCGGCGGCAGAAGCGCCGCCGGCCCGCCGGGGGGCGGCGGGGGACCGGGCCGTGGACCGGGCGACGCCAACGGTCGTCGCGCCGCTCACGCCGGCCGCGCTCGACTCGCTGACCCTGGAGCCGGGCGTAATCGCTCCGGCCGACGCGGCCGAGGCGGCCGCGATCCTCCGTGCCGCGCTGGCCGACGGAGCCGCCGCCGTGGGCGCCGTCAGCGGGGAGAGGCTGGTCGGAGTCGCGCTGGCGGCGCCCACCGAACTGGACGGCGTGGACCGGCTCGTGGCGTTGGGAGTAGCGCCGGAATGGCGGCGCGGCGGGCTGGCCGCGGCCATGCTCCGTGCCCTCGTCGCCGATCCGGCCCGCGACGGCCGCGCGCTGGTGGCCCTCCACACAGTCGCTGACCGCGACCCGATGGACCCGCTGCCCCGGGCGGTCCGCAGGGGAGTGGCCGAGGGGCTCGCCCGTGCCGCCGGCATGACCCTGAGCCCGGCACCGTCCCGCATCTCGGCGGTCGACCCGGATGCCCGTCTCGCGGTTTCGCTGCCGCCGGGCGCGCCGGCCGGTCTCCCGGAGAGCATCGAGGAGTGGCTGGCGGCCCTCTAGCCGGCCCCGGCCCAACGACCGCTCGAGGGTCACGGCGCCGGCGCCGGCGCCCGCGGCTGGATCACGGATCCATGCCGGACCCTCTTCGTAAACCTCGCGACATCTAACACTAACTAAGCCAGTCATGATTCACAACTGCCACTCTACCTTGCCCTAAACAACAAATACTGACTTTAGCGCTATTCAAGAGTCCGGACGGACTAGTCCATTCGGGACCAACGGCACGGAGAAGAAACAGTAATCACATCTACATTCGACACATCAAGATCAATCGGCCGGACACCTGGGATACCGGGGGCCGCGGGCCGACAGCGAAATCGGTCGAGCTCCTGGGATTACCAGGGGCGGCAGACCGGCAGCGAAAGGTGCAGGGAGTAACAGTGGACAGCAAGGATCGTGGGATCTTCATCCTGCGGGCGGGCCTCGGACTTGGCTTCGCCTTCGCCGGACTGGACAAGTTCTTCATGTGGGCGAGCGGCCAGCCGTTCACCTCTCTGGGATATCTGAAGTTTGCGACCACCGGTGCCTGGCTTGGCAGCGACCCGAAGGCCGTCATCAACCCGACCCACGGCTTCTGGGTCTCCGTCGCGGGGAACGCCTCGCTTATCCACCTGATGGACACGCTCGTAGTCTTCGGTGAGTGCGCCATCGGCATCGCCCTCATCCTCGGCCTGGCCACTCGCTTCTCGGCCGTGATGGGCACCGTCCTCATGGCCCTCCTCTTCGTCTCCAACTGGAGCTTCGCGAACGGCCCGTTCAACGAGCAGTTCATGTACGGCCTCGGCGCCGCCGTCCTCGTGCTCACTGGTGCCGGCGCGTACGCCCTCGACACCGTCGTGGCCAAGCTCCCGGTGATCCAGCGGATCCCGGTCGTCAAGTACGCCCTCGGGTAACACCCGGACAACCAGCGCGGGGAGAGTCCGTCCCACATTCCTCCCTGCACTTCGAGACGGCGGGCCGCAAGGCTCGCCGTCTCCTTTATGTTCCGGGCCCGATCCTCGGGGCGACCGGTCGGGTGAGGTGCGCTTGCGTTGATGACGCGGACGCGCCTTTGCTCGTTTCCTGCGGTCAATGGCCGCCGCGGTGTGATAGCCGCCTGACAGGCGGCTATCGAACGTACGATCTAATCATCGCGATTCGCCTATACTGGGCGCCTCGTGGCCGCCGCCTCCAACGCCCCGCATCCGAAGACCGGCGTACCCGCCGCCGACCCCCTAGGGCCGTTCGCTCCCGCGGTCGCCGAGTGGTTCCGGTCTGCCTTCGCGGCCCCGACGCCGGCCCAGGTCGGCGGCTGGGCGAGCATCTCGGCCGGCCGCCACACCCTGATCCATGCCCCAACGGGCAGCGGCAAGACGCTGGCCGCGTTCCTCTGGACCCTCGACCGCCTGGCCCGCGAGCCGCGGCCGAAGACGCCGACCGTCCGCGTCCTGTATGTCTCCCCGCTCAAGGCCCTCATCTACGACGTCGAGCGCAACCTGCGGGCTCCGCTGGCGGGAATAAGGCTGGCGGCCGAACGGCTGGGCGAGCCGTTGCTCGGCATCGAGGTGGGCGTCCGTACCGGTGATACTCCGGCGGACGAACGGCGCCACCTGGTCCGCAACCCCCCGGACATCCTCATTACCACGCCCGAGTCGCTGTACTTGATCCTGACCAGCCAGGCCGCCGAGACCCTGCGCGGCGTGGAACACGTCATCGTCGACGAGGTCCATGCCCTGGCGGGCACGAAGCGCGGCGCCCACCTCGCCCTCAGCCTTGAGCGGCTGGAGAAGCTGACCGCGAAGCCGCCGCAGCGGATCGGGCTATCGGCGACCCAGCGGCCGGTGGAGACGATCGCGCGGTTCCTGGGCGGCATCGGACCCGGCAGGGCGGGGGAGTCGCGCGAGGTCCGCATCGTCGACGCCGGCTCGCGCAAGGCGATGGAGCTGTCGGTCCGCGTCCCCGTCGAGGACATGAGCAGGCTCGGCGATCTGGTCCCGCCGGGCGAAGGGTCCGGCGGTCCCGTCGGCGTCGTTGGCGATCCCGAGGCGCGCCACAGCATCTGGCCGGCGATCCACCCCCAGATCCTGCAGCTCATCCGCGAGCACCACTCCACGATCATCTTCTGCAACTCGCGGCGGCTGGCCGAGCGGCTGGCCAACAAACTCAACGAGCTGGCCGGCGAGGAGCTTGTCCGGGCCCACCACGGCTCGCTGGCCCGCGAGCAACGCGTCGAGATCGAGGAGGCGTTGAAGGCGGGGCGGCTGCCGGCCATCGTCGCCACCAGCTCGCTCGAGCTCGGCATAGACATGGGCGCGGTGGACCTGGTGATCCAGGTCGAGTCGCCGAACAGCGTGACGAGCGGGCTGCAGCGGGTCGGTCGGGCCGGCCACCAGGTCGGCGAGCCCAGCCGCGGCATCTTCTTCCCGAAATACCGCGGCGACCTGCTCGAGACGGCCGTGGTGACGGCCCGGATGCACGACGGCGCGATCGAGGAGACGAAGCTGCCCCGCAACCCCCTCGACGTGCTGGCCCAGCAGATCGTGGCAATGACGGTCCGAGAAGCGTGGGCGGCCGACGAGCTTTTCGAGGCGGTCAGGCGGGCGGCGCCGTACGAGAGCCTCACCCGCGACGCCTTCGAGGCGGTCCTGGGCATGCTTGCCGGCGCGTATCCCTCCGACCAGTTCGCGGAGCTGAAGGCCCGCGTGGTCTGGGACCGCGAGACCGGCCGGGTCGAAGGTCGCCGCGACGCGCGCACCGTGGCGATCACGAGCGGCGGCACGATCCCGGACCGCGGGCTCTATCCCGTGTTTCTGGTCGGCGAGGCCGGAACGCCCGGGCGGCGCGTCGGCGAGCTGGACGAGGAGATGGTCTACGAGAGTCGCGTCGGCGAGGTGATCGCGCTCGGGGCAACGAGCTGGCGCGTGGAGGAGATACGGCCCGATCGCGTGGTCGTCTCGCCGGCGCCCGGTGTGCCCGGCAAGATCCCGTTCTGGCACGGCGACGGTCTCGGCCGGCCGATCGAGCTCGGCCGGGCGATGGGACAGTTCGTGCGCGAGCTCGAGGCCGACCTGGCCGGCGGCGAGAGAGGTCGGGGTCGGGCGCGCCGCCGACTCCTCGAGAACCACGATCTGGACGACCTGGCCGCGGAGAACGTTCTCTCGTACCTGACCGAAGAGCGTGAGGCGGCCGGGTCGCTGCCGACGGACCGCCGCATCGTCGTCGAGCGGTTTCGCGACGAGCTGGGCGACTGGCGGATCGTGGTCCTTACTCCGTTCGGCGGGCGCGTTCATGCGCCCTGGGCGCTCGCCATCGAGTCCAGGCTGGAAGAGCGGCTCGTCGGGGACGCCCAGACGATCTGGTCCGACGACGGCATCGCCATACGGCTGCCCGAGGGCGAGGCCGTCGGCGGAGGCTGGGGCGATGGGGGAGACGGCAGCCGAGGGGGCCATCCGGGCGGCGACCGCGCGGGCGAGCCGCGCGGTTTGATCCTCGACCTGCTCTTCCCGTCGGCCGAGGAGGTCGAGGACCTGGTGGTGGGCCGCCTCGGCGGCTCGGCGATGTTCGCGGCCCGCTTCCGCGAGAACGCCGCCCGGGCGTTGTTGCTGCCCCGGCGGCGGCCGGGGTCGCGCACGCCGCTGTGGCTGCAGCGCCAGCGCTCGGCCGGGCTGCTCGCGGTGGCGAGCCGGTACGGCTCCTTCCCGATCATCGTCGAGACCTATCGAGAGTGCCTGGCCGATCTCTTCGACCTGCCGGCCCTGCGCGAGGTTCTGGCTGGAGTGGCCCGGCGCGACATCGAGGTCCGGGAAGTGGAGACCGTCGCGGCCTCGCCGTTCGCCGGCTCGCTGCTCTTCGATTACCTGGCCGCCTACATGTACGAGGGCGACGCGCCCCTGGCGGAGCGGCGAGCCGGCGCGCTTGCGCTCGACCGCGAGCTGCTGCGCGAGCTCCTCGGCCAGGAGGAGTTGCGCGACCTGATCGACCCCGAGGCGCTGGCCGACCTGGAGCTGGCGCTGCAGGCGCTGGTGCCGGAGCGGGCGGCCCGGTCGGTGGACTCGCTGCACGATCTGCTTCGGCGGCTGGGCGACCTGACCGCCGAGGAGGTGGCGGCCCGGATTGAAGAGCCGGCGGCCGCCGTCGGGTGGCTGGCGGCCCTGGAGGGGTCGCGGCGGGCCGTGGTCCTGCGGATCTCCGGCGGCGATCGCTGGATCGCCATAGAGGATGCCGCCCGGTTCCGCGACGCTCTCGGTGTACCTTTGCCGATCGGCATTCCGACGGCCTTCCTCGGGCCCGTCTCGGATGCGTTCGGCGGTCTCGTGGCGCGCTGGGCCCGCAATCACGGCCCGTTCCACGCGGCCGAGACGGCCCGGCGATGGGCCATCCCGACGGCGCGGGTGGAGGAGGCGCTGGAGCGGCTGCTCGAGGCGGGCACGATCCTGCGCGGCGAGTTCAGGCCGGGCGGCACCGAGCGGGAATGGTGCGATCCCGAGGTTCTCCGCCAGCTGCGGCGTCGCTCGCTGGCGCGGCTGCGGCGCGAGGTAGAGCCCGTCGATCAGGTCGTCCTGGCCCGCTTCCTGCCGGCCTGGCAGGGCGTCAGGCCCGTTGGCGAGGGAGCGGCAGCCCTGCCGCGCGGCGAGGCCGCCCTCGAGCGACTGGCGGAGGTCGTCGACCAGCTGGCCGGCCTGCCGATCCCGGCGTCGGTGCTTGAGCGCGACGTCCTGCCGGCCCGAATCCCGGGCTACCAGCCGCGGCTTCTCGACGAGCTGGGCGCCCTCGGTGAGGTGGCCTGGAAGGGAGACGGCAGCCTGGGCCGGGACGACGGGCGGATCGTGCTCTACCGGCCGGGTCGCGAGTCGCTGCGAGATCTGGCGGCCGGGGACGTCGAGCCGCCGGCCGGCGAGTTGCACGCCCGCCTCCGCGACTCCCTGGCCGGCCGTGGGGCCTCCTTCTACAGGGAGCTGCAGTCGGCCGCGGGCCTCGCCTCGGAACGCGAGATCCTCGACGCGCTATGGGACCTGGTCTGGGCCGGAGAGATAACCAACGACACCTTCGCGCCGCTGCGGGCTCTGCGCTGGCGCAGGCCGTCGGGCGAGCGCCGGCCGAGGCCGAGCCGGCTGCAGATGGGCCCGCCGGAAGCCGCCGGCCGCTGGTCGCTGGTGCGGGGCCGGGCCGGCGCCGAGGCGGGCAGCGCGGCAACCGCGAGCGGCGCGGCAACCGTGGCGACCACGGCGACCGGAACCGCCGCCGGCGGGGCCGCGGCCGCGACGGCACGGCTCCATTCCCTGGTGACCGTCCTTCTGGAACGCCACGGCGTCCTGACCCGCGAGGCCGTGACGTCGGAGGAAGTGGCCGGCGGCTTCAGCGGTATCTATCCGATCCTTCGGGCAATGGAGGAGTCGGGCCGCATCAGGCGGGGCTACTTCGTCGACGGGCTGGGCGCCGCCCAGTTCGCCCTGGCCGGCGCCGTGGACCGGCTCCGATCCATGCGCGAGCGGCCGGACGATCGTGCCGCCGGTCCGGCCGTCCATCTCCTGGCCGCAGCCGACCCTGCCAATCCTTACGGCGCCGCCCTCGCCTGGCCGCGCCGGGGCGAGACCGATCGCCGGCCGTTGCAGCGGGCCGCCGGCGCGTACGTCGTCCTGGTGGACGGCGCGGCGACGCTCTATCTCGAACGGGGCGCCCATTCGCTCCAGACGCTGCCCGCGGCCGACGAGCCGGTGGCGGCCGGCGCAGCCTTCGGCGCACTCCGCGCCCTCGTGGACGATGGGCGGCTCCGCGAGCTCGTGGTGACTCGCGTGGACGGGGAATCGGTCTCGGCCTCGAAGTGGCGGCCCCTCCTCGAGGAGGCCGGCTTCGCGGCCGGATATCGTGGCCACGTTCTGCGGCCGGGGCGGCGGGCGGGGGCCGGGCTCGGCCACTGACCGTACCGCCGACCCGGCCGGTAGCCCACTCAACGTCGCGTGTTGTGTCTACGGCCGGGCCCGGCCCGATGCCCCGTCAATTCCAGCGTCGCAGGCCGAACTGCCAGAGGGGGCTCTCGGCGCGCGCCACCGTGTCGGGGAAGGATGCCGGCCCGGCCGGCGGGCCGACGCTCGCCGCGGCCGAGGCGCCGGGTGCCAGGATGTTCTTCAGGGCTCCGCCGACCGAGAAGCCCCTGGCCTGAATGCCGTCGAGGATGAGCGGCAACGCGGCAGTGTCGGTGTCGTCGTCGTGCAGCAGAATGATGGCGCCGTTCTTGAAATGCTTTGGCGCGAAGACGTTCTGCAGGACGAACGGGACGGTCGAGCCGCTCTGGTAGCCCTTCGAGTCGTCGCTCCACATGGCGATCGCCAGGCCGTCCTTCACGGCGGCGTTCACGAAGCGCGGATTGCCCAACCCCGACCCGTACGGGGGTCTGACGAACCACTCCCTGTAGGTCTTGTCGTTCAGCGCGGTTCGCACGACCGCCAGCTGAGCGTCCAGGTCCGCCTTGATGTCGATCATGGAACTCGTGTTCAACAGCGAATGGGTGTACGTGTGGTTGCCGATCTCGTCGCCGTATGCGACCGCTTGGGTAAGCACGCGCGAAGCGCCCGCCCTGTCGGCATCGACGTACTTCCCGGCCGGGAAGAGCGTCACCTGGACGCCTGCCGCGTTCGCCACCTGGAGATCCTTCCCAACGTTCGCCCAGTTGCGGCAGTCGTCGATGGTGATGTAGACGTCCGATCTGCTGGTGTCGCCGTGTTCGAACGCGCGCCCCGGCTGCGGCTTCAGGACAGCGGACAGGGGAGACTGCGCCGGGTCCGTACTGACGGGGCTCGGGGACTCGGCCGGGGTCGAGTCCGGGCTCGGCGTCGGCGCAGCCGTCGGTGTCGGTGCGGCCGTCGGACTGGCAGTGGCGGCAGCGATCGGAGCAGGCGAAGGCGATGCCGGCTCGTGCGACGGGACGCCCGCGCCGGCCCATGTTCCGGAGGCGAGTACCAGCACGACCAGGCTCAGGGTCAGCACCACGCCAAGCGCGGCTCTGGATGCGCGGCCGGACAGGCGGTCCCGCGAGAAGAGCTTCCGTGAAGCCGGCGAGGTCGACGGGCCGGCGAATCGGCCGGCAGGGGCCTCCGCGGCTCCTCCGTCCGCGGGTTCCGGAGCAGCCTCGGGCACAGCTGGCTCGTCATGCTCAGTGGTTGCCATCGGTCGCCATGACTCTCGAAAACGGTCTGCCGTTCATCGCGCTCAAGTATGCTTGATCCGGCAGCAAGGCCAGTCCGAAACACCGACCGGACCACCGTGCGTTGGTATCGGCCGGACCTGCAGGAGTTGCCCCGCTGAGCCAGATCGCGATCGAGTGCTCGCCGGTTGATGGGGACTGGCTGGCCTGTGTCACCGTCACGGACCACGGCTCAAGCCGTGATTTCGAGGTCGCGATCTCCGGCGAAGAGCTGCGGCGCTTCGATCGGGACTCGGCCGACCCTACCGCCCTGGTGCGTCGATCGTTCGAATTCCTGCTGGCGCGCGAGCCCAAGGAGTCGATCCTCCCGTCGTTCGGTCTCTCGGTCATTGCGCGGTACTTTCCCGAGTACGAGCGGGAGATACGCCGCAGGTAACCTTGGGGGTTCGGCAGCTCGGCCCGTCGGCCTCCACCGGTACGCCAGCCGCAGCGCGACTCAGACGCCGAGCCCCAGGAACGCCCGCACCCGGGCCCGCATGAGCCGGCGCAGCGTATCGGCCGTCCGCTCCGGGCTGCGCCGCCAGTGCAGCCGCCACAGCCTTGCGGCCGCCGCGCCGGCCTGCGCAGCGCCGGGCCAGGTGGACGGGATGAGCCAGCGGAATGCCTCCGGGTGACGCCACGACCACGGCACGATGGCCCAAACGAAGATCAGGTAGTCGATCCGGAGAGGTCGCTGGAACGAGAACAGAACCTGGAGCTGGATGAGCGTCTGAGGCAGCGTAAGGGCGGTGAGTACCAGGGCGACGACCAGCCACGCCACGCCCCAGAGTCTTCCCCGTGGCGACATCACGAACCAGAAGACTGCCGGCACCCACTTGACCGTTGTGGCGACCATCCACAGCAGCCCGGCCAGCCGCGGCCTCGCGAACTGCGAGGCGAAGAGCAGCAGCGTGAGGGGCAGGTTGATGTTGCCCGTGTCCAGGTTCGCCGCGAGCGGGAAGGCCAGCAGGACCAGCAGGATCGCCGTGGTCATAGGCCGACGCTTGTAGGCCCAGTGCACGCTCCAGAGCAGGCCGATGACCGTGGCGCCGCGCCAGACGAACCAGGCCACGTCCCACGGCAGGACGGACCAGGGCACGAAGAGGGGGAGCATCCACGGCGAGTACACGTACGGCATGAACGGGCCCATCGGGTGATACGGGTCGCCGCCACTGAGCCACAGCCGGCCCGCGGCCCAGTAGGCGCGAGTGTCGGCTCCGGCGGCCTCGCCACGAGCCAACAGGCACGCCAGCACGAAGCCGCCGACGAGGCCGAGGATGACCACCATCGTCAGGCGCCGCGGATCCCGGATCCTGGTCAGCTCGTGGCGGAGTGCCCGGCGAAAGACGCCCGCCCGGCGCCGCGTGGGTCGATCCAACCTGGCTACCACCGGCAGATCGGCCGCGCGCCCGGAGGAGCCTTCCGAGACGCGTACGGTGACGCGGCCCCGTTCCGGGGAGCCGGGTGGATAGCCATCTCTTCGGGTGAAGCGCGCTTCGCCCTCTACCGAGGGGCGGGCACGGTCTGTCATGGAACCTCGGAACCTGGGACGGTTCGGCCTCGCGACGAATGTGGCGGCAGCTGGAATGCGACGGTGTCGGCGGGTAGGACTGGGAGCTCTCTCCCTGCTGCAGCTACGCAGAAAGGATCATGCGAGTCGCGGCGCCGGCGTGCAAGTGGCGTGCCGGCAGATAGCGGACCTTCGTTGCGTCCGCGCCGTCACTCCGCGCGTCGCGACCCGCCCGCTAGCGAAGATACGTCTTGCCGCACGTGTCGCAAAGGGCGTACACGGCCCGAGCGTTGCGGGCCTGGCCGGCGGCGTGGAGCAACCCCGGGCAGCCCCAGGCTGGGCACTTCCAGACCCACCAGCGGTCCTCGTCCCCCAGCGCGATCGACTCCGCTTTCACTTTGTCGGCCAGGCTCGGGTCCCCCGCGAAAGCCCGCGCGATGCTCGAGGCTCGTTCAGTCTCGCTCTCGCTGGAGTATGGGTAGTTCTGGGCGATGTTCGACGACACGGCTGCACTCCGATCTGCCGTGCTTGAGCCGGCCTCTAGACCGAACCGGTGGCAGGGGCGATGTGAGCGCGGCGAGCCACCGGCGGCCCCGAGTATAGACCCGGTCAAACGGTCCGCCGAAGGGGCAGATACCTCAACTCGAACCTACGACCCCGGGGTCCGGCTGTCAGACGGTCTCGCCTGCGCCATCCGCATCGTCTCTTCTGATGGCGCGCCGAAGGCGCCGCAACCGCTAGGCTATCCGCCAATGAATCGCTCCATCGCCTCCATGCTCCTCGGGACGTTCGTCTTGCGAATCAGCACGGCGATCACCGGCGGCATGCTCCTCTTCTATGTCGCCGACATCACTCGATACAATGAGTCGGGCCCCCGGGTTCTGTCGTTTCTCAGCGGAGGCTTCTACACCACCGAGCTGACCGGAGCGATCGTCTTCGGCGTCCTCGCGGACCGGTACGGGCGCAAGGTGATCATGCTGCTGGGCCCGCTTTTCGGCGGGATTGCGGTGGCGATGACCGGCCTGACAACCCACGTGCCGATTCTTTTCGTAACGCGCCTGCTCGAGGGCGGTTCGACCGCGGCGTCCATCCCCTCGACGCTGGGATTCATTGCTGCCGAAACGGCGAACGACGAGCGGCTCCGGGGTCGAGTCGTCTCACTGTTCGAGCTCGTGTCGCTGGGCGGCATGCTCGCCGTCGGTCCGGCCCTGGCCGGGTTGCTGTGGGATCAGTTCGGCCGGCCGGCCTTCTTCCTGAACTGCGTCTTCTACGCCGTGGCCCTGGGGCTGTATGCGTACGGCGTCCACGAGGTGCCAAGAGATCGCCGGGCCGAAATCCAGGCTCCAGTGGCGGTTCGGGCGAAGGCCGCCTCGGAGATCTCGCGCTACATCCACATGGCTACGAACCGCAAGGTCCTGCTCTTCGCCCCGACCTGGCTGGCCATCAACGCCATCCTCGGCTTGTGGGCCCTCCAGGCGCCGCTGCTACTCAAGGGCAACGTTCACGATTCGAGCCAGTTCCTGATGCACGGCATCTCCGCGACCGCGATCGGCTTCGGTACTGCCGGCCTGGCGATCGTCTTCGGCGGCGGCATTCTCTTCTGGGGGATGGTCTACGCCAGGTTCCGGCGGACGACGATGATCCTGATGGGGGTCGGCGCCTTCGTGCTCATGGCCGGCGACGTACTGGCGATCAACCACCTCGGCGGCACGTCGACGCCGCTGCTCGTCGCGCTCGGCGCAGTAGGCGTGGTGGGGCTGTTCGTGATGTCGGGCGCCACACCCGCCGCCCTCGGTCTCCTCGCGGACGTCAGCGAGGGTTTCGAGGAGGATCGCAGCGCGATCATGGGCCTGTATTCGGTTTTTCTCGGGGTCGGTCAGGTCATCGGCGCGATCGTTGGCGGGCTCGCCGCCACGTGGAAGGGGATTGACGGGCTCGTCGTGGCCACTGCCGCTCTCCTCGTCGTAGGAGGCGTCGCCCTCCTGAACCTCCGCAGCCACGAAGGGACCATCCTCCTGCAGGCGTCCGCGACGACCCAGGAAGCCTCCATCTAGGGTCCCATCCGCGCTACTCTTCGGGACGCCGGAGGGAGGCGGCCGTGGCCATCTGAGGCAGCTGTCAAGGAGAACCGATGACCGTCGCCATCGTCGCCGATTCGGGGTCGGACCTGACGCCGGCACAGCTACGAGAGACCGGCATCAGGCAGGTCCCTCTTTCCGTCACCTTCGGCGAGCAGACGTACCTGTCGCCGGACGAGATGGGCCCGGATGCCTTCTGGGAAAGGCTCCTGGCGCCCGACAGCCCCTTCCCGCACACGGCGGCTCCGAGCATCGGGCTCTTCAAGCAGGCCTTCGAGAAGGCCTTCGCCGACGGGCACGAAGCCGTCGTGTGCGTCTGCCTCTCCGAGGACATATCGGCCACCATCAAGCACGCCCGGATGGCACGGGAGATGCTCCCGGAGAGGCCGATCCTGGTCGTCGACTCCAGGTTGGCGTCCATGGGAACCGGCGCCCTGGCCCTGCGCGGCGCCGCGCTGGCAGCCTCGGGGCTCTCGGCCGGCGAGATCGAATCGCGCCTGTGCGCCATGCGCGACGGAATGGGCCTGTACGTCGGCCTGGACACGCTCGAATACCTGCGCAAGGGTGGACGCATCAGCCACGCCAAGGCGGCCATCGGCGGCCTCCTATCGATCAAACCGATCATCACCATGGCCGACGGGCTGGTGGCCGTCGCCGAACAGCCCCGCACTCGCTCCAGGGCCCACGAACGCGTCATCGAGCTAATGACCGACAAGCCCGTCGCCGAGCTCCACCTTCTGTACTCGCCGCCCCAAGACCCGGAAGTCTTCAAGGCCGCCATACTCGCCCGCATGCCCGGGCCCGCCCCGAAGGTGGTCACCGCTCAGATCATCGGGCCGGTCATCGGGACCCACGTTGGGCCGGGCGCATACGGCGGCATCATGGTTCGGGAAGACTGACGGACCGAAGGCTAGCCGGCGTTCTCACCATCGATTCGTTTGGCTGCATCGTCCGTATAGACCAGCATCGTTAGGCTAAACAGCCCGCCTGCCGATGCCATCGGGTCATTGCGGGCTTTGGCGGGGCGACTATACTGGCTCCCAAGTGGAACCTGCGGTGCCGCTTTCCCAAGCCAGTGGAAGGCCGCCGCGACATCGTCGGGATCGTCGGGAAGTGGGCGCCGCCCGCCGGACGTGTCAGCCGGTCGGGTGCGCCGCGTCCAGTTCGACGGTCACGGCCATGGAGGGTTACCGGCCGATGACGACCGAGCAGATCGCCCCCGCGATCAACGCCTGGGACGTCGCCCAGCAGCAGTTCGATCTGGCTGCCGAGCATCTCAAGCTCTCACCGGGACTCCGCAAGGTCCTGCGTGAGCCAAAACGCGAGCTGACCGTCCACTTCCCCGTGAAGATGGACGACGGCGCCGTCGAGGTTTTCACTGGATACAGGGTCCAGCACAACCTCAGCCGCGGACCCGCCAAGGGCGGCATCCGCTACCACCAGGACGTGACCCTCGACGAGGTCAAAGCCCTGGCCATGTGGATGACCTGGAAATGCGCCGTCGTGGGCATCCCGTACGGCGGCGGCAAGGGCGGCGTCATCGTCGACCCCAAGAAGCTCAGCCAGCGCGAGCTCGAGGGTCTGACCCGCCGCTATGCGACCGAGATCAGCATCATCATCGGCCCGGAGAAGGACATCCCGGCTCCGGATGTCAATACCAACTCCCAGACCATGGCCTGGATCATGGACACGTACTCGATGCATGTCGGGTACACCGTCCCGGCCGTCGTGACCGGCAAGCCGATCGCCCTGGGCGGTTCGGAAGGCCGCAACGAGGCCACGGCCCAGGGCGCCGTTTACACGCTCGAGGATGCCGCCAGGCACCTCGGCATGGAACTCCCGAAGTGCCGCGTCGCCGTCCAGGGCTTCGGCAACGCCGGCGCCATCGCCGCCCAGCTGCTGCACGCCAAGGGCTCCAAGATCGTGGCCGTCAGCGACTCGACGGGCGCGATCTACAAGGCGGATGGCTTCGACCCGAACGCGGTGCTCGCCTGGAAGCAGGAGCACCACTCGGTCCGCGGCTTCCCCGGCACGAAGAACATCACCAACGAGGAGCTGCTCGAGGTCGACTGCGACGTCCTGATCCCCGCCGCCCTCGAGAACCAGATCACGGTCAAGAATGCCGGCCGGATCAAGGCTCGCGTGATCGGCGAGGCCGCCAACGGCCCAACCACTCCCGAGGCGGACGAGATCCTCTACAAGAATGGCAAGTTCGTGATCCCCGACATCCTCTGCAATGCCGGCGGCGTCACGGTCAGCTACTTCGAGTGGGTTCAGGACCTGGACCGCGACTTCTGGAGCGTGGACCAGGTCAACGAGAAGCTGCGGGCCATCATGGCCAAGGCCTTCGCGAGCACGCTCGAGATGAGCCTCAAGGAGAAGGTCAACATGCGGACGGCGGCGTACATGCTGGCCGTCAAGCGTGTCGCGGACGCCACCACTCTGCGGGGCCTGTACCCGTAGAATCTCCTTCCAGCTGACACCTGCGGCCCCGACGTCCCCCCTCGCGTCGGGGCCGCTTCTCGCTCGGGCGGGCGGCCGGTGCGCGGGCCAGCCGCAGGCTGCGCGTTGCGCGTCCGTTCCCTCCGCGCACGCCATTGCACGCGACTCGCCGGTGCTACCATCGCGCGGCCGACGTCGGACCCGGAGCCGCTCGGGATAGGAGCACCCATGCTCGACCACGAAGAGAAGTTCCTGTTCAAGGAGGAGACCCTCCACCTGGCCAACGCCCTGGCCGAGCCGGGTGTGCTGGACAACGTCGAGGACCTCCTGACCGATGTGATCACGAGCCCCAGGTTCGACTCCGAGGTCTTTACCCTCGAGCGATCGCTCCAGGTGATGCTCGGTGCGAGGGCCGGAGCGACGCTGGTCGGCCTGCTGACCGTGACGCCCGAGGTGTTCGACGAGACGTCCGAGGTTCGCATCCCGCCGGAGGTCCAGGAGCGACTGATCGCCTGGCGGGCTCGCTTCGGCCTGGCCATCGACAACGCCCTCAACTACCTCAACAACCCGGACGGCATCCAGGGCCACAACTTCTCGACCCAGATCGCCCATGCCGACGAACGCCAGGTCCTGCAGGGCCGGCTGACGCTGGTCCGCTACAACAACGAGCCGCAGTTCTTCCTGGCCGACGCCGGCGTCTTCTTCGGCCTCGTGGTGGACATCCTGGAGAGGCTCGGGCCTTACCTCGGCCCCGACGCCGTCGACGCCGAGACCCTGAGCCGGCTCCGTGACGCCCTGCAGCTGGTAGAACGCAAGACGGCGACGCGGGACTGATCCCGGTCGCCGTCCGGCGAGCCGCGGCCGGCCGTTGGGAGAGCTCGGCCGTGGGTTCGCGGACGGCCCCCGCGGCAGGGCCGCCCGTTTCGGTCGTCTAGGCTTTTGGCCCCTCCTCGGGGCGCGGTCCGGGGGCGCCCGCGGGCGGCGGGCCCGAGGCCGGCGCCGGCGCCGCCCACGTCACCGGCTGGGCAACGGTGTACGGCATGAGCCGCTTTCGGAGCGGCTCGAGGGCACGAGCTACCACCGCCAGCAGAGCCAGCAGCAGGATCAGCACGAGCGCTATCGGCAGGACCAGGATCGCCGCCCAGATGATCAGGGTCGCGGCCGCCTTGCCGACCTCACCGAGGTCCCCGGCCGCCTGGCCAGCCTGGTCGCCGGCGCTCCACGGGATCGGGGTCGCGGTGGCTGAGGGCGTGGGTGTGGGACTGGGGCTGGGAGTGGGGGTCGGCACGACCGGCACCACGAAGACGACTGTCAGCGTGCTGTACGCCGCCTGATCGGTGAGACCCGCCAGCTGGCCCGAGAGCTCCTCGATCTGGCCCTGTACATCGGCCAGTCGTTGCTGGACGGTCAGGACGTCGCCGATCGTGTTGGCCTTGGCCATGATCGCCTGGATGGCCTTCTCGCTCGCTCGCAGATTGGCGATTCGGGCCTGCAGGTCGACGATCTGGCCGCCGACGGCCGTCGACTCGGTGTGTTCGCTCAGGACCTTCGTGCCGAGCGTTCGCATCGCGGCTAGGGCATCCTCGAACCTCGCGACGGGGATGCGATAGGTGACCGAAGCCACCTCCTGGGCCGCGCCGGTGGTCCGGTCCGAGCCCGCCAGCCACCCGCCGAAGCCGTGCATCAGGTCCGTGGCGTGGGCGATGGAGGTGTCCACGGCCGCCACCTGGATGCTGATAGTCCCGGTCTTGACGATCTGGCTCTCGGGCCCGGTGGCGTTGAGGCCCGTGCCGGCCGGCGCCGCGGTCGGATTGCCCTCGCCCGACTGGCCCTGGCCGAAGACGGGAGTCGACCCGGCCAGGTCCACCGGCCCTGCGGCGCTCGCGGCCGGCACGGCCGGCCCCATGGTTGCGGGAGCCGCGGTTACCGGGTATCCGTATTGGACGTTCGGGTTGTAGGTCGCGGCCGAGCTCGCGCAAGCGGCGGCGACCACGCCCGCCGCGAGCAGAACGAGACAGAACCTTTTGTTTCGCATGGTGTTCCCTCTTACCCTCCGAGGACCTCGTCGCCGAAACCGACCGGCGGGGTCCTACTTGAAATGCGTCGTGGCATGGTCTTCGGATCACGCTCGGACCGGCCGATTTGCCGCAGCCGGCGCTCGGCTCCCTGCGCTAGCACCGAGGGCCTTCGGCGCAGATGAGGTGGGTCGTTGAAGCCGGCCGGGCCGGCCGCTCCGGAGCCGGACTGTAGGGGCGAGCCCACTCAGAGTTCGACGTCCCGCCGGTCGTACCCACGAGCCCGGCGGCGGCGAGGATGAGGATTGCCGCCGCCCCAACTCGCCCGCGGGTCATGCGCCGGCAGCCGCGTTCCGGCTGCGCCCTCGGCCGAAGATCCTTCGGGTCAGCTTCGCCAGCCCCAGCAGCAGCAGGACGGCGAGGCCCAGCGGCAGTGCCACGACGGCGATCCATACGGCCATCGTTGCCAGCCCCTGGCCGATGCGCACCAGAGCTGCACCGGCCTGGTCGATCTGGTTGCCGAGCGTCCAGTCCTGGGTGGCCTGGGTGGTCACCGTCTTGGCCGGCATCTGGAAGGTGACCGTGAGCGTGCTCATCGCGGCCTGGTCTTTGAGATGGTCGCGCTGGGCCGTGAGCTGCTCGATCTGGCCTTGCGTGTCGCTTAGCTGAGTTTCGACGGCGATCACGTCGGGGATCGCCGTGGCGCGGGCCATTATCGCCTGCAGGGCGGCCTCGGTCGTCTTGAGGTTGTCGAGGCGGGCGTCGAGGTCGATGACCTGCGAAGTCACGTCGGTCGAGCCGGTCTGCTCCGACAAGACCTTCGACCCGATCTTGCGGAGGGCCGGCAGGGCCGCGTCCCATTTGGCGACCGGGAACCGGAAGGTGATCGATGCGACGGCCTCCTCGCCGGTGCCGGATCTGTTGGACTGGTCGACGAGCCCGCCCATGCCGGCGATGGTCGCCTGGGCCTGGTTCAGCGCGCCGTCGAGGTCGGTGACCTCGAGCGTCATCTGGCCCGTCTTCACAATCTGGGTGGTCTCGGCCGCGAGTGCGGCGTTCTTCTGGGTGTCGACGCCGGTCTGATCGGTGGTCGTCAGGCTCCCGGTGAAGGGGACGCCGGCCAGGCTCTCGGGCGCCGCGACGGGCGCGGCCGTTGCAGCAGCCTGGCTGTCGCCCTGGGCGGCGAGGCGCGCGGGGCCGAACATCGGGGTTGTGGTGTTGTGGTCACCTTCGGGCGGGCCGCCGACGATGTAGGCGCCGCCGATGACGGCCGCGACCGCTATCAGGGCCACCACCCCGACCAACCGGCCCGAGCCGCGGAATCTGTTCCCGGCCGTGCGGAGGAACGATGGGCGTGGACCGGCCGGCGTGTCTGTCGTGCCTTCCGGAAGCTGGATAGGCTTGGTTGAATCGGTGGAGCTGCTCGTGTCGGTCACTGGTCCGCCCTCCGGGAAAGCGTCTGCGCCGTTGATCGGCTGTTCGAGGCACAGACGCCGCCGGCCCAGAGCCGGTTCCGAGCGATTGCCCGCTTCGCGGGCAATCGCTTTGTTGGTTGGCCTTTGGCCAACCACCCGGGGCGGAGCCACGGGCAATGGCGATCGCGCAGCGATCGCCAAAGTCATTGGCCGTCAGGCCAATGACTCGTTGTCTAGCAGGCGAACCGCGCCGAACCGAACCGCCATCGAGAGCAGCGCCGGACCCTCGACCGTGGCCAGCTCCCTCAGGGTTCCCGGATCCGCGCAGCTCACGTAGTCGGGCGCCGCGAGGGGCTCCGTTGCGAGCACCGTCCGCATGGCCGCTCGCAGGGCGTCGCCATCGCGCTCGCCGGCCTCGTAGCGCGCTCGGGCGGCCAGCAGCGCTCGTCGCAGAACCGGGGCGGCCGCCCGCTCCTGCGGACTCAGCCGGACGTTGCGCGAGCTCAGGGCCAGGCCGTCCGACTCGCGCACGATCGGGCAGGCCACGATCTCCGTGCCGATTCCAAGGTCGCTCGCCATGCGCCGCACGACCAGCAGCTGCTGGGCGTCCTTCTGGCCGAAGTAGGCCCGCTCGGCCCCGGCCAGCCCGAGGAGGATCGCGACGACTGTAGTGACGCCCTCGAAATGGCCCGGTCGCGCCGCGCCTTCGAGCGGCTCGGTGAGCCCGCCGACACGGACCGTGGTCTGGAAGCCGGCCGGGTAGACCTCCTCGACCGATGGGATCCAGACGAGATCGGCGCCCGCAGCGCCGGCAACCCAGAGATCCGCGGCTTCATCGCGCGGGTACTTCTCGAAATCGGACGCTTCGTTGAACTGCCGCGGGTTGACGAAGATCGTCACCAGGACGGTGGCGCTCTCCGCGCGGGCGCGCCGTATCAACGAGGCGTGGCCCTCGTGGAGAGCACCCATCGTCGTCACGAGGCCGACCGGCCTCGGGGCCCGGGCCACCGCCGCGCGCAACTCGGCCCGCGTTCGGGCGACCCGGGGCATGGCTGCGGCCACGGGGCTAGAGGTCCCGGTCGAGCGGGATTCCGTGGCTCGACTGGACCATCTCCGGCCGGTCGAGCGGGGTCTGGCCCAGGATCTCCGCGAGCGTGCCCTCGTCCATGCGGCTGCTCTCGGCCGGCCCGGGGAAGGTTCCAGCCATCACGTCGGCCCTGTAGGCCTCCGCCGCCGTCTTGATGATCGCGTGCAGATCGGCGTAGTGGCGGGCGTGCCTCGGCGTGAATTCGGCGTTCATACCCAGAAGATCGGTCACCACCTGGACCTGGCCCGAGCAGCCCGCTCCTGCGCCGATGCCGATGGTTGGCACGTGGAGTCGCTCGGTGATCGCGGCGGCCAGCTGCTCCGGCACGAGCTCCAGGACCATTGCGAAAGCCCCCGCCTGCTGGACTGCCAGGGCGTCGGCGAGGAGCTGGCGTCCGGCTTCGCGCGTCTTGCCCTGGACGCGGTGCCCGCCGAGCTGGTGTATCGACTGAGGCGTGAGGCCGATGTGGGCCATGACCGGGATGCCGGCCCGGACGATCGTTTCGATGGTGCGGGCGCTCCGTTCCCCGCCCTCCAGCTTTATGGCGCCCGCGCCGCCATCCCGCATGAGGATGCCGGCATTCTCCAGGCTCGCCTCGGGTGTGACGCCGTAGGAGAGGAACGGCATGTCCACGACGACCAGGGCTCGCTTCGTGCCCCGAACCACGGCCTTGGTGTGGTGGAGCATCTCGGGCATCGTCACGCGGACGGTGCTGTCGTAGCCGAGGATGACCTGGCCCAGGGAGTCGCCGACCAGGAGCATCGGGATGCCGGCGTCGTCCAGGATCCGGGCCGTCGGGTAGTCGTAGGCGGTCAGCATGGCGATGCGCTCACCGTCGGCATAGAGGCGCGCGATCGACGAGATCGTCAGTCGGGCCGCCGGCGGGGAAGGTGTCGCGCTCACTGGCTCCCCTCCGTCGGTTCGGGCGCGGCGGCCTCGGTCGTCTCGCCGCTGACCGCGGCCACGAGCCGAACTACGATTCGATCGAGGAGCAGCTCGGCGACCTCGCGCTTGGAGAGCAGCGGCAGCTCCTCCGGCGGCGCCTCGGTCGAGTAAATCGTGACCTTGTTCGTGTCCGTTCCGAAGCCGGAGCCGGGCTCGGCCACGTCGTTTGCGACCAGCAGGTCCACGCCCTTGCTGCGCAGCTTCTCGGCGGCCCGCTCGAGGGTCCCCGTCTCGGCGGCGAAACCGACCAGGATGGGCCGGCGAGCGCCGGAGCCCCGGCCGCCGGTCCTGACTCGCTCGGCCGTCTCGGCGAGCAGATCCGGCGTCGAATCCATCTCGAGGGTCAACCCGTCCGACCGGCCGAGCTTCTGGTCCGACACGGAACGCGGCCGGAAGTCCGCCACGGCCGCGGCCATGACGAGGACGTCGAAACGGGGTCCCTCGGCCGGGGTGAGCGCCCGCAGGGCCGCCTGCATCTCGGCTGCGGTCTCGGCCCGGGCGACATGGGCCCTGGCCGGCGCCTCGACCGAGGTGTTGCCGAGGATGAGGGTCACGGCCGCGCCACGGTCGAGGGCGGCCTCGGCGACGGCTATGCCCATCTTGCCGGTCGAGCGGTTGCCGACGAAGCGGACGGGGTCGATCGGCTCGGCCGTGCCGCCGGCCGTCACGACGACGTGGAGACCGGCCAGGTCGCCGCGCGATGGTGTGCCGGCGGTGCCACGAGACCTCGAGAGCGGCGCCTCGGCCGGCAGGGGGGCGGGCGCGCCGCTGAGTGCGTCCACCGTAGCATCGACGATGTGCCCGAGGTCAGCCAGCCGGCCGAGGCCGGTCATGCCGGACGCCAGCACGCCGGACTCCGGCTCGACGATGCGGTAGCCGAACTCCCGCAGCCTGGCCACGTTCGCCTGGGTGGCCGGGTGGGCGTACATCCCGCCGTCCATCGCCGGGGCCACGACGACCGGGACCGATGTGGCCAGGCAGGCGGCCGTGATCGTGTCGCCGGCGAGGCCCGCGGCCATCGCCGCCATCCAGTGGGCGGTCGCGGGGGCAACCACGATCGCCTCCACGTCGTGCGCAGCGGCAACGTGGCCGATCCGGCCGTCAGCCTGGAGCGCCAGCACGTCCGCGTCGACGGGGTGGTAGCTCAACGTCTCGAGCGTCAGCGTGCCCACGAACTCGACCGCGGAAGGTGTCATCAGCACTCTGACGTCGGCCCCTTCGCCCTGGAGCAGGCGCAGCAGCTCGACGGCCTTGTAGGCCGCGATCGAGCCCGTGATGCCAAGGGCGATGCGACGGTTGGCGAGGCGTTCGCCCGACTCGGTCATTTCGCGCGCTCCGAGATGATGTGGATCGATCCGGCGGCGCTGCCGGTCCAGCCCACGGTGGGATCGCCGGGGACGATGGGCTCGCCGCTGGCCAGCGCCCACAGGATGGCGAGGCCCTTGAGGGTCAGCTCCGGGTCTATGGCGTCTACGTCGGGCAGGGTGCGGGCCCACGGCGCGGCGGAAAGCCCCCCGGTCAGGACCACCTGGATGCTCGCGGCATCGACCTTCTCGGCCCGGGCCAGCTCGGTCCGTATCTTCTCCAACAGGCCGGTGACCAGGGCCCGGTAGCCGATGACGACGCCGGACTGCATGGCCGACACAGTGTCCGTGCCGATCGTCTTCTGGGGCTCCTGCAGCTCGATCCGGGGCAGCCGCGCCGTGCGGGCGGCGAGCGCCTCGAGACCCAGCTCCAATCCGGGGGCGATCGCCCCGCCGACATAGGCGCTGTCGCGCGCGATGCAATCGAACGTGGTGGCCGTGCCGAAGTCCACGACGATTGCCGGCGTGCCGTAGAGGCGGGCGACGGCCACGGCGTTGACGAGCCGGTCGGCGCCGACCTCGGTGGGGCGCTGCACGCGGATCGGCATGGGCATGTTTCCGGCTCCGGCGGTCATCAGCTGAATCCCGCGCCGATCGGCCATCGCCGCGGCGACTCCGGTCAGGGTCGGGACCACCGACGCCATGGAGATGCCGGTGACGTCCGACATGGAGGCCCCGTCCAGGTGGAGCAGGCCGTCGATCAGGACCTCGAGCTCGTCGGGCGTGCTGGCGGCCCTCGTGGTCGCCCGTCGGGCGGCGATGATCGCCTCACCCTGGACCAGGCCCAGGGTGATGTTGGTGTTGCCGATGTCGAGGGCGAGCAGCATGGCCCGATGATAACGCGCCGGGGGCAGCGCTCCCGGCTAAAGGAGGGGAATAGTCGGGTTTCACTTGTACCCGGCTGTGCCGCTGAGGTACGATCCGGCGGTCCGTCACCGGCGTCTCAACCGTCACCTCGATCACCCCGGATGAAGGAGTGGTGTCGTCCGTGCCGCCTGCGAAGTTCTTCGTGAATCGCGGCATCGTCTCGAGCCGGACCGACCTGCTCAACGTTCTCCGACCCCTCGAAAAGCAGACCGTGGCATACCGGTACTACCGGGGCCACGAGCTGGTTCAGCATGGGTTGGGCTGGGTTGAGCGGATCGTGACGAATGAGCCGGAGACCTCGACGTTCTTCACCCCGCTCTCGATCTGCCTGAACGTGGATTCGTTCGAGCACCTCGAGTTCGAGACCCGTCCCGACCAGCTGCTCACGTATCGCCTGGTTCAGGGGGACGAAGCCGTGGTGATCGATTTCGCGCCCGCCGGCGTCCCGGTGGGAGATGCGGTCGAGTTTCGTCAGCTCTCGTTCGACACCTCCGGCTACGTCCAGATGGAGTTGCTCGGCCACGATCCTATCGAGGGCGAGCAGGGGGCCTGACTCGGCGAAACCGTGGCCCGGCTGGGCGCGGCGGATTTCGGTCCCGGCGAGGGCTTGGTGAGGCCGCGTGGGAGACGCGGTCAGGAGGAAGCGCCGCCCGGGGTTTCTCTTCGGGCGTCGCCCTATGGGTGGGAACAGACCAAGGCGAGACAAGTCAGGAGGAGAGTCAGTTGGCCTTCCTAGATCGCTACTTCAAGTTCGCCGAGCGCGGCACCAACATCGTCACGGAGTCACGGGCCGGCCTTACCACGTTCATGGTGATGTGCTACATCATCTTCTTGAACGGCGCGATCATCGCCAAGCCCCTCGGCCTTGACCCCGTTGCGGTCGCGGCCGGCACCTGCCTCATCGCCGGCCTCATGACCATCGCGATGGGTGTGGTCGCCAACTACCCCTTCGCCATCGCGGCCGGCCTCGGCATCAACGCCCTCGTTGCTTTCACGCTTCCGGCAAAAGGCTTCACGCCCGCAGAGTGCATGGGCGTCATCCTCATCGAAGGCTTCGTAATCACCATCCTCGTGGTCGCCGGCCTCCGGGAGGCGATCATGAGTGCCGTCCCGCTGGTCCTGAAGAAGTCCATCGGGGTCGGGATCGGCCTCTTCATCCTCTACATCGGCCTGGTAAACGCCGGACTGATCGTGCAGAGCAACCCGGCGATGTCGCTCGCCTTCCCGACGACGACCGCCCAGTTCGTGTTCCTGCTCGGTCTCGCGATCACCGTCGCCCTCTACGCGCTGAAGATCAAGGCTTCGCTGATCATCAGCATTGTCGTCACGACGATCATCGCCTTGATCGTCGGCGTCGCCACGGTCCCGTCCAACATCAGCCCGACGCCGTCGTTCGCCACGTTTAACAACGCCGACTGGTATGGCGCGCTCTTCGGCAAGGTGAGCCTCATCGTCGCTCTCCTGACGATCTTCGCCGTCATGCTCAGCGACTTCTTCGACACCATGGGTACCGTCACCGGCATCGCCGCGGAGGCCGGACTGGCCGAGGAAGACGGCTCGGTCCCCGGTATCGGCCGAGTCCTCTTCGTCGACTCGATTGCCGCGTTCTTTGGCGGCTGGATGGGCATCAGCTCCAACACCACCTACATCGAATCGGCCGCCGGCGTGGCCGAGGGTGGCAGGACAGGCTGGGCCTCCATCGTGACGGGCCTGCTGTTCCTCCTCGCCATCTTCGTGACCCCGCTTGCCCAGATCGTTCCATTCGCGGCAACCGGGCCGGCCCTCGTCGTCGTGGGCTACCTGATGTTCACGCAGATCAAGGGCATCGACGTCAGCGACATCGAGAACGGCCTCCCGGCTCTGCTCACGATCGTCCTGATGCCGCTTACGTACGACATCACCGTCGGCATCGGCGCCGGCTTCGTTTCGTTCGTGTTCATCAAGATGCTCAAGCGCAAGTTCACCGAAGTCCACTGGCTCATGTACATCGTGACCGCGGCCTTCGTCGTCTACTTCGCCAACGCCTGGATTCTCACCATCGTCAAGTAGCTTCGACTCCGCCAGCTCAGCGGCCGGCGCCCGAATGGGTGCCGGCCGCCTCGTTTTGGCGATGGCCCATCTGGCCCGTATTGGAGGGGTCTCGCTTTCCGCTAGCATTCGCTCGATGTTCGAACGTACAGCGTTGCCCGGCGGGCCGCGCGTCATCACCTCGCGCCTCCCCGGAGCGCGTTCCGTCTCCATTGCCGCCTACGTGCTGGCGGGCTCGCGGCTCGAATCGGTCGAGGAAGCCGGCGCGGCCCATTTCATGGAGCACATAACGTTCAAGGGGACCGCCGCGTACCCCACGACCCGCGCCGTCTCGGAGGCCATCGAGGGCGTGGGCGGCAGCTTCAACGCCGCAACGGATCGCGAGTCGACGGTCTACTGGGTGCGCGTTCCGATGCGCGAGATGCCCCGTGGAATGGACGTGCTGGGCGAGCTGATCGTCCGGCCGTTCCTTCGGAGCTCCGAGATCGAGTCGGAGAGGGCTGTCATCGTCGAGGAGATCCGCTCCTACCTCGACGACCCGGGTGAGCACGTCCACACTCTCTTCGACCTGGCCATGTTCGGCGACACTCCGCTCGGCCGTGAAATAGCCGGCAGCGAGGACAGCGTCCGAAACCTGCCCGAGGAGAACCTGCGCGCCTTTTGGGCGTCGGCCTATAGGCCCGGCAACGTTGTCGTCTCGGCCGCCGGGGACATCGCACACGCCGATGTCGTGGATCTCGTGGAACGCGCCTTTGGCACCGGCGCGGCGAATCGCTCCAGCTTCGAACCGGCTCCGGCCTTGCCGGCCGGGGAGCGGGTGATGACAGTGCGGCGCGACACGACCCAGGCGCAGCTCTGCCTCGGCATCCCCGGACTGCGCCGCGACGATCCCGAGGCCTGGACACTCGAGGCCCTGAACGCCATCCTCGGCGATGGTATGAGCAGCCGCCTCTTCCAGTCCGTCCGCGAGGAGAAGGGTCTGGCCTACGACGTCAGCTCCTACGTGGTGGACTACGTCGACGCCGGGGCGTTCGTCGTCTCGGCCGGGGTCGATCCGGACAAGATCGCACCCGCGGTCGCGGCAATCCTCGAGGAGATGGCGCGTGTCCGAGACGGAGTCGTCCCGGCCGAGGAGCTGGCCCGCTGCAAGCGCTACCTCGCCGGCAGGCTGGAACTGAGGATGGAGGAGACCCGCCACGTCGCCTCGTGGCTGGGTGGCCAGGAAGCGCTCCACGAGCGAGTCCTCACGCTCGAAGGGGCGCTGGCTGAACTGGATGAGGTGACCGCCGAAGGCATCCACGCCCTGGCCGGCCGCTTGATACGCGACGACGGGCTTCGACTGGCGGTGGTGGCCCCGCCCAGGCGCGGTCGCCGCCTCGAATCGCTTCTGCGATTGCCCGGGGGTGTGGCATGAGCGAGGGTCGCAAGCCCCGCGGAGAAGGGGCAGTCGGAACGGACGAGGCCCTGGACGGGTCGGCGGACGTCCAGCCGGAGTCGCAGGTGAGCGAGGCTGAGCCCGCCGCCGCGGACGAGCCTTCGCGACAGCTCGCGCTCATGTCGCTCGATTCGGGCGGCGAGCCGGACGCTACCGAGGAATCGGACGAGACCGAGGAACTGGACGAGTCCGCCGAGCTTCTGGTCACAGTCTCGTCCGAAACGCTCGCCGGGACCGTCGGTGAGGGCAACGAATACGGAGAAGAGGAGTCGGCCGGGGGAGCCGACGAGGACGACGAGGGCGAGGTCGTCGAGAGCTGGGCCGGTGCCTCGTCGACCGACGAGGGCGGATCGTACGCTGGCGAGCTTCTCGAGGACGGCGCCGAAGTCCATGAGGCCGACACGTACGCCGGGCAAGCTCCTTACGCGCCGGCCGGCGGTTCGCTCCTCGACCAGCCCGACCTGGAGATCCGTCTTGCCCGTATCCACCTGCGGACCGGCTCCTTGTTCATGGCGCGAGCGGAACTCGAGGCTCTCGCCGCCCGCGAGCAGCTGGATACGGCGGCCCATCTCGACCTGGCCGAGGCCCGCTGGCGCACCGGGGACCTCCACGGAGCCGGCGAGGCGGCGGTTGCATACCTGGCCGACGGAGGCGGGGCGGCTCTTGGTTTCGTGATCGCGGCCGAGGCGTTCGCGATGGCCAACCGGCATACCGAGGCGCGCCAGCATGTGGAGCTGGCGCTGGAACGCCATCTTTCCGAGCTCGACCCGGTCTTCGCGGGAATGCCGCACCGGGCTTCCTGGCCCGCCGGGGCATGGGTCTCGGCCGCGGCCGAGGATGCGGCGCCGGCCGCTCCGCCCGTCCCGCCGAGGACCGCTCCGCCCGTCCGCGAGGCCGTGGTCGAGCTCGAACCGGCGGTCCTCGCCGTGCCGAGCGAGCCCCACGTGGAAGCCGCTCCGGAGAGGCCGGCCGATGCGGAGCGTGTCGAGCCGCCCGCCACGACACCCACGCCCGAGGCTCCGACCGAGGAGCATGTCGCCCCGGCCGAGGAGGCTGCCTCGGCCCCAGCCTGGCCGGTCGAGACCCCGGCGGCCGAGGCTCCGGTCGCCCCGGCCGCGGCCGAGACTCCCGCCGTGGAAACAGGTGCGGCCGCTGTGGCCCAGGCGGAGGAGGGAGCCGGCGCGGAGGTGGCCGCCGGCCGTACGTTCCTCGGTGCCGGAGACCCGATGATGGCCGCGCTCCACTTCGGGGTCGCGATCCGGCTCGCCCCGGCCTCGGCCGTCGCCGTCCTGGATGCCATCGGGGACCGCCAGGATCTGCCCCTCCAGCTCGTCCGGGGCGACGCGTTTCGGTTGCTGGGCCTGGAGGCCGACGCGGGCAACACCTACCTGTCCGTCGCCAGTGCCCTCGGCGCCGGGAGGCCCGCCGCGCCCGAGGCTCCGCTCGAGGCGACCGCTCCCGCGCCCGAACCGACGGCCCCGCCCATCGCCGAGGAGCCGCCGCTCGCGCCGGAGCCGCCGCCCCTTCGCTGGGAGTAGGCCGCCGGCCGGGCGGCCATCGCTCCGGCCGTCCGGGCCTCAGGTCGATCGCTTGATCTCGGCCAACGCGAGGACGGCCGCCACGTCGTCCGCCGTTCGTACGTGCATCCGAACGGGCCAACCCTCGATCGCTCTCGCGGCACCGGTGAGGGACTCGCGGATCTCGCCCGGGAGGTCGCTCGCCAGGGCGGCCTCGCGGCCCGCGTCCGAGAGCGCAAGGCCCACTCGGAAATGGCCGGCATCCGGTGTCATGTAGAGGATCCCCTTCTTCCCGCGCTCCACTCGACACGACCATCCGTACTTCCGGCCGCCGTAGACCCAACGCTCGGTGACGGGCGCGTGACCCGACCGGATCCGCTCCTGGAGCAGAGTCCATAGGCCAGCAGCGGGACCGAGGAGGCCGGCCAGCTCCGCACCGGCCGGCGGGTCGGGTTTGACGGTCGATTCCGGGGTCATCGCAGCTCCCTGTTCGTCTCCGCCATCCGCGGACTCGGCCCGGCCCGGTGGCGACACTCGGCCAGTCTACCGAGCGCCAGGGCCTCACTCGACGTCCAGAACCGCGGGCGCAGCCCTGCCGTGGCTCCCACCGCCAACCGGCTACACTCCCCATCGCATCAATCGTCCGCAGGGGTATCCGTGACGTGACCGAGCGAACTCTAGTCCTGGTCAAGCCCGACGGCGTCCAGCGTCTGCTGACGGGCCGAATCATCGCGCGCTACGAAGAGCGCGGCCTCAAGATCGTCGGGCTCAAGCTGGTCCATGTCGACCGCGAGCTGGCCGAGCGCCACTACGCCGTTCACAAGGGCAAGCCGTTCTTCGAGGGCCTGGTCGCCTTCATCACTTCTGCCCCGCTGGTGGCCCTGGCCCTCGAAGGGCCGGATGCGATCGCCTACGTGCGGACGATGAACGGCGCCACGCGACCGAGCGAGGCGGCTCCCGGCACGATCCGGGGCGACTTCGCCGTAGAGATGGGACAGAACCTGGTTCACGCGTCGGACGGCCCCGAAGGCGCCGCGACCGAGCTGGCGATCTGGTTCCGGCCGGACGAGCTGCTCTCGTACGATCGCGACGTGGACCGCTGGGTCGTGGGTCCGGGGGCTCGCTGATCCCAAGCCGGGCGCTGCCGCCGGGCGGGCGGGCCCGGGGATCCGACCGTCAGTCCGTGTTGGGCTGGGCCGGAGCGGAGGTCGTGATCGGCGCCGGGCTGAAGCTCGGCGGGATCGACTGGCTCGGGCCGACGGCGCCCGAGGGTTCGGGTGTCGGTCTGGGAGCGAGGCTCGGCAGAGGCGTCGGGGTCGGCAGTCGCGGGGGCGCCTGAGTTGGTGCCCGCGTCGGAGTCGTGTGTGCGGCCGCGTCCAGGGGGATGCCGGATCGTGACGCGTTGGATGTCCCCAGGCCGCCGAAAGCAAGTGCGGCCGAGAGCGCCGCGCCGGCGACGATGACCAGGCTCACTCCGGTCGTCCGGTTGAGGCGCCAGGCCGCGGCGACTCTATCGCCGACTCCTGCACTCGCCTCGGGCTCGCCCCCCGGTTCCGCCCCGGACGCGAGCGTCATGGCCGTCGCCGCGACGGCGGCGTCCGCGCTCGGCCGACGTCCGACGGCGGGCCATCGCGGCAGCTCGCTCCGGGCCAGCCGGACGTCCTCTGTCGCCGAGCGGAGCCCGATCAGCAGGAGGCGTGCGTAGCAGGCCAGGGCGAGGGCGATCGATACAGGGAAGAGGAACTGCAACCCGCTGGGGAGGCCCAGGCGGATCAGCGTCGATCGAGCCTCGTACACGGGGCTGCCGGGCCAGCCGATGGTCGCAACCGCGATGACCGCGAGGGCCAGGCCGAGCATCGGCGTGCGGCGAAGCCACCCGCGCAGACGCGGCACGTTCGACGTGCCGAAGGCGCGCGACAGACCCGCGGCCCATGCGACCAGGCCCGTCTTGGCGGCGATGAAAACGATCAGCCAGAGCCGGGCCGGTTCGGCCGCGGAGTCGGTGCGTGCGGCCATCGCCAGCAGCACGAAGCCGGCATCGGTGACGATCGAGTAGGCGACCACTTCCTCCAGTTCGTCGTGGACGAGGGCGGCCAGGGGCCCGAGAACGAGCGTCGCGACGGCCACGACCTGCACGACCGCGATCGAGGCGTTCAGCCAGTCGCTTTGAATCCCGAGCGTCGTCGCGCTCCAGCTGATTGCCAGAACGGCCAGCCCGGCGGGGATCCAGACCAGGAGCATCGCCGGTGAGAGCGGCGCGGCGGTGCGGCCGAGGCGAGCGGCCGGGACGTGGAACGGGACCGCGCCGCTCCGGACCGCCAGGGCGAGACCCAGGATGAGGAAGGCCAGCGCGAAGATGGGGCCGTCATCACGTCCGTTCCAGGGCGGGCGGGCGACGGTAATCGCGGCGAACCCGAGCCCGGCCGCGACCAGGCCGATGGTCCTGATCTCGGCCAGCCGGCCATCTCCTTCGGCGTCTCGGGGAGCCGTTCGAACGATCAGGAGCGCTCCGGCCGTTGCAGCGGCGGCGCCGGCTGCGAGCGCGACGCCCGGGTCGGCGGCCGTGAAGGCGATCGCCAGGCCGGCGAGCGAGGCCAGGGCCGCCGGCGCCAGCTCGTCCGGCCAGCCGGAGGCGAGGCCAACGACGCACAGCAGCAGACCCGAGCCCGCCGCGCAGGCGAGGAAGAAGCCGGAGTAGCTGGTTCCGGCCAGGGTCACGTCCCCGATGGTCAGACTGGTCGTGGGGCCGATCGTGAGCGCCGCGGCGAATGCGAGGAGCAAACACACCAGCCCGACAAGGCGGCCGAGCCAGCGCGACGAGCGAGCCGCCAATCCGACCGCGGCACCGATCCCGCAGATGACCAGAAAGACGAGCAGGCTCATCGTCGCGGCTCGCGCGGGCGCAAGCGTCTCACTCGGCCGGGGGTCGGGAATACCTCCGGCAACGGCTCCGGCGTCTCTATCTCAGTCTCTTCGTCCGAGGTTTCGCCGCCGAGAGGTCGGGACGGGTCGGTCCAACCTTCGCCGCGGAGCGGACCGAAGGGAGAGGTCCTGATGGTCGACGCTCGGGTCGGAGTGGGGGACGCATCGGCGGGTATCGGAGCGGCCGATGACCGAGCGGTCTTCCGCGCGGCGGGCCGGCGGGGGAGGGGCGCGGGCACGGCGGGAGCGGCCTCTGTCAAAGCGGCCTCTCCGGCCGCATCGGGAGCGATTTCGGCGCCCGAGTCCGCCGAGAGCTCGCCGGCCGCCGACGGAACGGCGGCCGGCGCTTCTGCCGCCGTCCCTCGCATCGCGGTCATCGCGTCGAACGGCGAGATCAGCAGGCCTGTCGCTCCGGCCACGGCGACCAGCAGAGCCGTCAGGACGATCTGCCCGACTGAGGATGCGGGTCCGATCCAGGCCTGGAAGAGCAGCGAGCCGCCGATCACGAGGACCGCGGCGCCAACTCCGACTCGAAAGACGTCCCGGCCGGTGAGGGGGACGATCGCCAGGGCCACCAGGGTAACGCCGGCGGCCTGGGCGGCGAGTGGCCCGGTGAGCGGTTCAACCGGAACGATGAACCAGCCGATCGAGAAAGCCGCCCCGGCTACCGCCGTCTCGGCCAGGACGCCGATCCCGGAACCCTCGCTCGCAATCGATTGGGATCGCGCTGCCGCCAGCAGGAGGTACGCGGCGAGCAACGAACCGAGGACCCGGAAGACGACCGCCAACGCGGTCGGCTCCGGGGAGGCGACGAAGGGAGTGGCGACCATCGCGATCAGCAGGCCGAGGGCGACGACTCGACCGTCGCGGGCGGCTATCGCCACTACGCCGCCAATTGCCGCAATCAGGGCGGCGGCCACCACGGGCTGGATCATGCGGCGCGGGCGCTGGCGACCCGAAGGTCGAGGCTTCGGGTCATGGCGTCTTCGACGTGGCCGGCGACCCGCTCGCGGCCGGCGACCCGCTTGCTGCGGGTGACGGCTTCGGCTGCGACACCAGTCCGAACTCGCCCGGCGGCCAGTAGCGCAGCCATGCCCGGCCGACGACCGTGGACTTGTCGATCGGTCCGAAGTTGCGCGAATCGCGCGAATCCTGTCGATGGTCTCCCATCACGAACAGCTGGCCGGGCGCCAGCTTCCAGGTGTTGCTGCCGTTGTCCGGCATCTCGGTTGGCTGATTCTCGAAGACATATGGCTCGGTCAGCTGCTTCCCGTTCACGAACACGTGGCCGCCGTGGATGTCCACGGTGTCGCCGCCCAGGCCGATGACGCGCTTGACGAAGGGGGATCCGGAGGCGTCCTGGACCCAACCGGCCGGAGGGTTGAAGACGACGATGTCGCTCCGGTGGTAGTCGTCGAAGTGGGGCGTGATCTTGTCCACGAGGACGAACTGATCGGGCATCAGCGTGTCCTCCATGGAAGCCTGCTGAACCCGATACGGCTGGGCGACGAAGAGCTGGACGACCAGGAAGATCAGCAGCGTGACGAGGAGTGTCTCGAGCAGCTCGAAGAGGCAGCCGAGCGTTCTACGGTTCACAAGTTCGCGAGTATAGGGGCTGTGATATCGTCCTGCCCCGTGGACTTCCCCAAGCGACTGGGCTGGCTCAAGAGCGGCCGCTTCCTGAGGCTCCTGTCGGTAGTTGCGGCGCTGGCAGTGCTGGCGGGGCTTCTCTACAACGCCATGGCGGTCGACCGGATCCCGCCGACCTACTCGATCACGGTCAGCAGCCCGGCCGGCAGCGGCCTGGCCATGACGCTCACCTCGATCGACGTCACCTTCAGCGAGGAGGTCCGGCACCCGACAGCCGAGGCCGCCTTCTCAATGGCCCAGGTGACGGGCGCGTCGGCGGCCGTGGCCGTGGCCGTGGCCGGAACCTACCACTGGCAGGGCCAGAAGCTCATCTTCACGCCGTCGGCGAAGCTGCCGCTCTCCACCAAGTTCCACATCCACATGGCCCCCGGCGTCCAGGATCTGGCTGGGAACGCTCAGAGCGGCACCGCTGACATCGATCTGACGACCGTCGGCGCGCCCCAGGTCACCTCCATGGTGCCGCCTGCCGGCTCTGCCTCGGTGGACGTGGATGCTTCGATCCTGATCACGTTCGATCGGTTCATGGACCCGCAGAAGGTGATTGCGGGTCTGACCCTCCAGCCGGACATCACCTACCAGGCTTCGTGGAACGGCACAATCCTGACTCTCGACCCGACCAAGTCGATGGAGCACGGCACGACGTACACCGTCAGGATCGCCGACCCGGCGATCGATACCGACGGAACGAAGCTTCCGCCTTACGTGGCCAGCTTCAAGACCGTCGACGTCGGGTTGCGGGTCGCCTCGGTCACGCCCGCCCCGAATTCGGCCGGCGTCAATATCCACAGCCTGATCGCCGTCACCTACGACGGCCCGATCGATCCCGCGTCCATAGCCGGGGCAATCAAGCTGACGCCGCCGGTGTCCGGCTCGGTCAAGACCATGACCCTGGCCGACGACCGCAAGCTCACGACCACGCCGACGCCGGCCGCCACGGGATCGGGCTCGAGCGTCCTCGTCTTCACGCCCGACAATCCGCTGGCTCCCCACACCACCTACACGGTGAACCTCAGCTCGACCGTCAAGGGAACCGACGGTCAGGTTTCGGCCGGCCAGACCTGGACCTTCATCACCGGCGAGGCGCCGGTCAACGCCCTCAACCAGGTCGCGTTCATCTCCAATCGGAGCGGCGTCGACAACGTCTGGCTCATGAACTTCGACGGGTCGAACCAGCGCGAAGTCACCTGGGAACTCACCCCGGTGAACGGCTACGACATCAGCGGCGACGGTATGACCATCGCCTACGGCACGGCCGGAGTCGTCAAGAAGATGACCCTCGGCGGAGACAACTTGACGGTCTTGACCACGGGTACGAACTTCGAGTACGCCCCGACGATCACGCCCGACGGCACGGGCCTCATCGTCGGCCGCCGCGACGGCAGCGGCACAGACCTGGGTTACTGGCGGTATCCGCTCGTGAGCGGCGCCGACATCCGCCAGGTTGCCCCGGACGGATCGCCGGACCTCGGCAGTATCACGATCGCCGACGGCCAGAAGCCGGCAGCGACGGGTGGGCTGCAGCCATGGGCTCCGCGCGCCGCGTTCACGCAGGACGGCACGACCATGCTCCTGGTTCGAGGCGCGGACAACGTGGTTGAGCTGGTCGATCCGAGCGGCGCCACGCAACCCAGGAGCCTGGCCCTGCTGGGCAACTCGCGCCCGGTCTGGATCCAGGCCGAAGGGGCTTTCTTCCTCACGGCCTCGAGTGACAACGGAGCGACGTGGGCTTGCTGGCGGGTCACGCCGGCCGGAGTGATGACCATCGTGGGATCGGCCGCGGGGGAAATCGCCGCAGCGGGCTCCAGCCTGGCCCTCATCGTCAAGGGCGGCGATGGCTCGAATCACCTGGCCTTCTCGGCCCAGGCGGATGGGTCGGCCAAGCTGCTGACCGACGATTCCCAGTTCGGCGAGGCGGGACCGTCGTTCTCGCCCGACGGCAAGGTCATCGTCTTCGCTCGAGTCGGTGCGCAAACCCCGGATGTCTCGACCGGCATCTGGACGATCAACACCGACGGTACCGGCCTGACGAATCTCTCGACAGACGGGACCTCCCCGCGCTGGTTGCCATAGAAGACAGGTAGAGGCTGGGGCCGCCGGCCCGCTCTGTCGGAGCCGGCTGCGAGGCACCAACGCGGGACCGCGGGGTGGCACCGCACACCGCCTCGGAAGCGCTCGGGCCAAACGTCCCTGGAGGGCGGGACCAAACGCACCGCTTCGGCAGGCCCGAATGAATAACCTGGGGGCTTTCCGCAGTTTGACCTCAACTTTGGGCCGTTGATACACTCCGCCCGGCCCGAGTATGCATGTCATCATCTGAACCGGGCCATGCCCCCAGAAGCGTGCCGTCCCGCCCCGCTCCCGTCGTGCCCTAAGAGAGAAGGAGCCACTCGCCCCCCATGGACCCAAGTCTGCTCCAAGCGTTCATTCCGATCGCGGGTCTGCTCGCGGTAGGGTTCGCGATCTTCCTCGCTCGTGACGTCCTCTCCCGCGATACCGGGACCAAGGAAATGATGGACGTCTCCGCGACCATCAACGAGGGCGCGGTCGCGTTCATCAAGCGCCAGTACATGACTATCGCCCTTCTGGCGCTGGCCGGCTCGGTCGTGATCTTCGCCATCATCTCGTTGCTCGAGACCGCGAGCGTCGCCGATACGTCGCACACCGGCATCGACGTCGGCCTTCGCACCGGCGGAGCCTTCCTCATCGGCGCCGCCTGCTCGATGGCCTGCGGGATCATCGGCATGCTCGTCAGCGTTAGGGCGAACGTCCGTGTTGCCTCTGCCGCCCGTCGCAGCCTCGTCGAGGCCGTCCAGGTGGCCATGCGCGGCGGCGCCGTCTCCGGCTTCCTTGTCGTCGCCCTCTCGCTCCTGGGCGTCTGGTCGATCTTCGCGATCAACGGCGGGCTGGCCGGCGGCGACAGCACGAAGGACGCCCCGTTCCTGATCGTCGGCTACGGCTTCGGCGCCAGCTTCGTGGCCCTCTTCGCACAGCTGGGCGGTGGTATCTACACCAAGGCCGCCGACGTGGGCTCAGACCTCGTCGGCAAGGTCGAAGCGGGCATTCCCGAAGACGACCCGCGCAACGCGGGCGTCATCGCGGACCTCGTGGGCGACAACGTCGGCGACTGCGCCGGCCGCGGCGCCGACCTCTTCGAGTCCACCGCCGCCGAGAACATCGGCGCCATGATCCTCGGCGTCGGCGTCTACGCTCTGGCCGTCAAGGCCGGCTGGCCGAACCCGACCGCCTGGATCTTCTTCCCGCTCGTCGTCCGAGCCTTCGGTCTCGTCTCCACCATCGTCGCGATGTTCTTCATCCGCGGCAAGGAGACCGAGAACCCGATGAACATCCTGAACCGCGGCTACTGGGTGACGACGATCCTCAGCGCGTTCTCGCTGGTTCTCGTCACCTACGTGATGATGAACACGAACGGCGCGACCGGGGACAGCCTCAACTTCGCAGGAGTGACCGTCCTGATCCCGACCTGGGTCTACTTCTTCGGCGCCGGCGTGGTCGGCCTGGCCACGAGCATCGCCTTCGTCTATATCACCCAGTACTACACCGCCGGGACGTTCCGCCCCGTCAAGGAGATCGCCGAGGCTTCCAAGACCGGCCCGGCGACCAACATCATCGCCGGTGTGTCGGTCGGGTTCGAGACCACGGCCGTCACCGCGATCACCATCGGCCTCGCCCTCCTGGCCAGCAACTGGCTGGGCGCTCACTCCGGGCTTGGCTCGGTGGGCGGCGTCTTCGGCACCGCCGTCGCGACGATGGGCATGCTGATGACCACGGCCTACGTCCTGGCCATGGACACGTTCGGCCCCATCACGGACAACGCTGGCGGCATCGCCGAGTTCAGCCGCGCCGAGAAGGGCGCTCGCGAGATCACCGACCGCCTCGACGCGGTCGGCAACACGACCAAGGCGCTCACCAAGGGCTACGCGATCGCGTCCGCCTCGCTGGCCGCCTTCCTCCTCTTCAGCGCCTACATCGACAAGGTCAACCTCATCCTCGGTCGCCAGATCGCGGCCGGTACTCGAACCGCCGCCGAGGGCCTCATGACCTCGGTCAACCTGGCGAACGTGAACGTCTTCGTGGCCGCGTTGATCGCCGCGATGCTCGTCTACTTCTTCAGCTCTCTGGCCATCCGCGCAGTTGGCACTACGGCCCAGGCGATCATCGTCGAAGTCCGCCGCCAGTTCCGCGAGATCCCCGGGATCATGGACTACACCGGCCGGCCGGACTACGCCCGAGTCGTCGACATCACGACCCGCGCCGCCCTCCGCGAGATGATGCTGCCCGGCATCGTCGCCGTCGCCACCCCGATCGTCGTCGGCCTCCTGCTCGGCTACGAGGCTGTGGCCGGTCTGCTCATGGTCGGCACCATCGCCGGTGTCCTGCTCGCCACCGTCCTGAACAACAGCGGCGGCGCATGGGACAACGCCAAGAAGTACATCGAGTCGGGCCAGCTTCTCGACGAGAACGGCAACGTCCTCGGCAAGAAGTCCCTTGCCCACCAGGCCGGCGTCGTGGGCGACACCGTCGGCGATCCTTTCAAGGACACCGCCGGTCCGTCGCTCCACGTCCTCGTGAAGCTGCTGGCCACCATCACGCTCGTGATGGCCCCGCTCTTCATCCGCTAATCCAGATTCGAGGCGTTGAGCCGGCGGTCCAGCGATCGCCGGCTCGCGCACATCCCGAGCCTCTGAACCGCACTCGCACCAAGGAGACGTCGCGTGGACCTGTCCATCCAGGCGCTGATCATGGGGCTCGTTCAGGGTCTCACGGAGTTCCTGCCGGTTTCCAGCTCCGGTCACCTGATCCTGGTCCCATGGCTCTTCGGCTGGAAGGATCCGTTCATCGATTCGCTGGAGTTCAGCGTCACCCTTCACATGGGCACGCTGCTCGCGCTCCTCGTCTTCTTCTGGCGCGAGTGGCGCAGGCTCATCCCCGCCGGTCTCACTTCGATTCGCGACCGGTCGCTGGGGGGCGATCCCGACCGCAGGATGGCCTGGCTTCTCGTCGTGGCCACGATCCCCGCCGTGCTCGTTGGGCCGCTCTTCAACGACACGGTCGAGTCGTGGGTTCGCGAGCCTGCCCGCGTCGCGCTGATGCTGTGCGTCGGCGCGGCGATCCTGTGGCTGGCCGACCGTTGGGGTACGAAGCTGCGCGAGATGGATTCGATGACCTTCGGCGGGGCCCTTGGCATCGGCGTGGCCCAGGTCCTGGCGCTCGTCCCGGGCATCAGCCGCTCCGGCATCAGCATCTCCGCAGGCCTCTTCCTCGGGCTCACTCGTGAGGCCGCGGCGCGGTTCGCCTTCCTGATGGCGACCCCGGTGGTGGCCGGGGCAGGTGTGTGGGAGGCGCGCAAGCTGCTGACCCACGATGCCGCGGCGCCGAACCCCAGCGCCCATCTGATGGCCATCGGTTTCATCGCCGCCGCGATATCCGGTCTGCTGGCAATTCGCTTCATGCTCGAGTTCCTGAAGCGCCGGCCGGTCACCGTGTTCGTCGTCTACCGCGTCGTGGCGGCCGTCCTCGTCTTCATCGTCCTGCTATCTCCGCACGGCGCCTGAGGGAGGCTCGCGGCTCCATGGAGGTCATCAAGCAGCTACGCCAGCGAGAGATTCGCGATCTGCTGGGCCAACGCCCCATACGCACCCAGCAGGAGCTGGCCTCCGCTCTCCGGGAGCGCGGCTTCAGAGCCACGCAGGCCACGATCAGCCGCGACGTGGCCGAGCTGGGGCTGATCAAGTCGAACCAGGCCGGGGTGCAGACGTACGTGGTTCCGGCCCGGGTGACCGAGGCCGAGAGCACCGGCGAGGAACGGTTGCGGGCGCTCCTGCACGACCTTCCCGTGGAGGTCCGCGAGGCCGGCCTGATGCTGGTCGTCAAGACGCTGCCCGGCTCCGCCCACGCCATCGCCGCGGCCCTCGATCGAACGCGCTGGCCCGAGGTGGTCGGCAGCATCGCCGGGGACGACACCGTCTTCGTCGCCTGCGGCGACAGGACATCGATGCAGCGCATCCGGGCCCGCCTGGCGTCGCTGGGACGGTAGACCCCGGTTCTCGCCCCCACGCGGCGGCAAGTCGCCGGCCCGGCGACAGCCACCGGACGCAGACCGGCCCCGTCTTCCGGGGAGGAGGAGGGAGGATCCGGAAGGCGGGGCCGGTTGGATTGCTTCGTTGGCTCGAATATTGACTGTGGAGAAACGACCTTCACAGTCCACATTGGTCCTTCCCCGATGAGGACCTCCGTTCTGGTGCAAACGTGACTGGACTGCCCGTCGGACTGCACTAGCCGGCGGAACCGGGCTTCGGCCTGCGGCCGGCGCCACGGTGAAGCGCCCGGCAACGCCTGTGCCGGGCGTTTCGGGGCCCCCTCCGCCCGAGCGGATCGACCGTCCGGTGAACAGGGCCGGATTGCTCTTTGACACGCGCAGGAGCGGCGGCTAGGATACGCGCCGGCCGAACTTCAGGGCACCCGTACGGCGCGCCTGGAGTTCTTTTCCTTATCCCGGGCAGCGAGGTGCCGGAGCTTCTCCGGGTTGAAGCCGGACGGACGAGAACGGGAGCCTCCCGCGGTGAACAACAGGACGCAGTACATCTCAGAAGACGGCCTCGCCAAGCTCCGGGCGGAGCTCGAGGAGCTTATCAACGTCCGCCGCCAGGAGATCGCTCAGCGCATCCACGATGCCAAGGAGCACGGCGATCTTGCTGAGAATGCCGAGTACGAGGACGCCAAGAACGAGCAGGCCTTCGTGGAGGGGCAGATCCAGCGGCTCGAGGCGCTCGTCAAGAACGCCACCATCATCGAAGGCAACCACGGCACGGACCACGTCCAGATCGGATCCACCGTGAAGGTCGACGGTGCCGACGGCAAGGAAGTCTTTACGATCGTCGGCTCGACCGAGGCAAGCCCGGGCGAGGGCAGGATCTCCAACGAGTCGCCGGTGGGCCGAGCCCTGCTCGGCAAGCGCAAGGGCGACTCGGTCGTCGTCCACGTCCCGGCCGGCGACTTCTCGTACAAGATCCTCGACATCAGCTAGCAGGCCCGCCGTGTACTGGGCCGACGAGCTGGCAGCCTCCCTGCGGGGACCCCAGGTCGTCAACGACTCCAAGTCGCCCTCGGGGACGGTCCACGTTGGCTCGCTGCGCGGCGTCGTCCTCCACGACGCGATCCACCGGGCGCTGCTGAACGCCGGGCTACCTTCGACCTTTCTGTACGGCGTCGACGACATGGACGCTATGGATTCCCAGGCCATGCTGACCCCCGACGCGGTCGACCGATACATGGGCGCGCCGCTGTCGCGCGTCCCGGCGCCCGAGGGCAGCACCGCCGCGAACTACGCCCGCCACTTCGTCGGCGAGATCTTCTTCCGGACCTTCGAGCCGCTCGGCATCGAGCCCGAGTTCTACTGGGTCAGCGAGCTGTATGCGGCCGGCCGAATGGACCATTACGTCAAGCTGGCCCTGGATCGCGCCGAGAAGGTGCGCGAGATCTACCAGCGCGTCAGCCACGTCGAGCGATCCAGCAGCTGGCTGCCGATCCAGGTCATCTGCGAGAACTGCGGCAAGATCGGCACCACCTACGCCACGGATTGGGACGGCTCCACCGTCGCCTACGCCTGCAAGCCGGACATGGTGGCGTGGGCGAAGGGCTGCGGCCACGAGGGGCGCGTCACGCCGCTCGCAGGGCAGGCGAAGCTGCCGTGGAACCTGGAGTGGGCGGCCAAGTGGGGGCTGCTCGGCGTCACGGTCGAGGGTTGCGGCAAGGACCTGGCCACGGCCGGCGGCTCGCGCGACCGCTCCGATGCCATCAGCCGCGAGGTCTTCGAGGTGGAGCCGCCTCGCAACGTGACCTACGAGTTCCTCAACATCGGCGGCAAGAAGATGTCCACATCGAAGGGGCAGGGGGTTGCGGCTCATACGATCGCCGACGTGCTTCCGCCGGAGCAACTCCGCTTCCTCTTCCTGCGGCCACGGCCCAACCAGGTCATCGACTTCGACCCGGAGGGCGACACCATCCCGCGCCTCTTCGACGAGTTCGACAGGATCGCCGCGGCCACGGCCGGGCGTGAGGTCAAGGGCGAGCTACCGGCCGACCACGAGCGGCTCTTCGCCTACTCGCTGCTGGGGTCCACGCCGGACGTGACCGCCGCGGCCACCGCGTTCCGGCCGGCCTTCGCGCATCTCGCCTTGCTGCTCCAGATCCCCGGCACGGACATCGCCGAGCGGATGCAGGCCGAGAAGGGCGCCCCGCTCACCGAGCTCGAGGCGGCGGTGCTGGCCGAACGCATAGCCTCCGCGCGGGCCTGGCTCGACTCATACGCCCCGGAACGAGCGCGCCTCGTGATCCAGCGCGACGCCGTCCCTGAGGAAGTGGCGGCGCTCGGGGACGACCAGCGCGGGTACCTCGGCGCGCTCGCGGTGGCGGCCACGGCCGAGAGGCCCAGCTCCGGCGATGCCTGGCAGGCGCTGATCTTCCGCGTGGCCTCCGAGACGGGTCTGGCGTCGGGCCGCGCCTTCGGCGCTCTCTACGCGGCGTTCCTGGGCCGCACCAACGGCCCGCGTGCCGGTTGGCTCCTGGCCAGCCTGGAGTCGGCCTTCGTGGTGGAGCGGCTGCAGGCCGCGGCGGGGGTCGCGGCGGGGTAGCCCCGGCACCAACTGCCCCGGCGCCCCTCGCTCGCAGCCCCGCTAAACTCAGAGACAGTGGCGCGGCCGGGGCCGCCGTAGGAGACCAGGGAGTGGCGAGGCAATGAGCATCGGGCTGGCCAGGCTGCGCGAGGAGCCGGATCGGATCCGCCAGGGGGCGATCGACAAGGGCGAGGACCCGTCGGTCGTCGATGCCGCGCTGGCTCTCGAGGCCAGGCGCCGCCAGTTGCTGGGCGACTCGGACCGGCTCAAGGCGGAGCGCAACGCCGCCTCCAAGACGATCGGCGAGGCCATCCGCGCCGGTGCCGCCCCGAACGGCCCCGAAGTCGCCGCCCTGAGACAGGCATCCACGGACGCCGGCACGCAGATAGACAGGCTGGACGCCGATCTGGCCGACGCCGAGGCTCAGCTGGAGGAGATGCTGCTCCGCATCCCGAACCCGGCCGATCCGGACGTTCCGGTGGGCGATGACTCGGCCAATCAGACGGTTCGAACGTGGGGCGCCCAGCTGCCCAAGGAAGTCACGGCGCACGGTCGAACGTGGACACGTCGCCCGCACTGGGAGGTCGCCGCCGACCTGCGGATGTTCGACCTCGAGCGCGGCGCCAAGATCACCGGCTCCGGCTTCCCCGTCTACACTGGTCCGGGTTCGCGCCTCCAGCGCGCGCTGATCGACTTCATGCTGGACGTCCACACGGAAGAGCACGGCATGACCGAGATCTGGCCGCCGGCCGTCGTCAACAGCGCTTCCGCCCGCGGCACCGGCCAGATTCCGGACAAGGAAGACCTGATGTACGTCGTCGGGCGGGATGACCTGTATCTCGTCCCGACCGCCGAAGTCCCGGTCACAAACCTCCACCGGGACGAGATCTTCGAGGCGGACCAGTTGCCGATCCGGTACGCCGCCTACTCGCCCTGCTTCCGCCGCGAGGCCGGGGCCGCCGGCAAGGACACCCGCGGCATCCTGCGCGTCCACCAGTTCGACAAGGTCGAAATGGTCTTCTTCGAGAAACCGGAGGCTTCAGCCGACGCGCTTGAATGGCTGACCGGTCGGGCGGAGGTCATCCTCCAGCGGCTCGGCCTCGCCTATCGAGTGCTGCTCATGGCCACCAGAGACATGGGCTTCGTCCAGGCCAAGAAGTACGACCTGGAAGTCTGGGCGCCCGGCGTCGAGCGGTGGCTCGAGGTCAGCTCGTGCTCGAACTTCCGCGACTACCAGGCCCGCCGGATGGCGATCCGCTACCGGCCCGAACCCGGCGCCAAGCCCGAGCTCGTCCACACGCTCAACGGCTCCGGGCTGGCCCTGCCGCGAACAGTGGCCGCCATCCTCGAGTCGTATCAGCAGCCAGATGGCAGCCTGGCCGTTCCGGATGCCCTGCAGACGTACATGCGAACGGACCAGATCAGGCCCTAGCGACCGTCGCGAAGACGACGTCCATGCGGCCGCATCCGCATCCGGACCGATTTCTGTCAGGATGAGGTTGCCCACGCAGTCTCTGGTCGTCGCGCGGCGACGAGCGCAGGGCATGGAGGATCGGATGGGAGTGATCGGTAGTCGAGGGGCGCGGTGGGGCCTCCTCGTGTGCGTTGCGGTCCTGGCGGCGTTGGCCGCCGGCGGTTGCACGGGTAGCAGCGCAACTCCGCAGACCATCTACATCACGCCCACCCCCGGACCGGCCACCGCTCTCCCGTCGGGGGCCACACCGGGTCCGACGGCCGGGACTCCCGCTCCAACCGCCGGGCCGACGATCCCGGTCATCGACAGCGTCGTCATCGACTCGAGCGCGCCGGACAGCCGCTGGAAGGTGACGTTCAAGAAGCCCGTCGTATCCGGCATCCCAGAAGCTGCCGCCACCAAGATCAACGACGCGATCACGACGAAGGTCAACGGCTACATCACCGCCTTCACGGGAAGCGGTCTGCCCGCGGTCGCCAGCGGCGACGGACCGAGCACCCTCGAGGGCGACTACACCATCGCCCTCGATTCGCCGACCCTGGTCAGTCTCCGCTTCACCCTCTTGACCTACGTGACCGGCTCGGCCCATCCTGTCGGGGCGCCGGGAAGCATCAACTTCGTGGTCTCGAGCGGCGCCGCGATCAACCTGACGGACATCTTCACCGACCCGACGGCGGCCCTCACGACCCTCTCGACGAAAGTGCACGCCGCGCTGGCGACCTCGCTCGGGTCGGACCTGACCTGGGCGGGACCGGCGACCTCGATGAGCTTCTTCGAGAAGGCCTGGGCGATGACCCCGGCCGGCCTGGAGTTCGCCTGGCCGCAGGGCGATCTCGCCAGCATGGCCGCCGGCATGCCCAGCGCGACCCTGGCCTGGTCCTCGATCAAGACGATCATCAAGCCCACCAGCCCGGCCGGCGAGTTCGCCCACTAGAACCGCCCGGAGCGGACGGCAAGGGAGGATTGACCGCGTGAAAGCGACCGCGCTCCCGGGCTCCTTCGACGACCTGGACATCAGGGTCGGGCGAATCCTCGCAGTCGAGGAGGCTCGTACCCGCAAGCCGACCTACCGGCTTACCGTCGATTTCGGGCCCGAGGTCGGCGTCAAGGTTTCCTGCGGCGCCTACCGCAACTACGCAGCCGAGGATCTCGTCGGGCGGCTCGTCGTCGCGATCGTGAATCTGGGCCCAAAGCAGATGGGCCCGGAAGTCTCGGAGGTGCTCGTTCTGGGGGTGACGAACGCCCGGGGAGAGACCATCTTCCTCACGACCGAGTCGGACGTTCCCCTCGGCGTCCACGTCTACTGACCTTACATCCGGGGCTCCAACGACCCGAGAGGGACGCCCCTCCGATCCCATCGGGAGGACTGCTGCCCGCCCGTGGAGGGAGCGGCTGGACGCACGGGTAGGTCTCCGGAGCGCTTCACAACTAAACCGCAACCATTCCGCACAGTGAAACAGTCCAGGAATGCGCGCTTCCACCTTGCGCAGAACCCACCGATAGGTAATCTACGGCGCAAGGCTCGGGCGCGGACTCCAATGTCCGAGCCTGCCGACTTATGGTGTCCGTGCACGGACGTAGCTCTCGCTTGGCACAGGGCGAGAAGGTCCGCGGTCCCGGCCCATGTCGGAACGCAATGGAGTGGAGGATTCCGTATATGAAGCTGAAACCGCTAGCGATGTTCGCGGTGGTTGCCCTGGTGGCGTCTGCATGCTCGTCGGCGGCGGCAACGCCCACCGCTGCACCCGTGACGGCAGCCCCCGCGAGCGCCGCCCCCGTGACGGCCGCCCCCCCGAGCGCTGCCGCAAACATCGCCGTCAAGATCGGCGTCGATCTCCCGCTTTCGGGCGCTGAGCTGCCCAACGGCGACCCGACCCTCAAGGGCGTCCAGCTCGCCATTGCCCAGAACCCGGTCCCCGGGTTCACGGTCACGACCAACGTCAAGGACGACGCGCTCAACGGCAAGCACGATCCTCAGACCGGTGCCACGAACATCGGCCAGCTGGTGACTGACACCTCGGTCTTCGCCGTCGTCGGCCCGTTCAACTCCAACGTTGCCCAGGCCGAGATCCCCGTTTCCAACGCTGCCGGACTTATCCAGTGCAGCCCCGCAAACACGAACCCGAGCCTGACCAAGGGCGCCACGGCGACTGCTCTCCGAGCCACCAACCCGACCAAGATCGCCTACGTCCGCGTCGCCACCACTGACGACATCCAGGGCCAGGCCGGCGCAGACATCGCCTACACGGTCGCGGGCGCCAAGACGGCTTACGTCGTCGACGACACCGAAACCTACGGCAAGGGCCTCGCCGATCAGTTCGTTTCCTCGTTCACCGCCCTGGGCGGCACGATCACCGGCCGCGACGGCGTCGGCGCGAGCGGCCAGTCCGACTTCACGGCTCTCCTCACCGCGGCCAAGGCCAAGAGCCCCAAGTTCGTCTACTTCGGTGGCGTTACCGCGACCGGTGGCGGCCTCCTCCGCAAGCAAATGGTCCAGGTCGGCATGGGCAGCATCCCGTTCGGCGGCGGCGACGGCATCAGTGACGGCTCGGCGGCTACCGCCAGCTCGTTCCTCAACGTGGCCGGCCCGAATGGCGACGTGAACACCTACATGACCGTTGCCGCGGTCCACGACATCCCCAACGCGGCCAAGTTCGCGGCCGACTACAAGGCTGCCTACGGTGCCGAGCCGGGCGCCTACAGCGCCTCCGGCTACGCCTGCGCCCAGATCTACCTCCAGGCCCTCAAGGCTGTCGGCAGCGCCGATCGTGAGAAGATCCGCGCCTACGTCACCACCACCGCCAACAAGTTCGATACCGTGCTTGGCACCGTCTCGTTTGACGCGAACGGCGACACCAGCCAGCACGTCATCAGCGAGTACAAGTTCGACCCGACCACGAAGGACTGGAAGTACTTCCAGCAGAAGGACTACACGTCCGGCGTGACCACCACAGCCGCTCCGTAAGGCCGCGGTTCTCGACTAGCGAGCATTGGGGGCCGGAGATCATCTCCGGCCCCCATCTCTGATCTCCGTCGGCTGCTCACCCAAGACCTGACGCGGGAGACTCCGTGGACGTCGGTATCGTCATACAACAGACCCTGAACGCGTTGACCATCGGGGCCATGTACGCCCTGATCGCCCTCGGCTACACGATGGTGTACGGCATCATCGAGCTCATCAATTTCGCCCATGGCGACGTCTTCATGGTCGGCTCGTTCGTGACGCTGTGGCTGCTCGCAACCATAGGCGTCCAGGACACGATCAACGACCCGGTGCTCCTCATCCTCATGCTCATCGTGATGTTTGCATTCGCGATGATCGTCATGGGTTTGGTGGGCGTGCTGATCGAACGCTTCGCCTACCGGCCTCTGCGCAACGCGCCGCGCCTGGCCCCGCTGATCACGGCCATCGGCGTGAGCTTCATACTCCAGAACCTGATCCAGGCGACCTACAGCAATGCGGACTTCAACGTCCCGCAGGTGATCGATCCGCAGGCGCAGTTCGCGTTCACTCTGCCGAACTTCACCGTGGCCGGGATCGCGTTCACCAACTCTGAAGTGGACGCCACCTTCGTCCACCTCTTCATCATCGTCCTGGCTCTTGCAATGATCGTCGCCCTGCAGCTGTTCGTTCGTCGAACGAGGATGGGACGCGCGATGAGGTCGACGGCGATCGACCGTGAGGCCGCCCAGTTGATGGGCGTGGACATCAACACCACGATCGCGCTGACGTTCTTCATCGGCTCGGCCCTGGCGGGCGCGGCGGGCGTGGCATGGTGCCTCAACTACGGCCACACCAAGTTCGACATCGGCTTCCAGGCCGGATTGAAGTCGTTCACCGCGGCCGTCCTTGGCGGTATCGGCAACACCACAGGCGCGGCCCTCGGCGGGTTCCTGATCGCCTTCGTCGAGGTCTTCAGCTCGCAGCTGGGCTACGCCCGCTGGAGCGAGGCAATCGTCTTCACCATCCTCATCCTGGTGCTGGTCTTCAGACCGACCGGCATTCTGGGCCAGCAGCTGGCGGAACGAGCATGAAGACGCCCAAACTGCCCGATTTCCTGCGCATCGACCGGCCCGTGAAGGCGGCGGTCGGCCGGACCGTGATGAAGGCCGAACCGGTAACCGCTCCGACCTCCCGGTTCCTGAACAACCACCAGTCGTTGTCTGTCATCGTCGGCATGTCGATCGTGACCGCGGTCCTGCCGTTCATCATCCTGCTGCCGCCCTTCAACGGCTTCGGCAACCAGACCGACTTCGTAGACGGTTTCGCCCAGGCCGGCGTCTGGGTATTGCTGGCGATCGGGTTGAACGTCGTTGTCGGCCTGGCCGGTCTGCTGGACCTCGGCTACGCGGCCTTCTTCGCCATCGGCGCGTACACGTACGCCTACGGCGCGTCGCCGTTCTCGCACAACCACATCCCGTTCTGGCCGATGCTCTTCGTCGGCGCGGCCGTAGCGGCGATGTTCGGCCTCCTCCTGGGAGCGCCGACCCTCCGGCTCCGCGGCGACTACCTGGCCATCGTGACTCTCGGTTTCGGCGAGATAGTGCCGGTCGTATTCAACAACTCGGACACGTACACGAATGGTACCAACGGCATCACCGCTCTCTACCAGCCGGGCGTGCCGTTCCTATTCGACAAAGGCTTCGGCTTCGGCAATCCGGTCCCGTACTACATAACGGTCGCGGCGATCATCGCGATCGCCATGATTCTCTTATACAGGCTGCAGGATTCCCGGTTGGGTAGGGCCTGGATGGCCGTCCGAGAGGATGAGCTTGCGGCCGCCAGCATGGGCATCAACACCGTGACGACGAAGCTTCTTGCGTTCGCCATCGGGGCCTCGACCTCCGGCCTCGCCGGCGTCTACCTGAGCGCCAAGCTCGCCATCGTCTCGCCGACGCAGTTCGGGTTCACGGTCAGCTTCACTGTCCTGGCAATGGTCGTGCTGGGCGGCATGGGCAACATCTGGGGCGTGGCCGCCGGGGCCTTCGTCATCTACGAGATCCAGAGCCAGGGTCTCAAGCAGCTGAACAACTTCTTCGCGACGAACCAGCAATTCTTTCCGCCGATCCACCTCGGCTTCATAAACATCGACCTCTCGACCATCAACTTCCTCAACTACCAATACCTGCTCTACGGCCTGGCGCTGGTGGTGATGATGCTGTTGAGACCCGAGGGCTTGTTCCCAAGCCGTCGGCGCAAGTCCGAGCTGCATGACGCCGACGACGCGGGCGCGGCCAACCAGGAGCTGGTCGAGGCATGAGCGAGCAGAAGGCAGCCCCGGTTCTCCGGACCGTCGGCCTGACCAAGGCCTTCGGCGGCCTGGTCGCCGTCAAGAACATCGACTTCGAGGTCCCGGCCGGGTCGATAACGAGCCTCATCGGACCCAACGGCGCCGGCAAGACGACGCTCTTCAACGTCGTCGCCGGCCTGTACGAGCCGACCGAGGGTCACATCGAGTTCTTCGGCGAGCGCGTCATCGCCGCGCCGGAGCGGGGCTGGCTCGAACCCATCCTGTGGGTACTGCCGGCTTTCGTGGCGTGGGCACTCACCTACGTCGTCGGCATAGTCGGCGCGCCCGAGGAATTCGTCCAGATCCTCATCCTCGTCGGCCTTGGGCTTCTCATCACCACCCTGATCACGGCGGTCATCAGGCCGGCCTGGTACGGCCGGTTCCTGACCCACCTGGGCATCTTCAAGACCGCCAGGCCCAACGACATGGTCGTCGCCGGACTCGGGCGAACCTTCCAGAACATCCGCCTCTTCGCCAACATGACGGCCCTCGAGAACGTGCTGGTGGGCATGCACAGCAGGCTCAAGGCCAGCCCCCTCGACGCCGTCCTGCGCACCTCGAAACAGGTTCGGGAGGAGGCCGCCTCGATCGCCGAGGCGCGACGGCTCTTGAGCTACGTGGGTCTGCCGACGCGGGAAGGCGAGCTCGCCCGAAACCTCCCGTACGGAGACCAGCGGCGCCTCGAAATCGCCCGGGCGTTGGCGACCAAGCCCAGACTACTCCTGCTCGACGAACCGACCGCGGGCATGAACCCGTCCGAGACGGCCGCCATGATGGCCCTCTTCGGCCGGATCAAGACCGAGCTGAACCTGCCCATCCTCCTGATCGAGCACGACATGCGCGTGGTCATGGGGATCAGCGACGGGATCACGGTCATCGACCACGGCGAGAAGATCGCCGAGGGAACGCCGGCCGAGGTCAGGTCCAACAGTCGAGTCATCGAGGCCTATCTCGGGAAGGGTGCGGTGTGAACCTGATTCCAACCGACTCCGCCAAGGGAGTGCCGGCTCCATCCGACTCTGGCGCAGCCCTGCTGTCGCTCGTGGACGTCCACGCCGCCTACGGGCGGATCGAGGCCCTGCAGGGCATCTCGCTGGAGGTTCGCCACGGCGAGATCGTGTGCATGCTCGGCGGAAATGGCGCCGGCAAATCCACGACCCTCAAGACGATCAGCGGGCTGATGCACCCTCGGTCGGGACGGATCGAGCTGGAAGGCCACGACGTGACGACCGTGCCGGCCCACCGGCTGGTCCAGATGGGGATCGGCCAGGCGCCGGAGGGCCGCCGGATCTTCGGCCGCATGACCACTCTCGAGAACCTCCAGATGGGCGCCTACTCGCGCCGCGACAAGGAGGGGATCGTCGCCGACTTCGACCGCGTCTTCGGCCTTTTCCCGCGTCTCGAGGAACGCCGCAGCCAGTCGGCCGGCACCCTCTCCGGCGGCGAGCAGCAGATGCTCGCCATCGCTCGAGCGCTCATGGGCCGGCCCAAGCTGCTCCTTCTCGACGAGCCGTCGATGGGTCTCGCCCCGGTGCTGGTCGAGCAGATCTTCGCCATCATCCGCGACATCAACTCCCAGGGAACGACCATCCTTCTGGTGGAGCAGAACGCCCAGATGGCTCTCCAGGTGGCGAGCCGGGGCTACATCCTCCAGACCGGCAAGATCGTCCTGGCGGACACCTCGGCGGCCCTCGCGGCCAACGAACAGGTGAAGAAGGCATACCTGGGCGGATAGCCGCCCTGGTGAACGCGGCCGCAGTTCCATCTGGAGGGGCATCCGCGTGGACCTGATCGGGGCGCTCGGGCGCGGTCTCGTCATCGGATTCGTGATCGCGGCCGCCATCGGCCCCATCGGACTGCTGTGCATCCGCCGGACCCTTGTCGAGGGAGCCGCCGTCGGTGCCGTGTCGGGGCTCGGCGCGGCGACGGCCGACGGTATCTACGCCTCGGTCGCCGCCTTCGGCCTGACGGCCGCCTCGGACGTGATGGTGGGGGCGAGGCGTCCCCTCGGCGTGGTCGGTGGCTGCTTCCTCGTGGCCCTGGCGATCCATGCTCTTCTCGTCAGGTCCGAGGCGGCGCCCGATCGCCCGCCCCGTTCTCTGCTCTCGGCCTACGCCACTACCGTCGGCCTGACGATTGCCAACCCGGCCACGATCCTGTCTTTCGCGGCCGCGTTCGTCGGCCTCGGATTGGCCGGCCACGACGCACCCGTAGCCGGCGCGCTCGTCGCGGGCGTCTTCTCCGGGTCGGCCACGTGGTGGGTGCTCCTTGCCGTGACCGTCGCCGCCTTCCGGGACAGGCTTGGGTCCGACGCGCTCAGGCGGCTGGCAGCCGGGTCGTCGGTCCTGATAGGCCTGCTCGGTCTGGCTGCCGTGGGAGCCAGCCTGGCCGCCTAACCCGTCTCTGAACGGCCGGCGTGTCCCATTGACCCGGCGATGACGCCCATCCGCGCCGCCTGCGCGCCGTGCTACATTCTCGGGGCGGTGAACGCGGCATTCTGCCGCGGTTGGCGACCTCGCGGAGAGGTGGCAGAGCGGTCTATTGCGGCGGTCTTGAAAACCGCTGATCGAGAGATCCGTGGGTTCGAATCCCACCCTCTCCGCCAGTCTTGCGGCGGCCGTCGAGACGACATGCCAGCCCTTCGCCGCCCATTCGGCCCCGGCGGCGGCAGTCTCGCGCGGTGCCCGGTGGAGCGGCCCCGCGCGACGATAGGCCCGAAAGGATCGCCGGGACCCGGACGATCGGCTTCGTCACACCGGCCGACTCAGCCGATACTTACTTTGATGGATCAGGCTCGCCCTGGCATCACCGCAGTCAGCCCCGGAGGGCGCAATTGTGTTCAACCGAAGGCAGCCGGAGGTCGAGGACGTCGGGCATGTCGACCTGATCGATCTGCTGCTCGATGCGGACGAGGCCACGCGCCGGCGGCTGATGTCCCAGGCGATCCAGAGCGGAGCGCTCAACAGGAGCGAGGCCGAGGACTTGATGACCCAGGCGGCCCGGCTGGAGCTGGCCGCCGGCCCGCGCCCCTCGGAGCCGAAGCCGGAGCCGGAACATCGAGCGGCCTGGGGGATCGACTACCCCTGATAGACGGCGGGGCCCATTGAACGCCGCCGAAGGCCGGCCCACGGAGCCCTGCGTCCCTCGGCGCGGTCCCGCATACTCGGGTCATGAGGACTCGAAGGAAGTCGCTGCTGGCTCGTGCCGGCGACATCGTGCCTGTGTTCGGGGTAGCCGGAGTCGGCGTCGCCGTCGTCTTCGTGGTGATGAACATCCTGGTCACCTGGGCGCCCGTCGCCGTCGCCAGTCCCTCGCCGTCGGCCACCCCCGCGCCTTCCTTCCCGGCCACGTTATCGGCCGCGCCGCTCGCCACCGGCACTCCGTTCGTGACCCCGGCACCGACTGCCTCGCTCCCTGCCACGAAGCCCGTGCTCATCAGATCGGCCGTCTCGGTCAGCGATCCGGAGGGCAACTGGACCGTCTATCTGGAGTACCCGACCTTCCAGGCCGGTACGACCCCATGGGCGGACGCGATCGACGCGGAGATGACCGACGAGATTCAGACCAGAGCGGCGCAGTGGGAAGTGGGGCCGGCGGCCGACCGCAGGCAGGGCGCGAAGATGAACAGGCTGACGGGCTCGTTCACCACAGAGCTTCTGACCACGGCCCTGGCGTCGTTCACGCTGACCTGGAAAGACGACACGTCTACCGCGCCCCCCGGTCTCGGCGTGGAGACCGTGACCTACGATCTGGGGACCGGGCAGCGGCTCGTCTTCAGCGATGTCTTCCCGGACATCACGTCGGCCCTGGCCACGATCTCGGTCAAGGCGAGGTCGCTCCTGCAGGAGCAGCTGGGCGCCGGCTTCGATCCGGCGGTTGCCATCGACGGCACCAACCCATCGCCCATCAACTACTCCAACTGGGCAGTGACCAAGGATGGCATCAGGTTCACGTTCAGCCAGTACCAGGTCACTTCCCGGGCGGATCTCCAGCCGACCGTGGTCGTGCCGTGGGAGGCGCTCCGACCCGTGATGGCCCAGACGGGGCCGGTGGCGACGGTCGCCGGCCTCCAGCCTTGACGCCGGCGCCCCGCGGCTGAATGCGGCGCACCTCAGGAGTCGCATACCTGAACAACGTCCCCTCCGTTCGCGTCTGCGTTGGTAGAGGTCCCGACCGATCGAGACCCCTCTCCGGTTGATCAACCGGTCGCGGATCCTCGGGCATTGGTTCGGTTCCCACTCGCCGCCCCGCGTCGGCCCCGACGCCATCCCGCGACCGCACTCGCGTCACAGCTCACACCGAGCGCGACCTCGGCCGACGCGATGGCCCGCGCCGTCGCGGCGACTTGCCCGCGCCCGGCTGACGTCCGATCGTCCCGCAAGTATCCTTCCGTGAAGCGAGCGCTGCGCTCGCCGCCGGCGCCCGGCCGGCGCGTTGTCGATCTGGTCCTCATCGGAGGGACCCATGGCGGCTGAGTACAACGCAACGGTGGTGAGTCGGGTCGAGGTCGCGCCCGGCCTGATCATCCTGCGGGTCGCTCCCGACAAGCTGCCGTTCGAGTTCAAGTCGGGCCAGTACGTCGTGCTCGGCATGAAGGCATCGGAGCCTCGCATCGAGGAGTTCGGGGCCGAACCGCCGAGCGTCGTCGCCGGCGCGGCCGAGCCGCCGCGGACCGACGCGGTCGCCGCGATCAACGCTGCTGTCGCCGGGACCGACGAGAGCCAAGCAGCCGTCGATGCCCAGGCCGCCTCGGTGGCCCGGGCCGCGGCCGACCCGGACCGAATGATCCGCCGCGCCTACTCGATCGCCTCCGAGTCGCGCGCCGACGAGTACCTCGAGTTCTACCTGACCGTCGTGATGAGCGGCGAGCTCACCCCGCGCCTCTTCAACCTCAAGATCAGGGACCGGCTGTACGTCGGGCCCAAGGCGGTCGGCGTGTTCACGCTCGAAAAGGCGCCCGGCAAGCACATCCTGATGATCGGGACCGGCACGGGTCTCGCGCCGTACATGTCCATGCTGCGCAGCGAACTCGAATGCAACGGGCCGCGCCAGTTCGTTGTCGTCCACGGCGCCCGCTTCTCGTGGGACCTGGGATACCGCACCGAACTGACCGGCCTGGCCCGCCACTGCGGCAACTTCCACTACTTGCCGGTGATCACGCGGCCGCAGGAAGACCCCACCTGGCGCGGCCGGAGCGGCTATCTCCAGAACCTGATCGCCTCCGGCGCGGTCGAAGAGGAGACGGGCCTGGAGCTGACGCCCGAGAACTTCGACATCTTCCTGTGCGGCAACCCGGGCATGATCGAGACGGTCATCGGCTGGGCCGAGAACCGTGGCTTCGTCAAGGACAGGGGCCACGATATCGGCACTCTCCACACCGAGGAATACTGGTAGAGCCGGAGCCGGACCCGGAGCCGTGGGCGCGGGCGGGCGGCGGCGGGATAGCCCGGACGTCGTGAAGGAGGCGGCGGTGGAGAAAACACCCAACTACAAGGCGGAACTGGTCGGCGTCTTCGGGCATCCCGTCGCGGAGAACCCGACGGTGGTCATGCTCGAGGCGGCTTTCGCCGAGCTCGGCCTCAACTGGCGCTACCTCACGATCGAGGTCTTGCCGGAGGATCTCGCCGCGGCGATGCAGGGCATGCGGGCCTTCAACATGCGCGGCGTCAACCTCACCATCCCGCACAAGGTCGCCGTCCTGCAGTACCTGGACGAGGTCAAGCCCGCTGCCGCTCTCATTGGCGCCGTGAACACGGTCATCAGGGAAGGCGATCGCCTGGTCGGAGAGAACACGGACGGAAAGGGTTTCATGACCGCCTTGACCAGGGATGCCTCAGTGGACCCGAAAGGCAAGCGGGTTGCAGTGCTGGGTGCCGGTGGCGCCGCCCGGGCAATCACGGTGGAGCTGGCCCTGGCAGGTGCCGAGAGCCTAACCGTGATCAATCGCTCGCCCGATCGCGGCCGCGAGCTCGTGAGGCTGCTCAACGACAGGACTCCCGTGAAGGCCGAGTTCGCGGCGTGGGGCGGTGCGCACGCAATCCCAGCCGGCACGGACCTGCTGGTCAACGCCACGTCGATCGGGCTGTTCCCGAACGTCCACGAGAAGCCGGAGATCGCCTACCACTCGATCGTCCCGGGAATGGTCGTGTGCGACGTCATCATCGCGCCCTCGACACCTTTCCTCGACGAGGCCCGGCGCCACGGCGCGAAGACGCTCGACGGTTTGGGCATGCTCGTCTACCAGGGCGCCATCGGTTTCAAGCTCTGGACGGGTCTGGACGCGCCTGTGAAGGTCATGCACGACGCCCTGGCCCGAGCGCTCGGGTTGACCTGATCCCGGCGGCCGAGGGCTTCGACCCCGGCCCGTTGTGATCCGCGGCTGACCGGAGGGCGTACCCTCAACGAAGCTGATAGCCGCCGACGCGTGTCGGCGGTGCTCGCTCGCGCGGGGAGGGTGCGGCATGAGCCGCAGGGGACGCAACGCTGCCGCAATCGCAGGCTTGGCCGCGACGGTCATTCTCGCGGTGGGGTTCCTCGTCGTCGCGCTGAGCCGGACCTCGCCGCCCGATCAGGGCTCCGCACGAACCTATTCCCAGATCCAGTGGCACGCCACGAAGGTGACGGCGGAGTCCAGCCTGAGCCCCTTTCTGGCTGTTTCGAATGGCCGTCTGTATATGGTCACCAACGCAAGGCAGACGAGCTCTCGGACGATCCAGGTCTGGTCGTCCGCCGACGCGGTCCACTGGGAGCAGGCGGCCAGCCCCGGAATGGATCCCGACTTCGTGGCCCGCGCGGCCATGGCCGATGGAAGCGGAGGCCTGATCGTCGTCGGCGAGCTGACGCCGGCCGAGGCCGTCGTCGTGCCTCAGATATGGCATTCCACGGACGGGAAGACCTTCGCGAAGGCGCAGGTCCAGCTACCCAGCGCCGGCTCCGCTCCAGGTACCAGCTCCGGAGAAATCGTGGCCGCCGCGACCGCCGCGGGGCAGATGGTCGCCTTTGGCGACCACGATGTAGTCGACATCACCATGAACACCGCCTCGAAGGGAGGCGAGCTGCGTGGCCTAGACTCCTGGCACTCAACCGACGAATCGACCTGGACGCACTCGGACCTGGCCGGTTCGGACGGATACCAGGCGATCTCGATGACCGCGTGGAGTGGCGGCTTCGCCGCGCTGGCCTCGCAGCCGGGGACCGACGCGGGCTATGGCGTCTGGCTATCGGCGGACGGGATCGCCTGGCGCAAGGTCGAGAGCGTGCCCACGTTCGGCGCGAATTCAATCATCGCCTTGCCTGGTAGGCTCGTCGTTGTCGGGTCCAAGCAGGACTCCGCGCTGGGAATGGCTCCCGCTTCCTGGTCATCCGCCGACGGCACCTCATGGACGGAATCCAGGGCTCCCGTCAGCGGCTTCGGGGCGATGTTTGACGCGGCCACCGTTGTCGGCTCCAGCGTCGTGGCAATCGGTGTCAGCCACGTCGGTGGCACCGACCGGTCCGGAGGCCCCAATCCGAGCTCGCTCGTCCTGGTACCGCCCACCGCCTGGATCTCGGGCGATGGGTCGACCTGGCGGGTGCTCGGCGCCGCGCCGGCGTTCCAGCCGTACATGACTTCGGTGACCACGTTCAACGGCCGTGTTGTCGTGGCAACGGTCACCGGCGTTGCCGAGGTCACCGTCTCCGTCGGCGATCTGTCCTAGCGCCGCGTCGACACCGCGCCGCGGTTATGCCGCATCGGCCGGCCCGGCTGCAGCCGGCGCCACCGTGGCATGGGATTTGACAGCGCGCCACAACTCCCCGTAGACTCCGCGCCACATCCGAATACGGGCTGTGATCGGGACGAGTAACTCTCGACGCCGGCGTAGAGAACCAGCGGTTGGTGCAAGCTGGGGCGGCAGACGGAGAGAATGGACCCGTGAGCCTCCGGACCAAACCGCGAGCTTCCAGGGCTCGCCAGTAGGCTCCGGCGCAGAGCGCCAGCGATAGAGGGCAGCACCGATCGGCGGTAGCAGCAGGAGTGCTGGAGACCGACCCGTCGGCCAGAGAGCGGCATCGCCGAATGTGGGTGGCACCGCGGAAGGTCAAACCTTTCGTCCCTGGGACGAAGGGTTTTTGATTCTCCGCCGGTCTGCGGACCAGCGGAACAAGGCGCGGAGCACCCAGGCCGACCTCGAGGGGCCGGTGTACCGAAAGGCGACAGGCGATACCGATGGCGATAACCGATCCGCTCAGTCTTCGCGAGGTCCGGCAGCTCTCCGGCTCGGCCGACACGATCCTGCTGACGGCGACCCGCAACGCCGACCTCGAGACCCCGATCGGCGCCTTCATGCGCTTCGACGACGGCGGGCCTGCCTTCCTGCTCGAATCCGTCGAGGGCGGCGAGCGGCTCGGTCGCTACTCGTTCCTGGGCGTGGGCCCGCGCCGCTTGCTGACGGTCCGGGACGGATTGGCCACGATCCAGACGCGCCCGGTGGGCGTCAACGAATACAGCCCCGACCTGCCGACGGAGACCTTCGCCGCCCCGGACCCGCTGACGGCTCTCCGCCAGTTCATGCCGAAACGCCGCATCCTGCCGTCGACCGACATTCCGCGATTCCCCGGCGGCGCGGTCGGCGCGCTCAGCTACGACGCCGTCTCGACCTTCGAGCCGACGGTTCCGCTGCCGGCGAAGGATCCGATCGGCGTCCCGATGGCCGCCTTCCAGGAGACCGACCTCGTCCTTGTCTTCGACCACCTGACCCACGCCCTCTCGGCGGTGGCCTCGCTTCACACTGAAGCCCCGGACCTCGAGGGCCGCTACGCGATCGCCGAGCGAGCCATCTTCGACGCCCTCGAGCGGACGGGGCGGCCGACCGAACTTGAGCTGACGAACCTCACCCGGCGCAGCCACGACAGGAACGGACGGGCGGACACAGCTAACGCTGAAGACTCGCGCGGTGCCGAGCCTGGGGAGGGAGACAGCGCCACCGAACCGGCCGCCGCGCCAGGCCTCCGGCAAGCCCTCGGCTTGCACCAGATCGAAGTCAGCATGGAGCGCGGGCAGTACGAGTCCGCGGTCCGATCGGCCAAGGAAGCCATCGCCGCCGGCGAGGCGATCCAGATCGTGATGGCCCGCCGCCAGACCTTCGAGCGGCCCATCGTCGACGGCAAGCCGCTCGACGCCGTCACGCTGTATCGGGCGCTGCGCCGTATCAATCCCAGCCCGTACCTCTTCTTCGTGCGGATGCCGGAGTTCTCAGTCGTGGGGGCGAGCCCGGAGCTGCTCGTCCGGGTCGAAGGGGATCGCATGACCACCCACCCGATTGCCGGCACGCGGCCGCGCGGGGCGACTCCGCTCGAGGACGACGCCCTGGCCTACGCCCTGCAGCGCGATCCCAAGGAACGGGCCGAGCACGTGATGCTCGTGGACCTGGGCCGCAACGACCTCGGCCGCGTGGCCCGGGCCGGAACCGTGGCCGTGACCAAGTACATGGAGGTCGAGCGCTACAGCCACGTCCTCCACCTGGTGAGCAACGTCGAGGCGCGTCTCAAGCCGGGCCTCGACGCACTCGACGCGTTGCGGAGCATCTTCCCGGCCGGGACCCTCTCGGGCGCGCCGAAGGTTCGAGCCATGCAGCTGATCGCCGAGGCCGAGGGCGAGCGGCGCGGCCTGTACGGCGGCGCCGTGGGCTACCTCGGCTACGACGGCAACCTCGACACCGCGATCACGATCCGCTCCGCCGTCATGTGCGAGGACAGGATCCACGCCACCGTCGGCGCGGGCATCGTCGCCGGCTCCGTTCCCGAGCGCGAGTTCGAGGAGACGGAGCACAAGGCCGGGGCGGTGCGCCGGGCCATCGAGCTGGCCATCGCCGATGCGACCTCGGGGAGTGCCACGACAACGCCCCGTGGCGAAGAGACAGCCGCCGGCGCCCCGGCCGGCGCACTGCGGTAGGAGGCGTCCCGATGCTTCTCATGATCGACAACTACGACTCGTTCACGTTCAACCTGGTTCAGGCCCTCGAGGCGGCCGGCGCCGACGTCCGCGTCCTGCGCAACGACGCCATCGACCGGGCCGGCATCGAGACCCTCGCCGGCGACCCGTCGGCGAACCTGCGCGGCATAGTTGTCTCGCCGGGGCCCGGAGATCCGGACTCGGCCGGCGTTTCGATGGACGCGATCCGCGCCGCCGTCGAGCGCAAGATCCCGCTGCTCGGCGTCTGCCTCGGCATGCAGGCGATGGCCCAGGCATTCGGGGCCACGGTCCGCCGCGCCCCAACGCTGGTCCATGGCGAGGCCTCCGAGATCCGCCACGACCAGAAGGGGCTCCTGGCCGGCATGCCGTCGCCATTCTCGGCGGCCCGGTATCACTCCCTGAGCGTTGCCCCGGATACTCTCCCGGCCGACATCGTCGTCACGGCTCGGACCGTGGATGACTACGTGGTCATGGGCATACGGCACCTCAAGGCGCCCGCCGAGGGCGTGCAGTTCCATCCCGAGTCCGTTCTGACACCTCACGGCCCGCACCTTCTCGCCAACTTCCTGAGGTTGTGCGGCGAGGGCGACGGCATCCTCCTCGACCAGGCCACCGGCTCATTCGCCCTGGCCGGGTTCGTGCAAGACATCGATTCCAACGTGGTGACGGCGGCGGCGGCTGCGGCCGGGGTAGGGGCAGGGTCCATGGCCCAGCCCGGGACTCCGGTCGCGGCCCATGCCGTGCCAGCCACTGCCCGTGCGGCCGCAGCCGCAACGGCCCCGGCCGGGGCGGCGCCAGCGGCCGGGAACGTGGCGGCCTCGCGCCGCGTGGAGGCAGCCCGATGAGCGACCAGGTGCGATCGGCCCTCGCGGCCGTAGTCGAGGGCAAGCGGCTCTCGATGGATGAAGCCCGGGGCGCGATGGGCTCCGTCATGGACGGTGAGGCGACGCCGGCCCAGCTGGCCGCCCTGCTCGTGGCCCTGCGGATGCGCGGCGAAACGGTTGATGAGCTCGCCGGCTTCGCCGCCGCGATGCGAGAGCACGCCGTGCAGGTCGTGGCGCCGGACGGCGCGGTCGACACGTGCGGTACGGGCGGCGACGGCAGCAACACCTTCAACATCTCCACGGCGGCGGCTCTTGTCGTTGCGGCGGCAGGCGTGCCCGTGGCCAAACACGGCAACCGCGCCATCACCTCGGCCTGCGGATCCGCCGACGTCCTCGAGGCCCTTGGCGTCGCCACGGACCTCAACCCGGACGAGGCGGGCGAGGCCCTGCGGCGGGACGGGTTCGCGTTCCTATTCGCCCCGGGCTACCACCCGGCCATGAAGCACGCCGGCCCCACCCGGCGCGAGATCGGCGTCCGGACCGCCTTCAACCTGATCGGCCCCATGACGAACCCCGCCGGTGCGCGGCGTCAGGTCGTCGGCGTCGGCGATCCGGCCGCAGCCCCCAAGATGGCCGAGGTGCTCCGGCTGCTGGGCGCGGAGCACGCCCTGGTCGTCCACGGCGAGGGTGTCGACGAGCTGCCGCTGGACGGCACGGGCGTCCTCTACGACGTCACCCCCGCCGGCGTCACGCGGCACGAGGTCGTGGCCGCCGACCTGGGCCTCGCTCCGGCTCCGCTCGAGGCCCTCGGGGGCGGCGCACCTCACCAGAACGCGGCCCTCATCGAGGCGGTTCTGGCCGGCCGGCCCGGGCCGCGCCGCGACGTCGTCCTGCTGAACGCGGCGGCCGCGTTCGTCGCGGCCGGCCGGGCGGCGGACCTGAAGGCCGGCATCGACCTTGCCGCCGAGACCATCGCAGCCGGTGCGGCGATGGACCTGCTGGGCCGGCTGCGCGCCGCGAAGGCGGCCCGCGACGCCGCCAGGCTCGAGGTGGCGCCGGCATGACGACCGTGGCAGACGAGGGACGCGGCCGCCCCTCCGGCCGGGTCGCTGCCGCCGCCGGGGCCCCCGGTGGCGCTCCGGCGGCATCGGGCCGTGAGGTGGCTCTTGCGGCCCGCGCCGGCGTCGTGGCAGAGATAGCCGAGCGGCGCCGCTCAGACGTGGAGCGCGAGCTGGGTGCGCGGCGATACCGCGACCTGGCCGGCGAGGCGGCCGAGTCGTCGGCGAGGCCCGGGACCGCTCCGCGCCCCATCGTTGAGCGACTGGCTGCGCCTGGCCTTCACCTGATCGCGGAGCTCAAGCGCCGCTCGCCGTCGGCCGGGGCAATCGCGGCGGACGCCGAGTCAACCGCGGACGGGTCCACGGTTGACTTTGCGATCGCCCTCGCGCGTGCCTACGAAGCCGGTGGCGCCAGCGCGATCTCCGTCCTGTGCGAGCCGCATTGGTTCGGCGGTTCGGTAGCGGACCTTCGGGCGGTCCGCCAGGCCGTCACACTGCCGATCCTCGCCAAGGAGTTCGTCGTCGACGAGCGGCAGCTTCCCGTCCTGCGCTCCGCCGGGGCCGACCTGGTCCTGCTCGTCGCCTCGATCCTGCCGGGCAAGAAGCTGGCGCATTTCGTGGACCTGGCCCGCGAGCTCGGCCTCGAACCGCTGGTCGAGGCACATGACGAGCGCGAGCTCGAAGCTGCGCTGGCCACGGAAGCCCGCGTGATCGGGCTCAACAACCGCAACCTCCGCACGCTCAAGGTGGACCCGGAGCTCTGCCTGAGACTGCGACCGCTCGTGCCGAACGACCGGCTCGTGGTGGGTGAGTCGGGCGTCCGCGAGCCCCGAACGCTGGTCGGCTGGCGGGCGGTCGGGCTGGACGCCGCCCTCGTCGGGGAGGCGCTGATGCGCTCGGCCGAGCCGGCAGCGGCGGCGCGTGCCTTTGTGGCGGCGGGCTCGGTGCCACACGACGTGGCTGCGGAGGCGCGGCAGCCCCTTGTCAAGATCTGCGGCATCACGGATTCGGAGGGAGCCCACGCGGCCCTCCGCGCCGGGTCCGACGCAATCGGCCTGAACCTGGTCGCGGGCACGCCCCGGGCCCTCACGCTGGCCGAGGCGTCGTGGCTCGCTGCCCTCGTTCGCGAGGCATCTCCGGTGGGGGAGCGGCCCCGCATCGTGGCCGTCTTCGCGGACGCTTCGATCGAGACGATGGAGGCGGCGATTGCCGCCATCGGTCCGGATGCCGTCCAGCTCTCCGGCGACGAACCCGTTTCGGCGATCGGGGAGTTGAGCCGCCCCGTTTGGAAGGTCCTTCATCTGCCCGCCGCGGACGCGGCGGGCGCAGCTGCGGGCCCCGAGTACGCTCGCCATGTAGCCGAAGAAGCGACAGGCGCAGGCAAGGCGTTCCTCGCAGCCGGCGCAGAGCGAATCCTTCTCGATACCGCCGGAGGCCCGTTCCCCGGAGGGACCGGCCGCCAGGTCGCCCGCCAGATAGCCGCCGCGGTGGCCCGCGAGATCCCGATCGTCCTGGCCGGCGGCCTCGACGCCGGCAACGTGGCCGATGCCCTGCTGGTCGTTCCGGCAGTCGGCGTGGACGTGGCTTCGGGCGTGGAGACCCACCCGGTCAAGGCCTCGCCCAGCGCCGCCTCGGCCACGGCACGGGCGACCGCGGCGGTCGGTTCGCGACCCCGCAAGGACCCGCTCCGCGTCGCGCTCTTCATCAAACGGGCCCGTGCCGCGCGCTTCGACCGGCCCCACGTCCCATCCCGCCCGACGCCGGTTCCGGATGCTCTGCTCGAACCCGATGCCGCCGGCCGGTGGGGTTTGGACCGTGATTTCGGCGGCCGGTATGTGCCGGAGACGCTCATCGCCGCCCTGGAGGAACTCGAAGCCGCGTGGAGCGAAACCCGCCACGACCCGCGCTTTTGGGCCGAGCTGCGCGAGCTGCAGGTCCACTACGGTGGCCGCCCCACGCCGATCTACCGGGCCGACCGGCTCGGGGCCGAGATGCTGGCCCGGGCGCGAGAGATCGCCGCGGCCGGCGCGGCGCCGGGCGCCGTCGATCGGCTGCCCGATCGGATCCACCTCTACCTCAAGCGCGAGGATCTCAACCACACCGGCGCCCACAAGCTCAACAACGCCCTCGGCCAGGTCCTCCTGAGTCGCCGGCTTGGCAAGAGCCGCGTCATCGCCGAGACCGGGGCCGGGATGCACGGCGTCGCCACGGCCACGGCCTGCGCCCTGCTCGACATCCCTTGCGTCGTCCACATGGGCATCGAGGACATCCATCGCCAGGCTCCCAACGTGCTGCGGATGGAGGCTCTCGGGGCCGAGGTCCGGCCCGTCTACGGCGGCTCGGGCACGCTCAAGGATGCCGTCAGCGAGGCGCTCCGCGACTGGGTCACGAACGTCGAGACCTCGCACTACTGCCTGGGCTCCACGATGGGCCCGCATCCCTATCCGATGCTCGTGCGCGACTTCCAGCGCGTTATCGGCGACGAAGCCGCGGCGCAGATCGTCGGAGTCGAGGGACGGCTGCCCGACATGGCAATCGCTTGCGTCGGCGGCGGCTCCAACGCCCTCGGTCTGCTCAACAGATTCATCGGCGAGTCGAGTGTTCGGCTCGCCGTCGCGGAGGCGGCGGGTGAGGGGCTGGACTCCGGCCGCCATGCCGCCGCCCTGCTCGGGGGAACGCCGGGCATCCTGCACGGCTCCCGCTCCTACATGCTCCAAGACGCCGACGGCCAGGTCGTCGAGGCGGTCTCGATCTCCGCCGGACTCGACTACCCGGGCATCGGCCCGCAGCTCTCCGCGCTCATGCAGGCGGGGCGGCTCGTCGTCTCGTCGGCGACGGACACGGAGGCGATCGCGGCGGTTCGCCAGGTCGCTCGCACAGAAGGAATCCTCGCAGCCGTCGAATCGGCTCACGCGGTGGCGGCTCTGCCCGAAGTGCTCGCTCGGTTAGCGAGTGAGGGTGGGGCAAAGCCGCTGCCTCGTGAAATGGTCGTCGTGCTGGGGCTCTCGGGCCGGGGAGACAAAGACCTTGCCGCCCTCGCCAAAGAGAGCGGCGGCAAGGTTACGGCCTTGGCCGAGGGCCAAGGCCGAGAAGTCGCCCTCGGTCTCAAGGAGGCCACCCGATGACCCCGGGCGCCGAAACCAACTCACCGGCTCAGTCCCCTCATGGTGCGGCCGCGCCAACCCCAACGGGCACGGCCGCACCTACCTCTCGTCGCCCCGTGGCTCCGGCCGCGTCCGCCGGCGCTTCGGGCACGAACGCCACGTCAGGCGCCCGGCGGATCGCCGCCGCCTTCGAGCGTGCCGCGGCCGACGGCAGAGCCGCTCTGATCCCGTACGTCGTGGCCGGCTATCCCGATCGAGACACCTCGCTCGCGGTCGCCCTGGCGGCCGTCGATGCGGGCGCGGACCTGCTCGAAGTTGGATTGCCCTATTCCGATCCCCTCGCCGACGGAGCCACTCTCCAGCGGGCGACTCATGCCGCGCTGCAGGCCGGCGCCACTCTCGACGCGTCCGTGGAGCTGATCCGGACCATCGCAACCACCCGGCCCGCGATTCCGCTGGTGCCGATGTGCTACGCCAACCAGGTCATCGGCGGCGGCGACGGCCGCGCCGTGGCGAGGCGCCTGGCCGAAGCCGGGGCGAGCGGCGTGATCGTCGCCGATCTCACGCCCGACGAGGGCGTGCCCTTCGAGGCGGTCGCGCGTGAGGTCGGCCTGGCGGTCGTCTATCTCATCGCCCCGACCAGCACGCCGGCCCGTCGAGCCGAGGTTGCCCGGCGGTCGGGCGGGTTCCTGTACTGCGTCTCTCTCGTCGGCGTCACCGGCGCCCGCACCTCGCTGCCGGACTCGGTCAAGGGGCTCGTAGCCGCCGCGAAGGCCGACTCACCTGTGCCGGTTGCGGTCGGCTTCGGGGTCAGCAAGCCCGCCCACGTGCAGATGCTGGTCCGGGCCGGCGCCGACGGTGTGATCGTGGCCTCGGCCCTCGTGGATGCCCTCGGCCCCGACGGCCGCGACGTGCCCGCGCTGGCTTCGCTCGTCGGCGAGTTGCGGGCGGCGACCGGTCGCGCCTAGCAGCCGGCGTCGACGAGCGCCGCCTCCGCCGAACCGCGGGCAATCGCTAGGGCACGTAGAGTTCCGCCCGGTCTCGCGGCTCCCTGAGGTCGCCTCCGGCGATGAGCACGCGCCCATCCAAAAGGAGAGTGGCGGTGAAATCCACTCGCGTGGTGGTCATGTTGCCGATCCTGGTGAACGTGCCCTTGATCGGGTCGTAAAGCTCCGCGGCGGACAGGTACCGCGACTCAGTCATCGCGAAGATCGACAGGTCCACCGACGCCACTCCTCCCGGGCCGGCATACCCGCCGGCGATGAGCACCCGCCCGTCGGCGAGGAGCGTGGCGGTGTGGCTGAAGCGGTCGATCACCTCCGGTCCGGTCTTGCTGAAGGTGCCGGTGGAAGGGTCATACAGATCGGCGTACTGGACGCCCATCATGTCGTCATCGCCGCCGAAGATCAGGACTCGACCGTCCTGCAGGAGGGTTCCCACACCCACGGCTCGGCTGACGGTCATGGAGCCGGTGGCGGTGAACTTGCCCGTCGCGGGGTCGTAGATCTCGGCGGAAGCCAGCGACCCGTAGGCCTGCTTGCTCTGGCCGCCTGCGATGAGCACGCGCCCATCCTGCAAGGCCACCACAACGGGCTTGTTGCGCGCCACAGTCATGTCGCCGGCTGGATGGAACCTTCCACTGGCCGGGTCGTAGATCTCCGCGGACTGGAGGTAGATCGTCGTGCCGTTCGTGTCGGTCCACCTGGACCCACCCACGACCAGAACCTGGCCGTTCTGGAGCCGGGCTGCCGAGAAGTCGAATCGCGGGGCCGCGAGCGAGCCGGTCGGGCTGAACTTGCCCGTCGTCGGATCGAAGATCTCGGCGGTCGCGAGCTGGTCAGTTTGCCCGAAACCGCCGACCAGCAGCGCCCGGCCATCCGCGAGCCTGGTCAGGGTTCCACGCCAGTGGTACTCCGCGGCCGGGCCGATGGCCATGAACTTGCCCGCCGCGGGGTCGTACAGTGCCGACGCGTTGCCCGATGCGTCTCCACCAACCAGCAGCACCCGACCGTCCGGCATCAGGTATGACATGGTGGGGTTGACGGCCGTCGGGTCGATTGCCTTGAAGATCCCGGCAGGTCCGAAAGTGAAGGCGGCGTCACGAGTGGGAGAGGGCACGACGCTCGGGCCCGGGCTTGCGATCGGGCTCGCGATCGGCGTCTCGCTCGGGCTCTCGCTGGAACCGGCCGATGCGCTCTCGCCGGCCGTGGGTGTTGGGCTCGAGCCCGCGACACCGTAACGACCTGCGCGATTGGCCACGACCACCAGGAGACCGACCGCCAGCACGATGCTCGCGGCAAGGCCCGCGAGTGACAGCGCAAGCCTCGGCCGCCGCATCGCCCCGACGTGCCGTCCGACCGGCTCGTGGCGGGCGGCAGTCACGGCCTCCCGCAGGCGCACGGAAGGTTCCGGCGGCGCCGCCTTGCGGAAGAAGTCACTCAGGTCGCGTTCGACATCTCGCCCGCTCATCGCAGCACCTCTGATTCGTCTCGCTCGAGCCGCTCTCGAAGGGCGGCGAGCGCGTAGTGGAGTCGAGATTTGACCGTACCGAGAGGCCAGTTCAGGCGTTCGGCGATCTGTTCGAGGCTCAGGTCCCGCCAGTAGCGCAGGATCACCACGGTCCGCTGATCCAGCGTGAGCTCGCCGAGCGCCCGGCCGATGGAATCGCGGGCGAGCAGGGCCCCGTACCGGTCCATCGCTTCGGGCTCGACACCCTCGGGCAGGGCGATCTCGCGGATGTTGCGGCGGCGCCGCATCCGTTCGCGGCAGCTGTTGACGACGATGCGGTCGATCCAGGCGTCGAAGGACTCGATCTGGCGCAGCGATCGGCGTGACTTCCAGGCCCGGGTCATGGCTTCCTGGGTCGCGTCTTCTGCCTCGTGTCTGTCCCCGAGGATGTAGTAGGCCAGGCCGAGCGCCCTCGATAGGTAGGCGTCGCTCCGTCGTGCGAATTCCAGGTCGTCGTGGGCGGCCGGCTCCACCTCGATCGCGAGTGCTTCCTCCGACGTCATTCGATCGGCTCTCCCTCGGCGTGTCGGCACTAAAGATGACGGAGAGCGGCGATTAGTTCTCGTCCCGCCCGATGGCGTGGTTGTTCCTCATCCTTCCAAGGAGTCGGAAGGCTGAGCGGTCTTCCTATCCGTCTCCGCGGCGGAGCAGACGACGGACGAACTTCGATCTGCCGCCCGGCACGAGTCTGGCCGCGAGGGCCACGATCACGGCCACCACGAAAAGGCCGAGCAATGCCGTCAACGTCAGGGTGCGGGTCTTGCGTCCGTCGCGTTTGGCTTCTTCCATCGATCCCCGGTCCCGCCTCTATGCCGGCCTGGAGCCGGACTGTTCGAGTTCCTCGAGACGCTTGATAGTTTCCATGAGCTGGCGGTAGAGCGCCAGCAGTGCGTCCTGCGGAAGCGGGCCTTCGTTGGCCATCGCCACGCGGACCATGACCTCGCGCTCGCGCTCGGCGTCGGCAATCGGCCGCCCATCGCGGGCCTTGGCCTTGCCGGCTTCCAGCCCGAGCCTGGTTCGGCGATTGAGCAGGCCCACGATCTGGCGGTCCAGGGCGTCGATCTCGGATCGGAGGGTGTCGAGTTCGTCGGTCATCCGGCGGTTCCCTGGCCGGTCCGGCCGGCGATGAAGTCCAGGGCCATCGCGTAGCCTGCCACTCCCTTGCCGACGATCCGTTCGGCGGCAATGTCGTGGAGGTAGTTGACGTGACGGAAGGGCTCCCGCTCGCCCGGGTCGGAGATGTGGACCTCCACGAACGGCCGGCCGATGCCTGTCAGTGCATCTCTCAGGGAGACGCTGGTGTGAGTCAGGCCGGCCGCGTTCACGATCGCCCAATCGAAGTCGCGCCGGTGCAGGCGGTCGATGAGGGCGCCCTCGTGGTTCGACTGGAAGCAGTCGATCTCGAGCCCCAGGTCTGCCGCACGCTTGCGGAGGCGATCCTCCATCTCGGCCATCGTGGTGTGGCCGTAGATCTCCGGCTCCCGCGTGCCCAGCAGGTTGAGGTTCGGGCCGTTGAGGACGAGCACTCGGGTCATGAGATAACCCCATGCGATCGGATTGGCTCGACCGCCGGGTGGCGATCGCCCGGGCCGAGCCGAAGCGCCGCGACCAGCCCGGCTTCGACTGCCTCGGGCGGCACGTCCGACCGGATGACCACACCCGACCCCGTCGGCAGAACCCAGTTGAGGCGGCCCATGGCGTGCTTCTTGTCGGTCGCCATGTGCGCGGTCACGGTCTCTCGCGTGACCGCCGGGGGCTCCACGCCGAGGCCGAGTTTGTCCAGCAGCCGCCCGACCCGGCCGGCCCGCTCCGCGGTCGTAAGCCCCATGGCGAGGGCGGTGGCGAACGCACCGCGAAGTCCGTAGGCCACGGCCTCGCCGTGCAGGATGGCCTTGTATCCGGCGGCGGCCTCGATGCCGTGGCCGATCGTATGGCCCAGGTTGAGCGTCATGCGCAGGTTGGCGTCACGAACGTCCGTGGTCACCACTTCCACCTTGGCCCAGGCGCAGCGCTCGACAATCTCGGCGACGGCGCCGGACTCGATTGCCCCGGGGTCACCATGGGCGTATCCGGCGCCCTCCTCCTCCACGAGCTGGAGCAAACGCTCGTCCCCCAGGACGGCCATCTTGACGACCTCGCCCAGGGCTGCCCGGCGCTGCCGGTTCGGCAGAGTGGCGTTGAAGGAGACGTCCGCGATGAACGCGGCCGGTTGGTGGAATGCCCCGACGAGGTTCTTGCCCTCGGGAATGTCCACGGCCGTCTTGCCGCCGAGAGCAGCGTCTATCTGGCCGACGAGCGTCGTGGGCACCTGGACGATCGGCACGCCCCGCAGGTAGGTCGCGGCCACGAAGCCGGCCGCGTCCGTCAGGGCGCCGCCGCCGATGGCGACGAGCGTCTCCTTGCGATCGACGTGGAGCCGCGCCAGCTTGCGGCAGGCTTCCTCGACGACGCGCATCCGCTTGGCTCTCTCGCCGCGCGGCAGGATGATCGTTTCCACGGGCCAGCCGCCGGCCGAGAGGGCGCCCGCGATTCCCGCACCGGCGACCTGCCACGTGCGCGGCTCGGTGATCAGGATTGCGCGGCGCGCGTCGCCGCGGACGAGGGCGGCGCCGACGGCCGCGGCCGCCATCCTGTATCCGATCTCGACGTGGCCGATCGCGGTCTCCGCGCGCAAGAGAGTCACGGCGGGGCCGGGGCCGCTCGCCATCCGCTCCTCGATGACGCGCAGGATGGCGTCCACGTTGGCCGAGCCGCTGATCTGGAGGGCCGGGGCGTAGAAGCGGCGCCTGTCCTCCGCCAGCTGTCGCAGCGTCGCCGCGGTGTCGCGGCCGGCGACGAGCGGGCGGACGTTGGCGCTCTTGATGAGGCGGCTGGCCAGGATCTCGGCCGATCCGTCGAGCCAGACCGGGAAGCGGCCCCTGTACAGCGACCAGCGGTTGCGCGGGTCGATGACCGTGCCGCCGCCCGCGGCGATGACCCGCCGGAGCTCCGGATCCGGGTCGGCTGCACCGAGCGATAGGACGGCCTCGCGTTCGTGGCTCCGGAAACCGGCCTCGCCCTCCTCGGCGAAGATCGCCGTCACCGGCTTGCCGACCCGGCGCTCGATGAGGTCGTCGAGATCGATGAACTGGGCGTGGTGCCGGCCGGCCAGGCGGCGCCCGACCGCGCTCTTGCCGCTGCCGGGCAGGCCGACGAGGACGAGGTCCACGACCTACTCGCTTTCGGCCGGGGCCGCGCCGCCGGCGCGGCGAACGCGAGCGGGGCCGGCGCCGGAGACGCCGGCAGTCTCGGAGACGGCCGCCGGGCCTTTCGCCAGCCGTTCCCGATACCGGGCGGCGTTGTCGAGCGTCTCGGCCAGCGAATCGCCGCCGAACTTCTCGAGTGCGGCGTCGGCGAGGGTCAGGCAGACCATCGCCTCCGCCACGACGCCGGCCGCGGGCACGACGCAAATATCGCTGCGCTCGTAGTAGGCTTTCTCGACGGGCCGGCCCGTGATCAGGTCGGCCGAGGGGAGGGGACGGGGGAGCGTGGAGATCGGCTTGACGGCGCCGCGGATCACGATCGGCTGGCCGTTGGAGATGCCGCCCTCCAGGCCGCCGGCGTTATTCGTCCGGCGGCCCCATGCGCCGGTGGCGTCGCGGCCCTCGATGACGTCCATGACGGCCGATCCCGGCCGCCGCGTCTGCTCGAACCCGAGCCCGAACTCGACGCCCTTCACGATCGGGATGCTCATGACGGCGCCGGCCAGCGCGGCGTCGAGGCGGCGGTCCCAGTGGACGTGGCTGCCCAGGCCGATCGGAACGCCGGTCGCGACCAGCTCGAAGACGCCGCCCATCGTGTCGCCCGCGGCACGGGCCTCGTCGATGCGGGCGATCATCCGCGCCTCGGCCGCAGGGTCCGGGCAGCGCAGCGGGCTCGCCTCGGCCTCGGCCCGCGAGAGAGTGGCGCCGGCCGGGTCGTAGGCGACGCCGCCGACCTCCGCCGTGAACGACCACACGTCGATGCCCAGCCGGCCAAGCAGCGCGCGGGCCACGGCACCGGCGGCCACACGCGCCGCCGTTTCGCGGGCCGAGGCCCGCTCGAGGATGTTGCGGACGTCGTCGAAGCCGTACTTGGTCGCCCCCGCTAGGTCGGCGTGGCCGGCCCGCAGGCGGGTGATCGGCACCGCCTTCTTGTCGCCCGCCTCGGCCATCGCCAGTAGCTCCGCCGCCTCGTCGTCGCTCAGCGGCTCGACCTGCATCACGCGCGTCCAGTTGACCCAATCGCGATTGCGGATCAGCAACAGGATCGGCGAGCCGAGGGTCAGCCCGTGGCGGACGCCGCCGAGGATCTCCGCGCGGTCTTGCTCGATGGAGGTGCTGCGGGCGCCGCGGCCGTAGCCACGCTGGCGGCGGGCAAGGTCGATCGCTATCTCGTCCGCGGTCAGCGGCAATCCGGCAGGGACGCCCTCGACGATCGTCGCCAGGGCAGGGCCGTGCGATTCTCCGGCAGTCAGGAATCGGAGCCGGCCCATGTCGCGGTCGGCCTAGGCGGACTGCGCGGCAGCCCCGCGACCTGCCGCATCAGCCGCTCCGTTCGCGTCGCCGCCGGGGCCCATGTCCACCGGAAGCTCGCGCACGCCCTGCTCGCGGGCCCGGTCCAGCTCGGCCTGCATGACCTCGATCGGTGCCGGCTTGCCGGTCCAGAGCTCGAAGGCACGGGCTCCCTGCTGGAGCAGCATCAACTCGCCGCCGACCACGCTGTCCCGGGCCGCCGCCGCGTCCTTCAGGAGCTGGGTCAGGGGCGGGTTGTAGATCAGATCCACGACGAAGAGGTCCGGCGGTAGCAGCTCGGCCGGGATCGGCGTCTCGCCCGGGGCCATGCCGACGGAGGTGGCGTTGACGAGAACCTTGGTCTTGGCCAGCTCCGCCTCGAGAACCGACTCGTGCCAGGGCATGGCCCGCAGGTCCATGTGCGACGCGCTTCGATTGAAATGGCGGACCAGCCCCTCGGCCCGGTGGAGGTGGCGGTTGAAGATGACGATGCGCTGGAAGCCCTCGCTGATCAGGGCGCTTACGACCGCGCGCGAGGCGCCTCCGGCCCCGAGGACCACGGCGTGGCGCGGCATCTTCTGGCGGCCGACGACCTTGTCGAGGGCGGCCTTGAAGCCGGCCACGTCGGTGTTGTGGCCCACGAGCTTCTTGCCGTCGCGAGCTATGACGTTGACGGCGCCGGTCGCCTGGGCGTCTTCGGTCAGGCGGTCGACCAGCGGGATGACGTGTTCCTTGTGGGGGATGGTCACGTTGGCGCCGAGGAAGTCGTCGCCCCGGAGCTCCGCGACCGCATCCGCCAGGTCGATCTGGCGCCGATCCCAGAGCTCGTACCGGGCGTCGATTCCCAGGGCGTCGAAGGCAGCCTGCTGCATGCCGCCCGAGAAGGAATGGGCGACCGGATGGCCGATCAGGACGACTCGGTTGGTCATGCTCGCAGCCTTTCAAGTTCGGTGAAGAAGCCCGGGTACGAGACGGCCGCGCTGTCGGCGCGGTCGACCGAGGTCGAGCCGGACGCAATGAGGCCGGCCACCGCGAAAGTCATGGCCAGCCGGTGATCGTCGAGAGTCTGGGTCGGGGCTCCGGAGAGCCGAGTCGGTCCATCGATCGTGATGTCGTCGCCGTCGACGCCCACTCGCGCCCCCAGGGCGCGCAGCCCGGCGGCAATGCCGGCGATGCGGTCCGATTCCTTGTTCCTCAGCTCGCCGGCGCCGCGGATCGTGGTCTTGCCGCGTGCCTGCGTCGCGGCCAGGCACAGAACCGGGATCTCGTCGATTGCCGCCGCGACCTCGTCCGGGCCGAGGTCTATGGCGGCCAGCTCACTCGAGCGGACCGTCAAGTCGGCCAGCGGCTCGCCACTCTCCGAGGCCGTCGCCGCGGCGCTGCTACCCACCGGGCGCTCCTCGATCCGCGCGCCCATGCGGACCAGGAAATCGATCGCGGCACGGCGTGTGGGATTGACGCCGACGGCGCGAAGGGTCAGCTCGGCGTCGGGATGGACCGCGCCGGCGACCAGCCAGAAGGCGGCAGCGGAAGGATCGGCCGGGACCCGCTCGTCGACCGGCCGGAGCCGTGCCCCGCCCTCAAGAGTCCAGGCCACCGGACCGCCTCCAGAATTCGTCGCCGGCTCGCGCCGGACCTCGATGCCGCGGGACCGGAGCATCCGCTCGGTGTGGTCTCGCGTGGCCACCGCCTCGCGCACCGTCGTGCGCCCTTCCGCGCGCAAGCCCGCCAGCAAGATCGCCGACTTGACCTGGGCGCTCGGTACGCGGGTCGTGAAGTCGACGGCTCGTAGCCGGGGACGACCGATGACGACCAGCGGAGGGAGGGTGTCCGAACGACGCGCGTGCAGCTCCGCGCCCATAAGGCGGAGCGGTTCGATGATACGGGCCACGGGACGGCTCCGCAATGAAGCGTCCCCATCCAGGACGGAGAGAAACGGCAGGCCTGCCAGGACCCCGGACAGGAGCCGCAGGCTCGTGCCGGAGTTGCGGCAATCGAGAACGCCCTCGGGCTCGCGGAGGCCGTCGGGGCCCGGCGAGGAGACCCTGTAGTCGACGTTCAGGCCGTCGTCCCTGACCCGCTCGACGGTCGCCCCGAGGGCGGCCACGACCCCGGCCGTAGCCTGGACGTCCCGGCCGTCTCCGGCGCCGACGATGGCGCATTCACCCTCGGCGAGGGCGGCCAGGATGAGGGCCCGATGTGAGATCGACTTGTCGCCGGGCAGCCTCGGCTCGCCGCGCAGGCGCGCGGTGTTCGAGATAATCCGGGACGTCTCCCCGGCGAGCGGCGAAGCGTACACGGCCCTAGTGCTTGCTCGCCCCGTCGACCTTGATTGCGCCCATTGCGTACGGGTCCTTGATCAGGGTCTTGACCATCTCGTGGATCTGGACCAGGGCGCTGGACATGTCTGCGAACTGGGCGAAGGTGAGCGACTGCTCCCCGTCGGATTTGGCCTCGTCGGGGTTGGGGTGGACCTCCACCATGATGCCGTCGGCGCCCGCGGCAACGGCCGCAAGGGCCATCGGCTTGACCAGCCAGCGCTTGCCGGTCGCGTGGGACGGGTCGACGATCACGGGCAAGTGGGTCAGGTGATGGAGGAGCGGCACGGCCGTCAGGTCGAGCGTGTTACGGGTGTAGGTTTCGAAGGTCCGGATGCCTCGCTCGCACAGGATCACGTGCGGGTTTCCCGACGACACGATGTACTCGGCGGCCATGAGCCACTCTTCGATTGTGGCGCCGTAGCCGCGCTTGAGCATCACCGGACGGCCCGCCTTGCCGACCGCCGTCAGGAGCGAGTAGTTCTGCATGTTGCGGGTGCCGACCTGGAGGATGTCGGAGTGCTTGGCGACGACGTCGACCTGGCCCGGCTCCATGACCTCGGTGATCGTCGGGAGGCCGGTCTCCTTGCTTGCCTCGGCGAGGTACTTGAGCCCCTCGACGCCGAGCCCCTGGAATGCGTAGGGGCTCGTTCGCGGCTTGAAGGCGCCGCCCCGCAAGATGGTGGCGCCGGCCGCGGCGACGGTCCTAGCCGTCTCGAGCATCATCTGCCGGCCCTCGATCGAGCACGGCCCGGCCATGATCGTCAGGCTGCCGTTGCCGACCTTGGTGCCCAACACCTCGATGACGGTGTCGTCCGGGTGCGACTCGCGCGAGGTCAACTTGTACGGCCGTGTGATGGGGGTCACTGACTCTACGCCGGGCATGACCGAAAGCTTACTCATCAGAAGGTCCCTCACCGGAGCCACGTCGCCAAGGACCGCGATCACCACTCGCTGGGTGCCGTAGTTGTCATGAGCCTGCAGCCCGTACTGGTGGAGCTGGTCGCGGACGTTGGTGGCTTCCTGCTCCGTGGCGCCCATCGACATCACGATGATCATGTGGCGGTCCTCCTGAAGGGGGCCTGCCGGCGAGGGTAGTGGTGGGAGTAACAAAAAAGCAGAGGCGTTGCCTCTGCTTGCACCCGGCACGACCCGCGATCCCGGGCCTAGGCTCCGGGAACGGTCATGCCGGGTAGCGGTAAAAGAAAAGGATGTATTCCATAACAGTGCCCGCGACATTATCCGGCCGCGGGGCCCGTGTCAAATCGATTCCGAGCCCGGACCGGGCCCCTAACAACTGCCCGCGCATTGACCCCGGTACTACCGTGACGTTGAAGAATGCGCGCGGCCACTAGCCGCATGTCCCCGTGGAGGGAATGCAAAATGGGCGATGAAAGGCGAACCGCGGAGAGGAACGCCGGCGCGTTTCTCGGGCCGGACCTGGGTGGCGGCGGGGGGATGATCGCGGTGCCGGTGAACAGCATGAGCGCCGGCACGGGACCGGGAGAACCGGGGCCGGAAGACGAGTGGAAGATCCCGGGGCGGCCGGAAGACGAAGTCGAGCCGGTCGGGGTCGCAACTCCCGAACCGGCACACGCCGGCCACGGATCGGGCCTGCTGCATCGGCTGACCCACAGGGGCTAGCAACCGCCCGACACGATCTTCGCCGGCCTGATGGCCGATATGCAGCAGTTGAAGGGCAGCGCTATCGGCTTCGCCAACCCGCTGCTCTATAGCCTTCCCGCCAACGCCTTCAATGACATCCAGCACGTGGACAAGGCCGGGGTGGTCCGGGCCAACTTCAACAACTCGGTCGACGCGTCGGCCGGGTACGGGTACCGGCTCCGGTCGTTCGACTTCACCACCGGCCTGACGATCCACACCGTTCCCGGATACGACAATGTGACCGGCATCGGCACGATCGACGGGGTGAACTTCTTCAAGTAAGCGACAGACGTCAGCGGACGACGAGAGCCGGGTCGATCGACCCGGCTCTCGTGATTCTCAGAGGAGTGTTTGGCGCGCCCGGCGGGACTCGAACCCACGACCTTCAGGTCCGCAACCTGACGCTCTATCCACTGAGCTACGGGCGCGCGCCGCTGTGCCTCGATGCGGATGGACTGGCGGAGAGGGAGGGATTCGAACCCTCGAGGCAGGTTACCCCACCTGGCGGTTTAGCAAACCGCTGCACTAGACCGACTATGCGACCTCTCCAGGAGCCACAGCGGCCGGGATTCTAGCATGGCCGGCCGCTGGCGCAGCAAGGGTTACCACCGAGAAGGTCTCGCCAAATGCCGGCACAGCCGGCCCTCAGCCCTGGCTCTCGGGTAGGCCTTCCACCTTGAAGCGGACGAAGAGCCGCGTTACCAGGCCGCCGCCCACGCCCTCACGCTCGATATCGGTGGGCTCGAGGCCCGCGTCTGCGGCGATGCGAGCCATCTCCGACGGCATGTACGCGAGCAGGCCGACGTCGTAGATCAAGGCGACTCCGCCCGGTCGGAGCACCCGCGCTATCTCGGCGAAGGCGTCCGCGGGCTCTGTCCAGTGATGCAGGCTGAGCGTGGAGACGACCAGGTCCACGGCACCGTCGTCGAAAGGAAGCGATGCCGCGTTGCCGACGATGAAGCGGAGCCGGCCATCGGTGGTGGCATGGCGGCCGGCATAGAGCAGCATGCTCGGGGAGAGGTCGATGCCGACGATCCGGGCGTCGCGCAGACGTCGCGAAAGGGCCACGACCAGGTCGCCCGTTCCGCAGCCGAGGTCGAGGACGTGGGCCCGGCGGCTCAGGCCGCGATCCTCCAGCTCACCGGCGGCCTCCTCGGCGACACGGCTGTAGAGGCGCCCCAGGAACGGCGCAAAGAAGCGGGCGTAGGTGGCGCTGCCAGGTTCGGCGAAGTTCTCCATGCGGGCGTCGATGGCCCGAGCCACGGCTCGACTGAGGCTCCTGCCGGGCCTGGTGAAGACGGTGAAGAGCCCGAAGAGAAGGACCGCCGAGAGGAGACGGCGCCGGCGCTTGCCGCCCCCTTTCTGCTTGCCCGTTCTCTCGCCCGGGTCCGCCTCAACGGCGGAGCCATCCTTGCCGCGCCCGAACAACTTCATTGGAGGTACCTGTCTGCTTTGTAGACCAGATATTGAGGACTAGACCCGGGACCGATTCTGATCCTTGGCAGGGTCAGCCTGTTGGCCCAGGTCTCCGGTTGACTGCCGGTCTCGATGACCGCGGTCTCGATGCCCGGCATGGCCGCGACGACGGCCGAAACCGCGGCGTTAACCTTGCCGAAGGGGTAGCAGAAGGATTGCGGCCAGACGCCGATCGAGCGGGCGATGACGGCCGAGGCATCGTAGATCTCGTTGCGCATCCGGTCGGGCGTCAGCGGACGGAGATCGACGTGGTCGTCCGTGTGATTGCCTATCTCGTTGCCGGCCGCCAGCAGGACCTGGAGCTCGGTCACCGTCAGGTTGTCGGGGTTCCTGATCCTGCCTCCGACGACGAAGTAGGTCGCCACGAAGCCGTGTTTGTGAAGGATGGGGTAGGCGTAGATGTAGCCGTCCTCGTAGCCGTCGTCGATTGTCACGACGAAGCTCTTGGGCCGGGGCCGGATCCCCAGCCGCAGATCATCCCCGAGCTCGCCCATGGTGATGGTGTGCCAGCCGGCCGCGTCCATCGCCGCCATCTGGCTCTCGAACAGCTCAGCTGGAACGATGAGCTGCTGGGCAAGGCCGGTCTCGCCTGCCGGTGGCTTCACCCTGTGGTATTCGAAGATCGGGACGCGGATCGTGATGGCGGGGCTCACCGCCGGCGGCGACGGCAGCGGCGTAGGCTCCGAGCCAACGCCGCAGCTCAACGGGGCGCCCGGGCCGCAGGTCGGCTGTGCGCTGGGTTGCACGGGCGGATCCGTGACGGCCGGCGTTGCCGGCGGCGTCGGCAGGGCGATGGATGGCGCCGCCGTGGGCGAGGAGGTCGCTTGCGCGACCCAAACGGGTCCGGGGGAAGGGGAGCTGCCGCCGGCCCGAGACTCGCCGATGCCGGTCCCCGCCAGCGTCACGGCCGCCACGATCGCCGTGAAAAGGACGAGCGAGTTGGTCGCGCTCACCGAGGTGGCGTCGGGCGCTCTGCGCCACCGTGGACGCAGGAGCTGGGTGACGGTCCGAAATCTCTCCCTCACGGCCGGTATTGTGAGGGTTGGCCGCCCGTTTGGCGAAGCCCGGACCGCGGCTCGAGGCCGCAACCGCAGATCTGTTGCGCCCTCCGCCGCCGCGACCCGGGTATGCTCCGCCGGGAAGATCGACACCAAGAAGGGAGTGGAATGGAGCGCGTCGGGTTCATCGGTCTCGGCACGATGGGTGCGTCGATGGCCGCCAACCTACTCCGAGCCGGGGCCGACCTGACGGTCTGGAATCGGACTCCCGGAAGAGCGGCGGCCCTCCTCGAGATGGGCGCGCATGAAGCCGCCTCGCCGGCCGAGGTCGCCGCCCGATCGGACATCACCGTCGTGTGCGTCTCCGATACGCCGGATTTGGAGGCGGTGCTGTTCGGCGCCGACGGCATCGCGGCCGGTGCCGGGGCCGGCAGCCTCGTCATCGATTGCTCGACGATATCGCCCGACGCCACCCGTGACTTCGGCAGGCGTCTCGCCCAGGGCGGTGTAGGCATGGTCGATGCGCCTGTCTCCGGCGGTTCGGAGGGGGCGAGACTCGGCACCCTCACGATGTTCGTTGGGGGAGCGGAGCCGGACGTGGCTCGGGCCAGGCCGGTCCTGGAGGCCATGGGCAAGACAATCACTCATCTCGGCCGGCTGGGCAGCGGCCAGGCCGCCAAGGCCGTCAACCAGGTGATCATCGGCGGCACATACATCGGCCTCGCGGAGGGGATCGTGCTGGGGATCAAGGCCGGCCTCGATCCGCAGCGGCTGGTCGAGGCCCTTTCGGGCGGCTCCGCCCAGAGCTGGGTCCTGGCCAACCGCAGCGGCCGGATGATCGACGACGAGTATCCCCTCGGGTTCCGGCTGGCTCTGCATCGGAAGGACCTCGGGATCGCGCTCGAGATGGCGGGCGAATCCGGCGTAATGCTTCCGGCCGCGATGCTGGTCGCCGCTCTGGAGGACCGGCTTCTCTCCGGAGATCACGGCGACGAGGACATGTCGGTCCTCGCTCGCGCGATTCGCGAGCTCTCCGCGCCGATGGCCGCCCCGGACGGCTCGCCCGGCCCGGCAGACGGCCCCCATGACCCCGCGGATGCGGACCGCGGGCTTGTATGATCCGGCCATGAACTACGAGCTGTTCATGGGTGAGGCTCTGGCCGAGGCCCAAATCGCGCTCGATCAGGGAAAGGCGCCGATCGGCGCCGTCGCCGTCGTCAACGACGCCATGGTGGCCCGGGCCCACGATCGGGTCCAGGAGTCCAACGACCCTACGGCCCATGCCGTCGTCGTCGCGCTGCGAGAGGCCAGCCGCAAGCTCGGCCGCGAGCGGCTCGCGGACGCCACCATCTTCGTGACCCGCGAGCCCTGCCCGATGTGCGTCGGGGCCCTCCTGGCCAGCGATGTCGAGGCCCTCGTGTTCGCCGTCTCGAACGGCATCGACGGCGCCGCCGGGACGGTCATGCAGCTCGCCCAGGATTCCAGGCTGGCCCGCAAGATCAAGGTCGTCAGCGGCATCCGCTGCGAGGAAGCCGGGGAGCTATTCGACCGGGCCGGCTCGGTCGAACTGCTGCGTTCGGCCGAGAGACTGAAGCCCGCCGTAGGCTGACGCCGGCGCCGCCCGCCGTCGAGTGAACCCGAGCCGGGCCCGGCCGCGGCTCTGGTATTCTCTCGCGCGGAGAGGTGTCCGAGTGGTTGATGGTGCCGCTCTCGAAAAGCGGTGTGCGAGAGCACCGCGGGTTCGAATCCCGCCCTCTCCGCCACTCTTGATCGTCTGCCCGCAGGTGCGGGCGCGTCGCCGGCCTGGCCGGCAGGCGACGTTTCGCCGGTCCAGCGACCGGCGAGCCGGCCCCGTCGAGGGCCGTCGCCGCGGAGAGGTCGCCTAGTGGCCTAGGGCGCCGCACTGGAAATGCGGTATAGCGCAAGCTATCGAGGGTTCAAATCCCTCCCTCTCCGCCACCTTCCTCTGGCCGCCCCACGCCCCGACCCCGCCGAAGGCGGCGACCGGGCGGCCGACCGCACCGGCGGTTCGCGGTGAGGCCGCAGGCGGTCTGCGGCGAGGCCGCACGCCGCCCCGGCCGGCGTCTCTTCGCCCCGATTCGCGCCCTCCAACTGAGTCGCAAGCGGGGCCTGCTATGATTCTCGGGCCGTGCTAGGCGGGGAACTAGCGGTGCCCTGTAACCTGCAATCCGCTCCAGCAGGGCTGAATTCCCTCCCCGAGGTCCCCGCTCTCGAATGCTGCCGTTCCAGGTGACGTTGAGGGCCGGGTCCCGCGCAGCGGCGGCTCGTGAACCGTGTCAGGTCCGGAAGGAAGCAGCACTAAACGATGATCGCCGGGTGCCGCGGTTCGGCCTGGTCTGAGCCACCTCCTGCGGTGGGCACGGAAGCGATCGATCGAAGGAGGGTGCACGGCGCTCGACTTCGCGGTCGTTCGTTTCGCTCGGCCGCCTCGTCCTTCGAACAGTCAACGCCGGCGGGAGTGCCGTGACCTCGACTCCACCGCATCAGGCCATCTATCGACGCTGGCGGGCCCAGACCTTTGACCAGATCGTCGGGCAGGGGGCCGTCGTCGAGACCCTGCGCAACGGCGTGCGCTCGGGCCGGACCTCCCACGCCTACCTCTTCGTCGGGCCGCGCGGCACCGGCAAGACCTCGCTCGCCCGCATCCTGGCCAAGGCCATCAACTGCACGAACCTGCGCGACGGCGAGCCGTGTGACGTCTGTCCGTCCTGCGTGGCCATCCGCGAGGGCCGGGCCCTGGACGTCCAGGAATTCGACGCCGCGTCGAACAACACCGTGAGCGACATGCGCGAGTTGCTGCCGCGCGTCTTCACCGCCCCTTCGGATCTGCGCCGCAAGGTCTTCATCGTCGACGAGGTTCAGCGCATCACCCAGGGCTGGGACGTGCTCCTCAAGACGCTCGAGGAGCCGCCCGACCACGCTGTTTTCGTCTTCTGCACCACGGACAGCAGCGGCATCCGGCCGGCCGTGCTGTCGCGCGTCCAGCGCTTCGACTTCCGGCGGCTGACCGTCGCCGAGATCGCCGGCAAGCTCAAGACGATCCTCGACGCCGACGACCGAACCGCCGAGCCCGAGGCGATCGACCTGATCGCGCGCCTTGCGGCCGGGGGCATGCGCGACGCCGAGTCGATGCTGGACCAGCTCCTCGCCACCGACGCCGGCACTCTAACGGCCGACCGGGTCAGGGAGGTCCTCGGCCTGGTCGACGAAGAGACGATCGAGGCCTTCCTCGTCGCCCTCGTGTCGGGCGAGGCAATAGCCGGCATCGAGGTCCTGGATAGCCTCGAGGAGCGAGGCCGCGACCTGCGAGCCTTCACCGAGCAGGCGATCGAGCGTCTCCGTACGGCCCTGGTGGCCTCCCTGGGGCGAGGTGCGCCGGGCGGTCTGGCCGCCGCCGGACCCGGGACCCTGGCCGCCGCGGCCCGCCGCCTGGCGTCCATCGATCCGACCCACCCTGGCCCCGGAGGCCTGCGCCTCCAGCTCGAACTGGCGCTCCTGGCGCCCGCGGAGGCCCGGACTGCGGCCCTTCCGCCCTTCCCGGGAGTGCCTCCACGGCCGGTCGTCGCGGCGCGACCGCCCGTCCCGGCGCCGGCGCCGAGACCCACCCGCGTGGCCGCCATCCCGCCCACTCCCGTAGAACCGGCGGCGTCGCCGGAAGATGCCCCGCCGTCGGGCAAGGCCGGGCGACCCGCCACGCAAACGCCACGCGCCGCCCTGACTCCGCCGGCCCCCCAAACGGGGGCCGCCACGAAGGCGTCCGCCGGGCCGGCCGCGCCACCGGCCCAGCCCCCCTCGCCTCAGCCGTCGCCCGCCAGGCCGGCCGCGCCACCGGCCCAGCCCGCCTCGCCTCCGCCCTCGCCCACTCAGACGCGCACGGGGCCCACTCTCCAGATGCTCCTCGAGCGCTGGGCCGAGATCGTCGAGGTCATCAGCAAGAGCCCGGCAGCGAAGCCCTTGATCGTGGCCTGCCGGCCGGTCGGCGTCGAAGGCTCCGTGGTCACGCTCGGGTTCCCCGAGGCGCAATCCTTCTTCAAGGACGTGGCCGAGCGGCGCCGGGCGATCCTGGAGGACGGCGTCAGCCGGGTCCTCGGCATGCCCGTCTCGGTGCGGTGCGTGGCCGCAAACGTCGAGGTCTCGACGCTCCCCGCCGATCCCGACAGCACCCGGCTCCTCACGGAGTTTCGCCGCATCTACGGCGAGGACGTAGTCGACGTCACCGACATCGACTAGTCGCTCGCTGGTCGGCCGGTCGATCCCGCTCCGCGATTCCTGGGGTCGTCTGACGCGCTCCGACGTCAGGAGATGGTCCGGAGGCTGGGCCAGAGCGTGGTCCAGGGCGCGCGCAGGCCGGTGCACACCGAGACATCCACTCCCTGCTCGCCGTTCTCGATGCCGAGCCGGTTGTCGATTTGGGCGACGACATGACAGCCGACGAAGAACTGGCTCCAGTCGGTGGGGCGCCAGTCACCCACGTGCACCACGACTGTGAGGTCGGAAGGCGGGGGTCCCCAGTCCCAGAACGAGTTGTGGCCCGAGTAGACGGGGGGCAGCCCGGTGCCGAGCAACTCGAGCGGGCTCGCCTCGCTGTAGTCGTTGGTCAGGATCACTGCGTGGGCGCGCTCGTCCGCGGGCAGTGCGGCCGCAACGTTCTCCACCGTCGCGACGAACTGCGGCCAGCCGACCTCGTTCGCCGTGTCGGGGACTGAAGAGGGAAGCGAAGTGGTGGCATACGTGGCGAGCGGCAGGATCGGCAGAGTCAGGTAGGCAATGAGGGCACCGGAGAGCACGGCGGCCGTCCCGAAGCTCCCGGCCTTTAGGCGGAAGTGACCACGGGCCAGCCAGCGGTCCAGGAGGATCGCCCCGGCCGCCATGAACACGGGCGTGGTGCCGATTGCGTAGTACGCCTTGCCGCCACTGATCACGACGAGCACGAGCGCGACGACGGAGGCAATGCCGATCGCACGCCACGGAGCCGCCGCCTTTGTCCTGAGAACCCAGAGCAGACCCGCGGCGCTCACCGGAAACAGGAGCGGTCCGGTGAAGAGCCAGAGCAGCGGCACGATCTGGGCGCGGTTGTCGTCGGCGTATTGGGAGATGGCATGCGCCATCGTGATCTGCGGCCAACCGTTCGTCGCCTGCCACGCGAGATTCGGGGCCCAGAACAGGAGGGCGATCCCGATGGCCGCCCAGGCCCAGGGTGAGCGCAGGATGTCCCATCGTCGGGCGAGGACGAGTCCGACTGCGAGACCCGCACCCAGGAACAGGATGGTGTCCTTGTTCTCGAGAGCGATCCCGGCCACGATGCCGACTGCCAACCAGAGGCGCCGGTCACCGCCTGCGAGCAACTTCACGAGCAGCCAGAGGATGATCGCCCAGGCGAGCAGATCGGGCTCCGTGGTGGTGTCGAGATGGCCGGCGCCGAGATAGCCGGACAGGGCGGCCGTGATCGCGGCCAGGGCCTGCGCCCGTCGCGATCCGCCCAGGTCGCGCGCCATGAGCGCGATCAGGATCACGATGAGCCCCATCTCGAGGGCGGGCAGCAACCGCACGGCCGCAGGCGAGACCCCAAAGACCGCCACCGACGCGGCGGAGAGCAGAGGGGTCAGGGGTGGCTGGTCGACATAGCCAAACGCCGGGTGGCGACCCGCCACGATGTAGTACATCTCGTCGCCATGGAAGCCGTACGCCCCCGCCACCGCCAGCAGCCCGACGACCATGAGGCCGGCGACCAGGAGCACCGGCCAGGGAACGGCCAGCCATGAGAAACGGTGGCTAGATGCGTCGGCGGTCGATGCTGTCACTATCCTGTCCCGAGGGTCGTTGATCGGCCCGACTATACGCGCAGAGGTTGGAGCCGAGCGTCTGCCACCTGCGGGGTACCGGCCCGCGGGAGCGTGCAGCCGGGCGCGGTTTCGGCCAGACTTCGGGCGAGCGAGGACGCAGTCGGCGCCCAGCGGCGTCAGGAGGAAGCGACACATGGGCATGGGCAACCTGCAGCGGATGGCGATGCAGATGCAGCAGGAGATGCTGCGGGTCCAGAACGAGCTGGCTGCGACGCATGTCGACGGTTCCGCCGGCGGCGGGGTCGTCAAGGCCGTCGTCACCGGCAAGCAGGAGCTCGTCAGCGTCACGATCGATCCGTCGGCCGTGGATCCCGACGACGTCGAGATGCTTCAGGACCTGATCGTGGCGGCCGTCAACGACGCGCTGCGGGCCGCCCGCGAGCTCGGCGAGACCAAGATGGCGGCCGTGACCGGCGGGCTCCGCCTGCCCGGTATGTAGCGCCGGCCGTGGCTGCGCCCCTGATCGAGCCGGTGGCCCGGCTCATCGAAGCATTCGCACGACTGCCCGGGATCGGGCCGAAGACCGCTTCGCGCCTGACCTTCCACCTCCTCCGCGCCCCGGAGACCGAGGCCCGAGCCCTGGCGGCAGCCCTGATTGCGGTTCGCGAGCAGGTCGTCTTCTGCGAGCGCTGCTTCAACATCAGCGACCGGCCCGTCTGCGCCATCTGCGACGACTCCCGGCGCGAAGTCACGAAGCTCTGCGTCGTCGAGGAGCCGTTGGACGTGCTGGCCCTGGAACGGACCGGCGAGTTCAAGGGGCTTTACCACGTCCTGCATGGCGCCATCTCACCCATCGACGGCGTCGGCCCCGACCGCCTCAAGATCCGCCAGCTCATCGAACGGGCAGAGGAGGCCGCGAACTCCGGGGAGCGCTTCGAGGAAGTGGTCATCGCAACCAATCCCACGCTGGAGGGCGAGGCTACGGCCATGTACCTGGCCGAGCGCCTCGAGCCTCTCGTCGGCAGCGTGACGCGTATCGCCCGGGGCTTGCCCGTGGGCGGCGATCTCGAGTACGCCGACGAAGTCACCCTGATCCGGGCCCTCCAGGGCCGTCGGGCCATGTGATGTGTAGCCTCGTTGCCGCCGACGGCCGGCGCTCGCCGGGCGGTCTCGGCCTTTCGAACCATTCGGTGTCGTGACCGCCGTGCAACCCAGGGGTTTCCAATGAGTCAGCTGATCAACGAGATACTGCTCCGGCTCTCCAAGCTCGTGGCGGCCGGCGTCGTGGGCGCGATCCTGTACCTGGTGGCCGTGGGCCCTCTCAGCGTCGCCGCCTCGTTCGAGCTGGCCGCGCTCTGCTGGATCTCGGCGGCCGTAGCGCTGCTCCTCATCGAGAGCAGCCCGATCTAGCTCCCAGGAGCGCAGAGGCCGTCCTCGGGCGGTGCTCGTCGGCGCTGCCGGAGGCCCGCTCCCAGACTCCGGCCGGTGCCGGTCAGGGGCGCCGGCGGCCTCTAAACCGGGACCTGGACCGGCCCACGCCCGCCGCGATTGCCGTCTCGGTCGGAGGCCTCGCCCGGCCGGCGTGCCGGAGGCGCCAGGCCGTTTGACACCCGGCCCCGCGCCCACTACTATTCCGCCTCGCGCCCGGTCCGGCGGTTCTCTGGACCGTCGGCGAGCGGGCCGCGTCGGTTCCCCTCGCTTGACAGTGATGAGGCTCGACCTCATCATTGGAGCGTTGCGCCTGGCGCGGTTGTGTGTCTGTGCGCGGGTACCTTAACAATTGAAGAGTGGCAGGAAATCCGGTAAGGATTCGAGCGGGAAACACCCTCGGACTAAAACCAACCGCAAGGTTGGTCGTCAACCGCAAGGCTGACGTTTTGTCGGAGAGTTTGATCCTGGCTCAGGATAAACGCTGGCGGCGTGCATGAGACATGCAAGTCGAACGGTCAATCGGGCTTGCTCGATTGATAGTGGCGGACG
>JBEKKR010000008.1:0-122312 GCA_050010635.1 Candidatus Limnocylindrales bacterium
TGACGGCCAGGGTGCCCCCGAAACCGAGGGCTACCGTCACCGCGTTGGCCCGGTCGTCCCAGGCCGGGAAGTTGATCGTCGAGCTGGCCGGCCAGTTCATCCCCACCGGGCCGATGAAGGCGTAGCCCAGGGAGTTTTGCTGGGTCACGGTCAAGTTGCCGGTGACGGCCGTCGCGGTCGATGGAATCCCGGCATTGCCGGTCACCTGGAAGGCCCGGAACACGTGTGAGGCGAACTTGCCGGACAGCCCGCCGGTGCCGTCGATCGTGTTCAGGATGCGTGTCGGAGTAATGGGATGGTAGGTCCCGGCGGGAGAGTTGGCCGTGCCGACGGTTTCGGTGGTCATCCCGGGCCAGGAGACGATGGATCGGTAGTAAACGTCACCGTCGGCGGCCGGATGGTCGATGCTCGGGTCTATGGCGGATATGAAGCCGGAATTCCGTGTGCTGGCCCAGGTGCTCAGGTGGTTGTTGAAGCCCGGATAGGTCTTCCACATCTGGTCGATTGGCTCGTGCGCGGTGAAGATCGCGTCGATGTAGGGACCGAGATCCCCGAGTCCTTCGGCGATGACGGCTCGAGCGTTGCCCCGAAGAAAGCCCGATGCATAGCCGTCCACGCGTGTCTGGGCCGTGGACAGAGATGGCAGGCCCGCGCCCCACTCGTTGTCGCCGGAGGCATAGCAGAGGTGATTGAGTAGCACCACGGCGTTTACGGCCAGACCCAGTTGGGCCATGTAGTTCTCGCCGTAGTACTGGGTGTTGCTGTCGCTGCCGCTGGCGCTGGCGTTGAGGCCCATGCCGTTGTCGGCGTTCGGCTGGAGGTAGCTGACGTACGGGTTCGGATAGCCGCTGCCGTGTCCCAGGTAGACGATTACCGCCGCGCCCTGAGCTGCCGTCTGGACGGCCGACCAGGTTGCGTTGGGCGAGTAGACCTTGACGATGTTGGTCGTGTACTTGGCAAAGTCGGCGGCGTATCCGTCGGCATCGGCTCGATAGGACGACGTGGCGCCCCCGGTCGCGCCGACCACGATCACCACTTTGGCCTGGGCAACGGCGGCGGCGGCAGGTGCGACGGAAACGCCAACTCCACCAGCGGATGTCAACAGTCCGATCGCGAGAGCGATGGCGAGCTTTCGCATTTTCGTGGCCTCCGTGTCGCGGGCGGCGAACCCGCGGGACGCGACGTGTCCCATCGTGGGGCGTCGCGATCCCAGATCGTCCGCTCAGACTGTCACGTGCGACGGGTGCACGGCAATCGCGCCATGGTCCCAGGACCAGGTGGCCCATCTGGGGGGCTGCGGTGGAGTCTAGCGGCGTGGGGGCGGCCTAGGTGTAGGTGAGGTTCAGTAGTTGTAGGCGTTTGCAGACCTTATCCGCATCGGCCCGACATCGCCAGGGGGCTCTGCCGACGGCTCGCCTATCGACCGGTTTCGGCTGCCCCGGCGTTCATTGACTTGTCGCCGGAGTGAAGTAGCCGGCCACGTCGAAGATGACGTGGGCCGTGGTGCTCAGGTCCGAGGCCGCATATGTCGTCGCCAGGGTGCCTCCCGACCCGAGAGTGACCGTCACCGCGTTGGCCCGGTTGTCGCCGACCGGGAAGTTGAGGGTCGAGCTGCTCGGCCAGTTCATCGCGATCGGGCCGATCTCCAGATAACCCAGACTGGTCTGCTGGGTCACGGTCAGGTTGCCGGTGACGGCCGTGGCACCGGCGGGTACCCCGCCCATGCCGATCACCTGGAAGGTTCGGGCTACGTGGGAACGGAAGGGGCCCGAGAGGCCGACGTTGGTCGGGTTGCCGGACGGCACCGTCGGGCGGCTGTCGAGGATGCGAGCCGGGGTGAGGGCATGGAATGCGCCGCCGCCCGTGCCGGGCATGAAGTAGCCGGTCACGTCGAAGACGGCATGCGCAGTCTGGCCTGCGCTCGGGGCGACGAAGGTCAGTCCGAGCTTGCCTCCGGCGCCCAGGATCATCGTGACCGCGTTGGCCCGGTTGTCGCCCTTCGGGAAGTCGAGGGTGAAGATGGTCGGGCTGCTGCTTGCGACCGGACCGAGGTAGAAGGCGCCCCCGCTCGATTGCTCTGTAACCGTCAAGTTGCCGGTGACGGCTATGGCGCCGGCGGGCACACCGCCCACGCCGGTCACCTGGAAAGTCTGCGCCACACCGGTGCCGATGGGGCCGACCAGGCCGATGTTGGTCGGGTTACCGGACGGCACCGTCGGGCGGGTGTCGAGGATTCGGGCCGGGTTGAGCGGGTAATAGGTCGCCCCGTTCAGGTCGGGCGTGTAGTAGCCGGTCACGTCGAAGCTGATGTGGGCCGTCGCGCTCAGATCCGTGGCCGCGTACGTGACGGCCAGGGTGCCCCCGAAACCGAGGGCTACCGTCACCGCGTTGGCCCGGTCGTCCCAGGCCGGGAAGTTGATCGTCGAGCTGGCCGGCCAGTTCATCCCCACCGGGCCGATGAAGGCGTAGCCAAGGGAGTTCTGCTGGGTCACGGTCAGGTTGCCGGTGACGGCTATGGCGCCGACGGGGACACCACCGTTGCCGGTCACCTGGAAGGTCCGCGCCACGTGTGAGACAAACTTGCCGGTCAGGCCGCCGGTGCCGTCGATCGTGTTCAGGATCCGGGCCGGGGCTATGGGGTGGAAGGTGCTGGGATCAGCTGGGGGCGGGCCGATGACTCCCTGAAGCGTCGCGCCGGGGTCGAAGTAGACGTGGAGGATATCCTCCCCCGTCTTGCCGTCATAGGCGCAGTAGTGAGCGCTGTACTGCCACAGGTGATAGCCGTCCGCATCCGCTCCACAGGCGACATCGCTCCCGGATCGATACCCGGTGAGGATGAAGGCGCCGTCCTTGAGCAAGGACTCGGTCCAGGTGCTCCCGACGGCGTAGAGCTGGCTCGCCACCGGCGTCCTGGTTTCCGGAAAGTAGACCTGGTCGATCGTGTTGTCCTTGACGTCGTAGCAGCCGCCCGTTCCGGTTCCGCCACGGTAGTGCATCGTGTAGTACCAGGCGTACTACTTGACGGTGACCGCTCCGGCCCTCAGGGCTTCGATGGGCCAGTTGGACGGCCACTCCGTGGCCATGACGACATTCACATACGTCTGGAAGTCGACTGTCTCAACGACACCGGTGCCCGTACGCAGGACCCGAACCGTGGGCGGCGGCGTCGTCGTGCTGGACCATCCCGTGCAGGTGGCCGCCTGCACGACGGCGGGGCTGACGGCGGTGGGAACCCACAGGCTTGCCGCCAGAATGACTGCTGCCGCGATTCGACGCATGTGGGCGACGGTAGGCAGGCGGTTGCGAGCGGTCAAGTCCGGGTGCCAGGTACTTGTGCTCGGGTTGCGCCTGGTACCTTCTATGCACCCGATCGCGGCGAGACACGAGTCAAGCCGCCTGGCGAACGACCGGACTACGGCAAGAAGTAGCCGGTGATGTCCAGAGAAAGGTTGGCCGTGGAGCCGACCTCTCCGGCCCACTCGAGAGCGACGTGGTTGGACGTGCCGAGCCCGACGTCGAATCCGTTGGCCTCGCTATGGCCGGCCGAGGCATTGACCGTGGAGGTCATCGGTGAGGCCACGATCTCGGGGGTGATCAGGCCCCAGCCGTTGGTTGTGGGCGCCAGCAATGTCAGGTTGCCGCTGATAGCGGCCGCTCCGGCCAGGACGTCGGGGATGGGGAAGAGCTGGGCCGTCCGGCTGGCAAAGGGCCCGGTGATGCCCAGGTTCTTGGACGAGTCCATGACCCGCGTGGGCGTGATCGGGTAGTAGGACAGGCCACCGGCGCCTGCGGTGAAGTAGCCGGTGACATCGAAGATGACGTCGGCGCTCGAACCGACAATGCCGCACCACACGACCTGCAGACTGCCGCCCGACAGGGCCACGGTGACCCCGTTGGCGACGTTGGTGCCGGCCGCCACGTTAACCGTGGAGGTCGAAGGGAAGGTGCTCATGGTCGGACCAAGCGCGACGTAACCGAGCGTCGTGGCGTTGGTCACGGTCACGTTGCCGGTGACCGCGACCGCGCCCGAGGGCACCTGGGGGCTGGACCAGCCCAGACCGGTCACGCCCACGATGGGGAAGCTCTTGACGACCCGGTTGGGCAGCTTGGTGAGGGGGCCGATGTGGGTCACCCCGCCGTAGGTGGGCCTTGTGTCCAGGACTCGGCCGGGCGTGACGATCGTGTGGTACGTGGCCCCGCCCGCGCCGGGGAGGAAGTAGCCGGTCAGATCGAAGATGAGATCGGTGGTGGCGCCGGCAGTCGAGCTGCGGTATACCGCCGAGAGCGAACCGCCGGCCAGGCCGAGCGTCACGTTGTTCGCCCGCGTGTCACCCGGCACGAAGTTGAGCGAGCTGGTGGCCCCGTCGGCTGTTACCGCCGGGCCCAGGTCGATGACCCCGGGCGCCGTCTCGTTCACGATCGTGAGATTGCCAGTGACCGCCACCGCGTTGACCGGGATCGCGGGCGCGGTCCCACCTCCGACGTACGGGGCTCCGGCCACGCCGAAGACTCGGACCGTGCCGGCCGTGAACTTGCCCGACAGGCCGATGTTGGTGGGGTTGCGGCTCGCCACCGTCGGGCGCGTGTCGAGGATGCGCCGCGGGCTGACCGCAGTGTACGTAGAGCCCTGCACCTCGAGCACGGCGCGGACGGCGGCGGTTAGGTCGCCGTTGCCGCTGTTGGTGTCGTAGCCGAGGGCCCAGATCCCAAGCCCGCGAAGGTTCCAGCGGTCGATGGCCGCGATCTTGGCCGTCAGCGCCTGGGCATCGTCGAAGTAGAGCTCCCGCCACGTCGGCAGGCCGCCGTACGACCCGTAGTAGGTGGTCCACGCCGTCTGCTCGACCGTGTCGTACATCTTGCCGAGGTGGGTGCTGTCGTTCATCGCGGCCAGAGGCGCCGCCGTCGAGTAGTACACCGCGGCAGGCTGCCCATAGGTGGCGGGACTTGCCGGCGCCACGTTGCCGGTGTGGACGGCTCCCGTGGACCAGGCGTGGCCGTACCAGGGCAGGCCGAGGATGATCTTCGAGGCCGGGGCCTGGCTCAGATACACGTTGACGGCGTCGGTGATGTCGAAGGCGATGTACGGGCTCGTTAGCGGGTCGATTGATCCGGTCGTGGCCGGGCTGCCGCCCCTGAAGTCGTAACCCATGATGAATACGGCGTCCGCGGCCCCGGCCGCCAGGAGGTTCGTCAGGTCGTAGGTGTTGGGATGACCGGTGCCGCAGAAGGTGAGCTCATAGCCGGGGTGGACCTTGTCAAGCTCGACCCTCAAGGTTCTGACGAAGGCGATGTAGTTGGCGGACTGGCCGGGCGCGATCGGTTCGAAGTCGAGGTTGACGCCGTCGGCTCCTCTGTTCCCGACCTCGGCCGCTATCTGCTGGGCAGCGTTCAGGCTGGCCGTCGGGCTGGAGAGAAGCGCCGTCTGGTTCGCGACGCCGTTGCTGTCCCAGGCAAAGCTTTCGACCGTCAGCGCCACACGCGTGTTGTGGGCGTGGGCGGCGTTGATCGCCGATGTAAGGGTCGTGCTGACCCAGCCATTCCAACCGTTGCCGGTCTTGCTGAGCGTGCCGTCGGTGTTGAGGTTGATGCCGAAGTAGGCGACCGTCGACAGCGTGGAGTAATCGAGCGTGCTGCCCAGCTCCCAGTAGGGGAGGAACCCGAGAACCTCTCGCCTGAGGTAGCTGCCGGCGGCGGCCGGCGTCACGAGCGCGGGGGAGGTGGTTTCCGGGGTTGCCGGGACGCTGCCCTTAGCCGCCGGAAGAGGCACGGGCGGGGCGCCGTCGACCAGAGCCGTGTCTCCGTGGCGCGGCCTGAAAGGCACGTTCACGACCCCGCCCGGGGTGAACGAGTACTTGGCCCCGGCATGAGAGAGAGCCTCTTGATACTGGATCGAGGACCCGCTCGCGTCCGAGGAATCGGCACCCTGCGCTCTGCCCGCCGATACGGCGGACAGTCCCGCGGCGATGGCGATGGCGATGGCGAGACCGAGAAGGAGGGATCTCCTCGGGGCACGCCGGCCGCTGGCTCGGGAGAATCCCGCGAGCCGCAAGGCGAGCAGCGGCACCGGCAGGCGATCGAACATGAGTGTCCTCATCCGGCAGGAAGGCGACGGGCGGCCCTCAAGGGCACGCAACCGCGATCCGTACGATTCGCTCTCGTGTACGAAGCGACTTGCTACGAAGCGGCTGACTGGTCAGCCGGCATGTTGTCGGACGATAATGCGAACCTTCTCGGGCGAGTCCCGACGCCAATCCTAGCATCGCCCGGCGACTGCGAGCGAATTGCCCGCAAACTAGTTTGAGACCGACAGGCCGAAGCCAAGCGGTCGAATCGAACCTCGAAGGAGCCCTGGCCGCTACTACCCTATCGTCCCGTGCCGCTCAAGACCGCCGGCAGGGTCCTGGCGATGATCTTGAGATCGAGCCACAGCGACCAGCTGTCGATGTACTCGAGGTCCCGCTGGACCCAGCGATCGAACTCCGGGTCCAGGCGTGCGCCGACCTGCCACAGGCCGGTCATGCCGGGTTTCATCGAGAGGCGGCGGCGATGCCAGACGTCGTATTTGGCGACCTCACTCGGAAGGGGAGGACGCGGCCCAACCAGGCTCATCTGGCCGCGTAGCACGTTCCCGAGTTGAGGCAGCTCGTCCAGGGACGTTCGGCGAAGGAGGCGGCCGACTCGCGTGATCCTTGGGTCGTGGGCGAGCTTGAAGGCGTGACCGTTTATCTCGTTCTCCCCAATGAGGTCGGGCAGTCTTTCCTCGGCATCGGCGCACATGCTGCGGAACGTGACGACCGGGAACGGCCGTCCGTGGAGGCCCACTCGCTCCTGCCGGAAGAAGACGGGGCCCCGTGAGTCGAGCTTGATCGCCACGGCCAGCGCCAGCATCACGGGCGACATGACTACCATCAGCAGGGCCGCGCCGACGATGTCGATGAGCCGCTTGAGAGCCAGGCTGACGGCCCGATCGGGCCCGTTGGCCATGGAGCAGACCCCGACGCCGTCGATGCTTTCGAGCCGGGCGGCCGTCAGCACGCGTTCGACCGGGGCCACCGGCATCCTGACGACCTTGCCCTCCTGCTCGCACATGTAGATCGCCTGCTCGATGAGGTCTTCCCTCGAGAACGGCAGGCAAATGGCGACTTCGTCGACGATGCGGCTGTGGAGGACCGCGTGTGATAATCGCCGCGACCGAGAGGCAAAGCGCTGTGTCCAAGGGGTACCGGACGGCGACTGCCTTCGTCGTCTTCAGGATGGAGCATGGAGCCAAATGCCCTTCACCATCGAACCGACCGCGCTCGACGAGGTCAAGATCGTCGTGCCGGCGGCGATGCGAGACGAACGAGGCTTCTTCATGGAGGTCTACCGGCAGGATCTCTTCGCCGGGCTCGGACTGCCCGATCGGTTCCTCCAGCTGAACCACTCGCGCTCGAGCCGGGGCGTCGTCAGGGGCCTGCATTTCCAGTGGGACCCGCCCATGGGCAAGCTGATGCGCGTGACACAGGGCAGAGCCCTGCTGGTCGCGGTCGACATCAGGGTCGGATCGCCCACGCTCGGCAAGTGGGTCGGCGTTGAGATCACGGCCGACGAGCCGCGCCAGCTGTGGGCGCCGGCAAGCTTCGCGCGCGGTTTCTGCGTGCTGTCCGAATACGCCGAGATCGAGTACCTGACGACGGGCACCTACAACAGGCTCACCGAGTCCGGGATTCGTTGGAACGACCCGGCCATCGGCATCGAATGGCCGGTTGCGAACCCCATCCTCTCGGCCAAGGACGCGGCCGCGCAAACTCTCGCCGAATGGCTGGCCCGGCCCGAAGCCGCCAACTTCCGATACGAGCGAATCCGCCCGGGCGGCCTGGCCGGCTGATCGACGACGGGTTTCAGGATTCGTTGTGATAGAGTCCGACCGATTTGGATACGAACGATACGGCCGTTGACGACACGGTCACGAGGGGCAACGGGCGATCGCCATCGCTGGCCGCCCTGCTTTCCTTCCTGTGGCCCGGCCTGGGACAGCTTTACCTCCGCAACCGGCGCGCGGCGGCGATCTTTGTCGTACCCTCGCTCGTCGTGTTGGCGATCGTGGCATATGCCCTTCGCCAGGGGCCCGCGGTCTTCGTGGCACGATTTGCCGATCCCAACTTCGCCCTCGGTGCCCTCTTCATCGTTCTCGCATTCGGCGCCTGGCGACTTGCGGCCGTCATCCATGGCTTCGCAACCGGCGAACCGCGCAGGTCGCACCGGATCATCGACAGAGCGGCGATCGTGGGTTTGGTCGTCATCATCACGGTCACACACCTGACGGCCGGCTACATCCTCGCGATCAGCTACAACGCCGAGAACAACGCCTTCAACCCTCACAACGACCTGTCCAACCAGCTCGGCTTCAACGATTCCCCGTCGCCCAGCGCCGTTGCCAGCCAGTCCCCGTCGCCCGGCTCCGTACCTCTTGGGAGTCCGACCCCTTCTGAGAGTCCGACGCCCACCGGCACGCCGGTCGGACCCAACCAGCGGGTGACGATGCTTTTCCTCGGCGTCGACGATTCGACGGGCACCAAACAGTGCGATCGGGCTTTCACCACCTCCTACAACGCGATCATGATCGTCAGCTACGACCCCAAGACCAACTCGATCGCCATGGTGAGCGTTCCTCGCGAGTGGGCCGGCTTTCCGATGTACTACCCGAGGGTGAACGACGGGATCGGCAGGAACTATGAGATCGCGTACCTGCCCAACAACGTTCGTAGTGGCGGTTTCCCTTCGCCGGATAGCCCGCCCGTGACTCTCATCAAGGAAGTGCAGTATCTGGTTGGGATCAAGATCGACTACTACGCCGTGATGATCACGGCCGGGTTCATGCGCACGATCGACGCCATCGGCGGCATAGACATCGTCAATCCGGCCGCGATCGACGACCCGGTCTACGACAACCTGGTCTGCGGCCCGCCCGGATTCAAGCTCCCGGCCGGCCCGCAGCACCTCACCGGGGCCCAGGCCTTTGCATATGTCGCATCCCGCAGGGGCTACGTCGGAGCCTCCTACAACAACGACTACTCCCGGATCTCACGCCAGCAGCAGGTCATGCTCGCCCTCCTCCACAAGATGGCGTCGCCCGACGAGTTGCCGCAGATCCCAGGCCTGATCCAGACCGTCGGATCGAGCATCGTCACGGGCTCCCTGGACCCGTCCAATCCGTTCGAGCCCAGCATGATCGCGGACTATGTCAACATCGGCGATAACGTGCCCAGCGAGAACATAACCCAGGTCATCCTGCAGCCAAAGCTGCCGGGCACCTACGCGATCCAGAACATTCCCGGCTGGGGCGACTCGATCTGCCCCTTCCTGCCGAACATTGCCAAAGAGTCGATCGCGGTGTTCGGCCATGACAGCCTCTACTACGGCAAGCCACTGCCCGCGAATGTCTGCCCCGTCTAGCGATCGAGGCCGGCTCGCCCACTGAGGTCATCGTGAGAGTTGGGCGTCTAGCTCGGCAGGAGAATGCCCGCAAGACGTTCGACGACGTAGTCCACTTCGGCGTCCGTGAGGCCCGGGTAGATCGGCAGTGAGATCTCGCGCTCGTACTGCAGTCTCGCGACCGGCAGGTCGGCCGGCGCGTAGCCGTAGGTACGCCGGTAGTAGGGATGCAGGTGCAGCGGGATGAAATGCACGCTCGTCCCGACGCCGGCCTCGGCCAGGCGGTCGATGGCCTCGGCCCGCGTTACCTTGATGCGGTCCAGCTGCAGCCGGATCGGGTAGAGGTGCCACGCGTGAACCTCGTTGGGGCGCGGCATTACCGGCAGCTGCACCAGGTTTGCGATGGATGAGGCCGCGAACGCCTGCGCGTACCGGCGGGCGACCGCTTCGCGCTCGACCCGCATCGCCTCCGCGCGGTCCAGCTGCACCAGGCCGATGGCCGCGGCCAGGTCCGTGAGGTTGTACTTGAAGCCGGCGTCCTCGATCTCGTAGTACCAGCTCCCGCCGCCGGAGTAGCGCTTCCAGGCGTCGCGAGTCAGGCCGTGGAGCCGCATCGAACGGGCTCGATTGGCGATCTCCGCCGAGTCTGTCACGAGCATCCCGCCCTCACCCGTCGTCACGGTCTTGGTGGCGTAGAAGCTGAGGGCTCCCGCGGTTCCGACGGTGCCGGCCTCGCGGCCGTCGCGGCTGCACGGCAGGGCATGAGCCGCGTCCTCGATGACCGGCAGGTTCCGGCCCCGGGCGAGCTCCAGGATGGGTTCCATGTCCGCCATCAGGCCGCCGAAATGGACGACCATGATCGCCTTGGTCTCGGGCCGCAGCTGCGCCTCGATCGTCTCTGCGGTGGCGTTGAAGGTGACGGGATCCACGTCCGCCAGCCGGGGCCTCGCCTTGAGGTAGCGAACCGTCTCGCCGCAGGCGGCGAAGGTGTATGTGGGCACGACCACTTCGTCGCCCTCCCGGATCCCCAGCGCCTCGAGGATCAGGTGCAACGCGGCCGTGGCGGAGTTGACGGCGACCGCGTGGCCGCAGCCGAGGCGAGCCTTGATGGCCTCCTCGAAGGCCACGCTCTTCTGCCCCGTAGTGAGCCAGCGCGAGTCGAGCACCTCGATGACGGCGTCGCGCTCGGCCGCCCCGATGGACGGGCGGTGGAACTGGATCTTCCGGACCGTGGCCGAGCCTCCGGTCTCGCCGGCGGTCCCGACTCCAGTCGTGGAAGCTGGCCGTGCGCTCTCGTTCATCGATTGCCTGCCTCTCGTGTCCCCGGAGCGGCCGCCGCATCGGCAGATGCCGCGGCATCGGGTGTCTCCCCAGGAGCGGCCGCCAGCGGCTTGCTGAACGAGGCGACCGTCCGAAGGATTTCGCGAACGCGATCGTCGTCATGGCGTTGGGTTGCCGAAGCCAGCTCGGCGAGCAGCTTCTCGAGCGGCGCGCCGACGGACCCGACCGCGCTGGCCCGGACGCGCATGATCGACGGGTGGCCGGTCCGGTCGGTCGTCTCGTGGTCGTGGAACAGGGTCTCGTGCAGCCGCTCTCCGGCGCGCAGGCCGGTATAGACGATCGGCACGCTCGCCTCGGAGAGTCCCGAGAGGTGGATCAGGTCGCGCGCCAGGTCGACGATTTTGACCGGATCGCCCATGTCCAGGACGAAGATCACGCCACTGTCCGTCGTTGCCCCGGCCTGGAGGATCAGGCTGACGGCCTCGGGAATGGTCATGAAGTAGCGCGTCGCGTCGGCGTGGGTGATCGTTATCGGCTTGCCGAGCTCGAGCTGCCGCTTGAATATCGGGATCACGCTGCCGCTCGAGCCGAGCACGTTGCCGAACCGCACGGCCACGTACGGCCGGCCCGTTCGGCGGGCGCTGGCAACGGTGAGGAGCTCGGCCAGGCGCTTGGTGGCGCCCATCGCGGAGACGGGCTCGACGGCCTTGTCGGTGGAGATGAGGACGAAGCGTTTGACGCCGAGCCGCTCGCACGCGGAGATGACGTTCTGCGATCCGAAGACGTTGGTCATGGCGCCCTCGGCGGGGGCCTGCTCGACCATCGGGACGTGCTTGAGGGCTGCGGCGTGGAAGACCACGTCGGGCCGGGCCCGCAGGATGGCCGCGTCCACGGCCTCCTGGGAGCGGATGTCGGTGAGGATCGGATCGAAGGTGACGCCCGGATTGGCCGCGACGCGGTCGGCCAGCTCACGCTCGATCGACCAGAGAGCCTCCTCGTGGTTCTCGACGACGGTGAGCAGCCGGGGTCCCATCGCCAGGATCTGGCGGACCAGCTCGCTGCCGATCGATCCGCCGCCGCCCGTCACCAGGACGCTGGCGCCGTTCAGGTAGCCCGCGACCGCGTCGCTGTCGATGTCCACCGGCTCGCGGCGCAGCAGGTCGTCCACGCTGACGTCACGAATGCGCTGGGCCAGGGAGTCGCCGGCGAGCAGCTCGCGAGGGTGGGGGATCGTCCGAACCTGCAGCCCCAGCTCCTGACCTCGCTCGAAGGCGCGCCGGACGGCCTGGCCGGAGGCGGTCGGCATGGCCACGAGCAGCTGGTGGGCTCGTGTCTCTCGCGCGACCTTCGGCAGTACGTCCAACCCGCCGAAGACGCGCTTGCCCATCAGCCGGGAGCCGTGCTTGGCCGCGTCGTCGTCGATGAAGCCGACCACGTTCAGGCCCGCGGCTGGGTCGCGGGCCGCCAGTCGCGCCACGGTGGCGCCCGTTTCGCCGGCACCGTAGACGATGGTGGAGACCAGGCCCAGCTCCTCGTCCGTGCCGCCCGAGACGCCGCGTCGCTCCAAGTTGGCTCGCACCGCGAAGCGCCCGCCGCCGACAAGGGCGAGGCCGAGGAGCGCCTCGGTGGCGAAGATCGACTTCGGGAAGTCCGCCGTGCCCGGAGCCCCGGCGTAGGCCAGGCCCGCGACGGCGACGGCGGTGACGACGGTGCCGACGACGACCGCGGCCGCCAGAGACAGCATCTCCTGGACGGAGGCATACCTCCACTCGCGTCGGTACAGGCCGAAGAGGGCGTACGTCGGCGGCATCACCAGGATCGGCATCAGGGCCACGGGCATGAAGGGCGATACGGCCGCCACGACCAAGACGTTGTCGAAGCGAAGGCCGAAGGCGATGCCGACGGCCGCCAGCGTGGCGACGATGTCGTAGACGAAGAGGTGCCGGCCCCGCGGCACGAAACCACTCACACGTCGGCTCCCGCTACCTGGCCCACCTCGGCTCGGACGGATGCCGGCAGCGTGACTCGGTGACCGAGCACGGCGCGGGGCGTCTGGGCGAGTATCCACAGGTCCATCCGCGTCGATCGATGACGGAGGTAGGCCGCGTCGAGCTCGAGCTTACGCGGCAGGATGACCTCGCGGTAGGCTCGTTCGGGGTCGGCGTCGACCAGCCGAGTCTCTTCGTCGGCGTTCAGGAGCTGGGACAGACCGGTTATGCCCGGTCGGGCGTTGAAGACGAGCCGATGCACCGGCTGTTCGAAGTCCACGAAGTGAGGGTCCTCCGGACGAGGCCCAACGAAGCGCATCTGGCCCAGGGCGATGTTCCAGAGCTGCGGCAGCTCGTCCAGGTGGGTCTTGCGCAACAACCGGCCGACGCGGGTGACGCGTGGGTCCTCCGCCCGCGTCAACCGCTGCCCGGGCGCCTGGTCCGTGACCATGCTCCTGATCTTGTAGCAGGTGAACGGCCGGCCGCCCTCACCGACGCGCGGGGCCGAGTAGATGGGAGCGCCCCGTGACTCGATCCGGACGGCCACGGCCAGGGCCGCCAGAAGCGGCAGGGTCAGCACGGAACCCAGCAGGGCAAGTGTGCGCTGGACCGCGTCGGGCATGAGCTGGCAGGTTACCTCTCGATGGGCTGACCGCGGCCGATCATACCGCAAGGTCCACGACGCACAGGCATTGCCGGGGCCGCATGCGGCGGGTCGCCGGCGCCAACCGGCCCGTAGAATACCGGCCATGCCATCCACCGCCGTGCGCGTCCAGGCCTGCATCAGATGAGCGGTCGCGCGCCCGAGCCGGCACCGGAGCTCCATCCGCTCGATCGGCCCCTTCGGCTGGCCTTCTTCGGCGATCCGAACAGCATCCACGTCCGCCGCTGGTCCGGCTGGTTCGCGCAGCGCGGTCACGCGGTAAGCCTCCTGGTCCCGGCCGGGCACGAGGTGGGTCCCGGCCTGCCGGCATCCATTTCGGTCGAGCAGTTCACGCCCTACTACCGGAGCCGCAACCAGGTCCTGGGCTACTTCAGAGAGAAGCGCTCGCTGGGCAGGGTCCTCGCGCGGCTTGCCCCCGACGTCGTGCACGCTCACTTCCTGACCGAATACGGCTGGCACGCCTGGATGTCCGGCTTCCATCCCTACGCGATCACGGTCTGGGGCTCCGACGTGACGATCTCGCTCCGACGTTCGAGGCGGACGGCGCTCTACGGCCGCGTGTCGTTGCGGGCCGCCGACCTGGTGACCGGCGACTCGGCGTCGCTCGTCGAGGACGTGATCGCCGCCGGAGCGCGCCGCGAGAGGACCCACCTGGTCCAATTCGGCGTGGACACCAGGCGCTTCTCGCCGGATCCGGATCCGGTGGCATTGCGCGAACGGCTGGGACTGAGCGGCCGTCGCGTGTTGCTCTCGCCTCGGGCCGTGACCCCTCTGTATCGTCACCGCGTGGCCGTCGAGGCGCTGCCCGAGTTGCCGGCCGATGTGGTGTTGCTGATAGCCCGCTACCTCGTCGACGAAACGGAGATGGCCGCCATTCGGGCGCGTGCGGAGGCGCTCGGGGTCGCCGATCGGCTGCGCGTCGTCGACGGCATCGACCACGCCGAGATGCCGGACTTCTACCGTCTCGCAGACGTCATGCTGTCGCTCCCGTCGAATGACGCCACGCCCGTCACGCTGCTCGAGGCGATGGCCTGCGGCACGCCGGTCGTGGCCACGGACCTGCCGAGCATCCGGGAATGGATGGGCGATCTCGATACCGCATCATTGGTGCCGGTCGACGATCCCGCGGCGACGGCTCGGGCGATCTCTCGATTGCTTGGCATGGCGCCGGGCGAGCGGCGCGATATCGTCCGGCGCGGCCGGGCGATAGTCGAAGAGCGGGCAAGCCAGGACGTCCACATGACCATGGTCGAGGGTTTGTACCGGGGCCCGGCGGGCCGGCATCGCTGAGGCTGGCTCCCGCCGGACGTCAGCTCACGGGGTCGAGGTCTCGCCCCCCGCTCCCGCGCCGGCGGGCCGGATCAGGGCCACGTAGTGGGATCGGGTCCTCGGGAGCTTCTCCGCCAGGATGGCGGCCACCCGGCTGCGGGGCGCCAGGAAGTGGCTCGGCCGCCAGCCGAGCGTCGCCGGCCGCGCCTCGATCGAGCAACCCGGGAAGAGCGACCTCAGCTCGGCAAGGCCGATCGGCACAAGGTCCGGATGCGGCCGCAGCGATCGGAGGTCGTACCACAGGATCCGGCCGTTCGGCCTGAGCACGCGAAGCATCTCGCAGGCAATCGCCTGCCTGAGCCCCGGGTGGACCACCGAGGAGAAGAGCACGAACTGGGTGACCAGATCGAACGAGGCGTCGGCAAACGGCAGTTCGTGGGCGCTTCCGACCTCGAATCGGGCGGCCGGGAGGACCCGCCGGGCCTCCTCTATCCGCGCCGGCATCAGATCGATGCCGGCCATCCGCGCCGGGTCGGCGCCCAGCGTGGTCATCCGGCGCAGCTCACCGCCGGCCCCGCAACCCACGTCCAGGATGTCGAGGTCCGCCAGCGACCACAATCCGGACCGGCGCAAGAGGTCCGCGATTATCCAGTCACGGCCCTGTAGCGTGAAGAGATTCGACGGCACAAAGACGCTGTAGCCCCTCGCCAATGAGGCGTTTCCCGCCCGGGCGGCGTACACGCCGCGAGCCCGCTCGAGCTCCTCGTCGAAGTCGCCCACTGTGCGCTTCCCTGCCTCCCTGGGGTCCGGTTTCGAGGACTCCCGGAAGAGTATCAGCCCTCCATCGCGGTCGACGGCACGAGCCGCAACCGGCCCGTTGGAGACCTGCCGGGGACTGTCGGCCGGTTCCGTCGGCTACAATTGCCCGCTGTCGCGGGTGCCGGCCGTCCCGTCACTCTCCTTGCGCTGGAGGTGGACCTTGTGAGTGTGGGCACGTCAGCCACCGTCACGGCTGACGAACGGCTTGGCCTGGCCTTCCTCGGGGACCCGAACAGCATCCACCTTCGGCGCTGGGTGAGCTTCTTCGCGGAGCGCGATCATCGTGTGACGCTCCTCGTTCCCGAGGGTTTGGAGCTGGAGCCCGGCCTGCCCGAGTCGATCCACGTGGAACGCTTCAGGCAGTTCAACCCGCGAAGCCTCTTCGCGCCGCTGGGCTTGCTGCGGTCGCGCGCATCCATACGGAGGGCCGTGGCTCGGGTCGAGCCGGACATCCTCAATGCCCATTTCCTGACGATCCACGGCTGGCAAGCCTGGATGTCCGGCTTCCATCCGTACGCCATCACGCTGTGGGGCTCCGACATCTACGTCGGCCCGCGCAAGTGGCGGGCCGTGCGCATGATGGCTGGGCTCACGCTCAGGGCCGCGGACCTGGTCATGGCCGACTCCGAGGATCTCAAACGCGGCGCCGAGGAACTCGGTGCCCGGCCGGATCGCACCGAGCTGATCGGCTGGGGCGTCGACCTGGAGCGCTTCTCTGGAGGCTCGGCCCCGGCCGAGTTGCGAACCCGGCTCGGCCTGGACGGCCGGCGCGTCGTCTTCTCGCCCCGTGCCATCGCGCCGATCTACCGCCAGAACGTGGTCGTCGAAGCGCTGGCCCGGCTGCCGTCGGACGTTTCGGTCGTGATGTCGCGCCACAACGCGGATGCGGCCGAGGTTGAGGCGGTCGAACGGCAGGCGGCCTCGCTTGGGCTCACGGACCGGCTGGTGTTGGTGCCCTGGATCGCCCACGCGGAGATGCCCGATTTCCTGCGCCTGGCGGACGTCGTCGTGTCCGTGCCCATCTCGGACTCGACGTCCGTGACCACTCTGGAGGCCATGGCCTGCGAGCGGCAGGTCGTTGCCGCGGATCTGCCGAGCGTGCGCGAGTGGCTCGGGGGCCTGGATCCGGAGTCGCTCGCACCCGTGGACGACGCCGCTGCCACCGCGGCAGCGGTGGCGAGGGCGCTCTCCAGAAGTACCGCCGAGCGCGCCGAGATCGGCCGGCGAGGGCGCGCCATCGTCCGGGAGAGGGCAGATCAGGCCGCGAGCCTCGGTTTGGTGGAGCAGCTCTACATCCGGCTGCGCCGGAAGACGGCGGGCCGGCCGCGATGACCGCCGCCGCGGCCCAGGGCCGCCCTTTCGCCCGTCGCGTCGCGTCGGTTTTCAGCGCCAAGATCGTGACCTTCGGCTTCGGCTTCGTGACGACGCTCGTCGTATCGCGACTGCTCGGGCCGGACGGCAAGGGTGCATACGTCGGCGTGACCGCGCTGCCCGCGCTGGTCGGCACGATCGGCGTACTCGGCCTTCCCAACGCCATCAACTACTTCACAGCCAAGAACGTCTCGGTTCGCGGGTTGATGCTGACCGGGCTCATGTTCGTGGTCGTCATCTCGGCCGCCGTCGTGGCCGTCCTGTGGGTGACCCTGCCGTGGCTCGAGCAGAGCATCTTCTCGGCTCCGATCGAGAAGCTGGGCCAGGGCACCGGCGACCAGATGCTGCGTCTGATCCTGATTACGGTGCCGGCGGGCATGCTGGCCACCTTCGTGGGCACGATCCTCTACGGCCGCCACGAGGTGAGGATCTACACGACGATCATGGTCGGCCAGGCGGTCGTGACCCTGGTCGTGCTCGTGCTGGCAGTCGGTGTCCTCCGGCTCGGCGTGCAGGGCGCGGTCGGCTCGAGCGTGATTGTCAGCTGCCTCGGCGCTGCCGCGGTCCTCATCGCGGTCCGGCAGGTGGCGACTCGGAACCCGGGCGGAGAGCCCGTCTCGATACGCTCCATCCTGAGCTATGGAGCCCGTGTCTATCCGGCGAGCATCACCGGCTACTTCAACTACCGCGCAGACACGCTGCTGCTCCAGGCTCTGCTGGCCTCTTCGGCCGCGCCTCTCGGCCTGTACAGCATGTCCGTCACGATGGCGGAGTTGATCTTCTACGTCCCGGATGCGGTGACCACCATCTTCCTGCCGACGATCGCGGGCTCCACGGCGGACTCTGCCGACGCCAAGCTGGGCCCCGTCTCCCGCATGACTTTCCTGGTCACCGTCTCGTGCGCCATCGCTCTCATCCCGGTTGCCTGGCTGGGCATCCACCTCGTCCTGCCTCGCTTCATCGATTGCCTGCCGGCGTTCCTGGTGCTGCTGCCGGGGGTGGTGTCGCTCAGTCTGGCCAAGGTGTTGACGAGCTACATCAGCGGCCGCGGCAAACCCGGGCCGGTTTCGGTCGGCTCCGGGATCGCCCTCTTCCTCAACCTTGGGGCCAACGTGATCCTGATTCCGCAGTTCGGGATCGTGGGAGCCGCTGCCGCGTCGCTTCTCTCATATACGGCCCTGGCTGTGATGATGGTCTTTGTGGCCTGCCGCATCTCCGGCCTCTCGCCGTTCGCGATCGTCGTGCCGCGTAAGGGGGAATTCCTGATGCTCACGAGCATGGCGCTTCTAGCGATCGCACGAGTGAAGCGCAAGGCGGGAGCGTGAGCGGCCGAGTCCTGGTAGTCACTTATTACTTCCCGCCGCTCGGTGGAGTCGGCGTCCAGCGCACTCTGAAATACATCACCTACCTGCCGCGTTGGGGCTGGCAGCCGGCGGTCGTGACTCCTCGCAATCCCGCGTACACGGTTCGCGACCCCTCGCTGCTCGACTTGCTGCCGGCGGACCTGGAAGTCCACCGCACCGGCAGCTTCGAGCCGGGCCGGTTGCCGATTGCAGTCGGCCGCCGGCTTCACCGCCGCTCAGCCGGTACATCGGATGGAGCCGCGGACCTGGCGGGAAAGCCCAGCTCCGGCTGGCACAGGAAGCTGGGCTGGGTTCTTGGAGGTTTGTGGAACCGGACCTGGAACGTGCTTCTCTTCCCGGACGCCCAGATCGGCTGGGTTCGCTTTGGCGCGCGAGCCGGTAGCAAGGTCTTCCAGCACCAGGCGTTCGATGTCGTCTACTCCACCTCGGCGCCCGTCTCCGCTCATCTGATCGCGGACCGCATCAAGCGTTCAACTGGCCGTCCCTGGGTAGCAGACTTCCGCGACCCGTGGATCGGCAATCCCTTTGTCGCGCCTCTGCGCGGGCCGAAGGGCTGGATGCAGCGGCGCATGGAGCGGTCGATCGTGTCGCGCGCCGATCGAGTCGTACTGGCCATGGACGGCCTCCGCGACATGTTCGTGAACCGTTACCCGGAGATGGCCGACAAGTTCGTCTACATCCCGAACGGTTACGACAGGAACGACCTGGCCGGCCTGACTCCGGTGAAGGGAGAGCCCGGCCGCTTCACGGTTCTTTTCGCCGGCAGCCTCTACCGACCTGGCGAGCTGGAAGCCTTGCTCGGAGGCGTGGAGCGGCTCGTGGAGCGCCGGCCGGATCTGCGCAGGCGGCTGCGGGTCCAGTTCGTCGGCCGAGCCAGTGCCGGCAACCGCCACCTTGCCGATGTATACACCGCTCCCGGCCGGATGGGCGACGTGGTCAGTTTCGAGGGCTTCGTGCCGCGCGTGCAGGCGCTCGCACGCATGGCCGGCGCAGATGCGCTTCTCCAACTCATGACCGACGATCCGGGGACGAGCATGTTCGTTGGGGGCAAGCTGATCGAGTACATGGCCTTCGACCGGCCGATTCTGGCCGTGATGCCGCCCGGCGAAGGCCGCCGGCTGGTGGATGGTCTGCCGGGCGGCCGGACTGCGGACGTCGAGCCGGGCAGCGTCGCGAGTGCCCTGGAGGATTTGCTGGATCACCCGCCGGCCCAGGGGCCGACCGATCCGACCGGTCGATACGACCGAGTCAACCTGGCTGGTGAGCTTGCGGCTCTGCTGGATCAGGTCGCCGCAGAGTGGAAGACGAAGAAGGGCTACGCGTCCGGCGCCGCCCAGCCGGCGCCGAGCCGGTAGACCTGCCGCTCCCGCGAAACCTTGCCGCGCGAGCTATTGACCGTGTCCACGATCAAGTCCGCCCGACCATAAACGGCGCCCCAGTCCAGGCTCTTGTGGGCAGTGACGACGACGATCAAATCCGAGTCGTTCAGCACTGTTTCGAAGGCGGTGGAGTGGTGGATCTTGCCATCCGTGGCGCGGAGCTCCGGAACGAGTGGGTCGTGGTATGTGACCAGCGCTCCGCGGGCCTCGAGGAGCGCTACAACATCTGAGGCGGGCGTGTTGCGGGCATCCTGGACATCAGGCTTGAACGCGACGCCCAGGACTCCGATCCTGGATCCCTTGAGGGACCTGCCCCGATCGTTGAGTGCCTCGGCGGCCAGCTCTACGACGTGGCGGGGCATGGCCAGGTTGATGTCTCCTGCCAGTTCCACGAACCGCTCCACGAAGTCGAACTCGCGGGCGCGCCAGGCGAGGTAGTACGGATCCACCGGGATGCAATGGCCGCCGACGCCGGGCCCCGGGCGGAAGGCCATGAAGCCGAACGGTTTGGTGGCCGCCGCGTCGATGACTTCCCACACGTCCAGGCCCATCCGCTCGCACAGAAGCGCGAGCTGATTGACGAAGGCGATGTTGATGTTGCGGAAGACGTTCTCCAGCAGCTTGGCCATCTCGGCCGCGTCGGGTGACGAGAGCGGGATGACTCGGCTGTTGATGTGTTCGAAGAGCCTCTTGGCCCGCGCGGTAGCTTCCGGCGTCAGGCCGCCGACCAGTCGGGGGACGTCGCGGCTCGCGCTCGCGGGGTCGCCTGGGTTGACTCGCTCCGGAGCGAACGCGAGGTCGAAGTCCTTGCCGGCTACAAGGCCGGACCGCTCGATCTCCTTGCGGAATGGCCCTGTGGTTGTGCCGGGGAAGGTGGTCGACTGCAGGATGACGAGGTGGCCGGCCCGAATTGCTGCTCGGACTAGCCCGGCCGCCGAGAGGACGGGCGCCAGGTCGGGATCTTTGGACTGGGTGATAGGCGTGGGCACGCAGACGACGATCGCATCCACTCCGGCAAGCAGCGCGGCGGATTCATCTGGGCCGACGAACCTGACGCCGCCGGACCTTGCCGCGTTGAGGCGTGCGTCGTCGATGTCATCGATGGGGGAGTGGCCCGCGTTGAGTTCAGCCAACCGCTTTGAGTTGGCGTCCACCCCGACAACCGTGAGCCCCGCCTCATGGTAGGCCAGCGCAAGGGGCAAGCCGACGTAACCGAGGCCTATCACGCCGACCGAGCGGTCCTCATTCACATCTACTCCATCGTCCGTCGAACGGTGCCGGTCGCCGAGCGCGGCCCGTCTACCCCCGGGAGGCCGTTGCCGGGTCGGTCAGGTAGGCTGTCCATTGCCTGCCGCGCAAGATCTCCGCGATCCGCTCGGCGGCTTTGCCGTCCCACAGTGGCGGCACTTTGTGGGACGTCGACGGGTGGGAGAGTACTCCTTCCATAGCCTTCACCGCTGCCTCTGGCTCAATGCCCACCAGAGTGTTCGTCCCCAGTTTGACCGTGACCGGTCGCTCGGTGCTGTCTCGCAGCGTCAAGCATGGGATGCCCAATACCGTCGTCTCCTCCTGAATCCCGCCTGAGTCCGTCAACACAAGGCGCGAGGCGGAGACGATGCTCATGAACTCTATGTAAGGGAGTGGCTCCACGAGCTTCACGCCGGACTTCGCCAGGCGCTTGTCCAGGCCGGCGGCAGCGAGTCTGGCGGCCGTTCTCGGATGGGCGGGAAAGACGAGCGGAAGCCTGGCGCTGATCCGCTCCAGCGCCTGAACCCACCGTTCAAGCATGTCCTCGGTGTCCACGTTGGACGGTCTGTGGAGAGTCACCACGCCGTAGCCACCGGCCGTCAGGCCCATCTCCGAGGCGTTTGCGCGTTCTTTGATGGTGGGCAGCAGCGCCAGGAGGGTATCGATCATCACATTGCCGACGAAGAAGACGCGGTCGTCCGACACGCCCTCTGCCCGAAGGTTGGCGACGCCGTCTTCTTCGGTCGCAAAGAGGAACGTGGCGAGCGCGTCCGTGGCGATGCGATTGATCTCTTCCGGCATGCGTCGGTCGAAGCTGCGGAGCCCTGCCTCGACATGGGCGACCGGCACCCCCGCCTTGGCGGCCACCAGAGTCGCGGCCAGAGTGGAGTTCACGTCACCCACGACCAGGACGAGATCCGGCCGCGTCTCACTCACCACCGTCTCGAGTGCGGCCATCATGCGGCCGGTCTGGGCGCCCTGGGTTCCGGGTCCAATGCCGAGCTGGATGTCAGGTTGGGGCATACCGAGCTGGCTGAAGAAGACATCCGACATGGCCACGTCATAGTGCTGACCGGTGTGCACGAGGAGGCATTCGAAAGGGTCGGCGGGGTTCCGAAAGGCCGCCATGAGCGGCGCCATCTTCATGAAATTAGGTCGCGCACCAACGACGCACATGATCTTCCGTGGCATGAACGCATAGTAGCCGCTGGTCGTGACGCACGGGTCGAGGGCTCGCCGCCGTATGTTTGGGTCACGTCCCCCGGCGCCGCCCCGGCCCGGTCCACGCCGCCGTCGGCTAGAATTCCGCGATGCCAGTTGCCCGGACAGAGGTCGCCGAATCAGCCACGGCCGGGACCGCCCGTCGCGTGCTCGTGATCGCCTACTACTTCCCGCCCCTCGGCGGAGTGGGAGTCCAGCGCACTCTCAAGTACGTCAAGTATCTGCCCGAAAATGGCTGGCAGCCCGTGGTGATCACCCCGGCACGGCCGGCCTATACGGTGCGCGACGCCACGCTCTTGAACGAGCTCCAGGCGGACCTGCAGGTGGAACGGACGGGAAGCTTCGAGCCGGCCCGATTGCCGGCCGCCGTCGAGGCGTTCCTCAGCCGCCGCCGGCTCGCGTCATCGGCAACGGATGCCCATGTGGGACAAGCCACGACCAGTCTCCCGGCCAGGCTCCTTACCAAGAGCATGATTCTGTGGAACCGGGTCTGGGCCCCATTTCTCTTTCCGGACGCCGCCGTGGGTTGGGTCGGCGCCGCGAGCAAGCGGGGCCTGCAGGTCCACAAGCGGGCCCCAGTCGATGCGATCTACTCCACGTCGGGGCCGGTTTCCTGCCACCTGGTCGCCCGCAAGATAGCGGCCAGAACCGGTCTCCCATGGATCGCCGACTTCCGCGATCCGTGGATCGGCAACGCCTTCAACTCCAAGCCACGCGGGCTGAATGCCTATCGGCAGCGGCGAATGGAAAGCGGAATCGTGGCCTGGGCAGATCGGTTGATCTTCCCGACGCAGGGAGTTATGAAGGCCTACGCGGAGCGCTACCCTCTGGCGTCCGCGAAGATGCTCGTCATCCCCAACGGCTACGACGTGGCCGATTTCCCATCGCCCGTCGGCCCTGTCCGCACGGGCAAGTCGGGCACTGACGGCGAAGTCGCGAGCCGCCGCTTCAGGCTCGTCTACGCGGGCAGCCTCTACGGCGAGCAAGAACTGGAGATCTTCCTGAAGGGCCTGGAGCAAGTGGCGGCACGCCGACCGGACATCAAGGACCGTCTGGATGTGGAGTTCGTCGGTTGGCTGACTGCCGCCAACCGTCGCCTGGCCGCCGGGTACGCCGACTCGAATCGCCTCGGATCGATGGTTCGCTTCAGTGGCTTCGTGCCGCATGCAGAAGCGATTCGCAAGGAAGCTGAGGCGGATGGTCTCCTTCAGATCATCGCCGACGACCCTCGCAAAGGAGAGGTGCAGGGCGGGAAGCTGATGGAGTATCTCGGTCTGGACAAGCAGATCCTGGCTATAGTCCCGGAGGGAGTCGCCCGCGAGGTGCTGCGCGAGCTGGATTGGGGGATCCTGGCCGACCCCACCCCGGACGGCGTGGCGGTGGGCATAGAGCGACTCATCGATGAGCCCCCTCCGACCCGGAGAGCCGACCCCGAAGGCCGCTATGACCGCGTCAACCTGGCGGCGCGTTTGGCCGCCTATCTGGACGATGCGGTCGCCGCGGGCCGGTCCGCCCGCGGGGCAGGCCCGCCGCCCGCCGGGGAGCCCCGATGAGCGACCGCCTCTCCCGCCCGGCCGCCGGCGAGGGCCGGCTCAAGATCGCGTTCCTCGGCGACCCGAGCAGCATCCACATGCGCAGATGGGTCAACTACTTCGCGGGGCGCGGCCATCAGGTCACGCTGCTCATGCCCGGTGACCTCCCGGTCGACCCGGGACTCGCGCCGTCCGTGGCGGTGGTCCGGTTCACCCGCTTCTCCGCGCGGGGTCGCTTTCCGCCAGCGAGCTTCCTGCGGGCCCGTCGATCCCTGAGGCGAGCCCTGGCGCAGGTTCGGCCGGACATCCTCAACGCGCACTACCTGACGACCAACGGATGGCACGCCTGGATCTCCGGCTTCCACCCGTACGTGCTCACGCTTTGGGGATCCGACGTCTTCCTCACCCCCGGAGACGCCCGTGACTTCGGCGCGTACGGGCGTCTCTCCGTCCGCGCCGCCGACATGGTCATGGTCAACTCCGAGGCGCTGCGGCAGGGCGCGCTCCGCCTGGGAGCAGCGCCGGACCGCACCGAGATGGTCCAGTGGGGCGTCGACCTGACTCGCTTTCGGCCGGGCCCGGATCCCGCCGAGCTCAGGGCCCGGTTGGGGTTCCAGGGTCGACGAGTCGTCCTGTCGCCGCGCGGCCTGGCCCCGATCTACCGCCAGAACGTGGTGGTCGAGGCCCTCGCGACCCTGCCCGCAGACGTGGCCCTGCTCATCACCGCTCGCAGCCCGGTTCCGCAGGATCTGGAGGCGATCCGTGGCAAGATCGACGAGCTCGGCCTCGCGGATCGCGTCGTCATAGAGACCGAGATTTCCGATGCCGAGATGCCGGACTTGTACCGTCTTGCGGACGTGGTCGTCTCGATACCGGTTTCCGACTCGACATCGGCCGCCATTCTCGAGTCGCTGGCCAGCGGCCTTCAGGTCGTCGCGGGGGACCTGCCCAGCGTCCGCGAGTGGCTCTTCGACCTGGATCCGGCCCTTCTGGTTCCCGTTGACGATCCGGCCTCGACCGCCGCGGCCCTTGCTCGTGCCCTCGATCGCGATCCGGAGGAGAGAGCGCGGTTGGGTCGCCGGGCGCGGGTGGTCGTGGAAGACCGCGCCGACGAAGCCAAATGTCTGGCTCGAGTCGAGGCTCTGTATCTGAGGCTCGCCGGCCGGACCGGGGCGCCGGCCGCGCCCTGACGGCCTCCGGCGTCAGATGCCCAGGACCGACGTCGCCACCAGCGTCAGCGAGAGAACCACCAGCAGCGCCGTCCCGAGCCAGCCGATGGACAGCAGGAACCGGCCGCTGACGAGCGGGCCCATCAGCTTCTTGTCCGCGGAGAGCCGCATCACGAACACGAGCACGAACGGCAGCAGCAGGCAGTTGATCACCTGGGCGGTGAACATGACCGGGACCAGTCCGCTCGGCGGGACCACGAGGACGACGGCCGCGGCGCTCGCGACGAAGAAGAGCATCAGGCCGTAGAAGGCCGGAGCCTCACGCCAGCGCCAGTTGACCCCGGTCTCCCATCCGAACGCCTCGCATGCGGCGTAGGCGCTCGTGAGCGGGACCACTCCCAGCCCCAGGAACGACGCCGCGAGCAGGCCGACGGCGAAGAGCACGGTCGTCGCAGAACCGGCCAGCGGCTCGAGGCCTCTCGCGATCGTGGCCACGTCCGTCGCGCTCGTGACGTTGTTGCTCCACAGCGCGGCGGCGCAGGCCACCACGATGAAACCCGCGATCAGGTTCGTCAGGAACGCGCCGAGTCCGACGTCGAGGCGCTCGCCCAGGAGGTCCTCGGGGCCCAGGCGCTTGTCGGCGACGTACGACTGGATGAAGGCCTGGCCCCACGGCGTGATCGTCGTTCCCACCGTGGCCACGACCGCCACCCAGTACGCCGGCGACGAAGCGAGGTGCGGCACGATGAGGGATGTACCCGCGCGGCCCCAATCCGGGTGGGCGAGCAGTGCCGAGATGAAGTAGGCCACGGAGACGCCGATGCCGACGGCTACGAATAGGTACTGCACCTTGCTGTAGTTGCCGCGGGCCAGCAGCACGACGACGACCGTGGCGGCGAGGAGCGCGCTGGCCCAGTTCGGCCAGCCGAAGAGCCCAAGAGCGGCGCTGCAGCCCGCGAACTCGGCAATGATCGATCCGACGTTGGCCACGAGCATCGTGCTGATCATGAACGTCGCCCAGCGCACACCGAACTGCTCGCGGACCAGGCCGGCCAGCCCCTGGCCCGTGGCGAGGCCGAGCCGCGCCCCGACCTCCTGCGTGAAGAAGAGCACGATCTGGCTGGCCAGCAGGACCCACAGCAGGTCGTAGCCGAACTTGACGCCGGCGACCGAGTATGTGGAGATGCCGCCCGCGTCGTTGTCAGCGAAGCCGCTCACGAGTCCGGGTCCGAGGACCCCCAGGATGGCCGCGAACCGGACCCGATTGACGGCGCGAGGGGTAAGGGTGATGACCGGAGCCTTCATCGCTCCGCTGTCCCGGACCTGCTGAAGAGGCGCGGGAGACGGCGCTTGGTCGGTTGCGGCAGCAGAGTGTCTATGGCGTCGTCGACGGTGACGATGCCTTCGAGGCGACCATCGGCGTCCACCACGGGCACGGCCAGCAGGTTGTATCTGGCCACGACCTCGGTGACTTCCTCCTGGCTCGCGTCGGTGCGGACGGCTACCGGCTCGTCGAACATGAAGGTGGAGATCTTCGTGTCCGGCTTTGCCACGATGAGATCGCGAAGGGAGAGCACGCCGACGAGGCGATTGTCCGGATCGGTCACGTAGACGTAGTAGATGGTCTCGGCCGTCGGCTCGAGCTCGCGCAGGCGGTCGATCGTCTGGGCGGCCGTCAGGCTTGCCGGCACGGCCACGTACTCGGTCGTCATGATGCCGCCGGCCGTGTCCTCGGCGTAGGTCATCAGCTCCTGGACTTCGTCGGCCTCGTCCTTCTCCATGAGGCCCAGGATCTCCTCGCGGCTGTCCTCGGACAGATCGGCGACCAGGTCCGCGGCCTCGTCGGGATCCATCTCTTCGAGGATGTCGGCGGCTCGGGCCGGTTCGAGGTCCTCGAGGATGTCGACCTGCGTCTCCGGCTCCATCTCGCCGATCGCGTCGGCAGCGGCCTCGTCGTCGAGGGCGGCGATGACGCCCACGCGGTCACTACGGCTGAGCTGGTCGATGATGGTGGCCAGGTCCGCCGGGTGCAGCTCGGCCAGGCCCTTGTGCGGGACGCGCAGCTTGACGCTGGCGATCGTCCGCTCCACTGGGTCGACATCTTCCCAATCGATGTATCTCTCCGGCACGTCGCGATGCAGACCGCGCGCGACCGTCCGCCAGGGACCCTCGATGCCGAGCCGGCGGAGCAGGCCCGACGGTCCCACGTCCACCGCGACCAGGTGAAGGGCGCCTTCGACCTCGTCCAGGCAGAGGTCGTTGACCCGGACCACCTTGCGTCCGTCGATGTCCACGATCTGGCGGTCCATTAGGTCCAGCTTCAGGCGGATCTCGTTGGGCCGCTGCTGGAACTTGGTGATGTCGATGGCCGAAGTACCCAGAGTGGCTCCGCTGGCGTCCAGGGATGTCACCGACGGCCAGTTCAGGAAGATCTCGCGGCCGTTCGTCTTGACTACGATTCCGGTCACGGGCGGGTATCGATCGCCGATGGCGACGATCAGGTCGGCAACGGTTCCGATCGGCTCGCCGTGCTGGTCACGCACCGGCCGGCCGATCGCCTGGCTCAGGTAGAGCATGTGCCACCTCGCGGCGGATCCGTCCCGCCTTCGGGTGGCGCGCCCGTTGGGGCGTCCCGTTTAGAGGGCTGGGCGGACGAGATACTGGATGTCGGCGCGGTGTGCGCTATCTGCGCGCCCTGCGCCGCTGGTACTGGGTCCGGTCTCCACTGAGGGAGGGATCCTCCGAAGCGGGTCTTGACGGATCCGAGAGGGCACGGGAACACTCACCCTCGAACTACCGCGAGTTTAGCCCGCATGCGGCGGAGGGGTCAACGAACGGCGGCGGCCCCCCGCGGTTCGAACGAAGTACCGTCGGCCTTTCAGAACGAAATACCGTCCACCCTAGTTCACATGTACCAGCTCGAAGAGCCGGAGATCGAGTCGATTTGGGGCATCCTTCCAGCGTGAGCCAGCCAGGAGCCAGGACCCCCGCCGGAAAGCGCCTGCGAGGACGACCGCCGCGCGTCCTCGTAACGTGGGCGTTGCTGACGATCTGCGTCGCGATCCTCGTCGGCCGGGGGTTGGTGGAATTCCTCGTCGCCAACGGCGGGCCCATGGACCTCGTTCTGGCCATGACCATGGCGGCCCTGGTGGCCATCGCCGTCGTCAACGCCCGTATCTCCGGTATCGAGGCGGAGCGACTCCACTCGGAGGCGGAGAGCTTCGCCAGCATCGTGCGAGCCCTCTCGCGCTCGTTGTCGCCCGACGCGGTCGTGGAGTCGATCGTGCACGAGCTCGGCGCGGCGACCGCGGCGGACCACGTCGCCGTGGTGAGGCTACGGCCGGGCAGCTCCGTCCTGGAGGTGACCTTCGTGTCGATGCTTCCCGGCGCCCCCACCTCCAACACGGATATGCCGATCCGCCAGCTCGAACACGGTGAGAGGCGCCATCTGCGCGACAGGCCGCTGCCGCAGCCTGGCGATGCCCGACTGCGACTGGTCGACGGCGACTCCAGCCTCTGGCTGGCAGGACACGAGGCAGGACCGGAGCTCGAAGGATCGCCCTCGCAGCACCGAGGAGGCAGGTCGCGGCCCGGCGACTCCTCCAGCCCCGACTTCGATGCGACGGCGCGCGAGCTTGCCGATCGGATCGCTGTTCGGTTGCGTGAGGCCTACGGTCTGCGGAACACGCTCGCAGCGCCGTTGCAGGCAGGCCGGTCGATCGCCGGCGCGATCGTGCTGTCCCGCCGGACCGACGACGTCTGGCCCGAGGCCGCCGTTCGGCTGCTGAACAGCGCGGCCGCCGAGGCATCCGCCGCCCTGGCCCGGGTCTACTCACACCAGGCCGCCGAGTCGGAGGCGCGGACCGACCAGCTGACCCAGCTGCCCAACCGGCGCTACTTCGACGAGTACTGCAGGCTGCTCGCCAGCCGCCGCCGGTCCACCGACCGCGTTGCGATCATCGCCGTGGACGTGGACCACTTCAAGAAGCTCAACGACCAGTACGGCCACCAGGTCGGCGACGTGGTCCTGCGGGCCATCGCCAACGCCATCCAGTTCTCCGTTCGCGACGAGGACGTGCCCGTCCGATTCGGCGGCGAGGAGTTCGTCGTCCTGGTGCGCAACCCGTCGCAAGGATGGGCCATGGAGATCGGCGAGCGGATCCGCCAGAACGTGCGCCAGCTGGACCTGATCGAGGCCGGCGTCACGGAGCGCGTCACGGTCTCTGTCGGCGTGGCGTCCGGCCTGCAAGCCGGCGAGCCGATCGAGGAGATCGTCGAGCGAGCGGACCGGGCCCTCTACTCGGCCAAGCGATCCGGCCGCGACAGGGTCGTCGAGGCCTGGCAGCCGGCCGCAACCAGGTAGGCGGCGCGGCCCGCGCGGCGCGAAACCACGTAGCGCTGCACTGGCGCGGCGAGCATGACCGGCGCCGTCGCCCGGCTACCATTCGATCGATGGACGCGCCCGAGACGCCACCTATCCCAAGCAACGGCGAGCTCGCCCGGATCTTCCACGAGATCGGCGACATGCTCGAGGTCAAGGGCGAGCTGGTCTTCAAGACCGTTGCCTACCACCGCGCCGCCGATGCCATAGCCCACTCGCCGGTCGAGATATCGCGCGCCTACCTGGACGGAAAGCCGCCGCGAATCCAGGGCGTCGGCGAGGCGATCGCGAAGAAGATCGAAGAGCTGGCACGGACCGGCCACCTGGCCTTCTACGACCGCCTGCGCGAGGAGGTGCCGCCGAGCCTGGTCGCGCTGCTGCAGATCCCCGGCATCGGTCCGCGCACGGTCAAGCAGCTGCACGAAGAGCTGGCCATCGAGACCCTCGACGATTTGCGGCGGGCGGCCGAGGCCGGCTCGCTGCGCGGCCTGAAAGGCATCTCGGCCAAGACCGAGGAGGGCGTGCTGGCCGGCATCGCCGCGATGGAGTCGCGCCAGGAGAGGATGCGCCTGGGCCAGGCGGAGGCGATCGTGGAGACGCTCCTCTCCGAGCTGGCCGAGGTGCCGGGCGTCCGGTCGATCCAGCCGGCGGGGTCGTTCAGGCGACGGCGCGAGACGATCGGGGACCTGGACCTGCTGGCGGAGACAGACCGGCCAGGAGATCTGGTCGAACGGTTCACGACGCTTGGTTCGGTCGAATCGGTGATCGCGAAGGGCCCGCACAAGGCCGCCGTGCGGCTGCTCCGCGGCCCCCAGGTCGATCTGATGATCATGCCCCCGGGCGAGGCGGGCACGTACTTGATCCATTTCACCGGCTCGAAGGAGCACAACGTCCGCCTCCGTGGGATGGCGCGCGACAAGGGTTGGAGCCTGTCGGAGAAGGGCTACCTGCGACTGCGCGAGGACGGCGAGCCGGCGGTGGGAGATGCCGCCGAACTCCAAACCTTCCCGACGGAGACCGAGGCCTACGGCTTTCTCGGGCTGCCCTTCATTGAGCCGGAGCTGCGCGAGGACCGCGGCGAGGTGGAGGCGGGGCTGGCCGGAACGTTGCCGGCGCTGGTCACGCGTGCCGACCTGCGCGGCGACTGCCACAGCCACTCCGACTGGTCGGACGGGGTGCACACCGTCGAACAGATGGCGGAGGCGGCCCGGCGGCGCGGCTACTCCTACCTCGTACTGACCGACCACACCGTCAGCCTGGCCATCGCGCGCGGGCTCACGCTCGAGCGGGTCGAGATGCAGCGATCGATCGTGGCCTCGCTCAATCGCCGCTTCGAGGCCGAGGAGGCCGACGGCACGGCGCCGCCCGAGACCTCGCCGGAGGGGTTCCGGCTGCTGCACGGCTGCGAGCTCGAGGTTCGAGCGAACGCGACGCTCGACTACCCCGACGAGCTGCTGGCCCGCTACGACGTGGTCGTCGCCTCGGTCCACGTTGCCCGCCGGCAGACCCGAGACCAGCTGACCGCCCGGACGCTGGCCGCCATCCGGAGCCCCAACGTCGACGTGATCGCCCACCCGGCCGGCCGCTACATCGGTACCCGTGACGACCTGGATCTCGACTGGGACGCCGTCTTCTCCGAGGCTGCCCGGACCGGCACGGCCCTGGAGCTGAACGGCTCGGACGAGCGGCTTGACCTCTCCGACGCCCGGGCGCGCCGCGCCTCCGACTTCGGCTGCGTCTTCACCATCGATTCAGACGCGCACAGGATCGAGGAGCTCGACAACCTGCGCTGGGGCACGGCGATGGCCCGTCGGGCCTGGCTCACGGCCGGCAAGGTGATGAACACCCGCTCGCGGGCCGAGCTGCTCGACTGGGTTGCCGGCAAGGCGGCGCGCCTGAGCGCGCCGGCTGGGCGCTCGACGCCGCCGGCGGCGCGTCGGGGCGGGCCCGACTGACGCGAGCGGCCTGCGCCCTTCTCGCGATCCGGCGAGGTTGCGTACCATTCGCAAATGCATCAACGCAACCTGGCCCGCGAACTGGGGCTGGCCGTGGCGTCGGTCGCGGTGCTGATCCACTGGCTGGATCCGAGACCCGCCGCGCTCGCCACTGCCTTGATCGTGGCCGCCGCCGCCGCGGGGACCGGTCCGCTCATCGGTGAGTCGCGGCCGTGGCGCATGCCGCTGGTTCCGATGGTCCTCCCCGCCATGGCCGCCTTCTCGATTGCCGGGATATCCCGAATCGTGGACCCGATGCCGTGGCTCGTGATGGTCTTCTTCGTGGGGTGGGCGGTCGTGGCCTGGGTCGTGAGCCTGGAGACGGGCCCCGACGTGATCGCGTCGAGACAGGCCGCGGCGGCCGAACCGACCAGCCTCGTGGCGAGGGCCGTCTCCACCGAGCCGCCGACATTCCGGCTCCGGCCGAAGCGGCGGGCCGAGTTCGATCTGCCCATCATCGTGGCCGAGCCGGTGGTCGTGAACACGCCCGAGCTGCCGCCGCATCCCCGGCCGCTGGCCGTTCGATCGGCCGCGTTCGGGCTGGCCTTCCTGGCCTTCGTGGCGTCCGGCGCACTGGTGCCGGGCGGTCTCGCCATCGACCGCGCGCCGATCACCGCGGCTCATCTGGTCGAGCTGGTAGTCCTGAACGGGGCGATCGCCGGCGTGATCGGCTACCGGATGGCGTCGCTCACGTCGCCGCACCGCTTCGATCGGATAGTTCGGATCGTGGCGATCGGCCAGTACGCGCTGCCGATCGCCGCCGTCACCTTCCTGCTGCGAGTGATGGCCCTGCCGAGGCTCTTCATCCCCGCGCTGCTGGCCCTGACGGTGTACGCCGCGACGGACCTGCGCGAGTCGCCGGATCCGGTCCCTCAGAACGCTCGACTGCTGCAGGAGCTTGCGTTGCTGGGCATGGCGGCCGCGGCGGCCGTCGCCTGGGGCTTGCTGGCCGGATAGGGAAGGCGAGCGGTCCGCGCCACTCCCCGAGTTGGCCGACACTCCGTTCCGCGGGTGGAACGGGCCGAGTTCATCAACGCCGGCGTGGTGCTCTTCTGCTGCGGGCGGCGCTTCCTCGGTGCCCGCACCGGCCTCGACGGAGCGCGGCTGAGCGTCCTCGCCCCGGATTGCGACGCCGACGAGATCGTCGCTCAGCTGTCGGCCATCGAGCGGGTCTCGCGCGGCGACGTCTCCGCCGGCCCGATCGCGGCCCTGCCGAAGGCCGAGCGATTCCACTGGCTGGCCTCGCCCAGTAGCACGATAGTCCAGAGGTCCGTACGGCCGCTGGTCCGCCTTCGACGTCACCGACCAGATGCCCTTACAGCTGGCTTGCCGGCCAGCAGGTGCGCCAGGCCGTCCCGCAGCTCGACGACCTGCTAGAGATGACCGGCCTCCTGATCAGGACCGACGCCGCCAACCTGGACCTCCAGGTGTGGGCCGGCGAGCTCCGCACATTCATCCGCCGCGACTGAGCACACCCTTCTGGATGTGATGGTCTCTCGGTTCTGATGGCCCCTGGTCTGCCGTGCTATAACCACTGCCCGGTGCGCGTTCGCGCAATCGTGACGACACGGTCCGCTCCTTGAGAGGATGGAATGGCGACCAAAGTAGCTACTTCCGCCGACTCCGCCCGAGCCGACCTAGAGCAATTCCGGCGCGAACACGGCGCCTGGACTGCCATGTCGATCCACCTTGGTGACGGCCTCTACACGCTCGATCCCAGGCCCGACCTTCGGCTTCTGCGTCTGGTCCAGATAGCAAGTGACCTGACCAACAAACCGCTCGACAAGGTCAGAGTGCTCGACCTGGCGTGTCTGGAGGGCCACTACGCCATCGAATTCGCCCTCCAAGGGGCGGAGGCTGTTGGGATCGAGTTGCGGGATACTCATCTTGCCAAAGCGGAATTCGCCAAACGGCAACTGGGATTGCAGCGGGTTTCCTTCCAGCGCGATGACGTCCGCAATCTGTCGCGTGACGTCTATGGCGAGTTCGACATCGTGATCTGCTCGGGCATCCTGTACCACCTGGACATACCAGACGTTTTCGACTTCGTCCGGCGGTGCTACGAAGTCTGCACCCGTGTGGCGATCTTCGACACTCAGATCGCGCTGTCCCCGCGCGACACCGTGCGCGATGGCTCCGACGTCTACCACGGCTTGTGGTACCGCGAACACGAGGAGAACACGGATCGGGAAGCCCGATTACGCAACTTGTGGGCCTCTGTTGACAACACCCGGGCGTTCTGGTTCACGCACGCATCGCTGTCAAACCTGATGGCGAAAGTGGGCTTCAGCTCGTTCTATGAATGCCTCGATCCCTACGTTTCAGTCGGTGAGGACCGCCGAACGTTCGTCGCCATAAAGGGACTCCGCGTCGAAGTGCGCTCAAGCCCGGCCACTAATGAGGCGGCACCGGCACAAAGCCCAGAGCTCAACACGATCGCGGTCGACCCCGTGCAGGGACGGCGCGGCGGAGTCGTCGGCATCGTGAAGACCCATCTGCCCAAACCTATGAAGAGTCTGGCCAGGCGTTTGTTGGGAGCCCGTCGGGGTGACGCCGCCTGATCCCAGAGAGTTCATGGGACTCTGGAACGCTACCCCCAGCGCGCCAGCCCTCAAGTACGCTCCAACCTGGCCGCTCGACAAAGCTCTCCGCGTTGACAGGGTTGGCGCCGGATGCTAGAAAGCATGGTCCGGACGGGCGAGTCCCGTCAGAATTGGCATGCCTTCCGCGAGCCGGCGACGACCGCCCTCTCGCCGCTCCAGCGATCGATCTGGCGCAGACATCGAAAGGAACCTGATCCTTGGCCTTCCCCAATATCGAAAAGGGCACCGGCGGCAACACCGTTCGGATCAAGCGACAGCTGGCGGAACAGGCGATCGAACACGGCGCCGCCGGCCGCTGGGCGGAGGCAGCCGACACCAACCGCAAGATCCTGGAGCTGGGTCCGGACCCCGAGGCCGAGAATCGCCTGGCCAAGTCGCTCTGGGAGATGGGCGAATTGGGCGAGGCGCGCGAGCACTACCAGATCGCGCTCGCCCTCGATCCCACTAACCGAATCGCCGAGCGGAACATCGAGCGGCTGCGCGCCCTCATGACCGAGGCCGGCGACAAGACCGCCGCCCCGGACAAGGCCGAGAAGGCGCCCGTGGCCATCTTCGTCGAGGAGACCGGCAAGACCGGCTTCGCGATGCTGACCGACCTGGCCTCGCCCCGGCTCTTGGCGCACGTCAACCCGGGCGACGCCGTCGAGCTGATCCCCGAGGGCAACCGCCTCTTCGCCGAGGCCAACGGAACCCGCATCGGCATCGTCGAGCCGCGCGTCGCGGCGCGGCTGCTGAAGCTCCTCGCCGACGGCAACAAGTACTCGGCCGGTATCACCTCGCTGGGCGATCGGGACGTCCGCATCGTCATCCGCGAGATCTTCCAGGACCCCCGCAACTACGGCAAGGTCAGCTTCCCGACCGCGGCCCGCTCTTCGGACCTCCGCCCGTACACCAAGGGCACTCTCCTCCGAGAGGAAGAGGTGATGGAGGAGGAGCTCGAGGACGACGAGGAGGACGAGGAGATCGAGGATCTCGACCGCGTCCTGCCCGCCGAAGTCACCGGCGAGGAAGCCTTCGAAGACGAAGTCGACGAGGTCGAAGAACCGTAGGTCTCCAACTTCCGGCGGCCTCGGTTAGCCGGGTACGGGCGAATCCAACCGGCTTCGGCCTGCCCGGCGGTCGGACTAGGGCGTAGCGATCTCCTGGCTCGTTCCCGGGCCCGGCTCCGGCGCACCATCGGATGCGACCGGCTGCAGACCTTTCAGCGCGCCGTCCGTGACCGGCCGCAGGCCCGCGAGGAGGGCCAACAGCAGCGCGCCCATGGCCAGGCTCTCGGCAACCAGCCACACCGTGAAGTCGGGGGCCGAGCCGATTCCGAGTAGCGGCAGCCACGTCGACGCCAGAGCCGCGAAGTACGTGGTCGCGACGGTAGCTCCGGCGACGAAGACGAACCGCCAGGCGGCCGGGGCCCTCCTTCTCAAGGCGGCCAGGGCGCCCACCCACAGGATCGCGGTCCAGGCCAGCAAGTTGATCCAGAATCCCGTGGCGGCCACGAACAACCACGGGATCTGGTCGGCCGGCAGCAGCGCGCTCGGGCTCGACGCCAGCTGAACGAAATTCGCCGCGGCCAGCAGGAACGTGGTGCCAACCGCGGCCGCGGAGAGAGCCAGCGGCGGTCGCCTCGTAACGCCGGAGGTGCCGACGACACCCGCTGCCAGCGCAACGTATCCCAGGGCGAGGAGTGCGCTTTGGGCTATCCGCAGGGCAGGCGACATGAGCAATCCCGCCACCTGTTCGGACAGCCCGAGCACCCCGGCAGCCTGCCAGGTCATGCCGAGCGCCGCATGGGCCAGCAGCGCCAGGCCTCCGGCGAACATCAAACGGCTGCCGCGATCTCGAAGCCGATATCGATAGGCGACGGCGAAGGCGAACGTTGCCGGCAAATAGGCCGCGACCAGCAGGAACATCTCGAGCGGCGTGCCGATCGGGTACGACAGGGCATACCAGACCACCAGTCCGACAGGCAGGATCGCCAGGACCCGTGTCCGAATGTCGATCTCGCGGAGCTTTCGTCGCAGTGGCAGCAACTCAACCGACACCGGATCCGCGCTGCCGACGAGGCGCTCGGCAGCGCGCCGAACCGGGCGCAGGTAGACCGCAGCGCCGACCAGTGCCGACATGACGACCAGGAGCACGACAGTGAGAGGGCCAAGCCCACCGGCCGATTGCTCGCTTCCCGGCAGGTTGGTCGCTTGTCCCGGCAAGACCGAACCGGGCACGCCGACGGCTCCGCCGATCCTCCCGCCCATCAACCCGACGATTGCGAACGCCGCAACGGCGAGCGCGACCATCGATGCGGCAAGTGAACCCAGGCCGCGGGCCAGTGAAGGCATCGCTCCGGACGGGCGACCCTCGAGCTTCCGCAGATCCGCCGAAGTCCGGAGACGCGCGGCGATCGGCATCGGCCCGGCCTCGAAACCGCGCAGCCAGACCGAGAGCTCGGCTTCCAGATTCCCCGACGGCCCCACGCGGCCGCGACCGAATTGCGTGTTCACAGCTCGTTCTCCCATCGCCAGCCGATGCGTTCGAGCTCGGCCCGCAGGCGTTTGAGCCCCGTGTGTAGTCGAGATTTCACCGTGCCCAGCGGTATGCCGAGCAACTCGGCGATGTCGTCCAATGGCAGGTCGCGGTAGAAGCGCAGGGCCACGACGAGTTGCAGGTCCGGATCGAGCTTGGGGAACGCTGCGGCGAGTGCGTCGCGCTCCGCCACGGAGCCGAGCTCGTCGCGGCGACCCAGCTGCAGAATCGCGCCGAGCTGCGCCTCGCGAACCCGGCCGCGCCGTCGGGCCCGCAGTCGGTCGCGGCACAGGTTCAGGACGATCCGCCCGAACCAGGCGTCGAACCGCGCCGGGTCGCGGAGTGAGCCGACCTTGCGCCAGCCGAGCAGGACGGCGTCGTGAACGACGTCCTCGGCTTCGACGGGGTCGCGCAGGACCACCGACGCGAGCCGGTAGGAGTCGTCGAGACAGCGGTCGCTCAGAGCCTCGAACGCGTCGAGCGTCCGAGCCCCTGCCGCCCTGTCAACCGCCACTGCATCGACCACCTAGCAATCGCCCCACTCGATCCATTGTCGGGTCCGGCCGGCGCGCCCGTTAACCCGTTCGACACTCACCGACGTTCCGCGAGGCTGAAAGGTTCGAGGGGCGTCTGGCCGGGTTCGGATGGGGGCGCCATGGCCGGACGGACCGCTTCGCTCCGCCCCTCGCCGGCGCGACTCCGTTCTCGGCCGCGAGCCCGTCTGTCACAATTGGGGCATGGTCGGGCGCGCCGCCACTAACCCCGAGCCAGGGCTCGCCAGCGTTCCATCCCTGCCCGCTTTCGAGCGGCTCGCGCCGCCTGCCTCCACCTCCGAGCTGGTCGCCGCGATCGAGGCCTGGACCAGGCCCGGCGAGATCGTTCTCGACCTGAACGGCCGCGGCGGCTGGGTGGCACGGTCCGCCATCGCCGAGCAGCGCCGGGCCGCCGACTTCGAGACGTGGCCGCTGACCCGGCTCCTCGCAGACGTGGTCTTGCGCCCGCCCGATGTGCATCAGATCGACTCCGCGGCGACTGTCATCGCCAACGCGCCGTTCTCCGGCTCCACCGTCCGGCGGACCATCGATGCGCTGTACGCGAGCACCTGCCCGCGCTGCGGCCGGCCCGTGACTCTCGAGGCGATGGTCTGGCAGCCGACAGCCGCGCCCGCCAAGGCCGACGGCGCCGCGGCGAAGGCACGGGCGCGAGGCGGCGCGAAGGGCACGGCCACCGCCAAAGGCACTGCCGCCGCCAAAGGCACGGGCACTGCCAGGTCGTCGATAGTGCCGACGAATGTGGGTGCCCTGCCGGAGTGGTCCTACACCCCGGACGAGTTGCTGCGAGCGATCGGGCGAGAGTATCGATGCGCCCAGTGCCACGAGCAGCTGGGTGGGTCGGACCTGCAATCGGCCGACCCAACCTACGGCGACGTTCGGCTGGCCGACTCGGTGCGCGCCAGCGGCGATGCCCGCGAGGCGATGCGGCGGCGCTTCCCGGCGCCACGACCAACGCACCCGCTCGTGGATCAGCTGATCGACCTGCACACGCCGCGGCAGCTCCTGGGATTGCACGCGATCCTGACCCGCATCGACTCAGAGGATCGCGTCGGCGCCATGACGGCGACGCTCCGGCTCGCGCTCCTCCACGCGGTCATCCTGGCCAGCCGCCTCAACGTCTCCCACGGCAAGCCGGCGCAGCTTCGCATCTCGAACGGAGCCCTCAAAGTACCGGCCACCAACGAATGGCGCGAGATCAACCCGTGGCTGGCCTTCGAAGCCGGGTTGAAGCTGGTCAAGACTTTCGTCGGGCGCCTCGAATCCGGGATACCTCGGTCCGCCTACGCCCGCCTCGGACCGGACCTCGCGGCGCTCGAAGGCGGGACGGCCAACGTGACGGTCGGGGAGACGACTCCCGGCTCCCTGCGCCGGCTGGGGCTCCACGGCGAGCGGATGTCGCACTCCGGATCGCCGTCGCGGGTCCGCCTCGTCCTCGGCCAGGCTCCGCTGCGCTGGACGCCGGAACGCCTCGCCGCCTCGTACCACGGCACCGGCTGGATCTTCGGGGCCGGGGCCATCGGGCTGCTGCCGTACGACGCCCTCTTCCGGCCGCCGGTCAAGCCGACGGCCTCCGACGAAGCCCTGGGCCTCGCCCGCTCCGTCGGTCGAACTCTCGCCATCGCCACCCCGGCCCTGGCGCAGACCGGCCGGGCCGTCCTCCTGCTCGACGACGCCGAGCCGGAGACGCTGGTCGCGGCGGCCCTCGGTGGAGCGGCGGCGGGCTGCCGGCTGGTCGACGCGCGGCTCCGGCGCGGCGGCGAAGACAGCGCGGGGATCGCCGTGTACGTTCCGCGCACCGGCGTCATGGAGCCCGGACCGCGGACGAGAGCCAACCGGCCGCTGCCGCCGCTCGTGGGTGGGGCGGGAGACCCCGGCACCATCGTTGGACGGGGCGTCTTCGGCGGCCCGGAGAAGCTGGACGAGGGCGTCTTCCGGTCGATGGTGGCGGCCCAGATCGTCACCGAGACCGCGGTCGAGGTGCTCAAGGCCCGCGGCGAGCCGGCCAGCTTCGAACACCTGCTGGGCGACCTGCTGATCGGTCTCGACAGGTCCGGCCAGCTGGCGCGGCTGGCCCGGGTCCTCCGACCGGAACGCGCCGACGACGGTTGGGCGGCCTGGGTTGAGGCCTACGGCTTCGGGCCGGACGCGGCCCTTCTCACGGGGGTCGTCCTTCCCGGAGACGTGCCCGGCGCAGCCGCCGGCGCGGACGCGGGCGCCTCGCCCGGGGCCGTGGCCGGAGCGAGGGGCCGCGCCGCGGCCGATGAAATCGAGGAGACCTCGCCGCTGGGCCCGGTGGACCGGCTGCTCGAGATCATCCACGGCGAGCTGGACCGGCCGAACAACCGCCGCATCCGCCAGATCGAGCCCGGTCAGTACTGGCTGGCCTCGGAGGAGGATCGCGGCGTCGCCGCTCAGCCCCTCGCCGATCGAGTGGAGTGGGCCGTCTTCTCGCTCCTCTCCGCGGGCGGTCACCTCACCGAGCGCGCGGCAATAGACCGGACGGCGGGTCTCTTCAAGGGCGGCGACGTGCCGGACGGGGCGCTCATCGAGGCCTGCCTGGCCAGCTATCTCGCCCCGGGCAGCACGCCCGACGCCGTCGCCGGCTTCGAGCACCTCGAGTCCCGGAGCGTCGATCACGACCGCGTCATCGCCAGGCTGGCCGATCTCGGCCACCGGCTGGGCATGCGGGTCTGGATCGGCAAGCGCCAGCAGACGCGGCGGGTCGAGGGCCGGCCGCTGGCCGATTGGCTCGACGCGGCCGAGAAGGAGGTCCATCTGCCCCTGATCACCTGGGCGCCCGAGGGAGAGCTCGACCGTGTCGACTGTGCCTGGTATGTCCGCCGCCGGGCCAGCTTCCTGTTCGAGGTCGAGTGGACGGCGATGCTGGGCGAGCCGGTGCTGGTCCATCACGCCCGCTACCCGGCCGACGACAAGGTCGTCCGCTTCCTGGTCATTCCGCCCGAGCGCGCCGAGTTGGCCAAGTTCAAGCTGGCTCGCTCGCCGCTTCTGCGCAAGTCCATCGAGGACCGCAACTGGCATTTCTTCAAGTGGAACCACCTGCAGGATTTCGCGGCCAGGCCGGAGGCGACGCTCGACGACCTGGAGCCGTACCTCGGTCTCGACGCCCCGGCGGACTCGGTCGGCGAGCAACTGCCGCTTTTCGGGGGCTGATCGCGCCTCTGCCTCGGCGCGTCGCACCGGCAATCTGTTGACTGCGGATGCAGCCCTTCGCAGTAACCTAGTGCCAACGGCTAACGCCGAGCGAATCGCTTCGTCCGGCCGCTGCTGATGCTTGGGAGGGTCCGGTGGGCGAGGTTAGCCACGCGGCCGAGGGCGGCACCGCGGCCGATGCGGTCAATGCACTTTCCGATCGTTTCTGGGAGGGGATCCTGGACCTCTCGCCGATCACGGCCACCGTGCTCGGCTACGAGAAAGGGGCCGACAGGCTCGACGACCCGGGGCCGGCCGGCCGGGACCGCGCCCGCGCCCTATTCCGCGAAACGTTGGCGACGGCCGATTCGATAGCGGTCCGGGCAGGGGCGACCGGGGGCCTCCCGACCGAGGAGCGCATCACTCTCGACATCCTACGGGTGGTCTGCGACATCGAGCTCGAGCAGCAGGCGCAGAGATTCGATCGACTCAAGGTCGTCGACCAGATGGACGGCCCGCAGACGATCCTGCCGCAACTGGCCTCCTTCCAGCCGACCGGCACGCCCGAACAGCTCGAGGCCTTCATAGCCCGCCTGGCCGACTATCCGCGCTTCATGGCGGCCAACGCCGAGGTTGCTCGCGAGGGTCTCGCCGGCGGAGTGACGGCGGCGCGCATCGTGACGGAGCGTGTCATCGGCCAGCTGGAGCGGCTCCTTGCCATCCCCGTCGAAGAATCGCCGATCGTGGGGGCGATCACTTTCGCCCGGCCGGCCGATCGCGAGCGCGTGGTGGAGGCGGTCGGCAAGTACGTTCTCCCGTCGGATCGGCACTTCTTGGGAACGCTCCTCGGCAAGTACCGAGAGGCCTCGCGTGGGGAGCCGGGCCTGTGGTCCGTGCCCCATGGAGACGAGCTGTACCTGACCCAGATCCGGGCCTGGACCTCGCTCGCGATCGATGCCGGCGAGCTGCACCGCAGCGGGCTCGACGAGCTCGCGTCGATCGAAGAGGAGCGCCGGGCCATCGCCCGCGACCTCGGCTTCGGCGACGACACGAAAGCGGCCCGGGCGGCTCTCAAGAGCGACCCGGCAGCCGTGCCCGCGTCGATCGACGAGTTGCTCGACCGCGCCCGAGGCCAGATCGAGCGCGCGCTGGCCGCGGCGCCGGACTACTTCGGTAATCTCCCCCACGCCGGTTGCTCGGTTCGAGCCGTCGAGCCGTACAAGGAGGCGGACGCGCCCGCGGCCTACTACTTCCCGCCTGCGGTGGATGGCAGCCGGCCCGGCGTCTTCTACGTCAACACCTACGACCTGCCAAGCCGCAGCTACGTCGGCCTGGCCAGCACGAGCTTCCACGAGGCCGTGCCCGGGCATCATTTCCAGATCGCTCTCCAGAACGAGCACCCCAGCCTCGACGCCTTCCGGCGGATGGGTTCGCGAATGGCGGGCATGGCCTACGTGGAAGGCTGGGGCCTCTACTCGGAGCGCCTGGCCGACGAGATGGGCTTGTATCTCAACCGGGCCGAGCGGTTCGGGATGCTCGACGGCCAGGCCTGGCGGGCGGCCCGGCTCGTCGTGGACACCGGCATCCACGCCTTCCATTGGCAGCAGCAGCGCTCGATCGACCAACTCCTCGAGGCCGGACTCTCGGAGACGGATGCTCTGATCGAGACGGACCGGTACATCTGCCTGCCGGCCCAGGCCCTGACCTACAAGGTGGGCCAGCGCGAGATCGACAGGCTGAGGAAGGAAGCGTCAGCGGCCCTGGGTTCGGTCTTCGACATCCGGGCCTTCCACGACGCCGTCCTGGGCCACGGCACGCTGCCTCTCGCGACCCTCGCCAAAGAGCTGCCGGGCTGGCTGGGCATAGCGGGGTAGGCAGGCCTCAGCGCTTCGAAAAGGAACCGCGGAGCAGCTTGGCCAGGGCGCCGTGGCCGCTCTCTTCCGCCAGGTCGATGGCGGTCTTGCCGTCGTCGCTCTTCCGAGTGGCGTCGGCGCCGCGCAGCAGGAGCATGTCGACGAGGATCTCCTCGCCGTCTCGGGCGGCGGCGTGGAGCGGCGTCCAGCCGCCGCGCTGGACTGAATTCGGGGACGCGCCGAGGGCCAGCAGAACGCTGGCCGTGTCGCGATGCTTGGCCGCCACGGCACTGTGGAGCGGCGTCACGCGCGAGTCGTTCAGGGCCACGGCGTTGGGGTCGGCGCCGCGCCCGAGGAGTAGCCGCGCCACTTCCAGCTGGCCGAAGTAAGCCGCCAGGTGGAGGGCCGTGTAGCCGTCCGGCCCGTGGTCGTCGACCGAGGCCCGGTCGCTCGACAGGAGGGTCCGCACGACCCTGACGTTGCCGATGACGGCAGCGTCGAAGACGTCCAGGCCGTCGGGCGTTCCTGCCAGCGCGGCGGCGATCCGGCCGGCCAGCTTAGTGTGACCCGAATAGGCGGCCACGAGGACCGGCGAGAGGCCCGATGGGTCTCTGGCTCTCAACAGCTCCTTGTGGGCGCCGATGGCAGCATCCACGGCAATCTCGTTGCCACCGCGGATGGCCTCGAAGAACTGCTTGATCGTCGGTGCGCGGCCCGTCATGCTCCCTCGCTTGCGACCGGGACCGGCCGTGCCGCCGTCGACCCGGCTATCGCGCGCAGCGCCTCGGCCAGGCGCTCGATCTCTGCCGTCTCGTTGTAGTGGACGAAACCCACGCGAACCATCCCGCCCGACTCCGCCAGGCCAAGGGCCCGAATCAACTCGTAGGCATAGTAGTCGCCGTCCCAGACCGCGATGCCTCGCCTGCCCAGCTCCGCGGCGACCTCGCGCGGCGAATGCCCCGCCAGCGTGAAGGCGAAGGTCGGGACCCGCTCGTCGATACGTCTCGGGTCGGCGATGCCGCGCAGGGCCAATCCCCGAATGCCACCGAGCGCGGCAAGGGCCGCCAGGGATAGCTCGCTCTCCGTGACCCGGATCGCCTGCATCGCAGCAACCAGTGCCGCGCGGCGAGGGGCCTCAGCGCCGGCGCCACCGAACTCGCGGCCGAGCCAGGCCAGGTAGTCGAAGGTGCCCAACAGCCCGGCGATCGACTCGCCCGGCAGCGTCCCGGTCTCCCACTTGCCCGGTGGGTCCGCCGGGGCAGGTCGCACCTTGTACGAAGCTAGTTGCTGGAGCCGCTCCGGCTTGCCGTAGAGGAGACCCAGGTGCGGCCCGAAGAACTTGTAGGGCGAGCAGACCAGGAAGTCCGTGTCGAGGGCTTTCACGTCGATCGGCATGTGCGGTGCCGCGTGAACCGCGTCCACGTACGTCCACGCTCCGACGGCGTGCGCCATCTCAACGATCCGCGGGATGGGGTTGATCGTCCCGACCGCGTTGGATGCCAGGCCGACGGCAACTACCCGAGTCCGCGGTCCGAGCGCCCGCTCGAGGCCGGCCAGGTCCAGGGTGCAGTCCTCCTGGTGGATGCCTACCCAGCGGATCGTGGCGCCGCGTTCCTCCTCCAGGGCGAGCCACGGGGCGACGTTCGCGTCGTGGTCCAGGCGCGTGACGACGACCTCGTCGCCGGTCTGCAGCGCCCGGCCTATGGCCCTGCTGACGGCGAACGTCAGCGTGGTCATGTTCTGGCCGAAGACGACCTCATCGGGCCCGGCCGCGCCGAGGAAGTCGGCGGCCGCGACGTGGGCCTCCGCCAGGATGGCGTCGCTCTCCTCGCTGGTGGGGAAGGCGCCTTCGTGGTTGGCGTTGGACCGCTGCAGGTAGCGGCTCATCGCCTCGATCGTCGAGCCCGGGACCTGGGTGCCGCCCGGACCGTCGAGGTAGCTGTACGGGACCCCGCCGTGCTCGCGAGAGAGAGCCGGGAAACGGCCCCGAACCGTGGCGATCGCCGCGCGGAGCGGCCTGGAACCGGTCGCGTTGGGCACGCCGGATAAGGTCGATTGCGGTCCCGCGGGTCGATTGGCTGGCACGGCGGCTCCCGGCTGGTGGGGCATCGAGGAAGCTCTGCCGATGGTACGCCGCTCCTCAAGGACGGGCGGAGCTCGGGCGCAGTGCTGCGGCGGGATCGTGGCACCAGGGCGCCGATTTGCGATCCAGATTAGATCGTCCGGAGCCGCCGATGAGTGCGAGCGCAACGATTTCGGCACCTTCCCTTATGTCACGCAATCGACATCTGCGGAGGTCCCAGAAGGGGGCTTGGGGCCTTGACTAATCCTTAGTAACTATGTAAAGATTCCACCAGAACGTCCCGTCTCGCGAGACGGGAAGGGCCATCCGTAATCGAATGCCCGACCCAGGCAGGTAGGTCTCGCGGCTGGGACGGACGAAGCGATGCGGTAGCCGCAACAGCTCTCACACGCGGCTCCGGTTCGGGCGCGGAGCAGGCGAGCAGCCCCGATGCTGCCGGGAAGCGGTTGGCTTCCATTCGGAAGACGCCCGTTAGGAGATTGACAAATGCTCGACGGGAATGCGGTACGGTCGGTCGACCGCGCTGCTTCGCTCCTGATCGCTCTCGGGGAGACGCAAGGAGAGGCAGGAGTCACCGAGCTCGCGCGACGCCTCGGACTCCACAAATCAACCGCGTCCAGATTGCTGGCCACCCTCGAGAAGAGGGGACTGGTGGAGCAGGACGACGACTCCGGCAAGTACAGACTCGGCCTGGCGGTCGTTCGGCTGGGCGGTCACGCCGAGCGCTCGCTGGATCTGCGCTCGATCGCGATCACGGAGCTCGAATCGCTGGCCCGTTCGATCCGCGAGACGACCACCCTCGAGGTTCTCGAGGGTGACAGTGTCCTCACCATCGCCTATTCGGACGCATCCGGCATGGGCCGCGATCGAACCGGGCGCAACTCCCCGCTTCATGCCACGGCTCCGGGCAAGGTCCTGCTGGCCAGCCAGCCCGAGCGCGAAGTGATCCGCCTTTCTAAGATTGGCTTCACGCCGTACACGTCGCACACGATCGTTCGCGTCGATCTACTGCTCGAGGAGCTGGCCCGAGTCCGCAAGCGCGGCTTCGCGACCGCCTTCGGCGAGCACGAGCCGAGCGTCAACGCCGTGTCCGTGCCGGTCTTCGACCAGCGCGCCTCGGTCGTGGCCGCGCTCGAAGTTCGAGCCTCCGGCAACAGGATCACGCCGAGCCGCGTGCCCGAGCTGGTGGATCGAGCTCGCGAAGCGGCGGCCGTGATCACCGACCGCATCGGCGGCGTGGTCGCCTCGATCTGACCCCACGGCCCGCGGAGCGGGCGAACAGATAGTTCACCTTTGCGGCCCCTCGGTTCCCCACCCGAGGGGCCGCTTTCTGTTCTCCGCGCTAACCTATCGGCGTGGACCCAAACGACCCGACGATCATCACGCCCCCGTGGGGCGGCGCAGCGCTCCACCTGGGCGGTGCGATCCACGCTGGCGCGGCAGTCGTGGCGATCCTCGTCATCGCCTTTATCCTCATCCGCCTGGCCCACGTCTTCGTCCGGGGAATCGCCAGGGCGCTGCTGAGTCGCGAGAAGCTGGAGGGCACGGCCAGGGAGCTGACCACCCTCGAGCTGAAGAAGCGGCAGGACACGATCGAGACCCTCGCCGCGAACGTGATCCGATTCTTCGTGTCGATCATCGCCCTGTTGATGATTCTGGAGACCGGCTTCGGGCTCGATATCGGCCCAGCCATCGCCGGGCTCGGCATAGCCGGAATCGCGATCGGCCTGGGCACCCAGCATTTGGTCCGCGACTACCTGAACGGCGCCCTGATCATGCTGGAGAACCAGTACGCCATCGGCGACGTGGTCAGCATCGCCGGGGTAACGGGTCAGGTCGAGGACTTCACTCTCCGGCGGACGACACTTCGCGACGCCGACGGAACCGTACATACCGTGCCCAACGGCGAGATCACGGTTGCCTCGAACCTGACGCGGGTCTTCGCGCGGGTGAACCAGGACGTGCAGGTCGTTTACGGAACGGACATCGATCGGGCCACGGTCATCGTCAACAAGGTGGGCCGGGAGGTGGCTGACGACCCCAATTGGGGTCCGCGCATCCTGGAGGCGCCTCACGTCGACAGCGTTTCGGCCCTGGGCGAGTACGGCGTGACGCTCAGGATCACGGCCAAGGTCGGGGCGTCGGAACAGTGGGACGTAGCCGGCGAATTGCGAAAGCGGATCCTGAAGGCCTTCGCGGCGAACCATATCGAGATCGCCCAGTCCGGGCGTCTGATCTTCTCCGGGCAGGCTCAGTCTCTTGACGGCGGCGCGGTCAGCCAGCCGATCGTGGAGGTCCCGCCTCCCTCAGGGGCGGCATAGCGCCGAACTCGGGCTCGGGCCGAGCAACGCCTGAACGTGCCGTCCGACCGAAGGAGATTCGGACTTACTAAGAGGCCCGCACCGACGGATTGGTGTTCCGCCCGCCGCCGAAGAGGCCCAGGAAACCCTGGCCCGACTTGGCCGCGCCGGAGTCGCGGTGTTCCATCAGCCGATCGACGAGCGTCTCGATGTCGTCGATGACCTTCTCGCGGGGGAAGCGTTCCACGGCCGAGCGACCCTCGTTGGCGGCTCGGACGAAGACCATGCCCGCCGAGCGGATCTCGGCCAGGGCCGGCATGCCTACCGTTCGCTCCATGTCCCCGACCGAGACGCCGCTGTTGGCGCGGTTCACGACCATCGCCAGGCGGTCGCGGATCTCCAGCTCGACGGCCACCTCGCGGAACTGCACCGCGGCTCGAATCGCCGGCACGTCCGGCGTGACCGGGACGATGATCTTGTCGGCTCGCTCGAAGATGACCTGGTTCAGCGGCCCGTAGTCCGGGTGCATGTCGACGATGACCCAGTCGTAGACGCGGCAGGCCGTGGTGATCGCCTCGGCGACGCGCTTGGGATCCAGGACCTCGGTGTGGAGCGGCGACTCGGCCATGACCAGCACGGAGACGCCGTTGAGATGGGGGGAAGCGATCTCGGCGAAAGTCTCCGTCATGCCCGTGCTGAGGTCTTCCGTCCAGGCGTCGGCCACGGTCCGGACGTTCTCCATGCCCAGCGACGACGCGACGTGGCCGGTGACGGTGTCGCAATCGACGATCAGCACTCGCTGGGCCTTCCGAACCCGGAGCAGCGATGCGACGTTGACGGCGATCGTGGTCTTGCCTACGCCGCCCTTGGGGTTGAAGACGATGACGATCTGACCGCGCTCTGCGCCGTCCGGCTGATCGATATTCGTCTCCGAATCGATGATCCCGCTGGCGGTCACGTCGACCGGTATCTCGGCCCGGATTAGCATCGCCTCGACCCGCCACCGCAGCGCTTCGGCCGAGTAGGGGCGAGTGAAGTACTCATCGTTGACGCGGGCCTTGCCGGCCAGGCTCATTCGATCGAGAGCCCGGGCCGCGACGACCATCAACGCGGGGATGTTGCGATCGTCGTCGTGGAGCAGCGAGTACATCTCGAGCGTCCGGTCGAAGTCGTTCTCGCAGTCGAGAATCGCCACGCCGATGTCGCTGCGACGGTTCAGCAGCAGCTCGAGGTCGTCCGCAGTCCCGACCTCGATCGGCTCATAGCCTGCTTCCGTCAGCTGTTCGGCGACCGCGATAAACTCGGCTTGCGGAAGAGCGATGGCTACTGCGGACCGAGGCACGTGACGATATCTCCCTGTGGCTGTGGAGCCATAACGGCGGAGTTTAGCCCTCCGCCTCGGGATCATGCGCGGAAACGTTGAGTACGCCTTCGCGCTCGCTCACGACGCGAGCCTGGAACGCGGGTAGCGTTGGGATCAGGTCACCGAGTGAGATGTCCGAGCCGTGACCGACGGTGAAGATGAACTCGCCGTCGGGACCGGACGAGACGCCGACGTTCTTGACGCCCGGCAGGCGGCCCAGCTGGCGCTTGAAGGTGGCGATGCTGGCGACGCTGACGAGACCGACTACGACGACCTGGGTCGACTCCACGGTGGCCGGCCTGGCGGCTGCGGTCCGCTCGGCGGCAGCTCGGGCCTCCGCTTCCTCGGCTTCGGCCGCAGCCGCGGCTTCGGCCTCGGCCTGGGCGGCGTTGATGATCGGCAGCGGCTCGGGCGCTCGCATGATCTGCTCGCGGCGCGCCCTCATGTCCGAGCTGATGTTGCCCCGATCGCCGCCGTCCTCGAACGACGGCGGGTCGGGCATCTGAGCGGCCATGCTTGCGAAGACGGTCGGATCGGCTTCCTGAAGCAGCTGCTCGAAGAAGTTGGCGACCTCCTCCTCGAAGTTGGTGACCCGCTTCTGGACCCGCTCGATCTCGAGCTCGATCGCGGAGTTGTACTCCTGCAGCTCCTGCTCGAGGAGTTCCCGGCGGCGTGAGATGCGCTGCTCGGTCTCGACGCGGATGCGCTCCATCTCCGCCTTGGACCAGTCGCGTATGGCGCTGACGTCCGCCTCGGCGGCCTTGCGCAGGGAGGCGGATTCGTCGTCCGTCCGCGCTTGCAGTTTCTCGGTGTACCCCTTCGCGTCCGCCTGGCACTGCTCGATCGTCGCCTGCCGCGCCGTCTCGGCGGTCGAACGCATGGCCTGCGTGAGGTCCGCCAGGAATCGGTTCGGATGTCGCGCGGCCGTTTCGTTCACGCTCATCTCCCCGTCGTCTGTGACTGCGGGCCCCGGCCGGGAGCCGGAGGTTGCCCGTTCAGGTTACTACCCCGCTACGACTTCACGCAGCCCAGCGCGGGGCTTTGGGGCCGCGCACCATTATCGCGGGTCCAAGAGCCGGCAACGTGAGCTGCTTCGTCGATCGAATGATGGGCCGGGTGTTGCTAGCAGGCACTCTACCGGAGGTACCGGCCTGTATAGCCTTCCGTACCGCCGCGAGGGCGCCCGCCGGACCTCGCCTCGGGCGCCGCCACGAGGCGCCGAGGGGTCACTCAGGGTCAGGGGCAACTCCCGGCCAGATGATCGTCGCGTGCCTTGCCGGGCCGGGCTGCCAGTACTTTGTCCGGTGCGGTTTGGAGGGCGCCGGCGGAGTCGGGGAATCAACCGGTCTGGCTCGACCCGGCCATTGAGCGGGCTCCGGCCGCAAGGGCCCTCCCTCGAGTAGCCTCCGGCATGGGCGGGCCTCCAGGGTGGGCGAGTGGTCCTTCCGTACCGCCGCAGGGGCCCTTAGGCCCTGCTCTTCGGGAGCGTCGTCGCCGGGCGGCCTGGGTCGGCTAGGGATTCGGGCCGCGTCCCGCGGGGCGGTCAGCGCGAGCCTTCTCGGCCCAGGCGCCGAGGACCCTGTCCTTGTGCGGCCTGATCGGGCAATGCTCGTCCCGATTGCCGGCCTCGTCGCAGTAGCCCAGGGGAACGCACTTGGGGGCGAGGAAGCTGCCCAGGAATGGGCTGGCGGCGAAGACTTCGTGGCGGATCAGCTGGAAGAGGCGCCGAATCTCCCACTGCGCCATCGTGCACAGCCGCAGGCCCGACATGTGGATGAGGGCCCGCAGATTCGCGGTCATGACCAGGTTGGTTCGGGTGGCGTTGGGAAAGACGAATCGCGCGTCTTCACCGGGGATCCCGGCGTCCACCAGCTCCGTGTAGAGCTCGAGCGCGCCCTCGACCTGGCTTTCGTAGCGCTCCAGCAGCTCCGGGTCCGCCTCGGCGATCGTGCCGGGCAGCATCGTCGTGGCGCCCTTCTTGTAGGTGACGTAGCGCTGGCTCTGCTGATCGAAGGCCACACCGGCCCGGTGGCGGACGAGCTGGTGGCTGAGCGTACGGCTGACCCCGGTGATCGCGAAGGTGAAGACGACGTGCTCGATGGTGCTGCCGTGGCCGGACTCGATCACGCGGCCGATCAGCTCTCGCTGTTTCTCGGGCGGGATCCGGCCGTCCACGGCGCGCCCGAAGATGTCGTCCGGCGCCAGCTCCGAGTAGCAGGTCCGGCAGGCGGTGTAGATGAGCGGAACGTAGTAGCGCTCGACGATCTCCCGGTTCGGGAAGATCATCGTGGCCCTCATACCCAGATCCCGCCGGCCGGGATTGAGAGGGATCGAAGGAGTGGAGGCGCCGGTCCGATCCGACGCTCTGGCGTCCGCAGTCACCGCCTCAGGATAGCCGCTCGAGCCTCCGCCGGGCCATGCCGTTCCCATCGAGGCGCGTCCCTCGACCCGGCCCCGGTGCTGCCCGGCGAGGTAGACGCTCACGTCGATCTGTGGCGCAGATAGTCATTGACGGCTATCTGGGCACCAGCTAGCCTCGGACGGGTGACGGGCAGTCTCGGGCTGGTTCTCTTCGGCGACGTCGTCGAGTCGCGCCGCGACAGCGCCGGGTCCACGGCCTGGTTGCGGGACCTGGTCGCGGAGCTCGACGACGCATACGCCGAGCAGCGACTCGCTGCCTTCGGGTCTACCCAGGGCGACGAGGTGGAGGGACTGCTTCTGCCCGGTGCCGATCCCCTGACGGCCGTCCTTCGCGCCGCCCTGACGCCCGGCGGGCGCAGGATGCGTTGGGTCGTGGTGCGCGGCGAGGTCGATCCGGACGCAACCGGGGGTAAGGTCCCCGCCACCGAGCGAACGGGCGCAGCATTCGTCAAGGCCCGGGCGGCGATGGACGGCGCGCGCGGGAGTCACGAACGACTCGTGATCCTGACAGGAGAAGCAGGCGTGGATGCGCTGCTCGCAAACCTCGCGCCGGCCCTGGTCGATCTCCTGGACGGCCTGACCGAGCGCCAGCGTACGGTGGCCCGGCTGGCGCTGATTGACGACCTTCGCCAGTCGGAGGTCGCCGACCGGCTGAGGATCAGGCGCGCGACCGTTTCCGTCGCCTTCAGCCGCGCTCGCGTCCGGTCGCTGCAGCGGTTCATGGCCGGGATGCGGCTCGTCTACGCCGGAGATGGCGCCGATGCAATGCCCCGAGCTACGGCGCCCGAGCCGCCGCCCACGCTCACGGAATGATGCCCTGGGCGCGGAGGTAGAGGGCGCCGACGCCGGCGATCACCCACGAGACCCACAGCACGGCTATCAACGCCGGGACGCGGTTCTCGATGAGGCGGCGGGTTGCGCTCAAGCTGAACGGCTCGATCAGCCGGTCCAGGCCGATCTCGTCCAGGCCTTCCGCATCCAGGGCGAGGGCGGCAAGCTCGTGCGTATCCGAATGATTGCGCGAGTGCTGGAGCAGCTTGAATCGAGTGAAGACGCGGCGCTCGGGGGGCAGCTCGCGTTCTGCGCGAACAATCTCGCGGTGCCAGAAGCGCACGTCGTCGCCCAGCCCGACGGCGGCCCGCCGCATCCTGGCGAGCAGGATCAAGCTGCCGACTGCGTCGACGACCAGGAGGACGGCGGGCACCCAGGCGCGCTTCACGTCGAGGTTGAGAATCGAGACCAGCAGGCCGCCGGCCAGGCCCAGGAGGATGACCTCCATCACCAGGTAGAGGCTGCGGAAGCCGTGCAGCCACGAGTCGCGCCACTGGGCGCCGGCCAGCATGAAGCTCAGCTGGGGCGCCGCGGCATGCGTGCCGTCGAGGCCTTCGAGACGCTGCTGCAGAGGGGTCCTCTGTGAGGCAGGTAGATCGTGCTTGGGCCGCGAGGGGAGGATGTTCGTCATAGATCGCCTGGCTGGCACGGACGATGGACGGCGCAGTACGCGACCCCGGCGTCCGTGTGCGAGATCGGGCTGACGGACCAAGCATCGTCGACCCGGGGCGCCGGCCGGAGTGCCGGAGGACACCCGAACGCGGTGCCGAAGGGCCGTGGAGCGTGTAGGCTGGCCGGACCAGACGCCGGGGCCCGCCTCGGCGGATCGGACCGTGTTCGAGGCCCGGGCGCAGACCGGCCAGCCAGGAGGAGTGGAGATGTCCGACGTCGGCAAGCCCGTCACCGTCCAGTACTTCTACAAGATCCGATGGGGCTTCCAGGACGAGTTCGTGGCCCTCTTCGACCGCAACCACTGGCCGCTGTTGCGGGCCCAGATGGAGTCCGGCCGGCTCCTCGATGTCCGTGCCTGCGCGCCGCGCTTCCACGGCGACGGCCGCCAGGACTGGACCTTCGAGGTCACGATCACCTACCGCGACTGGGCCTCGATGGAGGAGCACACGGACCCGGCCATCGTCGCCCGCCTCTACCCCGACGCCGAGAAGCTCGCCCGCGAGGAGCAGCGCCGCTTCGAGCTGATCGAGGCCCACTGGGACACGCCCCTCGAAGAGCACGCCCTGCCAAAGTAGGGCGATTCTGGAGCGCGGGACGAGCCGTCGCTACCGGCGGCATGGTGCTCGGCCAAACTGTTGACAGCGCTGGTAATCTTATTTGAATGGAAATGTAACCGGTTACATTCCACCCAGGGATACAGCGCCTTTCGGACTCCCCAGAACGCAGCTCCCTTCCTCCCTCTCGGAAGCCCTCCCTCCGTCGCATCTCCGGGGGGAGGGACCTTCCACCCCAACCCGACCCCTTTGACAGCGCTTGATAGGCTCTTCGCGACTCGGAATGTAACCGGTTACACCATGAGGCCAAGATGACAAAGACGGTCACGATCCGCGATGTCGCCCGCAGTGCCGGCGTGAGTGTCGCTACCGCGTCCAGAGCTCTAAACGGCAGCGAGCTGGTCACCGAGGCTACCCGGAAGCGGGTCCTGCAGGTCATGGACGAGCTGCAATTCACGCCAAGCATGTCGGCCCGGCGTCTGAGCCTGGGTCGGACCATGACGATCACCGTCGTCACCTGGGCCCTGACCCGGCCACAGGCCGTCGAGCGACTTCGAGGGGTGGACGCCGTCCTCAGCGACAGCGAGTTCGACCTCGTCATCTACAACGTTGAGACGGTCGAGAAGCGCGATCAGTACATGCGAAGCCTGCCGCTGGCCCAACGGACCGACGGCATGTTGCTCATCTCGCTACCCCCCAGGCCGGAGGACATAGCGCGCTTGGCGTCAGCGGCGGTCCCGGTCGTGGTCGTGGACGTCCACTCACCCGCGCTCCGTGGCCTTCCTCGCGTAATGGGCGACGACGTTGCCGGAGGGGAGCTGGCTGCCCGCCACCTTCTTGATCTAGGGCACCGCCAGATCGGGTATATCGGTGATGAGTTCGAGAACCCGTTCGGATTCACCTCCAGTCGCGACCGATTCGCCGGCTATGAGCGAGCCCTCGCAACTGCAGGTCTAGCCGCTCGGCCCGAATGGGTAGCCCTCGGCGCACACAGCCGATACGAGGCCCGTGAGCTGGCGTGCCGACTGCTGTCCGGACCCAACCCTCCCACCGCCATCTTCGCGGCCAGCGATACGCAGGCTCTCGGCGTCATCGCCGCTGCGCACGAAATGGGACTCGACGTTCCCGGGGATCTCTCGATCGTCGGCTACGACGACATCGAGGCTGCCGAGTACGTCGGGCTCACAACCATCCGGCAGCGTCTCTTCGAGTCCGGACGCCTCGGCGCCCAGTTGCTGCTCAAGGAGATCGCGCAACGCTCCGAAGTTCCCATTTCCACGGACTTGGCGCCCGACCTTGTGATCCGAGCCACGTCGGCGCCATTGAAGGAGGGTCTGCCTACGGGTTGACGAACACGGCAACGCGTCTTGCATCCAATTGCCCAAGGAGGAGAAGACCAGTGTCCCTAGCCTATAGCCACTCTCGGAGGGTCCTCGGAGGACTCGCGGCCCTGGCGCTCGTCGCCACCGCGTGCACCTCGTCGGTCGCGACCCCGACCCTCGTCCCCGCTACGCCCACCGCCGCGCCAACAGCGGCCCCAACTACAGCCCCGTCCGTCGCGGCTTCGCCGACGGCGCCCGATGAGGCCACGTATTGCGGTACTGCTCCCGTGGTGCTCAACGCGTACTTCGAGACGGGATTCGACCTTCCCTTCAAGCTCTCCGATGAGTTCACGAAGGAATTCCCGAACGTAACCTGGAAGATCAGCCAGGACCAGTTCACCAACCTCACGAACGAGACGCCGCGGCTGCTGGCCTCGGACACCCCGCCGGATCTCATCCGCCTCCCGACGATGTCGTCGCTCGTGAAAGACAATCTCCTCATGAACCTGGACAAGTATGTGACCGCATTCGGCTGGGACAAGTGGCCGGCCTCACTGCTTCTCCAGAACCGCGTTAGCTCGACGGGCGTCCGCGGCTCCGGCTCGCTGTACGCGGCCGGCTTGAACTACAGCATGACCGGCGTCTTCTACAACAAGAAGCTCGCCGCCCAGATCGGCATGACCACGCCTCCGACGACGGTGGCCGATTTCGAAGCCCTCCTGGCCAAGGCCAAGGCGGCCGGTCTCCAGCCCATCATGCAGTGGAACGCCTCCGCCAGCGGCGGCGGGCTTGCATTCCCGCTCCAGAACCTCATGGCGGCCTACGGCCCCACCGGGCCGATCAACGACTGGATCTTCGACGTCAAGGGTGCGACCATCGACACCCCGGCCAACCTGACGGCCGCACAGCACCTCCAGCAGTGGGTCACCGCTGGGTACTTCCCCTCGGACGTCAACTCCATCGAGTACGCAGACTCCAACAGCCGCTTCGTCAAGGGCACAGGGGTCTTCACGTTCAACGGCGACTGGGAAAACGCCGACTACGACAAGAATGCCCCAGGTAACGTCGGGTTCTTCGCGTTCCCGTCTGCCACCGCTGGGGGTATTCACGGCGCCATGTCTGCGCCTCTCACCTACGGGATCGCTGCCAAGGCGAAGAACGCCGACTGCGCAGCCTTCTTCCTCAACTGGGTCGCAACTAACACGACCGCTCGCCAGATCGACGTGACAGTCGGCGGCTCAAACCCCGGCGGTCCTTCCGACCTTCCGGTTCCGACGTCTGCTGCCGGTTCCGTTACCAATGACACCCTGTCACAAGGAGCCCTGGTCACCAAGGACAGCGGCGGCATGGACTTCATCGCCAACTCCACCGGCTCCATCTTCGCCCAGGGCTGGACGCCCGAGCTCCAGAAGATGGTCGGCGGCAAGGAAGATGCGGCCTCACTCCTCAAGGACGTCCAGGCCGAGTACGCCAAGGAACTCTCCCAGTAATGTCTGCCGCTGACCGATCGATGACTGAGACCATCCTCGCCGGATCGGATGCTCAGACCGACCGTCAGCGGCGGGCCCGGCGGACCTTCCGATTCCGGAAGGTCCGCCGGGAAACCCTGCTCGGCTGGCTGTTCGTCGTACCTGCACTGGCGATCTACCTCGCGTTCGTGATACTTCCGCTCGCCATAACGGTGCAGTACTCGCTGTACCGGTGGGACGGCTTCAACACCCCCGTATGGGTCGGCCCAGACAACTACGTGAACGTGTTCACCGATCCGGACCTGCTCAACACGATCTTCAACGCCTTCAAGCTCATCTTCTTCTTCAGCCTCATCCCGGTCACTCTCGGGCTGGTGGTGGCCTCCATCATCCGGCGGACCGCCACAGGTGGGCTGGGCAACGTCTCCCGGACGGTTCTTTTCCTGCCGCAAGTCATCCCGCTCGTAGCCGCTGGCATTGTGTGGAAAGTGGTGCTCTCGCTTACGGGAGTCGCCAACGGGTTTCTGTCCGTCATTGGGCTTGACAGCATCACTCGGGCCTGGCTGGGCGATTTCGATTGGGCCCTGGTCGCGGTCGGTTTGATCGGCACCTGGGTGCTGCTCGGTCTCTGCACCCTCCTGCTTCTGACAGGCATGACGAAGATCGATCCCGCCCTGTACGAGTCCGCGAGAATCGACGGCGCCGGTGCCGTCCGGGAGTTCCTGGCGATCACTCTCCCGAGCCTCAAGCAAGAGATCGCCGTGTGTGTCACGGTCACGGTCATCGCGGCGTTGAGGAGCTTCGATATCGTCTACGTAGCCACGGGCGGCGGACCGGGGCTGTCGACGATGGTGCCGGGACTCGACATCTATTTGCTTGCCTTCCAGGCACGTGCCGTGGGTGTCGCATCGGCGCTCGCCGTGGTGCTGATCGTCCTCATCCTGGTACTGATCATTCCGATCCAGTGGCTGAGCCGGGAGAACGGGGAATGAAGGTCGCTCGCCTCGAACTCTTCACCGGCCGATTTGTGCTCATCGTGCTCATGGCCGTCACTCTCGTGCCGTTCCTCAGCATGTTCACGACTGCGCTGTACCCCTCCGAGTCCTACCCCCAGGGGCTCCCCAACTGGCCTGCGGACCCGCAATGGGGCAACTTCGTCGAGGCCTTCAAGATAGCCAACTTGAGCACGATGCTGTCCTCGAGCCTCTTGATCGTGCTCCTCACGGTACCTATCTCACTCGCGATCTCGACGATGGCCGGGTTCGCCATCGGGCATCTGCGGATTCCGGGTGCTTCCCTGCTGCTCCTCCTCTTCGTGTTCGGGCTGACCCTCCCGTATGAGGGAATCGTGACGCCGCTCTACTTCCTCGAGCGCCAGATCGGGATCCTGAACGGCCGCCTGGCGATCACACTGCCGCTGATCGCGCTGTATATGCCTTTCGCGGTGTACTGGATGCGAGCGCACTTCGTCAACATGCCGCCGGAGATCAGCGAGGCGGCCCGCGTCGACGGGGCCAGCACGTGGGATCTCTTCTGGCGGATCCATGTCCCGCTGGCTCGGGCCCCGATCGCGTCGCTCGGGATCCTCATGTCGGTATGGACGTGGAACCAGTTCGTGCTCGCCCTGGTCCTCGTGGAGGACCCGAACCAGCGGACGGCGGCCGGCGCCCTGGGAGCTTTCCAGGGCCACTACGCCACCGACATCCCCTTGCTGTGCGCGGGCTCGCTGGAAATCCTCCTGCCCACCCTTATCGTCTTCATCCTTTTCCAGCGCCAGGTCATCGCCGCGCTTCTACAGGGTTCGGTCAAGGGCTAGCTGGGCCCAGACCCACCGAGGAAACCATGCCACTTGCGATACATGCTGAGGCTGAGCCCGGCTACGGGGGCGTCGTCGACGTCTTCGAGGCCAACTTCCGCGAGCGGGGGGACGTGGGCGCCGCCTGCGCCATTTACGTGGATGGCCGAAAGGTCGTTGACGTCTGGGGCGGGATAGCCGACAAGCGTTCTGCCCGACCGTGGGCCGAAGACACGGCCGCGGTGATCTTCTCCTGCAGTAAAGGCATTCTGGCTATCTGTGCATATGCGCTCGTCCAGGACGGCCGTCTGGATCTCGAGGCACCCGTATCACGCTACTGGCCCGAGTTCGCGCAACACGGCAAGGAGGCGATTACCGTGCGCTGGCTGCTCAGCCACCGTGCCGGGCTGCCGGTGCTCGATCGGGATCTGACGCGCCCCGAGGTCCTTGCCTGGGAGCCGGTGATACGGGCAATCGAGGCCCAGTCTCCACTCTGGGCTCCGGGTACGGCCCACTCATACCACGCCATGACCTACGGTTGGCTCGTCGGCGAGGTCATCCGCCGCATCACCGGCAGCCTGCCAGGCGTGTTCTTTCGCGAGACCCTCGGGGATCCTCTGGGGTTGCACACCTGGATTGGCTTGCCTGCTTCCGCCCGCGCGTCGGTGGCCTGGATGGAGCCGCCCCTTCCTGATGAGGACACTCCGACCGTCCGAGCCATTGTGCAACACCTCGCCGAGCCGGTGGCGTTGCGCAATCTCGACATGGGCGGGGCCTTCGGGTTCCCGCTTGAAGCCGGCATCGTGGCGTTCAACGACCCGGAGATACAGGCGGCAGAGGTTCCAGCTGCCAACGGCATCAGCACCGCGCGTTCGCTCGCCCGCCTCTACGCCGGCTGCGTATCAGAGATAGACGGCCCGAGGATCCTCTCCCGCTCGTCGATCGACGATGCCATCAGAGTGCTATCGTCCGGCCGGCAACTGTTTGGGCCGCCCGACTCCGGTCAACGTTGGGGCACCGGATTCATGCTCGACTCTCCTCCAGCGCGCCCTCTAGTTGGAACTCGCAGCTTTGGGCACGATGGAGCCGGTGGTCAGCTTGGGTTTGCCGACGACGAGTTCGGCGTCGGCTTTGCCTACCTCAGCAATCAGATGGGTGGCCTCGTCGATGCCCGCGCGACTCAACTGACGGCTGCCGTCAAAGGTTGCCTCATCGGCTAGAAGTGACCGGAACAGTCACGACGATCGTGCGCAGATCCGCTCGGCGGACGTCGTGGCAGAACGGAAAGACAGAGCGGGATGTCGAGGTCTTGGAGGAGCTTTGTGAAGGGCGACGTGATCGTCGTTGACAATAGCCACCGCCGGGTTGCGGCGACGATCGCGACGGCGATTCGACCGCTCCTCACCGCGAAACCGGGCCGGTTCCTCGTCACGGTCGCCGGCGAGTCCGGTTCAGGCAAGTCGGAAACTGCAGCGGCTCTTGCGGAGCAGCTGCTGGATGCGGGGATCCACTCCGCGATCCTCGGCCAGGACGACTACTTCGGGCTGCCGCCAAAGACAAACGACGCTCGGCGCCGTCAGGACCCTGATTGGCTCGGTCCTCACGTGGAGGTGCGCCTCGATCTGCTCCAGGCCAACGTGGACTCGGCTCTCGCGGGCGAGGCCTCAATTGAAAAGCCCATGGTCGACTACGCTGCCAATTCGCTTTCGACCGAAACCCTCAGCCTGGCCGGCGTGAAGGTCGTAATCGTCGAGGGAACCTACGTATCACTACTTAGGCACGTTGACGTGAGGATCTTCATCGCCCGAACCCGCCTTGAGACCCTGGAGCACCGGATGAGGAGGAATAGGGGCAACGAAGTGCGCGACCCCTTCATCGAGGGGATCCTCAGCGTTGAGCACAAGATCATCGCCGGCCATCGACATCTCGCTGATTTCGTCGTGACGAGCGACTACGACGTCGTCCAGGCAGACTGAGCCGCGAGCGCGATGACAGTCAAGAACAAGGTCCAGCTGATCACCTACCCTGATTCACTCGGAGGCTCGCTGAAGGGCCTCGATGAGGCTCTGTCGCGCTTCTTTCCGGCTCTGTTCCAGGGCGGGATCCACATCCTGCCGCCGTTTCCGTCGTCGGGCGACCGAGGCTTTGCTCCGTTGACCTACCTGGAGATCGATCCGGCCTTCGGTACTTGGGATGACATTCGACGGCTGGGCGAGCGATACGACATCTTGCTGGACCTCATGGTCAACCACATCTCCAGCAAGTCGCCATTCTTCGTCGACTTCCTGACGAACGGGCGCGCGTCGGAGTGGGCTGACCTCTTCATCACGCTTGACAAGTACTGGCCGGGCGGCCAACCGGCTCAACAGGACGTCGACAGGATGTTCCTGCGCAGACAGCGGCCGTACTCCACGTTCAAGGTGGGTGCCGCCGGGATCGACGAGAAGATCTGGACGACCTTCGGCAAGACGGACCCATCTGAGCAGATCGATCTGGATTGGAAGTCGCCCTTGTTCAAGGGCCTGGTTGCCGCCTTCATTGACAACTTCTCGCGTCAGGGCGTGAAGATCGTCAGGCTCGACGCTGTCGGATACCTGATCAAGAAACTTGGGACAAGCTGTTTCTTCGTCGAGCCCGAGATCTACGAATTCATGGACTGGATCAGCGCGATGGCCTCCACGAAGGGCATCACGCTCTTGCCGGAGGTTCATGCGCAGCCGGCAATCCAGAGTCGCCTCTCGCAGCATGGCTACTGGACCTACGACTTCATCCTGCCGTACACGATCCTCGAAGCGCTGATCATTCGGTCTCCGATACGTCTCCGGCCGTACCTGCTGTCGAGATCCGCCAAGCAGTTCACGATGCTCGACTGCCATGACGGAGTCCCGGTGAAGCCCGACATGGATGGGCTGTACGCGCCCGAGGACGTTCGTTGCCTGGTCCAGACATGCCTGGATCGCGGCGCGAACCTTAGCCTGGTTGTGTCACCCGAACATCAGGACCCGGATGGCTTCGATGTCCACCAGATCAGAGGTACCTACTACTCACTGTTGGGTTGCGACGACGACGCCTACATCGCCGCCCGCGCCATTCAGTTCTTCGTGCCGGGCGTACCACAGGTCTACTACGTCGGTCTCCTTGCCGGACAGAACGACGTAGAGGCCGTCGCCCGCAGCGGCGAAGGCCGAGAGATCAATCGGCACAACTACGGCGCTGACGAGATCGAGGCAGCAGTCAGAACGGATGTCGTACGGCGTCTCGACTGGCTCATCCGCCTTCGAAACCAGCATCCGGCGTTTGACGGGGAATTCCGAGTACTCGATTCCGACGCCGGCAGGCTGCGTCTCGCCTGGTCGAAGGATGGCGATAGCTGCGCTCTGGACGTCGATTTCGTCTCAATGAGCTCCAGCGTCGAGTCCATGGACGCGCTGGGGCACGTGCAGCGTGTCAGTCTCTAGATTGGTCTGTCAGCTGTTCAGCGAATCGATCGTCTGGCGCAGGACGTCGGCGGACTTGCGGACACCCCGGGCCTCGTGCGGGCTGAGGTCCAGCCGGAGGACGCGCTCGATGCCGCGCCGGCTGACCACCGTCGGCAGGCTCAGGCAGACGTCGTCGATGCCGTAGTAGTCCGTGATCAGGCTCGAGATCGACAGGACCGTGTTCTGGTCGCGCAGGATCGCCTCGGCGATGCGCATCAGGCCGGCGGCGACGGCGTAGTAGGTGGAGCCCTTCCGGGTGATGATCTCGTAGGCCGCGTCGCGCGTCTGGCGGAAGATCCGTTCCATCGTGTCGGCGCCGAGGGCGATGCCGTTCTCCGCGCAGAAGGTGGGCAGGCGCATGCCCGCCACGTTGGCGAGCGACCAGACGGGCACTTCGCTGTCGCCGTGCTCGCCGATGATGTAGGCGTGGACGCTGCGCGGGTCCACGCCGAGGTGCTCGCTCAGCATGTAGCGGAAGCGAGCCGTATCGAGGATCGTGCCCGATCCAAATACGCGACTCGCCGGCAGCCCGGCCAGGTCCAGCGTCACGTACGTCAGGACGTCGACCGGGTTGGTGGCGACGACGATGATCCCCTCGGGGTTGGCCTCCGCGATCCGCGGCACGATCTGGGCGAAGATCGCCGCGTTCCGCCGCACCAGCTCGAGGCGAGTCTCGCCGGGGCGCTGTCCGACGCCGGCGGCGATGACCGTGATCGCGGCGCCCTGGCAGTCGGAGTATTCGCCGGCGCAGATCTTCGTCGGATGGGCGAACGGAACGGCGTGGTTGAGGTCCATCGCCTCGCCCTCGGCGCGCTCCTTGTTGGCGTCGACCAGCACTATCTCCGAGGCGATCCCGGAGAGAAGCAGCGTGTAGGCGAAGGTTGAGCCGACCATGCCGGTGCCTACGATCGCGACCTTCGTCGGCCGGCCCGTCTGGTAGTCGGGCTCGCGGGCCATCGACGGCTCACCGGTCGGGCGACGGCGGTGGGCCGCACTCTTCCTGGGTTCGCCGGCAGGGGCTTCGGTGGGAGAGTCGGTCTCGCTCATGGACTCATCGTGACACGACAGGATGCCTTGCGCCAGCCGGGGCGCCGATGCGGCTCGAGTCCCCGGCGGATCACGACCCACCGGCTGCTCGTTCGCCTCGGGTCGACCCACGTTCCGACCGGCGATCGACCTCGGTTTGGTTCTCGGGGTCGAATTCCGGGCCGGGTCCGGCACCTGCCGAAGCCACTCTGTCCAGGCGCTACAATCCGGCCACGCCGTCGCCCGCGGCAGGCGACGAGCAAGACGGAGTCTGGTACTGCTTCCGCGATGGCCGGCCGGTGGCCGCGCCCTTCACCCGGCCTGGCACGAGGTAGATCGCACATGCCGGCTACCAGTCCCACCGATCGGTCGGTCGGTGACCGCCTGGTCTTTCTGGGCCACTTGACCGTCCTCGTCGAGATGGCGGGGACGCGGCTCCTCACGGACCAGGTCCTGCTGCCTGACCGCGGTGTCGCGGCCGCGTAGGGGGAGCGGCGCAGGGCGGGCCAACCCTGCGACTCGCTCGCTGGCCCCAACCGCCGCCCAGGACGGTCCACGCGTCGATCCAGCCCGGCCACCGGATCCGACGATCGCAGAGGTGGGGCGCGAGCGCAATCCGCTCAAGCGCGCGCTGCTGGTCATGGGCCCTGGCGTGATAACGGGCGCTTCCGACGACGACCCCTCCGGCATAGGAACGTATGCGCAAGCTGGAGCCAGCTACGGCTACGCCACGCTGTGGACCGTCGTCCTCATGCTGCCTATGGTCACCACGGTCCAGTACATCTCGGCCAAGGTCGGGCTCGTAAGCGGTCGCGGCCTGGCCGGAGTGCTCCGCCAGTACTATCCGCGCTGGGTGCTGTATCCGGCCATACTGGCACTCGTGGTCGCCAATACCCTGAACGCAGGGGCCGACATCGGGGCCATCGCAGCCGCCCTGAACCTGCTCCTGCCGGTGCCCGCGATGGCGTTCATCGTGCCCATCGGCGCGGCCATCGTGGCAGTCCAGGTGCTGGGCTCCTACCATCTCATCGCCCGCGTCTTCAAATGGCTGGCTTTGGCGTTGCTGGCCTATCTGGCCGCTGCGCTGTTCACCCGCCCCAACGTTGGCTCCGTGCTCACCGGCAGTTTCGTGCCGACCATTCGGCTGGATCCGCAGTACATCGGCATCCTGGTGGCGCTGCTCGGCACGACGATCTCGCCGTACCTCTTCTTCTGGCAGGCCAGCCAGGAGGTGGACGAAGAGAGGCAGATGGGTCGTAAGTGGCTCTGGCAACGGCAGGGCGCAAGCCGCACGGAACTCCGCTACGCCCTGTGGGACACGATGGCCGGCATGGTCTTGTGTGAGGTCGTGGCCTACTCCATCATCCTCACCGCCGGAGCGACCCTGTTCGCCGCGAACAACCACGACATCACGTCGGCGGCCGAGGCGGCCGAGGGATTGCGACCGCTCGCGGGCGAGTGGTGCACGGCGCTGCTGGCGGTTGGGCTGATCGGTACGGGCGTGCTGGCGGTTCCGATTCTGACCGGCTCCGCGGCCTACGGAGTGGCAGAAGCGTTCGGCTGGTCGTCGGGCCTCGACTCCCGTCCGTCGCGGGCACCGCAGTTCTACGCGGTCATCGCGGCAGCCACGGCCATCGGGATGGGCATCAACTTCGTGGGCCTGAACCCGATCGCAGTCCTGGTGATAACGGCGGTAATCAACGGCCTGCTCGCGGCTCCGCTCCTGGTCGTGTTGATGCTCGTGTCGAACGACCGCAAGGTGATGGGCGAGCGCGTCAACGGTCGCCTGGTGAACGTGATCGGCTGCGTGACCGCCGTCGTCTTGTCCGCGGCGGCGGTCGGCCTGATCGTCACCACCCTTCTGGGCTGAGTTGCGCGACTGGCTGGTATGACGCGCGGCACCGGATGGGCTATCCCTTGGCCTTGCCCAGCTCCGTGATGACGGTCCGGAACGGCTCGGCGTAGCCGGTGAAGCCGGCGAAGAGCCGCCAGACCTCCTCCGGCGGGCGGCCCGATTTGAGCATCCCCGCGCTCCAGGACTTGGCGTTGGCGTTTGCGCGCGGTCCGAAGCAGCCGTAGCAGCCGCGGGAGTAGGTGGGGCAAAGGGCGTTGCAGCCGGACGTGGTCACTGGACCCATGCACGCATCGCCGGCGGCCACGACGATGCAGACGATGCCCTTGCGCTTGCATTCTCGGCAGACGGCCTCGTCGCGGATCTGGGGCCGGCGGCCGACCAGGACCGAGGTGAGCAGCTCGGCGAGCTGGCCGCCGTCTATCGGACAACCCCGCAGCTCCGCGTCAACCTTGATGTGATCGGAGACGGGCGTGGCCATTGCCAGCGACTCGATCCACTCCGGGTGCTCGTAGATGGCCGCCCGGAAGGCGTCGTGGTCGGCCCAGTTGCGGAGGGCCTGGATCCCGCCGGACGTGGCGCAGGCCCCGATGGTGACGAGGATGCGGGCCTGCTTGCGCAGCTCCTTGATGGCGTCGATGTGCTCCGGGGCGCTGACGGACCCCTCGACGAAGACGATGTCGTAAGGGCCGGGCGACCGGCGCGAGGTGGCCTCGGGGAACTCGACGATGTCGAAGCGCGAGACGATCTCCAGCAGCTGGTCCTCGAGGTCCAGCAGCGTCAGCTGGCACCCGTCGCACGACGCGAACTTGACGACGGCGACGCGCGGTCGAGCGGTTCTGCCTGCGGTCGCCATCAGATTCCCTCTCGATTGAACATGTCGCCGAGCTCGTCGAGCCGGAAAACGGGGCCGTCCTTGCACACGAACCGACCGGCCATCTGGCAGTGGCCGCACAGGCCGATGCCGCACTCCATGTGGCGCTCCATCGAGACGCAGATCCGATCGGCGGGAACGCCCTTGGAGATCAGGCCCTGGACCGACGACTGCATCATCCGCTCGGGTCCCACGACGAAGGCCGTGACCTTGGAGCAGTCCCACGAGATCATGTCGAAGAGCGTCGTGACCACGCCGACGCGGCCCTTCCACTCGGGCCCGGCGCGATCCACCGTGACGGCCACGTCGATGGCCTTGCTGGCGCTCCACGCCGCCAGGTCGTCGCGGAACAGCTGGTCCTCCGGCGTCCGCGAGCCGTAGAAGAGCGAGACCGACTCGAAGCGTTCGTGGTTCGCGACGAGCGCGTCGACCAGGCCGTGCAGCGGCGACAGACCGACGCCGCCGGCGACCACCACGGCATGCCGGCCATACGCTTCCTCAATCGGCCAGAAGGTCCCGAGCGGACCTCGCAGCCCGACCTTCGCCCCGGGATGGAGATTGACCAGGGCGGTCGATGTGGGGCCGACGGCCCGGATCGTCAGGTCTATGTGGTCGGCTCGGAAGCGCGAGATGGAAATCGGCACGCCCGGGAAGGCCGGCAGGGCGACCATCACGAACTGGCCCGGCCGGCCTGACAGGAAGGCCGGATCGAGGTCCGTCAATGACAGGGTCGTCGTGTCCTCGGTCTCGGCCCGGACCGAGCCCAGGCGGGCCACCGAGTAGGTGCCGGGGCTGGCGGCAACGGGCGTCACGGCCACGGGATGGACGACCGGCGGGATCGGCGGCGCGATGGCCGCCAGCTCTTCGCGGACGTCTATGCGGACCGGGCACCAGGCGATGCAGCGACCGCAGCCGACGCAGCCCGAGCTCTCGAACTGGTCCCACCAGGTCGAGAACTTGTGGGTCAGCCACTGGCGGTAGCGGTCGCGCGGCCGGGCCCGGAAGTCGCCGCCGGCGACCTTGGCGAAGGCCACGTCGAAGCACGAGTCCCACTGCCGCTCGGTCGAGCTCGTCTTGCCGTCCAGGTCCGACCTCTCGACGACCGACGTGCAGAAGCACGTGGGGCAGGCCATGGTGCAGTTGCCGCATTCGACGCAGCGGTCCGCGACCTGGATCCAGCGCGGGTGGTCCAGTTGCAGCTTGAGGCGCTCCCCGATGCCGGCCATCGGCAGCGGCTCGCCCATCTGCGTCCGCACCGACTCGACGTTGTCCACCGCGGCGCCGGCCTCGGCGTGCGAGGGGCGGCGCGTCGGAAGCTTGGCGACGATCGCGGCTCCGCCCGGCGATCCGGCCTGGATGACGAAGCCGTCCTCGATCTCGGTGAGCATGATGTCGTAGCCGTCCCGGACCTCCGGTCCGGTCCCCATCGAGGTGCAGAAGCACGTGCTGGACGACGTGGTGCACTGGACCGCGACGATGAAGGCGGCGGCGCGCCTGGCCCGGTAATCCTCGTCGGTAAACTGGCTGCCGAGGAAGACTCGATCCTGTATAGCCAGGGCCGCTATCTCGCAGGCGCGGACGCCCAGGAAGGCCACCGGCGGCGCCTCGGCCACCTGTTGCTCGAAGCCGAACGAGGTGCGATGGGCGGTCGCGATCGTCAGGTTGGGCGGGAAGGTGAACCGTTTCCAGGAAGTGGGCCCGACCGTGTAGCCGAAGACCTGGTCATCGCTGCGCCGTTCCAACCGATAGCGTCCGGCGCTCTGCTCGTCTCGCCAGCCGGCCGGAAGGTCGGCCGCCGTCTGGATCTCGTCGTAGACGATGGCGCTTTCGCGGATCGTGGGCCCGATGACACGCCGGCCGGTCGCTCGAATGGCCTGGATGAGCTCGTCGAGGTCCTGGCGCGCCAGGAACCACTGCCGGGCCGGGGCCGTCTGGCTGGGGGCAGGGCTGGTGATCACGATTCCGGCGACCTCCTGGAAGGGCGGCTGGCGGCTGAACGAGGGAGCCTCAGCGAGCGAACAGATCCAGAAGCTGCAGCCGGGTTGCCCGGAGGCGTCGCGCTACAGCCTTGAGGACTCGAGGGTAGAGACTGGCCGCGAGAGCGTGGTCTTCCTTGAGGGCCGCTCGGAGCTTCGTGCCCTCGATGACCAGGGCCCGGCTCGGCTGAGTCGCCACCACCGTCGACTGGGCTTGCGTATCCGCCAGCACGGCGGACCAACCGAAGATGTCGCCCTGCTCGACGCTCAGGATCGTAACCGGTCCGCGTTCGGGAACCAGCGTCCGCAGCGCGAGCCGGCCGGAGATGAGAATGCCCATCTCCTTGGCGTCGTCGCCTTCGTGGAGGATCACCTCATCCGCCTCGAAGTCCTGCACTTCGCCGAGCTTGGCCAGGCGTTCCTGGGTCTCCGGCGAGAGCTCGGCTCCAAACCACGTGTGGTTGAGCATGGCGAGAACGGCGGCGTAATCGTCCATTGCGCGAGCATGCATTTGAGGCTTTCGCGCGGGCAGTGCCATCAGGTCGGCGGGGGCGGGCCATTCGGCCCCGTTGCCGCGCCGGGCTGCTCGCCGGGCGGCTTCGCCTTAGACTGCACGGAGTCTCCGCCAGCGGAGTTGTGAATCGATGGAACCCAGTCGGCGGGTCGTCGCCGGTTTGAGTGGAGCGGCGCTCGTCCTGATCGGCGTCGGCATCGCCGCGCTGGTCTTCGACTCGGCCCTTTCCGGCAGCGGGGCCACGATCAGCCATGCCGGGACGACTCCACCGGGTCCGAGCTCGCCGCCGGTGTTGCCTTCGTCGACTCCTCCTTCGTCGCCGTCGTTTGGAGGCGGCTCGGGGACGCCCTCGCCGAACATCTCGAGTTCGCCCGCGGTCTCGGTCGGGCCGACGGCACACCCAGTCGGGTTCGCCCAGCAGGGCACCGGTTTCGTCTACTACGCCGCGGATGGAACGGTCATCCCCGTGATGCCCGTGCCCGGTTGCGAGATCCGGCTGGAGTACAGCAAGGCCGTGTACTACGCCCTCGCTTCGAACAAGTTTGGGCTCAAGACCGGCTCGTACGCCGGCGAATTCAAGCCCCTGGTCACCATGGGCCAGGCCGATGGCTCGAGTGCCGAAACGGGCGGCATCGTCGTCGCCGGCCCGGTCGCCGCGAGGATGATCGCCGACAAGCTGGCCTCGATCCAGACGCCGGGGGACAGGTGGATTGTCGCCCTGCCGGTCGACATCCGGACGTCGGCCAGCCCCGTCTCCGTCTCGTTCGATCAATTCGGTCTGGCCGGCTGGTCGAATACGCCGCGCGTCATCGTAGCCTTCCCGGGCTCACTGCCTGTGGTGGAGATCAACCCGGCCAACGAAGGCTTCCACGTTCTGGTCGAAGGGTTGGGCGTCACCGCCTGGCAGGTCATCGACCCCAGGCGGCTGACCCTGGCCCCGGATGCCATCGACCCTGCGCACGCCATGAACCAGCTGCTGATCTACGGCAACGGGACGCCGACGATCCCGGGGCTGACGGGCCCGCCGCGCGACACGCTCTCCGATCGAAAGGCAAGCAACCCGTTCCCCGTCGGACAGCTGATGCTATCGGCCACGACCGACGTCAGCGTCTCCCTGGTCGTGAAGGGGAGCCGCGCGGACCTGGGTCCGGACAAGATCCTGAGCGTCGGCGACGTCCCGGTCTTCGTGGGCCGGAACTAGCCGGCTCGAGCCCGGCGGAGGCTTTGTCCTACTGGAGAAGGGCGCCGGCGGCGCAAGGTTCAGCCTCCGGGATGATCCCATCGTCGCGACCGGTGGCTAGACTGACCCCGGCGACAGTGAGGCAGCGAGGTGGGTCATGAATGATCGATGGCAGCAACGCGGCGACCGCAGCGACGACGACGCCAGGCGAGGTTCCCTCGTCGTCGGCCTGCTCCTGGTCCTGCTCGGCATCTTCTTCCTGGCGTCCGAGCAGTTGAGGTTCGACGTGGGCCGAGACGGCTGGCCGATCTTCGTGATCGCTCCCGGCGTCTTCCTCCTTCTCGTCGGACTTGCCATTCCCCACGAGGGCGGCCTCGGAGCGGCGATCCCGGGGGGGATCATCACGACCGTCGGGTTGATCCTCGCGGCACAAGCTGCCACCGACACTTATGCCAGCTGGGCCTACGCCTGGGCCCTCGTCGCGCCGGGATCGGTTGGGGCGACGCTGACGCTGTACGGGCTGCTCCATCGGCGCTGGGATCTGCTCGACGCCGGATTGCGGACGGCCGCTGTCGGGCTTGGGCTCTTCATCGGATTCGGCCTCTTCTTCGAGAACGTCGTCGGCATCGACGAGGGCAGCCGGACCACGGCTCTCCGCAACGCCATGCCGGTCCTGGCCGTCGGCCTCGGCATCGTGATCGTGATCATGAACGTGTTGCCGCGGCGATCCCGTGAAGGTGGATACGCCTCGGACGCGTCGAACAGGACAGAGCCGCCCGCGCCTCCCGCCGCTGGCTGAGCCGCGCCGGCTAGCGGACCTCGATCACCTTGTAGTCGAGCGTTCCGGCCGGGACCTGGACGCGAATCGTCTCGCCCGGATGCCGGCCGAGCAGCGCCTTGCCGATTGGCGAGGTGAAGCTGATCTTGCCGGCCGCGGCGTCGGCCTCGGCCGAGCCCACGATCGTGAAGATCTCCTCGCCGTGGCGGTCGGTCTCGATCACGACCGTCGAGCCAAGCACGACCTCGGTGCCGCCCTCTGAGCTGGCCTCGAACATGACCGCGTACTTGATCATCTGCTCGAGCTGCTGAACTCGGCCCTCGAGGAAGGACTGCTCCTTGCGCGCCGCCTCGTAGTCGGCGTTCTCGCTCAGGTCGCCGAGCTCGCGAGCGACCTTGATTCGTGAGATCACTTCGGGCCGGCGATGGTCGGTGAGCTCGGTGAGCTCGGCGTGGAGCGCGGCCAGGCCTTCGGCCGTCAGGTGGATCGGGGCAGAGGATGGGCCACCCTTGCCGCCCCGAGCGGTCTTCGACGAGCGCCGGACCACCGGCGTCTCGATGGCCGAGGGTCCGGTCGTCGCCGCGACAGGCTTGACCGTCTTGCGAGCCGCCGCCCTCGGGCGGCTTGGCTTTGCCAGCGAGGCGGGTCTGGTTGCTCGGGGACGGAACGAAGTTCTGCCCAGAGACGTATCCGGCTCGTACGCGTCGGGCAGATGGGTCACCTTCGTGACCTTCGCCGGAGCCGGTGTGGCCTCGTCGTGGAGGGCCGCTGTCAGTCCGTGCTCACGGCGCTGGCCGCCCGGCGTGATCAGGACGGCAAACGGCGTCGAGCCGGCGGTCTTGATGAAGATCTCGAGGAGCGTGTCCTCGTAGAGCTCCGGATCCGAAACGGGCGCCCACCAGATCCGGGCCTTGTTGAGGTCGTGGAGGGTCTTGAGCCAGTAACCGGTGGATTGCGGGCGCCGCTCGCCGAGCGGGGTCTTGTACATGCCGGCCAGTCGAGCCGCCACGGACTTCTGGCTCGAGCCGATGTAGAGGATCGCCTGGCCCGGAATCCAGAACGAGGCCAGGCGCGACTGCAGCTCCGCGACGGTCGGATGCTTGCCGTCGAGGAGCAGGCCCGGGACGCGGGTGAGCCAATCGCGGATGGCGTTCGGGTCGATCGACACCTTGGGCTGCGGCGCGGGCAGCTCCACAATGAAGACGCCCGGACCACTGCCCGAGACGGGCCTGCCCCAGAGTGTCGGTCCCTCGACGGGAAGCCCGTTGTCCCGCAGCAGGTCGCGGCCTGTGAGAAGGGGCGCTGGAGAGGATGAGGTCGTCACCTGTGAACCGTGCCTTGCCGCAGCCTACATGTCAAACGGGCCACCGGCGGCACCCGTCTATGAGTGACTGAAGGCCCCGGTGAAAGCCGGGGCCTTCGAGCTCTCTGGCGAAGATCGCTACTTGAGGAGCGAGGGATCCTCGGCCACGGGGATGCCGAGCAGCAGCGGGAGCCCCATCCGGTCGGTGTAGATCGGGCGGTACCGATCCGTGTTGTACATCGTCGCGATGTCGATCGAGCGCGGGCCCTGGTTGGGGTCGGGCAGGGGGGAATGACTGTACTTGCCGCCGCGGATCGCGACCATGCGGCCGCTGATGCCGTCCGCGATCAGGTTCATGGCCACGTTGGCGAAGGTGATGCCGACGATCGAGTCGACGGCGTCGGGGTCGCCCGAGCGCAGGTCGTAGGTCAGCTCGCTGGCCAGCGTCTCGTGGCCGGATTGGGCCTGGATCTCCGAGGCGAGCACCTCGGCGATGTTGGCCTTGTGCTTGTGGCCGAACGAGTCGGCGGGGCCGTACTCTTCGATCTGGCCGCCCTTCCACATCGCGCCCTCGGCGGCGATCGCGAAGGAGTACCTGCTGGGGTTCGCGAGCTTGTCGTGGACGAGCAGCTCGACGAGGTGGTTGAGGTCGAACTCGTACTCGGGGATCAGGCAGCGGGCGCTGGTCACGTAGGCCGTGTACAGGGCGGTGAAGCCGGCGTCGCGGCCGAAGATGCGGAATACGCCGATCCGCTCGTGCGAGCCGAGGGTGGTCCGCTGGCGGTTGATTGCGTCCTTGGCTCGCGAGATGGCGGTCGAGAAGCCGATGCAGTACTCGGTGCCCTGGACGTCGTTGTCCATCGTCTTGGGGACGGCCACGAGCTTGACGCCGGCGTCGGCCAGGACCTGGCTGAAGCTCAGCGTGTCGTCGCCGCCGATCGGGACGAGGTAGTCCAGGCCGAGCTTCTCGATGTTCTCCAGGACGACGGGCGTGAAGTTGTACACGCCGTCCTTGACCTCGAGCTGCTTGAGGCGCTCGGGCCCGATGTGCGCCGGCGTCTTGCCGGCCTTCATCTTGCGGGCGTTGGTTCGGGAGGTGTGCAGCCAGGTGCCGCCGGTCCGATCGATCGAGCGGGTGTTGATCCGATCGAGCGGGACGATGTAATCGTGGTCCAGCTCAGGGCCCGGCTTCATGTGCGTCAGGCCTTCCCAGCCGCGCCGGATGCCGTAGACCTCGTAGCCAAGCTCGGTTGCGCGATAGACGACGCTCTTGATGACGTAGTTCAGACCGGGGACGTCACCGCCGCCCGTGAGGATACCGATGCGCGGAGTTCGACTCATGCATGCCTTCCGTGGATGTTCGGGCGCAGCCGGAAGATGCGCCGCGGTTCTGCTGACAGATACATCTTAAGGCCGGCGGGGGCATCGGCGGCAGTCCGAACGACACGAAGGCAGGATCCGGGGGCCCGGGACCCGTGGACGGGTCCAATGTCAACGTGGTGAGGAATCGGCAGGAACCGGGCCGGCGGTCGATTGGCTTGCCGGATGCCGCTCGGGTCTCGATGCCGACATCGTCGTCGGGCCGGCTTTCAGTCGGGTTACAGCCGATCGCCGGAGGCGCTCGCATAGGCCTCGAAGTGGTAGCGCATGAAGAGATCGTCGCCGGCGCGCCGAATCGACGACAGGCTGGCCCAGCGGCCGTGCCCCTCGCCGAAGCTCGTCCCCTCGACCAGGGCGAGGCGGTGAATGGCGTCGTCGCGGCCGGCAATCTGTGGCGCCACGGTCAGGAACAGCTCGTCGATCAGCCGGGCCCGCAGCAGCTCGCCAAAGAGGTGCGGCCCGCCCTCGCACAAGGCCAGGCGAGCACCGGTCTCGCGGATCAGCTGGAGAAGGGCTTCAGCGGGAACCCCGGCGCCGTCACCGAGCGCGGCCACTCGCACGTTCGGTGGAAGGGGCAGGCGGGCGAGGCGACCTGCGCCGGCCCGGGTCGTGGCCACGATCACGGGCACGTCCGGAGCGTTGAGGCCCGCGTGAGTGGTGTCGAGGTTGCCGCTTGCCGTCACCACGATCGTCGTCGGCTGGGGCGACAGCCGCAGCGCGGAACGCCAGGTCGCGAATGCGTCGGCGAAGGCGGGCTGGACATGGGCGGCCGTCCACACGTGTCGCCGGCCCACGCGCATCGTGCCCGCTCCCACGACCACGACGTCGGCCAGGGCGCGGAGGAGGGCCATCATGAACCGGTCCGCGTCGGAGAAGCCGCTGATCTCCCCGCCGCCGGCGTTCGGCTCGCTCGGGCCGAGGGCCACGACGCCGTCGAGAGTGGAGACGAAGTTCGCCACGACCGTGGGCCGCTCGCTCCCCAGCTCGATCGTCAGCTCGCCGGAGAAGCGGTCCGCGAGCGATGGCGGCAGGAGACCTCCGCGACGATCGACCTGAGCCGACGCCACTGCCGGAGCCTCCCACAGCGATTCGAGCGTCAACCCCTCGCTTCGGCGGTCCATGGTCATCTCAGTCGCGAACCCCTCGCTGGAGCCCCGCGAGATCGTAGAACTCCGCGCGGAGGGCCGCGTTGGTCGTATATGCCCCGGTGAAGGCCGTCGTGCGAGTCATGGGGTGGAGCTCGCGTACGCCGCGCATCTGGGTGCAGAGATGGTGGGCGTCCATGTAGACGGCCACGCCGTGCGGCTGCGTCAGCTCCATCAGGGCCTCGGCGATCTGGTGGGTCATCCGTTCCTGGACGCCGAACCGGCGAGTGGCGATCCGGACCAGCCGAGTCAGCTTGCTGATGCCGATGATGTTCTCGTGGGCGATGTAACCGACGAACGCGCGTCCGACGAATGGCAGGGCATGGTGCTCGCACAGCGAGGTGAACGGGATAGGGCCCTCGACCACCTGCGATAGCTCGCAGCTCGAACCGCCGTAGCACTCGGTCGGGAAGACCGTGACGAGCTTGGGGTCGCCGTCGTAGCCCTCCGTCGAGTCGAAGAGCGCTCGCATGAAGCGCCGGGGCGTGTCGCGCGTTCCCGGGCTGTCGACCTTCATGCCAAGGGCCGCGAAGATCTCCGCCAGGGCGGCCTCGTAGCGGGCGAAGTCCTCTTCGGATATGGCGGCACGGCGACTTCGCGCGGTCTCGTCGTCGAGCTCGAGGGCCAGATTGGGCGCCCTGCTCGCCAGCCCGTCCAGGTCGTCGTCGTGGTGGTGGGTGGCCAGGCGCGTGACCGCGATCTCGTGGTCGCGGTGGCCGCCGGGGTGGTGACTCGCCATTTGGGCCTCCGTATCGATGACCCACTATGAGCCCGGCCGCAAGGCCGAAGGAAATGGCCGGCTCCGGCGTCGCGGCGAGAGGAATGCGCCGGTGCGGCTGGATGCGGTGCGTCCGCGGCGGGACGCCCTAGAGCCGCCGCAGCTCAGTGGTCTCGTCCTCGGCGATGGCGCGGGCGCAGGTGGGGCAGTACCAGCGAGCCTCCAGCGGCGTCCCACAGGCCCCGTGGCGCAGCGCATCCGACGAATCCGCCCGGGAACCCCAATCGGCGAGCAGCCGAAGCGCTCCGGCCAGCTCGCGACCCTCGGCGGTGAGCTCATAGCTGAGCCGGACCGGGCGCTCCGAATAGGGCCGGGCGAGGAGCACGCGCTCGCGCTCGAGACGCTTGAGCCGGTCCGACAGGATGTTCGGGGCGATGCCCGGCAGGACCGCCTGCAGGTCGTTGAAGCGGAGCGGCCCATCGAGGAGCGACTCCACTACCAGCAGGCACCACCGGTCGCCGACGCGGTCCAGGGCAGTCTGCAGCGGCGAGGGCGGCGTCGTTGCACGCCCGGCGGCCGGACCGGCCCGCAGCGGCGAGCGCTCGGCTGCCGCGGAGTCCCGAGGCTCTGGCGAAGGCGACGGCCGGGCTGTATCTGACACGCGTTCCATGGTAGCGAGTCCGCTCTTGCGCACCCGGCGGAGCCGAGGTAACTTGCAACTAGCAAGTTACTACCAACAAGTAAGATCGGCCGTGCCGCTCACATCGGAACGGCCACGGGAGCAGACAATGGGCGCACTAGACGAACTCCAGAAGGCCGTAGCGACGGTGGCCGGCAAGGCCGCACCGGCGGTTGTCGGCATCGGCGGCCACCATCACCGCGGCAGCGGCGTGGTCGTGGCCAAGAACCGGGTGTTGACGAACGCCCACAACGTCCACGAGGACGGCGCCACGTGCGTCTTCTCCGATGGGCGCCGCGAGAACGGCAAGCTGCTCGGCGAGGACATGGACGGCGACCTGGCCGTGCTCGAGGTGAACACCGGCGACGTGTCGCCCCTGACATGGAGCGGGGCGACCCTCCCGGGTGTGGGAGCCGTTGTATTCGCGGTTGCAAGCGCCTCCAACGGCGGCGTCCGTACAACTGTCGGGCAGGTCTCCGGAGTGGCGCGCTCGTTCTGCGGACCCGGCGGGCGGCTGATCGGCGGCAGCATCGAGCACACGGCACCGCTCGCCTCCGGCTCGTCGGGCAGCCCGATCCTGGACGCCGATGGACGAATGCTCGGCCTGAACACGCAACGTCTCGGCGAGGGCTTCTACCTCGCCATCCCGGCGGATGACGAGCTGAAGGCGCGCATCGACGCCCTTGCCCGCGGTCAGTCCACGGTCCGGCCCCGGCTGGGGATCGCGGTTGCGCCGAGCCATGTCGCCAGGCATCTGCGGCGGGCCGTCGGCCTGCCCGATCGCGACGGCATCCTGGTTCGGGGCGTCGAGGAGGGAAGCCCGGCCGAGCAGGCCGGAATCCGAGAAGGCGACCTCATCGTCGCCGCTGCCGGTGCCCCGCTCACGGACCCGGACGAGCTGCACGCCGCGTTGGCGAAGGCCGGAACCGGATCGATCGAGATCGGCCTGGTCCGCGGGGCCGAAGACCTGAAGGTCAAGGTGAACCTCGGCGCGGAGTCAGCCGGCAAGGCCAACTGACCGGGAGCGCGGATTCGACTGAGGGCGTGCTCGGGCCGCAGGGTTCCGGGCACGCCCTCTGATTCAGGGCCGGCCTGATTCAGGGCGCGCCCGGGCTGGGCAAGACTAGATAGATCTCCTGGGGCGTCCCGGAAGCGCACGCCGGAATCGCATCGATGCGCCGCTGGCCAGTCGCGGGGTCGGCGCTCGCAACTGCCGTCGACAGCACGAACGTGTAGACGTGGTCGCCGCACCCCATCGCCAGGACCGGAACTCCGTCCGTCTCGATCAGGACCGAAACTCCGTCCGTCTCGATGTAGAAGAAGGCGGACTGGGGCGTTTCGAGGGCCTCCGACGTAGGCGCCGTTGCGGGCCACGGAGTCGCAGCGGCTGACCCGGAGAGTGCGTCGCTCGCGGTTGCAGGCTCGGGAGCAGCGACTGCCAACGAGGAGGTGGACCCGGACGGCACCGGCGGCTGCGTGCCGATGTCCCAGGGCTTGGCGATCGCGACGGCCAGAAAGACGACCGCGGCCGCCGACGCGAAGGTGAGCATGCGGGAGTCGCTTCGCCGGCCGATTCGACTGATGGTCGGACCGGCATCGGGCGGCTCCTGCGCGTTGAACACGACAGGTGACCTCTCTTCGTCCATCGACGCCTACCATAAGCCCCGCGGTCATCAAGTCAAGTCGAGAGAGGTCGCCCAGATGCCGCCCACGGGCGCGTCCTCGTGAGCCATGATTGACGCATGCCTGCGCTGAAGGTTCGGGCCGGACCGACTCTGGTTGGGGTCGACGTCGGGTCGACCCACATCAAGGTCGCGCTCGTGGCCCCGGGGAGTAGCGTGCTCCACGTCGCCCGGCGAGCCACCGAGACCCACGCCGTCCGGGGCGGCGGCGCGTACCACCGCCCGGCCGAGCTGCTCGCTGCGGTGAACTCGGCCATCGCCGAGTGTGTGGCCGCGGCCGGCGGCGCCGCCGGCAAGCCAGTGGCCGTAGGCATCGCCAGCATGGCCGAGGCCGGCGTCCCCATCGATCGCCGCAACCTGCCCCTCGGCGACATCCTGGCCTGGCACGACCCACGGCCCGAACGTCACGCCGCGTCGCTGGAGCGGCGGATCGGTGCCGCCACCCTCTTCGCCAGGACGGGGCTGCGGGCGGAGCCGAAGTACACGCTGCCCAAGCTGCTGTGGCTGCGCGAACAGAGGGCCTCGGACTTCACGCGCCTCCGCCGCTGGGCCGGCGTCGCCGAGCTGGTGGCGCTCGACCTGACCGGCGAGCTCGGGACGAACGCCTCCCTGGCCTGCAGGACGCTCGCCTTCGATGTCACCAGACGAATGTGGGACTCCGAGCTGCTGGCCCTGGCCAGCCTCGGGCCGGACCAGATGCCGCCCGTGCTGCCACTCGGCAAAGCGGTCGGCGGCCTGACGGCGGCGGCGGCCACCCGGCTGGGATTGCCGGGCGGGACGCCGGTCGCGGTCGCGGGCCATGATCACCTGGCGGCGGCCCTCGGCGCCGGTGTCACCAGGCCGGGCGATGTCCTCGACTCGATGGGCAGCGCCGAGGCGGCGCTGCTGGTCACCGAGGCTCCGGCTCTCGCCGACGAGGTCCGCCGGGGCGGCTACTCGACCGGCTGCCACGCCGCCGACGGACTGGCCTACGTGGCCGGCGGGCTGCAGTCGTCCGGGGCGCTGATCGAATGGTTCCTCGCCACCTTCCTCGACCCCGGAGCGGGGCGAGAGGGCGCAGGTCCCGATGCCGCTACCTCGGAAGCCGATCGCTACGCGCGCTTCATCGAGCTGCTGGAGCAGGCTGGGCCCGGACCGGTCGAGCCGATCGTCCGGCCATACCTGCGAGGCCGGACCGCGCCCCATCGCGATCCTGCGGCGAGCTTCGAGATCGAGGGGTTGCGCGAGTCTCACACCCTTGTCGACATTGCGGCGGCCGTGGTCGACGGCGCCGCGTACCACGTCCGCTGGATGCTCGACGAGCTGGCCCGCATCACCGGCACGCCTCTCGACCGGGTCAAGCTCACCGGCGGGGGAGCGCGGAATCGGCGCTGGGTGACCGCCAAGGCGGCCCTCGGTCCCGGCCGGCTCGAGGTGGTCCGGACGGACGAGGCGGCCGCCCTGGGAGCGGCGCTGGTGGCGGGTGTCGCCTGCGGCGCCTACGAGTCAGTGGCCGACGCCCTTGCCGACGCCTCGCCCTTCGACCGGGTCACCGCCGCGGCCACCGTGCGCGCCCGGTACGACGCCGCCTATCTGGATCGCTGGCTGCCGGCCGTGATGGCGCGCCTGCGCTAGCGCCGGGCACCGCCGCGGACCTCAGCGGTACACGGCCGACTCCGATCGAACCAGCGCCGCGAGGTTGCCGAGAGCCACGTTCACGTCTACCAGGTGGAGTCCCCAGGTCGGCGACTCGGCGATGCTCAGGCTGGGCCGGCGGTCCGACGTGCCGCCGGTTCGGTCGACCTGGAGCCAGGTCGCGCCGCCCGAACTGACGCAGTGCGCCGAGTACTCGCCTGGATAGGAGATGAACGGCGTGGCGGCCGCGGCCTTGGGCGCGCGGCTGCCGAGGAAGAGCGAGAGCCCGGCAGTGGGGAAGTACGGATCCAGCGGGGCGGTGCCGCCGCCCGGCGCGGCCGGGTTGACGCACAGGATTTGCAGCCCCGCGGACGAACCTCCCCAGAACCGGTTGAGAGCCGAGTTGACGCGACCGAAGACCGCGCCGGCCGGAGGCGTGCTGTCGAAGGTCGAGTACGCGACGACGCAGCCGGTCTGGGACGCCGAGGAGCAGGCCGGGATGTTGTCGAAGGCCCCGCCGACCGACTTGCCGATGGGTACCGTGACATTGCCGCCGAGGAGCAACGCCGACACGAGACGCCGGCGCACGTCCGGGTTCGGATCGACCTGGAACTTGAGCAGGCCGGTGAGCATGATCGCGCCCTGCGAGTGCCCGATGAAGACGATGCCCCGGCCGTGGTTGTAGTTGGCCATGTAGCTGCGGAAGGCCGAGTCGAGGTAGTTGTAGGCGATCAGCGCCGAGGCGAAGGAGATCTTGCTCGGTGTCGCGATGGCGGCGAGCGTCAGCTGTGGGTACATCGGCGCGAAGACGCGGCAGACCTGCGAGAACCGCGCCGCCTGGGCGACGGCAACGGCCCGCTCCTCCGGATCGATCGTCAGGTTGGCGTTGACCGTCTTCTGCTTGCTGACGGTCGGGTATACGTAGAAGCAGTCGATCGGCGGATCCGTGGCGGGGGCTGCGGGCTCAACGGTCGACTTGCCGGCGGCGTCGACGACGGTCGCGTCGAGGTTTCCCTCGCACGGGTTGGCCGCCAGCCCGGGCTTGCACAGCCAGACGGTGTCGTCGGGCGCGGGCGAGGCGGAGGCGGTCGGATCCGGGGTGGGAGAGACAGATGCGAGGGGTGTCGCGGTGGCCGAGGTCTGGTCGGCCCTCGGCGTAGGTGCCTGGCCCTGGGTCGATGTCGAGCCCGAGCCGCATGCTGCGGCCGTCAGCAGGACAACGAACGCGAGAAGAAGGATGCGTCGGCGCATTGGGGCATCCTCCCCCCAAACGCCGCGGGCTGTCCAACGGGCCGGTTCGAGACCCCGTCAGACGGCCGGCGCCCGACTGCGCAGGATCGGCCACTCGGGATCCCCCCTTGTCGAATCGGGTGAGAAGTTCGGGCGTGACCGACCGGGTCGCATCGCGGGCCGCCCGTTCGAGGAGCGGAAGCCGGAGGTCCGGCCGCGTAGACTTGGCCCATGAACTGGTTCGTCGATCCCAAGAAGATGCGTCTGCCCTCATCGAATGAAGTTCTGCCCGGTCGCGCGCAGGAGATGCCAGTCCCCGCCCGGCACGCCATCCTCGACGCGCCGATCCGACCGCCCTATCCCGCCGGAACGGAGATCGCGGAGTTCGGGATGGGCTGCTTCTGGGGCGCCGAGAAGCTGTTCTGGAACACCCCCGGCGTCGTGACGACGGCGGTCGGCTATTCCGGCGGCGGCACCCCGAACCCGACGTATGAAGAGGTCTGCACGGGCCGTACCGGGCACATCGAGACGGTCCGCGTCGTCTTCGATCCGAAGAAGGTCACCTACGGCGAGCTGCTCAAGATCTTCTGGGAGGAGCACGACCCGACGCAGGGAATGCGCCAGGGCGGCGATCAGGGCACGCAGTACCGCTCCGCGATCCTGACCCACAACGGAGCCCAGCAGCGCGAGGCAGAGGCGGCGCGCGAGGCGTTCCAGACCCGGCTCAAGGCCGCCGGCATGGGCACGATCACCACCGACATCCGCCCCGCCCCCGAGCTCTACTTCGCCGAGGCCTACCACCAGCAGTACCTCGAGAAGAACCCGAACGGCTACTGCCCCAACCACGCCACCGGCGTGACCCTGCCGGCCGACTTCTTCAAGTCGGCGGGCGCAGCACGACGTGCAGTCGATGCGGCGAAGGCGATCGAACAGGCTCGCTGACGAGCCGGCACGGACTGTCCTTGCCGTGGGGGTGATCAAGTTGCGGTTGCCGGGCCACAGCCCGTATCCGCCTCGCCTTCAGCTGATCGGCGGGTTTTCATCCTCGTGGCTGGCGCGAATTCCAGCCTAGAGTCGGCCGCAGCAGTTGGCCGAAGAGTCTGCGGCATCGTTTGCCGCGCCCCACGGCCGGGCTCGGTGCCGTCGCAGCGGCGGCGCCAGTAGGACCAGTTGGCAGTGGGAGGTCCGGAGCTATGTCTGACATGAACCAGGCCCGGCCGGAGGTGGAACCGGCGCTACCTGTCGCTAAAGAGGGGGAACCCGAGCCAGCCGTCGAAACACAGGCAACACCCGAGCCGGCCGTCGTCCCGCCGCCAACCGTGCCAACCGATGTCAACGCCCGGTCGACGCAGATGGTCGTCGGCATGCGGCAGGGCCCGGGCTTTCTTGCCCGGGCAGTCTGGTTCGTACTCATCGGCTGGTGGCTTACCGCCATCGTGATCGTAGTCGCCTACGCGCTGGCGTTGTCCATCCTGGGATTGCCGTTCGCCTTCTATCTGTTCAACCGCATTCCGGCGTTCCTGACCCTCCGCGGCCGCAGCAAGACCTTTGAGGTCGAGACCACCGCCGATGGGACGAGGTACTTGACCGCGGCGAACGTCCAACAGCGTCCGATGTTGCTCCGGGCCATCTGGTTCATTCTCATCGGCTTCTGGTTCGGTGCCATCTGGATGGCTCTGGCGTACGTGCTGTGTGTGCTGATCGTCACGATGCCGTTCGGGCTCGCGATGTTCAACCGAGTGGGCGCGGTGATGACGCTCCTTCGCTACTAGAGGCACGCCAATCTGGCCCGGCCCCTGCGCGGCGGCGGCTACCACTACTACCCAACCGTGGACCAGGTCACGGGCTGGATCCTGGCCGCTGGTCGGCGAGGATTAGTCGGACCGCCGAGTACCCCCCGGGTGTCACGGCGCCCGACGACTACCAGGCGAGCGGGAAGTGGCCCGCGCTACGCGCCCGTCACCTTGGTCGGAACGGTCACCTTGTTCGCCGGGTCGTTGACGTTGCTGATGTCGAACAGGACCTCGTAGACGATGCTGTTGTCGACTGCCGTGCCCACGATGGCCATGCTGACGGGGTAGCCGCCATCCTGGGCAATCCAGACATCGGCCGTCCACGTGGCCCCGGTGATGGCCGCGATCGATCCGAGTGTGGCAAGACCCGCGCTCGAAGCCCGGTAGTGGTCTGCTTGCACGCCGTTCTTGGTATCAGACCCGATTCGGTCGTAGCCGCCGACCGTTGACGGATTGATGGCGCTCGAAAACATCGTGGCCGGGGAGAACCTCTCGGCCAGCTTCGTGCCGGAAATCGTGATCTGGTCGAAGCTGCCGGTACCGCTCATATCCAGGTAGTCTTGCCCGCCGATCTCGATGATGTGGAGGCCGATCATCTTTATGTCCGCGGCTTCCTCGGGCTTGACGATGATGGTGCCGCCTATCGTGAATGGGGCGTCGCCCACGGCCGACGAGGTGGGGAGCATCGAGAGCATGGAACTGAACGTGCCGCCCGCCAGAGTCATGCCGAAGTTGTAGCTTCTGACGTTTGCGAAGGCGCTCGCCGCCGCGCCGAGGCCCGTGTCCGGGCTACTGGTGGCGCCTGAGTTGCCGGGTCCTGCAGTCGTCGAGCTGCCGACGCAGGCGCTCAGCGCTATCGCCATGACCGTCAGCAAAACGACCCGGCCGCGGCTCCGCCGCTCGATGAACCTGGGCATTTGGACCTCCTTTGGAATCGTGAAGCCGGCTGCGGAAGGCGCGGCTGGGGACGTAAGACCTCGGGCACCTTCCGCGCCACCGGCGCTCAGATCGTGAGGAGCCGGTCGAAGAACGACCGGTAATGCTGCAGGGCGATCCGCAGATCCTCCGTCGAGATGGTCTCGCCCTGAACCAGCTGCGGTTCGAGCTTCGCTCGCCTCTCGGCGAAGGTCTTCGCGAGTTGCTTCATGACCTCCGCGACGAGGAGATCGGCCTGCTCGACCGACCGTCCGGGCTCGTCGACGAAGCCTGCCTGGATGTCCAGCCATCGAGTCCGGAAGGAATCGGCTGCGCCGGGCGCAAAGAGCAGGATACTGCTCCTCCTCGTTGTTCGGCGCAGGCCCGACGGACTGGTCCGCGGCCGCTTCGGGGGCCGTGGACCGGGGCTCGGCGTGTCGTTCGCCTGGAGCGTTGTCGGTTGGATCATCGGGCTGCCACCTGGACGGCGGACTCCGGGAGAGTCCCAACCGTCGGCGGCTCCTCGACCATCTCGGTGAACAACGCGTGTGAGTTGAGCACGGCCTGGCGCAGGTCCTCCGTGTTCGCCTGACCATCAGCGTCGCGGAGCGCGACCTCGTGCGCGGCGCGGTAGTGGTCGAGGATGGCGGGATGGTCGACCGAAACGTCGGCGGAGCGCTGCTCGTAGTCGCTCTCCGGGTAACCACGGGCGGCCATGACTCGTCCGATTAACGCGTCGGCATCGTGAACGGCGGTTGATGGATCGTCGACGAATGTGGCCTGCATGACCTGCCACTCGTCGTTGAAGCGCTTGCCTTCGTCGGCCTCGAGGGGCCTGATGTCGAACCCCGAAACTCGCTTCTGACGGGCCGTCAGCTCGCTTTCCGCGATGCGGACGTCGCCTTTCTCGGCCACCGTCCGGTCGTACTCGGGCCCGAACCGCTGCCGGAGCTGCTCGCTCCGCTGTTCCTTCTCGTTCCGCTGTCGCGTCTGCTGTGTCGAGTACAAACGGGCGGCCACGATCACGATCGCGACGATCACGACCGCGGCGACGATCAATGCTGCAGTAGGCATCTAGGAATTCCTCGTTTGGCTTGGCCCCGGGATGCGTTTCATCGGGCTGCGGCATCTTGCGGCGATACCAGTCTGGTATCTCGACACCGCCGGATCGCTCACGCTAGGCCGAAGCCGGCGGCGGCGCGAGGATGAAAACCCACACCGTCTGACGAACAGGTCGGCGCCGGGCCTGGATTGCCACGACTCGGGGCGCAGCAAACCCCGAACGTTGCCCACCGGCGCCAGGCTTTGGGCCGTGCGACCATTGCGTTCTTGATCGCATCATCGTCGCTGACTTCTCAAGCGCCCATCGCCGCCGCCATCTTCCTGGTGGCGATTGCCCTGGTCGTCGCTCGACCGTGGCGTTTGACCGAGGCCTTCGCCGCCTTGATCGGCGCGGGCGCGATGGTCCTCGCGGGGCTCGTGTCGCCGAGCGGCGCAGTCTCGGACGTCGCCGGTCATTGGAACGTCCTGCTCTTTTTCGTTGGTCTGACCGGGGCGGCGGCCGTGGCCGAACGAAGCGGGCTGTTCGACGCGTTGGCCGGCACTTCCGCAAGGTTGTCGGGGGGCAGCCCGAAGCGGCTGCTCGTCGCGGTCGTGGGGGCCGGCGCAATCGTTGCCGCGCTCCTGTCCAACGATGCCGCCGCTCTCGTCTTGACGCCCGTCGTCTACGTGCTCGTGGCCCGGTTCGGCCTGTCGCCGCTTCCATACGTGCTCGCCTGCACCTTCGTGGCCGATGCCGCATCCATCGCGCTCCCGGTCAGCAACCCCGTGAACGTCATCGTCAGCGACCGCCTCGGGGTGAGCGCGGCCAGCCTGGTGCCCGTTCTCTTGCCGGCCGGCATCGCGTCCGTGGTCGCTTTGCTCGGCTGCTTGTTCGTCGTCTACCGACGGCAGCTTCCGGCGCGAGCGCCGCTCGCGCCTTCCTCAGGCTCATGGGCCACCTGGGCCGAAGTTCCTCGACCGCTCCTGGGCGGCTTCGGGGTCGCGGTTGCCGCCTTCGCCCTGGCTTCGGCGGTGGATCTGCCTCTCGGGCCGACGATGGCCGCCGTGTGGCTGCTGCTGCTCGGCGTCGAGTGGATGAGCCGGCGTCCCGATCGGCCGCTCGACGGCGTCGGCTGGTCGCTGCTCGTCTTCGTGGCCTCGATGGGCATACTCGTAGACGGCCTTTCGTCCGCCGGCATTACCGCCTGGCTCGCGCAGATCGTGCTGGGGCAGGTGCGCGACTCGCCGGCCGCGGTCATGGTCGTGACCGCCTTCGCCGCGGCCGTTGGCTCTAACCTGATCAACAATCTCCCGGCCGCATTCGTGTTCGCCGACGCCGTTCACGGCGCGGGACTGAGTGCGGCCAGCGCCCATGCCGCCGCCCTCGGCACGATCATCGGGGCGGACCTGGGACCAAACTTGACGCCCGTCGGCTCAGTCGCCACGCTCCTGTGGTTCGTGCTCCTGCGCCAGCGTGGCCTGGAGGTGTCAACGTGGAGCTACATCCGGATCGGGATCATCGTGACGCCCATCACGATCCTCGCGGCGCTCGGCGTCGCCCTGTTGCTCGGCGTGCCGAGGTGACCTGGTCGTGAGCGCACGTAGACGCTTCCTTGTGGCTCTGGCCGGCACCGAGGACGCCGCCCTGCCCGCACATCTTGCGCAGGTCGTCGGCTCAGGCGGATCGGAGGACGAAATCACGCTCCTGCACGTCGCGGAAGCCGGACCTCGGGAGCTTGCGGCCTACGACCCGGTAGTCCGCCGGGGGCCCTGGCCGCTGCCGAAGAGAGACCGGATCGAGCACCGCCTGGCCGACGCGGACGACGAAGGATCAGCCGCTCTTCTGGCCCTCTGGCACGAGCGGTTCGTGGCGGCCCTGCCCGGGGCCCAGATCGTGCACCTCGTCGCCCAGGGTCGCCCGGAGCAAGAGATCATCGCCGCCGCCCAACGGCTGCATGCCGACGCGGTCATCCTCTGCGCCCGCCCGCGAACTGGCGCCACCGAGCCCGGGCCCAGGAGCGTGGGCCACGTGGCCCGGTTCGTTGTCGACCACTCCCCGGTGCCGGTTCTGCTCATCCGGCGCTCCAGCTGACCTGGCCGCCCGCCGAGCGAGCGGATCCCCGGGCACAAGGGCGAGCGGACTCCGTCCGCGGGATGGCATCAAGAGCTGTTCGGCGACCTCGCTATTTGCCGTCCCGGCCGGCCGCCGCGTATCCGCTCAGCACGTTGTCGACTATGCGCTCGGCAAACGCGCGATCGAGCTCGCCGCCGAACATCAGCCGGAAGTAGACCGGGCCGACGAGCAGTTCAGTGGCAATCTCGGCGTCCGCATCCGGGCACAGGTCGCCGCGTTCGATGCCGCGGGCGATCATCCGGGCGATCTCGGTGCGCCTTGCCTGCACGACCGTTGCCCGGAAGGGGTCGCCGAGAGCGGGGTTCGTGGCGATCTGTGAGAGCAGGGCGCGAATGACCGGGCCGAACTCGGACTCGGTGACGGCCAGCAGCGGGTTCATCACCGCCGCCAGCATCTCCTCGCGCGTGTCGCCGGACTCTTCGATCGCGATGTGCGGCGCGGCCAGATCGGCCAGGAGGGCCTGAGCGAGCGCCTCCTTCGATGGCCAGCGGCGGTAGATCGTCGCCTTGCCCACGCCTGCGTAAGCCGCCACGTGCTCAAGGCGAAGTCGCGTGTACCCGTCCCGAATGAGCAGTTCACGGGCCGCGTCGAGTATCGCCCGGTTGACCCTGTCGCTACGCGGCCGGCCCCTGTGCGCTCCGCCGCTCGCCGTCGCCGGCGGCCCCGCCGGCGAGTTGCGAGACGGAGCGTCTTGATAAATGCGGGCCATTCCGTTATGATACGGAACGGATCGTATCCAGGCAAGGAGAATCCTGCAATGACCATCACCGACCACCTGAGGGCGCTCGAGCGCATCGAATACGCCGAGAGTCAAATGCCGTTCTGCGTTTGCGGAAGGCCGATGACACCGGCCGGACGGCCCGACGGCATCTGGCTCGAGTGCACTTCTCGCACAGAGCGGAGTAGCAGCCGCATCGGCCGAATCCTCTCGACGCTCTCGGATACCGGCCACAGCAGCCGGCTGATCATCGAGGCCGACGCCGCCGCCTGACGGCGAGCCGCCGCCTGCTGGAAGCAGGCCCTCGCTCGCGGTGCGGGTGAGATCAGTGATTCTGGCAGTCCACCCAGACGACCGGCGAGATGCCGCTGCCGCCCACCCACAGTGCCGCGGCCGCGATGCGTACCCCTTTGACGCCGGCTTTGCGCCAGACGTGGCCGGGCAGCGAGGACTTGAGGCCGAGATAACAAGCTAGTGGGCCTATCGCCCCTATCCGTCGGCGAGCGCCTGCCGGGGCAGACGGCATCGGCCCGGCCGAGCGCGCGCCATGGCGGCCCGCGGCAGGCCCTCACACAGTTCGGACTCGGTCAGCCGATGCGGAACGACTCGAGGAACTTCGCCACGCTGGCGAGGTTCGCGCTGCCCGCCGCGCCGCCTGCTACGACGCCGAAGGCCTGACTGCCGAATAGGAAGATCTCGCCCTTCTCGATGCTTCCGCCCTTCGTCAAGGTGAAGGAGAAGCCGGCATGCCCGGCCACGGTGATGCTCGCTATGTTCGAAACGGTTGGGTCGCCAATGGAATAGGGCTCGTAGTAGGCGAGCGTCTTCTCGAAGAACGCGACCAGATCGGGGCCTGAGTTGGGTGGCGTCTTGCCGACGAACGTGATGTGGTCGACCGCGAACACCAGCTGTGGGTTGGTCTCAGACCCGATCGTCCGGGAGGCGTTGGTCTCCATGTACTCATATCCATCGGCCACAGACGCGGCCAGCGAAACGGATCCGCTGGTGTCGCCAGGAAAGTCGACAGAGAAGCCATCGCCTTTGTATGTTGTCCAGGTTGCGCTGAGCGATGCCACTTCGTCATCGCTCCCCACCATGACGATATCCCAGGGCGACTCGCCGGCTGCGTTGTAGGCGGACAGGGCCACGCACGACGGACCGTGCTCGCCCAGGTAGGGCACGTAGTAGGAGGCTTTGCCGCCCGGAATGGTGGCGACCGGGATTGCCAGGGACCCATTCTCGGGGCAGACGTACCAGCCCGAGGGCCCCGGCCCATCGATGTAGGCGCCGCCCACTTCACCTATGTAGACCCTGTATCCGTCCACCTGGCCCGCCGGTGGCGTCCAGTTCAGCGACAGGCAACCATCGGACTCGGAGTCCTCGGCGGTGCAAGGAGCCGAATTGGTGAGCGATACGTCGTTCGCTGTCAGGTTCGCGGGCGCAGCCGGAGCGGCGAGTCCGGCCGACGTGGGCGTCGCTGTTGAGCCTTGCGTCGCGGCAGGACCGAGCGTCGCGACCGACCCCGCCGGCGACGTTTGCTGCGCTCCATTCTGGGAGCAGGCGGCTCCGCCCAGAACCGCCAGCACGGCCACGACAGCACACCGCCCGACGAGAGAACTCCGGGGCATAGCAGTCTCCTCCCCATCTCCTCCGTCGAGATTCAGCGCCATTCTAGGCTTCGGCTGTCTGAATGGACGGTGATTGTCGATGTCACGACCACGGCGGCGACCAGCGCGGCCAGCAACTTCCTCGACATGCTCGTGTCTCCCCTCGAACGCACGCAGGGCCAACCCCGAGAAGATCGCTTCGAAGCCCCTTGCCCGTCAAGGAGGCACCTGGCGTACGAGGCCTGCTTCAGGCGCGGTTGAGTTTGACAGTGCCGGTCGCAGCGCCGCTGCCGGCGACGAAGTCGACCGTGCAGCTCATCGAGATCGTGTTGCTCCCGGTGAAGGTTCCCATGATCTCGACCTTCGAGATCACGCCGGCCATGGCCGCGTCTGCGGCCGAGACCGAGGTCAAGGCCAGCATCGATGCCAGCATCGCGGCCACGCCGAACCTGGCAAGCCTTGCTCCCACAGGAAGACCTCCGTGGCGCGTTTCCCCACGCGCATGCTCGGAGGGTCGGGTTACGTCAGTGGCTCGGCGCAGCCCGAGACCGTCATGACAAATGGACCGCGCGTCATCGCCTCTCTCGCTGGGGGCAATCCTAGTGACGGCGACCCAGCGGTACAACTCCCAGCGTCAACACGAGAAGCCGTTAGTCCGCTTGGCTGCGATTCTTGCGTCTTCGCAGAACCAAGAACCAGAGACCGCCGGCCAGCAAGCCGGCTCCGGCGATGCCGCCCCCAACGACCGGGAGTGGCGGCGCGCTGGAGTCGTGGGATGCGTCGGGCAGTGGCTGCGGCGTAGCGCTCGCTACCGGAGTCGGTGTCGCGGTCGGATCGGGCGTTGGGGTCGGGGTGGCGGTGGGCGCCGGGGTCGGTTCGGGAGTCGGCGCGGGCGTCGGTTCCGGGGTCGGCGTAGGAGTAGGCGTCGGCTTGGGCGTCGGCTTGGGCGTCGGCTTGGGCGTCGGCTTGGGCGTCGGCTTGGGCGTCGGCTTCTTGGTCGGCACCGGCGTCGGCGGCCTGGGCGTGGCCGTGGCCGAGGGAGACGGAGACGGCAGGACGGCCACCGCGGGCACGGCGCCGTAGTCTCCGCTCGAGCCTGTGTTCGTGGTCGCCTGCGCAGGAGCCCACGACGAGACGGCCAGGATCAATGCCGCCGTACCGGCGACCGACGCAATCGTCGAGCGCTTCATCATTTCCTCGGTTCTCCCGCCCACGGGCGTGTTGCCCTGCCCATACGGAGGGGCACGCTCCCGGACCATACGTTCCCCGGCGGGATTGCCAACGGGCCCTTTTGGCCCATGGCCTGCCGTAACTGGTACCGATCCGGCGTGGTCGCGCCGCTCACTCCTCGGGTGGCGGGACTTCCTTCACGGGATCCTCCGCCCGGCCGGCCGGCAGCCGGCCGGAGGTCTGCAGGGAGCCGCGCAGCAGGAACTCGATCTCGGCGTTGAGACTCCGAAGGTCGTCGCCGGCCCACTTGCGCAGGGCGGCGAAGACGTCCGGGTCGAGCCTCAACAAGAACGGGACACGTTCGGCCATCTCAGCGACCTCTCGGGAGTGGGCGGCCGGCTCCCGCCGGCCGCCTCAGGCCCTTGCGAATTCGCAGAATGCCGCTCATCCCTGGTAGAGGGTTCCGGCGTTGACCACGGGCTGGGTCTCGTGCTCGCTGCAGAGGACGACCAGCAGGTTGCTAACCATCGCCGCCTTACGCTCCTCGTCGAGGTTGACGATGCGCTTCTCGCTAAGTTGAGCGAGGGCCATCTCCACCATGCTCACGGCGCCTTCCACGATCCGAGTCCGGGCCGCGATGACGGCGTTGGCTTGCTGGCGGCGGAGCATCGCGTTGGCGATCTCGGGCGCGTACGCCAGATGGCTCAGGCGCGCGTCGGTGACCTCGATGCCGGCCAGCGCCAGGCGGCTCTGGATCTCGATCGAAACCTTCTCGCCGATCTCGTGCGGATTGCCTCGAAGCGAGATCTCGCCGTCGACGTGGGAGTCGTACGGATACGAGGTGGCGACGGTCCGGATCGCGGCTTCGGTCTGGACCTTCAGGAACTGCTCGTAGTCGTCGACCTGGAACAGCGCCTCGGCCGTCTCGACGATCTTCCAGACGACGACAGCCGCGATCTCGATCGGGTTGCCGTCGCGGTCGTTGACCTTGAGGCGAGCGCTCTCGAAGTTGCGAACCTTGATCGAGATCTTCTTGCGCGGGTAGGCGAACGGATTGATCCACCAGAAGCCCTGGGAGCGGAGGGTGCCCTTGTAGCGCCCCACGAGAACGATGGCGCGGGCCTCATTGGGCGCCACGGCCGTGAAGCCCGCGTACAGGATCCAGTGAAGCAGGTACGCGATCACCATGACGGTGAAGAGGACCCATTGCTCCACGATGAACGTGGGATCCAGGACCGCCAGCGCCACGAAGCCAACGGTCATCGCGACGGACACAACGATCAGCGCAAACAGACTAGGCCAGCCCGGCAGCGCGAATGCCGGCTTCTCCTTGATCATGGACGTGGAGCCTCCTTTCAGGTTCACGACTGCATGATATCACGAAGATATCGCAGTGATAGCCCGAATGGCATAGATCGGGCGCCTCGAACGGACTGATCGGTTGGGCGCCCGGGCCCGGCTGAAGAGGCCCGAACGACCGAACGAACGGCGGCTCGCACGAATCGGAAAGCGGCCGCCGGGTCGATCGCCCGACGGCCGCTCTTGATTCGAGTAGATGGGCTAGGCGCGGGCCAGCGCCTCGGCGAGGTAGCGGTCCAGCTTGTCGAAGGTTCCGGCGAAACCGCCCTGCATTCCTGCGCTCCCTGCTTCGAAGGCCTGGAGCTCCTCCGCGGTCGCGTTGATGGGCCCGCCGCGGAGGGTCAGAGTCGTCTTGCCGCCGTGCTCGGTCAGCGTCAGCGTGTTGAGGATCTCCAGCGGCCACGTGGCGATCCAGGGGTTGCGGGTCAGCCCGCCGGCCGCGTCGGAGAACGAGTTGACGAAGACGATCCGCTCCGTCGGCACGACCTCGCGGTAGGCGAAGAGGCCCCACATCAGCGGGCCGTTTGGTGTCTTCATGCTGTAGTGGAAGACGCCGCCCGGGCGCAGGTCCAGCCTGGCGACCCGGATCTCGCTGCCCTTAGGACCCCACCACCGAGCCAGCCGGTCGGGCTCCGTCCAGGCCTTCCAGACCAGGTCACGCGGCGCGTCGAACTCGCGGGTCACGACCAGCTGGGCCGATGCCGTGCCTGCTGCGGCCGGCCCGCCCGCTGTTCTGGCCGCGCTTGCCGCCGAGACCGCCGCCCCGCCGCCCCGCAGCCCGGCGAGCAGCTCGTCGAGGCGGTCGAAGCTCTCGGCCTCGCCGCGCTCCATGCCCGAGGCGATCATCCCGTCTCGGGCTTCCTTGGAGCCGAAGAGCAGGTTCTGAGAAAGGGCCGTCCTGCCGTCCGTCTCGGTGAGCGTCGTGGTGACGACCACTTCCTGATCCGCGATCGGTTCGTAGATCTGGGTGAAGACGATCCGTTCCGGTGCGGCGATCTCGCGATAGACGCCGTTGAAGCCGTGAATCGAACCGTCCGGTGCCCGCTGGACGAAGCGGTACCTGCCGCCCGGCCGCAGGTCCATGCTGCATTCGATCAGGTCGAAGCCGCGCGGGCCCCACCAGTTCTTCATGTGCTCGCAGTTGGACCAGGCCTCGAAGACGAGGATCCGCGGCGCATCGAAGGCGCGGGTGACCGAGATCTCCCGATCGGAGACGAGCGTGAGTGTCATGCGGTGGGCGATCTTCTGAATCATCGGTTCGTCCCTTGTCTATCGGTTCGAGGTTGGGGAGGCGCGCCGGAGCTCGGCCTCCAGGTTGTCGAGGAGTTCACGCGTGCCGCGCTCGCGTTCTGCAGTCGCGACGCTAGGGGTTTGCGTTGTCACGATTGTTCTCCTGTGCCTGGAGCTCCCGGAGGTAGTCGTCGAGCCGGTCGAAGCTCTCCTCCCAGAAGCGGCGGTACTGCTCGACCCAGGCGGCGACGTTTCGAAGAGGCTCGGCCTCGAGCCGGCACGGACGCCACTGGGCTTCGCGGCCCTGCTCGATGAGTCCGGCCCGCTGCAGCACGCGGAGGTGCTTGGAAACGCCGGGGAGGCTCATGTCGAACGGGGCGGCGAGCTGCGTCACCGTTGCCTCACCGAGCGCGAGTCGGGCCAGGATGGCCCGCCGCGTCGGATCGGCCAAAGCTGCGAAGGTGGCGCTGAGGGGGTCGGGGCGGTAGGTGTTCATTGCTCGCTTAACTACTTGGTTATATAACCCACCGGCAAAGTACGACCCACGCGGCCCCCAGTCAATGACGTTGCGCCGGGCGGTCCGGCCTGCGGCGCGCGCTCAGACGATGCCGAGCGGCCTCTCGATGGCGGCGTCGGGTCGGAGTCGGCGGTCAACGAGGACGCGGATCACGTAGTTGATCTCGAGACCCGCGCCGTCGAAGGAGGGCGCGGAACCAGGCGGCACGAGCAGCCGGGCCTGGGCCGCACCGCTCGCCAGGTCCCCCGGCGAGACAGGCTGCGAGGCGAGGATGCCTTCCACGCCGTTGGGGGCATTGGTGCGGCGGTGGAGCTCGATGCGCGCACCCTGGCCCTGCGGGGCCGACGGCCAGCTCACCCTGACGGCGACCTCCTGGCCGGACGGGACGGGAAGCGGCGATTCCACGCTTATCGTGGCGTCGCCCACGGGAACCCCGGCCATGAGGCTGGCACCGCCCTGCTTGCCGACGCCGGCGCGCAGGAGATCGGGGTTCTGAGCCAGCGGCATGAAGACGGCCAGGAAATGGTCCGAGCCCATGGCGATGTCCCAGCGGACCTCCAGGGCCCAGGCGATGATCGACTCGCCCAGGTGGGCCGACGGCGGGCCCAGCTGCGGTGCCGGGACGGCGAAGCTCGACTCCCAGGTCTCGCCGGCGGCGAGGTTCGTCGGGATCGGCGGCTCGAGGAAGGCGTCGTGGGAGAAGAGGTTGCCGCTGGTTTCGACCCAGCGCTCGGTGTAGGTGACCTCGCCCTTCGAGTTGTGATGCTCCTCGGAGCGGCGCACCTCGTCCAACCTCAACCCGACGAGCCGCAGGTAGGCCTTGCGCGACGAAATGGCCATGGTCGCGGTGAACTTGATGTGCCCGGTAATGCCGTCTCCGATGCGGGCGGGATGATCGAGCGCGATCTGGCCGGCCAGCGCGCCGTCGGTGGGCCGCAGGAGTTCCTCGGCGGCGACCGAGTGGAGCGGATGGCTTCCCTCCGGGCCGGCCAGCCGCGGGCCGTTGAGCGCGTCGAAGGGCGACGGGGCCGAGCCGCTGTGGCCGCCTACGAGTCCGAACCCGATGTTCATCACCATCGAAAGCCTCCCGGCATGAAGGGGTCGGAGCTGGCGCCCGACGCCGGCCCGCCGCTCGAATACTAGGCTCACGGGCGGTGTCGCGAGGGTCGATCCAGCGATGCGCACCGCCGCACCGCCGCTCGACTCCCTTGCGTTGCCGGCCGCGATATGGTCAGTATCAAGTCATCCGAAACACTGACCGGATGCTGGGATAGTCGTAGACGGGTCAGGCTGGCCCGACCGGCGGGCGAAGGTTGTCGGCCCTCCCTGTCTATCGCAGCGTTCGAGCCGCGTACGTCTCCAATCGCTCGAGAGCGGCGGGCATGTTCGTCCGCCCGAAGCCGATCCGGAAGTGATTGCCGGTATCGGCGAAGACCGTGCCGGGCAGGATGAGCGTGCCCGTCTCGGCGACGAGATCCTCGGCGAAGCGGTCGATCGGCACGTCGCGCACGAGGCGCGGGAAACCGATGCTGCCGCCCCGCGGCCGGACCCACTCGAAGGTCCCGGCCCAGCACTCGAAGAACGCATCCAGGAGCGGCATGTTGGCCTCGACGATAGCCCGGTTGCGCGCCAGGACCCGATCGCGAGCTCGCAGCGCGATCAGGGCGAGCACCTCGGCCGGGGCCGAGTTGCAGATCGTGGTGTAGTCCTTGAACGCGGCCAGCCGCGCCAGCAGGTCCCGGTCGCGCGTCGCGACCCAGCCGATCCGGAGTCCGGCCAGGGCGAACGACTTGGACATGACGCCGATGCTGACCCCGGTCGGGGAGGTGTCGGCGCCGGCGGGCAGCCTGTCGGCCGGATCGAACTCCAGGAATCGATAGACCTCGTCCACGATGAGCCTCGCGCCGGACTCGGCCGCCAGCTCGGCCAGCCCCCGGAAGGTCGCCCGATCGCTCAGCGAGCCGGTCGGGTTGTGAGGCTCGTTGACCAGGATCAGCCTCGTGTTGGGATGCAGCGCCGCACGGACCTCATCCACGTCGAGCCGCCAGCCGTCGGCCTCGCGCAGGGCCACGCGGGTGAGCGCCGCCCCTGCCGACCGAGCCACCTCGGCCAGGGACTGATAGGCCGGTTGGACCACGACCGCGTGATCCCCCGGCCCGAGCAGCACGTTGTGGAGCGCAAAGATCGCCTCCTCGGCGCCGGCGAAGACGAGCACGTCGTCCGGCGCGACTCGCTCGTACAACCCTGCGATCACCGCGCGGAGGGACGGATCGCCCGGCGATTCCGTGTATCCGAGGCGCAGATCCGCCCATCGCCGCCTGCCATCCTCGTCGGCCAGGGCGAGCAAGTCGGCCATCGGCCAGCCTTCGACGTCCGATGCGCACAGGAGCAGCTCGGCCCTGAATTCCCATCGGGCGAAGAACCGCTCGAGGGCGAAGTCTCGCAATCGCATCGAATCTCCCAGGCAGGTATTCGTACGGTACCTAATCGAAGCCAGATAGGGGCATCCCGCCGGAGGGTCAGCCGCCAGGCTGATCGGGCTTGAGCTCCAGGTAGTTGCCGGCCCGGAAGCCCATCGATTCGTAGAGCGGCCTGCCCTCGTCGCTGGCTCGGAGCCAGACCCGGCGCACGCCGGCCAGCCTGGCTTCCTCCACCAGCCGCTCCATGAGGGCCCGCGCGAGCCCCAGGCGGCGCGCCTCCGGTCGGGTGTAGACGTTGAGGATGTAGGCCTCTTTGCCGATCGGATTGAGCGGGCCGGGCGGATGAGCGAACCAGATCAGGCCGGCAGAGGCGACGGGCCGGCCGTCGAGCTCGGCGATCCAGGCGAAGAAGTCGCGGTCCAGGTGCTCGGCGACCCAGCGCTCGTTGTCACGGCGGAGGGACTCCGGACGGGGCGTCAGCCCGGCCTCCGCGCCGGATATGTCGTCGAACATGGCGAGTCTGAACTCCACGATCGTCGCCAGGTCCGAGGGCACGGCCGGTCGAATCGAAACGCGGCCGGCGTCGAGCTGCGCTGTCATGCCCAGATATTGCGCGCTCGTGGCCGGCCGCGTCCGACGGGATCGCAGCGAATTACTTGATGGTCAGCGTCCCGTCCGAGACGACGTCGCCTTTCGAACTCGTCAGCTTGAACTCGTACACCCCGGGCGCCAGGTCGCCCAGATTGGCGTTGGACTCTACGCAGTCCACCCCGTTCGATTGATCCGCGGTCAGCGTGCTGGTGTCGAGCACGGACCCGTCCTTGATGATCGTCAGGGTCACCGTTTCGCCGGTCAGTCGCGACTTGTAGAAGAAGTTGGCGTAGACGGGCGTCCCGGTTGTGACCGTCGTCACCTGGTTGCCCAGGTCGCATGTCGCGGCGCCCGAAGCCGTCGGCGCGTCCGTCGTGAAGATGACCTGTCCGCCGTGCTTGGGGCTGAGCACATAGCCGATCACGCCGAGGACGACCAGGGCGATGACCACGACGCCGACGCCGATGATGATTCGCTTCCCGATGCTGCTCTTGGGGGCGGCGGTGGGTGCGGGAGCGCCCCAGGCCGGAGGTGGAGCGCCGTAGGGGGCCGGCGGAGCGCCATACGGCGCGGGCGGTGCCCCGTATGGGGACGGCGGGGGAGGAGGCGGGGCGCCGTAGCCGGGCTGGTCGGGGGCCGGAGGCGGACCCCATACCGGCGGCGTGGGTCCACCGGGGGTCTGGCCGGGGTTGTTGGGGTCCATGCGAGCCTCTCTTTAGCTGAGATGTCGCGCCCAGTATTGCCGATGGCGCGGGGCGAGCCTAGTCCCAGAAGCGGCCCCGAATCGGGGGTTTCGCTTGCCGGTCCGGCTCTTCGGGCAGCCGGAGCCGTGGACTGCGACCGGAACCTTGCCGGGCGACGGCGGCGGGCAGTCGTGTTGCGCTGCCATGCCCGGGTTATGAGCGCTCGTGGCCGGCTGTGTCCGACCCGATCGCGGGCCGGCTACTTGATGGTCAGCGTACCCTCGGCCTCCGTCTTGCCGCCCACTGAGAGCGTGAACTTGTAGACGCCCGCCGACAGTGGGCCGATGGCCCCATCCTCGATATAGCAGTTGAACTTCTTGCCCGCAGGGATCGTGTTGGTGAAGAAGGCCTGGCCGTCCTTGGTCACCGTGAGAGTGATCTGGTCCGTCGGCTGCATGTCATCGCGGAGTCTGGCGATCATGTAGATGGGGTCAGACGCGGTGACCTCCGTGACCGGGCTGTCGAACTTGCAGGTGTTGGTCCCGACTGCGTACGAGCCTTTCGAGAACATCACCTGGCCGGAGTTGCCCGGCAGCAATACCGAGGCCACGGCGCCAATCCCGATCACCACCACAACCACGATGACGATGCCGATGAGTCGCTTGCCGATGCCGCCCTTGTTGGATGTCGGCGCGGGGGCTCCCCAGGCCGGGGCCGGGGGAGCGCCGTAGGGCGCCGGGGGAGCGCCGTAGGGGGCCGGCGGAGCGCCATACGGCGCGGGCGGTGCCCCGTAGGGGGCCGGCGGGGGAGGGGGCGGGGCGCCGTAGCCGGGCTGGTCGGGAGCCGGAGGCGGACCCCATGCCGGCGGCGTGGCTTGACCGGGGTTCTGGCCGGGGTTGTTGGGGTCCATGCGAGCCTCTCTGTTGCTGAGATGTCGCGCCAAGTATTGCCGATGGCCCAGGGTGCGCGTAGCCCCGGAAGCGGCCCCGAATCGGGGCGTTCAGGTTGCCGATCCGGCTCTGCGGGCGGCCGGGGGCCGTGGACCGCGACCGGAGCCATGCCGGGCGACGGCGGCGGGCAGTAGTGCTAGCGTCAGCGAGGTCGTGCCGGCGCCCGAACACGCGAGCTTGGTCCATACGGCGGAGCTGGAACCCGCACGACGTCAGGAGCTGGCAGATGCGACCCTTCTTCGGCTACCACATGCCGAACTACACGTTCCAGGACACGGCCGACACGGACCTCTTCGACCGGGTCGTGGAGCTGGCTCAGGCTGCCGAGAAGGCCGGATTCGACATGGTCACGGTCATGGACCACTTCTACCAGATCGGCGTGGTCGGTCTGGAAGAGGAGCCGATGCTCGAGGGGTACGCGGTCCTGAGCGCGCTTGCGATGCGGACGAACCGGGTCCTCCTCGGAACGATGGTCAGCGGCGTGACCTACCGCAATCCGGCCATGCTGGCCAAGATCGTCACGACGATCGACGTGATCTCCAGGGGTCGAGCGGTGCTCGGGCTCGGCGCCGCCTGGAACGAGTCTGAGCACGCGGGCTACGGTTTCGAGTTCCCGCCGATCGGCCGTCGCGAGGATCGCCTGGAGGAGGCGCTGACCATCATCCGGGCCATGTTCGATCAAGAGCGCCCGAGCTTCGAAGGCACCTACTTCCGGATCGACCGCGCCCTCAACCGGCCCCGGCCGATCCAGCCGGGCGGACCGAAGATCCTCGTCGGTGGGGCCGGCGAGAAGCGGACGCTCAAACTCGCCGCCCGTTTCGCGGACATGACCAACTGGTTCGGGGCCCTGGAGGATGCCGCCCCCAAGCTCGCGGTGCTGGACCGTCATTGCGAGGCCGTCGGGCGCGATCCCGCGCAGATCCTGCGCACGGTCTCGGTCCCCATCGTCCTGGCCGACGGGGAGCGGGACAAGGCCGCCGTTCTGGCCGCGATCCCGGCGGTGCGCCGCGGCGCGGTCGTCGCGGCGACGGTTTCCGAAAGCGCCGAGATGCTTCATCGGTACATGGACGCCGGCTTCGGCGGGTTCATCTTCCGCAACGCCACGACCCGGACGCCGGAGGCGGTGGCGCGGGTGGGCGAGTTGATAGAGATGATGCGGTCGAAGGATGGTGCGGCATGAGCGCCAAGGTCGACTTTGACGAGCTCCGGAAGCGCCTCACCCCACTCCAGTTCTCCGTGACTCAGCAGGCGGCCACCGAGCGGCCCTTCACCGGAGCCTATTGGGACGCCCACGACGCAGGCGCCTACCGGTGCATCGTCTGCCGCGAGGTGCTCTTCCAGTCGGATGAGAAGTACGACTCGAACTGCGGCTGGCCGAGCTTCTACGACGTAGCCGATAAGGCGAAGGTGGTGACGCGGCCGGACAACAGCCTTGGGATGCGCCGGACCGAAGTCCTGTGCGCCAACTGTGGCGCGCACCTGGGCCATCTCTTCGAAGACGGACCCCGGCCGACCGGCCTGCGCTACTGCATCAACTCCGCCTCGCTCGACTTCGAGAAGCAGGCAGGGAAGTAGCGGCCCCCGGCTTTGATCTCATCCGCCGCTCAGCCGCGCCGGCGCCTGACGGCTCCACTCCCCGGCCGGGCGTCTGCGATGATGACGGCGGGGACGGAGGAATCGGATGGAGGCACGAGATGGCGGCTCGAACGGACCCGGCTGGCGGGCCTGCAGCGGATGTCGGCGTGGCGTCGCGTCCATCCGAGGGCACGGCTCCAGACGGCACGGCGCTCCACCTGCGCCACTGGCCCGCCTCGGGCCAGGCCTGGGCCACCGTCCTGATCGTCCACGGCATCGGCGAGCACAGCGGCCGCTATGAGCGGACCGGCCGGCTCATGGCCGAGGCCGGGCTGGACGTCCATGCCTTCGACCTAAGGGGTCACGGGCTCTCCGGCGGCCGGCGAGTCTACGTACGGCACTGGGACGACTTCCTGGACGACGTGGAGGCGCAGCTCGCGACCCTGCGCAGGCCCGGCCTGCGGCTGGTCCTCTTCGGCCATTCGATGGGTGCCCTCATCGCCCTGAACTACGCCTGCTCTGACCGTCCCAAGCCCGATCTCCTCGTTCTCAGCGCGCCTCCCCTCCAGGCTGCGGTCCCACGCTGGCAGCGAGTTCTCGCCCCGATCCTCAGCCGCGTGGCCCCGACTACTGTCGTGGCCAACCCGATCAGCGGCGATCAGCTGGCGAGCGATTCGGCCGTCGGTGTCGCGTACTTCGCGGATCCTCTCGTGCAACCGCGTTCCACCATGCGCCTCGGCGCCGAGTTCTTCTCGGCGATGAAGCGGGGCCGCGGCGGTCTCGGCCGGCTCCGGGTCCCGACGCTCGTCATCCACGGCGGCGCCGACACGCTCGTGCCCACGGCCGGGAGCGAGCCGCTGGCCGCCGTCCCCGGCGTCGAGCGGCGAGTCCTGCCGAACCTGCGCCACGAGACGCTGAACGAGCCGCAAGGACCGGAGGTCGTGGCCGGAATCGTGGAGTGGCTGCGGGCCCACGTCTAGCGGAGGGCGACGGACCTCACGGTAAATGGGGCATCCGCACGATGTCGCGGCGCCATCGCCGCCGACGCTGGCGTCTGGCAACATTAGGCCATGAGCATCGAGATTCGAGTCTGTCCGCCGGAACGGTTCGTCGAGTTGTTGAAGCTCGCCGAGATCGGCTTCAGCGAGGATGCGCCGGACGATCTGATCGGCCGCGTCGAGCGCGTGGCCGACAAAGAGCGCTGGTTCGCGCCGTTCGACGACGACCGAATGGTCGGGACCAGCGGCGTCTTCTCGATGCGCCTGAAGGTTCCCGGCGGCGAGCTTCCGACGGGCGGCATCACCTGGGTGACGGTCCTTCCTTCGCACCGCCGCCGCGGCCTCATGTCCGGGATGATGCGGCTGATGATCGACGACTGCCACGGGCGAGGCGAGCCGCTCGCGGCTCTGTGGGCGGCCGAAGGCGCCATCTACCAGCGGTTTGGATTCGGCCTTGCGACCACGAGCCTGAACCTCGAGGCGGAGACGTCGGCGGTCGGGTTCGCGCGCGACTGGCCGCGGGAGGGAAGCTTCCGGATCCTGCCGGCGGGGGAGGGTCTCGACCTCGTGGCTCCCGTCTACGAGGCGACCCGGGCCGGACGCGCCGGTTTCCTGGCCCGAACGCCGGATTGGTGGGCCGGCATCCTGCCGCTCGTCGAGAAGGACGCGAAGGGCGGCGGGGCGCGCCGGCTGGTCGTCTACGAGACGGCCGACGGACCGGAGGCCTACGCTGTCTACAAGACGAAGGCCGAGTGGAACGTGCGGGGTCCGGCTTCAACTCTGATCGTCGAAGAGGCGATCGCATCGACGCCCCGGGGGACACGCGAGATCTGGCGCTTCCTGTTCGAAGTCGACCTGGTCAGGACGCTCAAGACGTGGCGCCTGCCGGCCGATCACCCGCTCTTCCTGCTCTCCGCGGAGCCACGCCGCCTGGGCACGACCGTGGGCGACGGGCTGTGGCTGCGCATCGTGGACGTCGCTCTCGCTCTCGAGGGCCGGACGTACGGCATCGACGGCCACGGCAGCGGCAGCCTGACCCTGGACCTGCGCGACGAGTACTGCCCCTGGAACGCGGGTCGATGGCGGCTGGACGTCTCGGACGGGCATGCCGCGGTGGCCGGGACGGACGGCGAGGCGGATCTAGCCCTCGACGCGAACGACCTTGGGTCGCTCTTCCTCGGCGGCTTCACCGCAACGGCGCTGGCCGGCGCGGGTAGGGTCGTGGAGTTGCGCCCGGGAAGCCTGACCGTGGCGGATGCCCTGTTCCCCACGGCGTCGATGCCCTGGTGCCCCCAGGAGTTCTAGGAAGGGACCGTCCGTCCGCTTCCGACGAGGGACCGTTCGGTTGGTCCGACGAGCCCAGGCCTAGGCCGCACCGAGTACCGGAGCGAGCGCACTGAAGGTGCGTGAGCGAGGAACGCAGGCGCCAACACCGGCATGGGCCGTCTGACCAGGCGAACCTATCGCTCGAAGCGGACCTGTTGGTGGTTGCCCGCCGGCGCGCACACGTCGCACAGCGTCAGCCCGTCTTCGATCAACGCAGCCCGGCGGCATCCGTGGCCGGCATGAACTGCGACAGGGTGCTTGCACACGGAACACTGGAGCGGTTTCGCGTCCATGCGATCGCCTCTAGTGACCATGCTGTCACCCACGTCTCCATTGTAGGCGGCGCCAGTACGGATTTCTCGGTCGTCACGCCGGAAGACCGCCAGATGCCGCCCGCGGAGCCCGGCGAGGCGCCGGCGTTTCGAAGGCCGGATCAGTCGAACCAGAGCGGCGGGTACGGCAGCGGAAGGAGAAGGACGTACGCCGAGACGCGTGTCCCGTATCGGAGGACCGACCCGTAGAAGGAGACTGCCCATTCCGGGTAGCGGCCGGAGGCGAGGATCGGGATCCACAGGACAAGCAGGCTGAGGACTACGAGGATCGCCGCGAAGCTCAGCACGATCAGCTGCGGCAGCACGCACAGGATCCGGACGATGAAACCGACGAACGGGATGCCCCAGAGCCGGTTGATCTCCAGGTTCTCCAGGTCGATGTCTACGTCGGTGGGTGAGGGAAAGCCGGGCTCCAGCGGCGGATACCCGCCCGGCATCAGGAACACGGCGTAGGCGGCCACGCGGGTGCCTCGATGGATGTACTCGGTCAGCGGCTTGACCATGATCGCGGGGACTCGGCCGTTGAGAAGGATCGGGATCCAACCCACGAGGAACCAGATCCAGGTGACGAAACCGAGGACCTGCAGGACGACGATGTGCGGGATCGCCATGAACCAGCGGACGAGGTGCCCGAAGACCGGGATCCCCCACAGCCGGTTCAGCTCGCGCTCATCGGTGATGATGACCTGGACGGGGTAGCCGTCCCTGGATGCCTCCGGAGCCTGGACAGTGGCCATGTCGATACCCTCGTTGGTTCGGTGTGGCGATAGCGGGCCGAGGATAGCCCGCGCGGCCGGGGATTCGCGTCCGTCTTGAGGCGGATAGGGCAACGGCGGACGGCGGACCCGGCCGGACTTCAGTGCCATGGACGGCTGGGGAACGCCGGTGAGTCCAGTGGAGCCGGACTCGTCGAGTCGGCCCGATCGGCCGCCCTACAACCGCGCTCAGCCCTCGGCGGCTACGGCGTCGACCGCGGGACGCTCGGCCGCGACGCGCTCCAGGTCTACGGATCGGACGCGCCGGGTCTTGCCGGCCTCGGTCCGGACCATTGCGGCCGGGATGATGCCGGTCAGGATGGACTCGACGACGGCGAACTCGCCGGCATAGAGACCGCCACCGCCGATCTTGACGCGATGGCCGACCTTGAGATCGTCGCGAACGTCGAGGGCCGCCAGGTTGATCGTAGCGACAGTGGATCGGACGTAGTTCGGGTCGCTTGGCAGGCCGCCGCCGCGGGGCTGCTTTGTGGCCGTCCTGGCGACGGGGTAGGTCACCTTGCGTTTTCGCATCGCTCAGCGGCTCCCGGCTGCGACTGACAGTGGGGCTCGGCCATAGTCTGGCGAAGTTCCGGAATTCCCGCCGGAGCGGTATCTGGACCCCTGGCTGCGGTAGCCGCCGCGTCCGCCGCGCGACCGATCGGAGGGCGCCGGGGCGCGATCCGGGTCGGGCAGGTATTCCTCGACCACTTCGCACGGGATCGACTTGCGCAGCAGGCGCTGGACGCCCCGCAGCTCCTCGACCTCGTCGGGCGAGACGAGCGAGATGGCCGTCCCGCTGGCTCCGGCTCGGCCGGTTCGGCCGATGCGATGGATGTAGTCCTGCGGTTCGTACGGCAGCTCGTAGTTCACGACGTACGGGAGGTTCTCAATGTCCAGGCCTCGAGAAGCCACGTCCGTGGCCACGAGCACCTTGACGAAACGGCCGCGGAAGGCCTCCAGGGCGCGGGTCCGCTCCGGCTGGCTGCGGTCGCCGTGGATGGCCGACGTGCTGACGCCGCGCCGGTCCAGGTACGAAGCGAGCCGGCTCGCGCCGAGCTTGCTGCGGGTGAAGACCAGGACCTGCTCCATCGAGTCACGCTGGATCAGATGAATGAGCAGGTCTGCCTTGCGGCTCTGGTCGACCGGATAGAGGACCTGGGTCAGGTTGTCGGCGATGCTGTTCCGGGCCGCCACTTCGACGATCTCGGGATCGTGCTGGAACTCCTTCGCCATCCGACGGACGTCGTCCGAGAAGGTGGCGGAGAACAGCAGGGTCTGGCGCTGAGAGGGGAGCAGGGCCGCGATCTTGCGGACGTCCGGGATGAAGCCCATGTCCAGCATCCGGTCGGCCTCGTCCAGGACGAGGACTTCGACCTGGGTGAGGTTCACCGTGCGCTGCCCGATGTGATCGAGCAGGCGTCCCGGAGTGGCGACCAGGATCTCCACGCCCTTCCAGAGCAGCTTGATCTCGGGGTCGATCCGGGTTCCGCCGTAGACGACCGCGGAGCGCAGAGCGCTGCTTCGGCCGTATGTCTTGACGGCGTCGGCAATCTGGACCGCCAGCTCGCGCGTCGGCGTGAGGATGAGAACGCGGACGGGGTGCCGGGCCGGCGAGAAGCCGGCGTTGGCATGGCCCTTGAGGCGCTCCAGGATAGGCAGGACGAATGCGGCGGTCTTGCCGGTGCCGGTCTGGGCGGCGGCGAGAACATCGCGGCCGTCGAGGATGAACGGGATGGCCGCGCTCTGGACCGGCGTCGGCTCCGTGTAGCCCTCCCTCGCGACTGTGGCGAGGAGGTCGGCCGAGAGGCCGAGGTTTTCAAAAGACAAACGATTGCTCCTGTGTGCGTCGATACGACGCAGGGTCCGATCGGACCGGGCGGAACGGATTGGGTCCCGCGCTTATGGCGCAATCGGGATGGGGCCGGCACCCACGTAGCGTGCCGACGGCAGACGCTGCTGCAGCGTGTCCGAAACAGCGATTGACAGACTTATGGTAACACCGCGCCCGTGCGCGGTTCAGGCTCCGACCGCCGCAAGGTTTCGAAACTGCGGACGAGGCGCCGCAGCGGCGGTTTCGATGACCCCATCGAAGATGTGCCGGTACTGGCTCCCGACCTCCCACCAGACCATGCCGCGGCTGCGTTCGTAGGCTCGCATGCCCAGAGCCCCCCGAAGCTCGGGATCGCTCAGCAGCTCGATGAACTCGCGCGCGAGCGCCTCCGAGGAGCCGGCCGGGACGAGCCGGCCGCAATCCGGCGAGAGCATCTCGATCGCGTATGCATACGGGGTGGAGACGATCGGCTTGCCCGCCGCCATCGCGAACGACAGCGTGGACGAGACGGTCTGGTCGAGGCTCGAATAGGGAGTCGTGATCACGTCGGCCGCCTCGAGCCAGTTGCCCAGCTCGACCCGCCCGACGAACCGATCGACGAACCTGACGTACTGGCCCATGCCGCGCGCGGCGACCTGGGCCTCGAGGCCGGCCCGGTACTCGTTGCCGTCGAGGGCGAGGCGGTTCGGATCGGTCGCGCCGAGGATCACGTAAGTGGCATTCGGTATGGCCGCGACCACCGCCGGCATGGCGTCGATGACTGCCTCGCAACCCTTGCCGGGCTCCAGCAGTCCGAAGCTCAGGATCACGCTCCGGCCCTGAAGGCCGAGACGGGGCTTGATGGTGTCGGCGGCGACCTGCGGCAGATGAGGCACGCCGTGCGGGACGATCTGCAGCCGATCGGCTGCGACGCCGTACGAGCGGGTCATCTCGGCGGCCGCGGATTGGGACATGACGATCGTCGCGGCGGAGCGGTCGACGAGCTCGGTCAGGATCGCCCAAAGGGCGGGAGTCGGTCGGGCCGGGACGTCGTGGAAGGTCGTCACCATGGGGACGCGGAGGGCTCGGGCGAAGTCGAGGACATACGAGCCGTCCTCGCCGCCCCAGATGCCCTGGCCGTACTGGACGCACACGACTTCCACGCCACAGTCGTTGAGGGCACGGGCGACGTACCCGTAATCGGCCTGGGTGTCGCGGCGGATCCGATGGCGGACCTCGGCCGGGTAGGGACCGGCTTCACCGGTCGGATGCAGGGCCACGATCTCACGCTCGCCGACCGTGGTGGCCAGATCGTACGTGAAGGTGGCGATGCCACACTGTCGGGGGGAGTAAGTCGAGACGAACGCAGTTCGCGAGATCAGTTAGCTCCTATCGGGTTGGCCGACCGTGTCTGCGGCCCTGGGCATCGTGCCCGCGAACAAGCTCATCGCCCTGTGGGACGGGACGCGACACGTCGCGTCTGGAGGAGTTCCGCGGCCCGATGCGATGAACGCTCGGGCCGCGAATGTCCTGCTGGACTAGGCCGCGCTCACCTGAACGGCGCGCGGGCCCTTGGGGCTCGTCTCGATTTCAAACGAGACGCGCTCGCCGCCGGCGAGGCGATCGAAGTCGAGGGGAGCGACGAGACCGCCACGATGGAAGAAGTATTCCTTGCCATCTTCAGCGGCGATGAAGCCGAAACCGCGTTCGGACACGACCTTCTTAACGGTACCGGTGGTCATGAGCGACCCCTGTATTCTCTTCCCGAACAGATGGCAGACGCACGGTCCGTTCGAGAAGGGGTGACCACGCGGAGCGTCGCTGCAAGTTGCAGCAACGCATCTACGATACTCGCTTTCCGGGGATAGCACAACGACGGGCCGTGAGGCGGGCCATTCTGGGGCACGCCGCACGCGGCTCTCGCGGGCGCGTTGGCTTGACCGATTGCCGCCGCAGGCGCACCGTGGGTGCCAGCCAATCACGCCGGGTCACGACTACGTCGCCCGCAGCGCGCGGCAGACTGGATCCCCGCTCGTGTCCCGCAGAAGCTTCCGCACCGCCGATGCGCTCATCGTGGTGAGCACCGACGGCTACTTCGACGTCTTCCCGCCGATCGATCGGTCCCCGAACGACAAGCCCAACTATCGCGGCGTCCTGGCCGAGCTCGGCCCGACCGTTCGCGGCTCGGACGACAGGCTCGCCGTTCGTCCGGAATCGGTCGCGCTCGACGCGGCGGTCTCGACATGGTCCCGCAACCACGGCGCGGCCGCCGTGCGCGGCGACCTCGGCGGCGGCCGCGACGGCAAAGTGGTGGTCTAGCCCTCTCGGGCGGACTCTTCGGCGCACGAACCCCCTCACCTGATCTACCGAGCTTGCCGGCGAGTTCGCGCTTGTCCGCAAGCCTGAAGGGAGACTCCCATGGCTGACGAGAACACAGAGGCAGCGGCCCCGAGTCCGAAGCCCGAGGCGGACCGCAGCAGGTCCTCGTTCCGTTCCGCCCCCGCGGCGGCCTCGACCGTCGACAGCCGCCAGAACGGCGGCGCCGGCGTCCAGCGGAGCCATCTCCGCAACCGCAAGGCCTGGCTCAAGGGCCGTATTCGCGCCGGCCAGACCTGGTCCCAGCGCAAGAACGCCAGCCTGACCTACTGCCCGGCCAAGGCTCGAGCCAGCTAGGCGATCTTGGGCCGGGCTCGACCCGGCCTTCGCTCCAACCGGACCGCGGCCGGCCGCGCCCCGAGGCTAGCGGCCGTGCCGCTCGCGGGCCAGCTCGTTCAGCCGCGCGTCCGAGATGCCGAAGTGGTGGGCGACCTCGTGCCGCACGGTGTCGGCCACGCCCAGCGCCAGCGACTCCGGATCGCGGAACTGCCGCAAGTGCGGTCCGCGGAATATCGTGATCTTGCTCGCGTAGGCGGCGTTCTCCGCGCCCCACGCCGTCCGCGGCACTCCCGTGTAGAGCCCCAGCAGCCCCCAAGCTCCGACGGATGTCAGCTGGTCGGGCGTGGGTTCGTCCTCGATCACCACCGCGACGCTGCCGAGCCGCTCCCGGAAGACGTCCGGCAGCGAATCGAGAGCGGCGAACACGAGCGCCTCGAAGGAGTCATCGCCGGGCTCGGGCGCGCCGGAGGCGTCGGCGAGGTCGGCTTCGCTGGGTGGATCTGGCTCGGGCGGCATTCAGCCATTATCGGGCCTTGCTCCGGAATACCCGAACGGGTTCCAGGATGGGCGCCCGCGTACCTGTCACCATTCCGGGCATGACCCCAAGCCTCACGCTCCGCGCCATGCCCACGCCGCAGGCCATCCTCTTCGACCTGGACGGAACGCTCGTCGACACCGTGCGCCTGCGCATCGAAGCCTGGACCGAGGCGTTGCGGCAGCACGGCGTCGCGGTCGATCACGATCGACTGGCCGGCCTGATCGGGTCCGACGGTCGTCGGCTCGCCCGCGAAATGTCCCGAGAGGCCGGACGGGAGTTCGACGAGGCAGAGGCGAAGGTCGTCGACGACCTCAGCGGCGCCATCTTCGATGAGCTGAACGCCACGCCCGCCCCGCTGCCGGGCGCAACGGAGTTGTTGAGCGCGCTCGAGCTGAGCCACCTGACCTTCGCCATCGCGACATCGAGCCTGCCGGGCCAGGTCATGGCCTCGGTGAGGTCGCTGACCCTGCCGGCCGAGCCGCCGATCGTGGACGGCAGCCACGTGGCCCACGCCAAGCCGGCTCCGGACCTGCTGCTGGCGGCGGCAGCTCAGCTGGGCGTGGCGCCCGAGGGCTGCTGGTACGTGGGCGACTCGACGTGGGACATGATCGCCAGCGCCGCGGCCGGGATGACCAGCATCGGCGTGACCACCGGCGCCGCGGACTCGGACGCGCTGACGGCCGCCGGGGCCACGGTCACGATCGAAGACCTCACCGCCTTGCTCGCCGAGTTGAGGCGGCGAGGCCTGCCGACGTAGTCGACGCCGGCGGAACGCCGCGGGCGCAAGTGGCCCAACGCTACTGCCCGGGTGGTCGCTACCTGCTCGACACTGCCAAGGGCGCGGACCTCGGCGGCGACCCTTCCGCCGGCACCATCGTGGCCGACTTCAACTTTGCCTACCAGCCCTCGTGCGCGTTCGATCCGCGCTGGTCGTGCCCGCTCTCTCCGCCCGAGAACCGCCTCGACCTGGAGATTCGAGCCGGCGAGCGGATCGCCTAGGTCGCCGCCCAAAACCGCGCGCGGGTCGCGGTCAGCCGGGGATGCTCGCCGAGTCGTACCAGGCGCGGTAGTCGCGGACCGATCGACCCCAGTCGAGAACGTGGCACATCGCCGGCAGGTTCGCGATCAGCCGCCCGTAGTCCGAACGGTGGTCGCGGTACAGCGCCGCGGCCGACACGATTGCTTCGCCGAGGGCCGCGGCCTGGGCCCGGAAGAGGGCGGTCGATGCGCGCGCGACCGGGTCCTGCTCGCCCTGCATGGCGCTCTGCGCCGCTTCCTGCCAGGCGCGATCCGCCGGCACGGTCTCGCGGTAGAGGAGCCCGGTCGAATCCTTGGGGCTGATGCCATGGTCGATGACCTGCTGGACGAGGCCGCCGGTGGCCCGGGCGATCACCGGCGTCAGCCAGACATACGGCTCGGTGACGCCGCCGAACGGCTCGTACAGCGACGGCCAGACCGACCACGTGACGCCCCGGACCAGGTCGGCGTAGATGTCGGCGATGCGGAATGGCAGAACGACCACCTCCCCGGCCCGCCACTCGGCCAGCCTGGCAAGGAAGTCGAGATTCAGCCGCGTGTCCGGATCCGAGGCCATGGGGCTGAGCGGCGAGATTATGTACTTGCCGAGCCCCGCCGGCATCCTTTCGATCGCGGCGGCAAAGACGTCGAAGCCCTTCTGCCCGGGGTCCAGGCGGCCGGTCATAAGGAAGACCGGCACATCGTCGGGAAGTCCGGCCAGCGGACGGCCGTCGCCACCATCCAGCGTGCCGTAAACGGGCTCGTTCGGGTTGGCCGCGGCAACCAGCCGCTCGAGGTAGTCCCCGAGCTCGCCGAGGGCCTTCCGCCGCGCGGCCAGCTTCAGCTCGAGCAGTGCACTCGTCCGTCCGCGAAGGGCCGCGGCGATCGCCCTGTCCAGGGCCGGATCCGGGCCCGGCAACTGGGCGAAGAGCCCGTTGTCGATGCCGACGACGCCCTGGCGGGCGAGGATCTTCTGGTAGTGCGCGACGAAATGCGCGGTCTGCAGCGGGTCCGTCGTCAACTCCTGGGCGAAGCGCCGGCTGACCGTCGATATCGGCGCGTCTGCGAGCGGGATCATGCGCGCCAGCACCGTGTGGTTGTCGTGGTGCAAGAGGGGCCAGCGTTCGGGCCCGAGGCGGTCGGTGATCTTCGCCAGGACGTGGTCGGACAGTCGGTGGTCGTACGGGTTGTGGAGGGTCAGCAGCACCGATGCCGAGAAGCCCTTCAGCGGGCCGCCGAGAAGAGCTTCCTTGACGGTCAGTGCGACCGCCGCCAGCTCCCAGTCCTGGGCGTGGACGATGAGGTTGTGGGCGATCCGGCCTTCGAGAGCCAGCGTCGCCAGGACGGCAGGTATCGCCTTCGCGGCGAACAGCGCGTCGCGCAGCAGCTTCGAGTGGTTGCCGTCCCGGTGCGCTCGCGTCTCGTCGCCGAACACGTACGGATCGGCCCCGCCGGCGCCGCCGTCGGCATCGAAGAACCCGGTGGCCTCGAACAGGTACCACTCCCGCCCGCCCTCCGTGGCGAGGTAGACCGAAACCGGCACCTCGACTCCGTCGTAGACAACCGAGCAGGCGCCGCACGACTCCAGGCTCGACCGGGGCGGCGCGGTTCGCAAGCCGGCGTGCAGCGGGCTCAGCCGGATCACCTGCTCGCCAACGGCCGCCAGCTCGCCCGGAAGCATGGCCGCGATCGCGGCGATGCCCCCCGATCGGGCCCAGCGGTTCTCGTAGCTCAGGAAGACGACCGTACGCGGGCCTGCCACGGCCCGGCTCCGATCCAGACGACGCAGCTCCGCCTTCGAGAAGAGGGCGGCCAGGGCGGTCCGGTCGTGCTTCCAGCCGGGCAGGACGGTCGAGGTCTCAACGTCGGCGAACGACCACGCGTCGGGGCGCTGGATCGGCACCTCGAACGTGTGACCGGCCACTGCCTGCTCCTTGTTCGTGATCTCCCGGGCGGTTCGATTATGAGCCTTCCCGTGGCCGCCCCGATCCGGCGCATACCACCCGGCGGGCGTCGCTCGCGGCCGCTATGCTCGACCGATGGAGCGCTTCGTCGAGGTTCCCGGCGGCCGGCTATTCGCGGTGAGCGAGGGCTCGGGCCCGCCGATCGTTCTCATGCACGCCGCCATCGTCGATCTCCGCGCCTGGGACGCGATGGTTCCGGGGCTCGTCGCCGCGGGCTTCCGCGTCGTCCGCTACGACTACCGGGCCTTCGGTGCCTCAACCACGGAAGACGTCGAGTTCAGCAACCGGGCCGATCTGCGGGCGGTCATGGACGCCTTCGGGATCGGGCGGGCGGCCCTGGTCGGCAACAGCCGCGGCGGGATCATTGCCATCGACGCGGCGATCGAGTTCCCGGAGCGAGTCGTCGCGGTCGTCGGCCTCGGGGCAGGGCTGGGGGGCTTCGAGGGTGAGCTCACGCCCGAGGAGCTGGCCATCATCGAGAAGGCGGAGCGCCTCGAATCGGCCGCCGAACCCGACGTCGAGGCGATAGTCGACCTGGAGGTGCCATTCTGGGTGAACGGCCCGGGCCAGCCGCCGGACCGGGTGGACCCGGCGATCAGGGAGGCCGTCCGGGCGATGGATCGGCCGCTCTACGAAGCCGGGCGGGTCAAGGGCCGGTCCATCAAGCTCGATCCGCCGGCCAACGAGCGACTCGGCGATCTGAGCTGCCCCGTCCTGGCGGTTGCCGGTGCCCTCGATCTCTCCGAGATAGTCCAGACCGCGCGACACCTCGAGGCCGCCGCCCCGAACGCGCGGGCTGTGATCTGGCCGGACGTGGCCCACATGATCGGCATGGAAGCGCCGGACCGGCTCAACGCCCTGATCGTCGAGTTCCTCGCGCCGCTGCGCCCCTGGAGGTAGCGGTGGCAGGACCCATTTCCGGCCGGGCTTTCGGGATCGCCCGCATTAGGACCTTGCGGCAGTTGTATTGTCTGCGACGGGCGCGCACGATGGTTATCTGACCGACCCCCCGTGCCGATGCCTCGGTTTCCGAGACTGCGTCAGGCCGGCAGCCGGAAGGTTCCCGTGCTCGTTCCGTTTCCCCGTCTCCATCCCGGGCTGCCCTATTGGCGGCCGGAGTCGGCGGACCGCGTCGAACGCCGGGCGATGGCCATGTGGCCCCGGCTGAATCATCGAACCCTTCACCGGTGCCGCGGCAATCCAGCCCGCATCGCTGCCTACATCGCCCACCGCACCACGATGACGCCCAAGGCCATCGAAAAGCTCATCGCCGACAATTAGTCGGGCAGCCTGGGCGTGGCCGCGGCGATGCCGTGCGGCCCGGGCGGCCGGCGGCCCAGGAGCGGGCTCCGGCGGGATTTAGCTCTTCGCGGACGGATCGCCGATGCGGCCCATGAACAGGACGGCGCCCGTGGACTCCTCGCGGATGAAGTAGAGGAACGGCTTGTCCACGTGGAACTGCACGTGACGTGGCGTGGCCACCGGGCCGGCCGAGCCGGCCCTTATCGACACAGGGGTGACCGCGGCCGCGGTCACGCCCTGCTCCACCACGTCGATGTTGGCCTGGTGGATCACCTTGGCGACATACAGGCGCTCGACGGTAGTGATGCCCGAGAGATCGGCGCCGTTCCGGTCGAACAGCGTGGGCATGCCCATGGCCGCCAGCATGCTCGCCAGGTCGACGCGGGTCTCGGCGGAGAAGCGGGGCAGTGTCAGGTCCACGTCGTACTTCTCAGCCGCGAAGTCGATCGAGGCGAGCCCGGCCGCGGTGAGCCCGCTCACGAACGAGACCATGGAATCGGGAACGACGATCGTCATCGACAGCGAGGCGGAGCCCAGGGGCAGCACCACCGCCCTGTAGCCGGTCCCGGCCGAGTAGGACAGCGTCCGCTCCGCCGCCATCGTCGGAACCGAGACCTGGGACCCGTCGCCGCGCGTGAACGGCAGCGACTTCGTGGCGTTCGGATCGAACTGGGTTTCCCAGGCTGCCTTGAGGTAGATCGCGTTCGCGAGGGCAAGGCGAGTCATGGTGTCGATATCGCCCGGCTGGAGGACCGCCGGGATGCGCCCCTTCGTCCGGTCACTGGCCCACTTGTTGATGATCTGGCGGGCGCCTTCGGGATCGTTCTTGTAGTCGAGCAGACCCAGCCCGGCCCCGAACCCGGAGCTCAGGGAGTCGAGGTAGGCCTGCTGCAGGCTCATGCCCTTCTGGGCAAAGGCGGCGTTTGAGACGTCGAGCTCGACTACCGGCTGCTTGCCGGTATGGTCCGGAGTGGCCGCAGGATCGTTCGAGCCCCAGCCGGAATCGTCGTACTCGGTCTGGGATTGGAGAGCCAGGATCAGGGCCACGATCTCGGCGGCCTGCCCGGTGGAACCGAAATCGTGCATGACCTTGTCCATCTCGGTCGCCGTGAGGCCCCGCGCGCCGGGCCGGACCATGGCCAGGGCGAGGGCGATGCTCGTGGGCGAAGCGCACAGGTTGCCCGTCGGGTCGAGCCGGCGGAGCAGGTCGAACCCGAAGTCGTTGATCTCGGTGCCGGCGAGGCGGCCGGCGTCAGCGGCCGGCGCAAGCAGCCCGGCCTTGCCCAGTGCGATCGCGAACTCGCCGCCCGGGTCCTGCGTCGTCAAGGGAGTGGGCCCCTCCGACGGCGACAGCGAAGGCGCCCCCGTGGGCGATGGCCAGGGCGTGGAGCTCGGCCAAACCGTGGTGGGGCCACTGTTCGCCGTGGGGGTTGCCGTCGCCGTGCCGCAGGCCCCTGCAACCACGACCGCCATCAGCGCCGCTCCGGCGCCGCGGAGTCTCTTCTCGCCGCCGTGCCCCGGTGCCGGCAACAGGTTCCTCAGCCGCAGCCATCCCGCCAACATGGTCGCCCTCTTTTCTGATTGACCCCTAGGTCGAGGCCGTCACAGTTAGGACGTCATTGTCCACCTCTCAGTTGCGGCCCAGTGCGCCGGCGCTACGGAAAGTCGTCGAGCCCGCTTCGCCGCGGACTCCGGTACGATCTGGCGACCCGCCCGGTCGCGTGCCGCCTTCAACGGCATCGCCCCGGCCTTTCCGTGAGGAATCATGGCGACGCAGTTCAATACCGTCGTATTCGACCTGGGCGGCGTCCTGATCGACTGGAACCCGCGGCACCTGTACCGCAAGATCTTCGGCGCCGACGAGGCGGGCATGGAGAGGTTCCTGGCCGAGGTCTGCACGCCCGCGTGGAACTCGAGTCTCGACGCCGGCCGGCCGTTCTCGGAGGCCATCGCCGAGCTGATCGCCGCTCACCCGGACCAGGCCGAGCTGATCGCCGCCTATCGGGAGCGCTGGCCGGAGATGCTCGGTAGCCCGTTCGAGGAGACGGTCGCGATCCTGCGCGAAGTCCGGCGGGCCGGCTACCGGACATACGCCCTCAGCAACTGGTCGGCCGAGACTTTCGGGATCACGCGGCCGCTCTTCCCATTCCTGGAGGAGATGGACGGGGTCCTCATCTCCGGCGAGGTGGGGGTCGGCAAGCCGAACCCGGCCATCTTCCGCGAGTTCCTGTCGCGCTTCGACATCTGGCCCGCCAGGACGGTGTACGTCGACGACTGGGACCTGAACGTGGCCGCGGCCGCGGCACTCGGAATGACAGCGATCCGCTTCTACGACGCCGCCCGGCTGCGTGCGGATCTGCGCCGCCTGGGCTTGCCGCTCGAGGCCGGCTCCTGAACGACGGCAGCGCGGCCACCCGGCGCCGCGTCCCCGCCGGCGCCTAGACTGAGCCCGCGCCCCTACCGGCTGATCGCACGCCCGGAGGTTGAGGTTGATCGCCCTGGCCCGGCTCTACGTTCGGCAACTCGACCGCCACGACACGACGGGTCTCGCGGCCGAGCTGGCCTTCCGGTTCATGTTCGCGACGTTTCCGTTCGCGCTCTTCCTGGCCGCACTGGGAGCCTTCGTGGCCCCCTGGCTGGGTGTCGCCGACCCGACCGCGCGGATCGTGGCCGCTCTCGGCGACAGCATCCCCTCGGACCTGGTCGGCCCCGTTACGTCGCAGCTGAACAAGGTCCTCGCGGACACCGAGCCGGCTTTCCTGTCGGTTGGGGCGCTCGTCACCGTGTACTCGGCGGCCGGCGGCATCAACGCCCTGATGAAGGCGATGAACCGGGCGTTCGGAGTGAGGGAGACGCGGATGCTGCCGGGCCGGATCGCCCTGGGCATGGCACTCACGTTCCTCGGCGGCCTCGGGATCGTGATCTCCGTCGTGGCGGTCGTCGGCGGGACGCTCGTGACCCGCGACCTCGCCGATCGGGCCGGGTTGGGCGGCGCGACGTGGACCGTCCTTTCGCTCCTGCGATGGCCGGTCGCCTTCGCCGTCCTGCTGGTCGCGATCGGAGCGCTATTCCGCTACGCCTCGTGCGTTCGGCCGACCTGGCGCTGGACTCTCGCCGGATCGGCGACCTTCGCCGTCGCCTGGCTCGTCGTCACCTACGGGTTCGGGCTGTACGTCTCGCGAATCGGGAACTTCGACGCCACCTACGGCGCCCTCGGCGGGATCATCGTCCTGATGCTGTGGTACTACCTCACGGCGATCATCCTGATTTGCGCGGCGGAGCTGACGGCGCTTCTGGCCGCGAGGTTCAATCCGGAGACGCTCGAATGCTCGGTCCGCGAGCCGATCGGCGTGGCGCCAGGATCGACGAGCGAGGCCGGCGGATCGGCTGGCGAGGCCGGCGGATCGGCCGATGCGAACGGAGGGCAGCATGGCTGAACCACGAACGGTCGCGGGGCAGGCGGCTCTCTCGGGGATGCGCCCTTACGTCAAGCGCGCGCTCGGCCAGACCATCCTGGCCATCGAAACCGAGGCGGCCGCTCCCTATTTGGCGGCGCTGCGCGAGGCGGACCGCGTGCTGGAAGCGATCGCCGCCCAGGGCGCGGACTCTCCGTGGGACGCGGCCACTCGGGCCGACCTGGTGAAGCGCGCTCAGGCCGCGCGCCATGTGGCGGAGCCCCTTCTCGCGCCGCCGGTGTAATTCGATTAGGTAACGTCCGCGGCGATAAGGCGCTACGCCGTGATCAGGGCGGCTTCGTCCGCCGTGATCGGGCCCATCCGCCCGGCGAGGTGGCGGGCGTCGGGGCCGACGCCCATCAAGGACGCGGACAGCAGGTTGTGCAGCCAGAGCAGCCCGATGAAATAGAGCCCGGGAACCTCCGACACGCCCCGATCGTTCCGCGGGACGCCGTACTCGTCGAAGATCGGCAGGTCTACCCAGCTGAAATCCATCCGGTAGCCGGATGCCCAGATGACCGTGCTGATGCCGGCCTTCGACAGGTTCAGCTCGAGTGTCTGGGCCGGTTCGAAGTCGAATCCTTCACGGTCGTCCGGGGGCGCCTCCATGCCGGTTCGCTCGACATACGTGTCGATCGGGCCCTGGAAGCGCGCCGCGAAGAAGCCGTCGGCGCGGGTGAGGCTCTCCGAGAGGTCCGGCCGCAGCGAGACCCGCTCGCCGTCGATGCGGTCGAGGTGGCCCAGGAGCGTGATGCCGTCGGCGGCCATGCGGCGAAGGTTCGTCTCGTGGCCGCCGCCGTGGCCCGACAGGTGCGGGTTGGCGGCGAAACGCAGCCGCGGGTCCGGGACGGTCTTGATCGTCGGCATTTCGACGCCGAACTCGGGGCCGCGTTCGAAGACCTGCCGTAACCACCAGAAGCAGTCGCGGCCGCGATATCGGCGCACCATCCGGCCCGCGCTCCCCACCGCAAGGTAGACCCGTCTGCCGGCCGCGTGGAGCTCCTCGGCGAGCTGCGCCCCCGTCTGGCCCGATCCCACGATCAGCACCGCGCCGGGCGGCAGGGCAGACTCGCGCCGGTAGTCGTGGGAGTGCAGCCGGGTGATCCGGAAGGGAAGGGCTCCGGACAGGGCGGGCATCTTGGGGTACTGGAAGCCGCGGACCCTCGGCGGCCTGACTACCCCGGAGATCGCGCGGGCCTTCCTCGTCCCCGAAGCGACGCTTGCTCAGCGCCTGGTTCGGGCCAAACGCAAGATCCGCCAGGCCGGGATTCCCTACCGCGTGCCGCTCGGCGACGAGCTGCCCGAGCGGCTCGACAGCGTCCTGGCGACGATCTACCTGGTATTCAACGAGGGGTACCTGGCGACGACCGGCGAAGCGGCGGTCCGCCACGACCTGTGCTCCGAGGCCATCCGGCTCGCCGAGCTGGTAGCCGAGCTACTGCCCGACCGGCCGGAGACGAATGGGCTGCTCGCCCTGCTCCTGCTCCAGGACTCCCGACGCGAGGCCCGCGTCGGCCCGGACGGCTCGATCGTGCTGCTCGAGGACCAGGATCGGTCGCTGTGGGACGGCGCGGAGATAGCCCGCGGCCTGGCGGCGCTGGATCGGGGCTTCGAGGCGGCAGCGCGGCTGTCCCACGCGTCCGTTGGCCGCTACCTGCTCCAGGCCTCCATTGCCGCCGAGCACGCCCGAACGATGAACGGACGGCCGACCGACTGGCGGGCGATCGCCACGCTCTACGAGGCCCTGGCCAGGCTCGACCCGTCGCCGGTGGTCGAACTGAACCGCGCCGTCGCGGTCGCCCAGGGGGATGGCCCCGCGGCGGGTCTCGAGCTGCTCGACGACCTGGCGGCTCGCGGCGAGCTGGCCGGCTATCACCTCCTGCCGGCCGCGCGGGCCGACCTGCTGCGCCGGCTCGGACGCCCCTCGGAGGCCGCCGACGAGTACGCGCGGGCCCTCTCCCTTTCGGACAACGACGCCGAACGCCGCTTCCTGCGGCGCCGCTTGGCAGAGACGTCGGCCGGGGGCACAATCGTTCGCTGAAGGAGCGTTCGATGGGTTACTGGGCGACGAGTATTGCCCTGATCGCTTTCGGGACTCTGGGCCTGATGACGATCGGCCTGCCGTTCCTGATGATCGGCGTCGCGATGCTGCTGCTGGGTCGCTTCCGCAACCGCTCCCTTGTGTACTGGCCGATCATGCTGGGGCTCATTGCCGGCAACATCGCCTTCTGGCTGACCGTGCCCTTCTACTGCTCTGCGAGTTCGACGGTTGTCGGGGGTTCGTCGGCGGCGACGTGTTCGAGCCTCATCGGCATCCCCTGGCCGGACGACGCGACGGGAATGAACGTTACCCCGGCCGCGTTCGGTATCGTGAGCAGCTTCGCCATCGTCGTGGGCATCGTGACCGCCGTCGTGGTGCTTTCCTGGTTGTGGATCGACCGCGAGCGGACCGCCGGCCGACGCCAGGCTCCCGGCGGCTGACGGCGTTTCACAACGTCTTGTCGCACAGGTCACGACCGAGCAGTTTCGGAGAAGCCGCCGCCGCGGCGGCTCCCTAGCATGAGGGTCGTCCCATTAAGACTCGCGGAGGAGGAAACCTTGCAATGAAGGACACGCAGAAGCCCGCCAGGAGCACCACCGCGATCGACAAGACGGTCGAGGGATTCACCGACGAGGAACGAGACGCGATGAAGGAGCGCGCCCGGGAGGTGAAGGCGGCGGCGCGCCGCGGCCCGCGCGCGGCCGAGGCGGACGGGGAAAGCGAAGTGCTCGCCAAGATCGCCGAGATGGCGGAACCGGATCGCGTCATGGCCGAGCGGCTCCATGCGATCATCAAAGCCAACGCGCCGGCCCTCTCGCCGAGAACCTGGTACGGGATGCCCGCGTATGCCAGGGACGGCAATGTCGTCTGCTTCTTCCAAAGCGCGGACAAGTTCAAGGCGAGGTACGCGACGCTCGGCTTCAGCGACAAGGCGAACCTCGACGAAGGCGCCATGTGGCCGTCCGCCTTCGCGCTGACGAAGTTGACCGCCGCCGACGAGGCAAGGATCGGCGCGCTCGTGAAGAAAGCGGTGAGCTGAGGACTCCCCTGTGAGCCGGATCGGCGCATGAATCCTGCCCGTCCACCGCTGCCTTAACCGTAATTGGATCAGGCCGCCATCGATGGCGTCACACGACTAGATGGCCCTTGGACCCAGGGCAGGCTGGCAGCGTATTGGTCGGCTGCCGCCCCCCGGTGGCCGGGTACGCTCAGCTCGGGCGGAGTCGCGCGAGCGCGTTTGTCCGCCCGAGCTCGAGCCGCGGTCACGTGGCCCCGCGAGCGGCGCCACATGCCTACATCAGGCCGACGACGTGGCCTTCCGGATCCGCGAAGAGCGCGATCGTCGTCTCGGGGGCGATCTTGGTGAGCGGCATGATGACCTTCCCGCCCGCCTTCTCGACCTTCTTGAGCGTGCCTTCGGGGTCGTCGGAATGGACGTAGAACGTCACGTGCCCGGCGCCGCCGTCCTGGCTCTTGCCGATGCCGGCGGTGAGCCCGCTGGCCTCGCGGTACATCCCGTAGCCGTCGGGGTTGTTCGTGTCGAGGCCCCAGCCGAACGCGTCGGCGTAGAACTTCTGGAGCTTCGCGCCGTCGCGGCCCACGACCTCGACGTGAATCACATGGGTTGCCATCTGTCGATCTCCTCGGTTGGATTGGGTTCGAACGACTTCGTTGATCGGCCGTCCTGACCAACCGACGAGCCGGGCAGGGCCGGATCGACAGCCCGCCGAACTGGCCCGCCTGACGCGACGGAAGCCGGCGGTCCGGCCGGCTCGCCGCGTGGATAGGCGCGTCCGGCGGCCCCCCGCTAGTCGTCGCCGGCTTCGTCGAGGCGGAGCCGCGTCCACGAGGCGCCGATCAGCAGCACCTGGAACGCGAGATGCAGCCAGGCCAGCGCCGCGAAGACGGCCGCGACGCCGCCGAAGACGGAAAGCGCGCCGGTCAGGATCGGCGCGATATAGACGAGCAGTTCAGTGAGGCCGGTCAGCGCGAGCCCCGCCACCAGGGTCGGCAGCCACAGGACCTGGAGCGGCACCGTTGTGTTTGGAACCACGCGGTACACGATGCCCACGGCGACGATCACCAGGAAGGCGGTCAGCAACGGGAAGGCGACATCCGCCAGGATCGCGGCCGCGGCCCCGATGGAGCTGCCCTCGAGGCGGCTCGTCACCGTGGCCTTGATCGCCGAAAGACCGATCCCGGACAGCAGCCCGCCGACCAGCAGAAAGACCGAAACGAAGCCGCGCAGGATGCGGTCGAAGGGCCCGCGCGCCGGCCTACGCGCGAAGACCCGGGCGATCGCAGCGTCCAGGGCCCCGTAGAAGTGGCTCGTGCCCCAGGCCAGGCCCGCCAGACCGATGATCGAAAATGCCCCTCCGTGCGACGCCACGTTCCTCAGTCCGTCCCGCGCCACAGGCGCCAGCGCCGCGAGCTGGCCCGTGAGGAAGCCGACGAGCTCCTCGCGGCCGACCTCGTCCGGGACCAGGTAGCCCAACAGGCCGACGGCGAAGAGCAGCCCGGTCAGGCCGGCAAAGAGCGCGCTGTACGCCAGGCCCTCGGCCAGGAGACTCCCGCCCGCTCTGTTGTAGATGTCGAGGATCGAACTCAGCCGGCGGACGGCCGGCAGCTGGCCGATCCGGTCGACGAGCCTGCCGATCGGGGCGAAACGAGCGCCGGGCTCAGCCTTGTCGGCGGTGCCGGCGGCCAGGTCCGGCCGGGCAGCCGGGCGCTCATTTCGATCGGATGCAGTCGCGAGTTGCTCCGGTGGTTCGACCATTCGACGAGTCTATCCGGCCACGGCGACTTCGCGGTCCCGCCTGGCGGCGTTCGAATCGATCCTGCCCTCGACGACCGACCGCCCGCCTAGACGGCCTGCACCCAACGAGTGAACTCTCGCTCCGTCCGTGGGCCAACAGGGGCGGCTACCCCTCGCTTGAAGTGAGTGCCGCCGAAGATGTGGACGTACCCGCCGAAATCCGAGGGCAGGTAGAAGTCGCCGTACTTCAGCATGGCAACTCGCGCCCTGCCAAAGCGTCCGCAGAAGTACCCGAACTCGAAAAGGACGTTCAGGTTCGGCACCTGGACTTCCTTCCCTCTGACGGTCGAATCGGATTCCGGCGTGAAGATCATCAGGACGGCATCGACCTTGTCGCCGATCGCATCGAGGTCCTCGAGCAGTGTGCGCCCGGGATCGAAGGCGTCCCACCAGGGCAGGAATCTGAGGGTGGGCCCCGAGAACTTCTGGATCACCGCGCGGGCCTGCGATTTGGCCGCCGAAGAGGACCCGATGAACACCGTCGTTTGAGGCACGAACCCGCCCTCCTTGTGTGCACTCGAGCAACCGGCTCCATGTTAGTTCTTGCCGGAGCGGCGGATGCCCATTGCCGGGCGGCGGACATTCGTACTCGATCTGATGTGTGTCTTGCGAGAGTAGATTGAGCCGGCGTGTTGGGGGGCCAACGTGGAATTGATGCCGGTTAGGCGCTGGGGTTGGACCTAGACTCGCTTGCACTTTGCGAGCGCCGGTGGGGCGGGCAAGTGATGTATCGCGCCGCCGAGCTGCGATTCGTCGAGGGCTGGCGCCTTCACCCGGGGTCACTCGCACGGAACCCGAATGGGATGGATACTTCTTGAGATAGCTACGCAGGGGTCTGCGTAAGGGGAACCTCGTCGGCCGGACCAGTCCAGTCGTTCAGGTAGACATGTCTCAGGTGTCGGACTGGGATTGGAGGCATGACCTCGCTCGTCAACAGACCGTAGACGAGAGACTCGGCCGGCCATCGCATCCCAGTCTGGTCGAAGCCGCCGAACGTTACCAATAGGGCGTCATTCCCCTCTCTGTCCTTATCCGCAATGGCGGATGTCAGATGACGATACGCCTGCGGCCAGGTTGTCAGCGTTGTGTGGGCTAGCCCGAGGTCGAAGCCGTGGCGACTCGCAAACCGGGTTGTCATCGGGAATCCGCCTGGTGGGCCGGCCAAGAGCCTCATCCCACTCGGCGTAACAACCTCCGGAAGCCTTGGGAGCGGATTGGGCAATGGATCTCCTGGCTGGAGTTCGATCAGGTGTTCCAATGGACGCAATGCGCCAAGGGCTTCCACAATCTCGTCGGCTCCGCTCCTCAGGAAGTCGGGCGTGGATAGGTCTTCTGTCCAAATGAAGACTCGCCAGCCCGCCAGATCGGGGCGGTTGGCCAAAGACGCATCGAGCTTCCTTTTCACCAAAGCGAGTCGCGTCGCTGCCTCCCGGCGCTCCGGATCGGCGAACTGGGTCAGTTCGAGTCCGAGGCGTCCCTCTGAGCAAGTAACTTGAAGATCCGGAGGATCAGCGCCAGCGACAGCACCTGTGAATTCAGGCTGGCCGCGAGACCTCTCGATGTGCTCTGCGAATCGGGCGAAGACGGTCAGGTCGATCGCGCTCCGGGGAAGGGCGCTGATCCCCCAGTCTTCTATCTCGGCCTCGTAGGCGATGAGTAGCGCTGAAGCATCCGCCGTCCGACCCCGGAGCCCAAATGACGAAACCGCCCCGCTCTGCTCGCACGTGAATGTCAATGTGGTCACCGTCATCTCACGGGCAATAGCAGGCAGAAGGAACAAGGGAACGGGCAGAGCCGGAAGTGGCGCACGGGGCCCAGCGGACGCTGCGGCCCCCTTTGTTAGCGCTTCGGTGGGCAGGCGACTGCGAGATCTCTCGTCTACCGTCCCCGCGGAGCCCTTGTAGGCTTGGTTTCTCTGTTTCCCTGAACGGCGATGCCTGCTATTCGGCACAATTCGGCATCCTCACCTACTAGGAACACCCGCTCGTGGAGCCGCAGTTCAGGCACTTGTAACAGGACCCGTTGCGGACCATGATCGAGCCGCATTCGGCGCAGCTGGGGGCGTCGGCCTGGGAGGTGAACGTCACCTGGGCCTTGCCGATGCCGAGGTTGCCCAACGTGACGCGGGCGGCGGAGCCGTTGCCGTTGCCGCCAGCGCGAGCTGGCGCGTTGCCGTTGCTGCTTATGGGAGTGGTCTCGGAGCGGGGAGCGGCGTCTTGCCCCTCTCTGGCGGGCGGCGGGGTAGCCGCCTGAGCCTCTGGAGCTGCAACCGCCGTAGGCGTGCCGGCTCCGCCGGCCTCGCCACTCAACGGTGAAGCCGGCCCCGCGGCGGGCAACGTGCCACTCCCTGAATTCCCGGCGATTCCAGCCACGTTGGCTCCACCGAGGCCGAGGGTGAGCGGCTGGACCGAGGATTCAGCGGCAGCCGACCGGTCGACCAGACCGAGCGTGGCGCGGTCTTCCGGCGGGAGGAAGCGGGATCCCAGCCAGCGGAAGATGTAGTCCACGATCGACTTGGCGATCGGGATCTCCGGGTTGGTGGTGAAGCCCGACGGCTCGAAGCGGACGTGGGCGAACTTGTGGACCAGGTCGTGGAGCGGCACGCCGTACTGGAGCGCGACGCTCACGGTGGTCGCGAAGGTGTCCATCAGGCCGCTGATGGTTGAGCCTTCCTTGGCCATCTTGAGGAAGATCTCGCCGGGCTGGCCGTCGTCGTAGAGGCCGACGGTGATGTAGCCCTCGTGGCCCGAGATGTCGAACTTGTGCGTTATGGCCTGTCGTTCGGCCGGGAGGCGGCGCCGGTAGGGGCGCGGCTCGACGATTGCCGCGGCAGCGGCCGGCGTCGCCGCCTCACTCTCCTTGTCCTTCTTCTTGCCGGTCATCAGCGGCTGGCTGCGCTTGGAGTTGTCGCGGTAGATCGCGATCGCCTTGAGGCCCATCCGCCAGCCTTCGAGGTAGACCGTCTCGATCTCCTCGGCTGTGGCCGCCTCGGGCATGTTGACCGTCTTGCTGATCGCGCCCGAGAGGAAGGGCTGGACCGCGGACATCATCCGCAGGTGGCCCATGTAGTGGATGGAACGCGTGCCGTTGACGGGCTTGAAGGCGCAGTCGAAGACCGGCAGGTGCTCGGGCTTGAGCTCCGGCGCGCCCTCGATCGTCTCGCGCTCGTTGATGTAGGCCACGATGACATCGACCTGTTCCGACGTGTAGCCGAGCTTGCGCAGGGCGGCCGGGACGGTCTGGTTGACGATCTTGAGGAAGCCCTCGCCGACGAGCTTCTTGTACTTCACGAGGGCGATGTCCGGCTCGATGCCGGTGGTGTCGCAATCCATCATGAAGGCGATGGTGCCGGTGGGGGCGAGGAGCGTGGTCTGGGCGTTGCGGAAGCCGTGGGCCTTGCCCAGGACCAGGGTGTCGTCCCAGATGTCGCGCGCGGCGCGGTGCAGGTCCGACGGGACGCCGGCCTTGTCCGGGATGGCGTGGGCGGCGTCGCGATGCTTCTGGATGACGCGCAGGAACGGCTCCTCGTTCTTGCGGTACTCGGCGAAGGGGCCGCCGTGGTCGCGGGCGATGACCGCGCTCTGGCCGTAGGCCTCGGCGGTCATGATCGAGGTGATGGCGCCGGCGTAGGCCTGGCCCTCGGGCGAGTCGTAGGCGAGGCCGCGGCTCATCAGCAGCGCGCCCAGGTTGGCGTAGCCGAGGCCGAGCGGCCGGAAGAGGTGCGAGTTGTGGGTGATCTGGGGCGTGGGGTAGCTGGCGTTGTCGACCAGGATCTCCTGGGCGGTGATCGTCAGCCGGCTGGCGTACCGGAAGGCCTCGACGTCGAACTCGCCGTCCTCGCGCGTGAACTTCATGAGGTTCAGGCTGGCCAGGTTGCAGCTCGTGTCGTCCAGGAATGAGAACTCGCTGCAGGGGTTCGTGGCGCGCTGGCGGGCCGAGTTGGAGACGGGGTTCCAGTCGTTGATCGTGGTGTCGTACTGGATGCCGGGGTCGCCGCAGACCCAGGCCGCCTCGGCCATTTCGCGGAAGAGCTGGCGGGCCGGGTAGGTCTCCATCGGCTTGCCGTCCACGACGGCGCGGGTGGTCCATTCGCCGTTCTCCACCACGGCGCGCATGTAGTCGTCCGTGACGCGGACGGAATGGTTGGCGTTCTGGAAGGCGACCGAACCGTAGGCCTCGCCGGTGAAGCTCGGGTCGTAGCCGGCCTCGATCAGGGCCCAGGCCTTCTTCTCTTCCCGCAGCTTGCAGTTGATGAACTCCTGGATGTCCGGGTGGGTGACATCGAGGATCACCATCTTGGCGGCGCGGCGAGTCTTGCCGCCCGACTTGACCACGCCGGCGAAGGCGTCGTAGCCGCGCATGAAGCTGACGGGGCCGGAGGCGGTGCCGCCGCCCGACATCTTCTCCTTGCTCGACCGCAGCGTGGACAGGTTGCTACCGGCGCCCGAGCCGAACTTGAAGAGCATCGCCTCGGTCTTGGCCAGGTCCATGATCGAGCTCATCGAGTCCTGGACCGAGTTGATGAAGCAGGCCGAGCACTGCGTGTGCTCTTCCACGCCGACGTTGAACCAGACCGGCGAGTTGAAC